>JAZNPK010000001.1:0-90860 GCA_045589595.1 Victivallales bacterium
CGCGGCAGAGATGAGAGCCCTTGCCGGAGAGTCTGAACCTATGGGATTCGGACTGGACGGCGAACGGGATGAATTCCGCGAAATGCTGGAGAATGTTGACTTCTCCGAAGCCGCGGAACAACTCCTGCACAAGGCACTCGCCCTGCGGAACACCTGGGACGACGAACTGGAAAAGATGCTGCTTGTCAGATAACGGAACAGGAGGTTTGCTATGAGATCTGCCGTATCGGATGAAGTTTTGGATTTTGCAGTGCCGATCCCCCTTGAGTCGGATTGGGCGACCCGTGAAATGATCGTGAACGGGATCCTTGAACTGTATCACAGTTCGGGTCTCCGGCGTTTTATGCTGTTCGCCCCCTGCAAAGGGTGGCGCACCATCGGTTTGCCGCCGGAAGATGTGTACCGGCGTCTTGCCGTTCTGGCAAAGACAGTGAAAGATGATCTGTCACCTTACGGGATCTCCATCGGCTGGTGGATCTCTCTTTCCCTGAAATCCGGACCTTCGCCCGGATTTACCCGGATGCTGGATTTTGACGGCAATCTTTCCCCTTTCGGGATCTGCCCGCGTGATGAAGGATTCAGCCGTCTTTTTGCGGAGCGTGCCGCCTTGTTTTGCGAGATCGCGCAGCCGGATTTTATTTTCATCGAGGACGATTATTGTCAGAATGCTTCCGCGTGGCCCTTTGGCTGCTGCTGTGATCTGCACATGGCGGAATTTGCCCGCCGCAAAGGCAGAAGTTATACGCGTGAGGAACTCAAAACGATTTTTCAGAGCGGCACACGGGAAGGGTACGCCCTTCTGAAAGAGTGGGTGGAATTGCAGAAAGATTCCATGGTCGCCATTACGGAACAGCTCCGCAGTACGATCGACAGAAAGAATCCGGAGATCCCCATCGGCATGATGCAGCCGGGCGGAGCGGACCGTGACGGTGATATCACGGAATGTGTTGCCCGGGCGGCAGCGGGAAAAAATCATGTGCCGTTTTCCCGTCTTTTCGGTACATTTTATTGCGGGGAGAAGATCGGCGGGATCCCCGAATCCCTGTTTCACCCGCTTTATTCGGTACAGCATATTCCGCAGCCGTTCCGTTTTTATCATGAATCGGACACCTATCCGCACACCAGTTTTTATACATCCGGAACCTGTATGCGGATCCTGATGGGCAATGCTTATGCCATGGGATTTCACGGTTCCACATTTCAGGCGCAGCAGGGGATGGACGATCCCAACGAAGAACACGCATACAGCAGGATGTTTGCGGCAGAACGGAAACGGTTTGAAGCCGTTGCCCGGATCGCCCGCACCTGTGAAGTCAAAGGTGTTTATCAGTATTTTGATCCGTTCTGGAGTTCCTTTGTGCCGGAGAGCGGTCCGGATTGGACGACCGTGATTTCTCATTTCGGGATCCCTTATTCCACGCTGCCGTCCGGCGTGTCATTCGTCAGTGGAAATCAGCCTCGATTCTGGGAGGATGATATGGTGCGGAACATATTGTCCGGCACTGTATTTCTGGATGGTCAGGCGGCGGAGGTCCTGTATCAGCGCGGATACGGCGAACTTCTGGGTGTGCGTGTGGAAAAGGAACTTTTCACGGCGCGCGACAAATATGATTTTGAAGGGCGTGAGATCATCTGCGAAGGTTTTTCATCGCCGGGCAAAGGCAGGAATATGCACCGCCAGACGATCTGGTGTCCTTACGGGAACGGCAGAAGTGTCAAACTCATCTGCGATGATCCGGCGTGTGAAATGGTCACGGAGATCGTATCTTTCCGGCACGAATTTATGGCTCCGGGCATGACGCTTTTTACCAACAGACTGGGTGGGAATGTGATCATTCTCGCCTGCACGGTGCGTGACAATCTTTCCTCCTGTCTGTTCAATTACAGGCGTCAGCGTCTGATTCAGAAACTTATTATCCGGTTCCGGGATGAATTTGTGATGGCGAAAGAGCATCCGCGCACCTTTGTTGTGATGAGTGAAGCGAGGGAACCCGATGCGCCCTGTATCGGTATGGCAGTTCTGACTGCGCTCAATCCGGATCCCATTGATGAATTGCCGCTGCATCTGCCGCCGGCGTGGCGCAAGGCGGAAACGTTCCGGTTTGCGGATCAGAACGGCGAATGGCAGGAATTGGCGTACAGGCGGACGGATGACGGGATCGTGATCACGCAGACGTTGCTTTACGGGGAGCCGCTGTATCTTCTTGCGGTGAAGTAAGGGGCGTGCCGTGCCGGATCACGGGGTGATTCCGGAAGGTGTACTGCCTGACACCGATGCTTTGAGTATTTCCATACCGGACCGGTGGAGCAGGGTGAAATCTTCGTGCCTGAGGTTGTCGTCCGTCACCAGCAGATCGATCTCATTTGTTTGGGCGAATCGTGTCAGCGCCCGTTTGCCGAATTTGCTGCTGTCGCACACGATCACAGCCTGATCGGCGATCTGGAGAGACTTCCGTTCCAGATTTGCCAGACTCATATCTGAGGTATAGAAGCCGTGATCTGCAATGGCGGCGTCGCAGCCGGAGATCAGGTAATCCACATGGTATTCTTCCAGATTTTTTTCCGCCACCGGACCGATCAGATCCAGGGAATGAGTCCGCAGTTCGCCGCCCAGCAGGATCACTTTGCAGCTGCTGCGGAACAGCGTGGAAGCGATGGAAAGTGAATTGGTGATCACGGTCATCGGGCGGGTGTTCCGTCTTGCCAGAACGCGTGCAAACGCCAATGTGGTGGATCCGGTGCTGAGAAAAATGGAGTCTGCCGGAAGGATACGCAGAAACAGAACATCGGCAATGGCATTTTTCCGTTCCAGATGTTCCAGTTCGTTTTCTTCCGGTTCATACCGGGCGGGAAAGGGGATGGCGCCGCCCTTCACGAGCAGAGCCAGTTTCCGTTTTTCCAATTCTTTCAAATCCCGGCGCACGGTCATTTCCGTGACGCCCAACTCAGCTGCGGCGGACGGGATGGAAACTTTTCCGCGCTGGAGCATATCGAGGATTTTTTTCTGACGCTGATACATAGCAAATTTCTCCATTTGTGTTAAAATATAACATTTCAAAAATGAAAATCAAGTGGTGTTCCGGGCATTTTTTCAGGAAATTTTGCTGTAAGATGATGGATGGGCAGAAATGTTAAAAAACAACATAAAGTTTGATAAAAAATCGTTTTGCGGGTGGAAATTCTCTTGCGTCAGCGTAAAAACGGGGTACTTTATTGCAGTATCAGATTTTGTAACGTAAAAATACGGTTCAGAACCAAAAAATCAAGAAAGGAACATTCCTATGGGAAAGTATGATCCCGCACCTTATCAGATCGATCTGAACAGTTATCCCAAACTGGTCAGCGAAACGATCCCCGGTCCCAAGAGTCAGGCCCTTCACAACCGGGCAGCCAAATATTACCGTGGTCTTTCCGGACAGGTCAAACTGTTTCCTGTGGCGTTTGAAAGCGGCAACGGCTGTATCATGCGCGATGCGGACGGCAACGAATACATCGACTTTTCCAGCGGTATCTATGTGACGACGCTGGGGCATTGTCATCCGAAAATCTCCGAAGCGGTCGGCAAATACGCGAAACAGATGATGAACTGCCACGACTTCACCACGGAGATCAAGGTGAAACTGCTGGAAAAGATGGCAAGCGTTCTTCCCGGCGACCTGAAATGTTTTCAGCTGTACGACAGCGGTACGACGGCGGTGGAAGCGGGTCTGCGTACCTGCCGTGCGGCGACCGGAAAACATGAATTCATCAGCTGTTTCATGGATTTCCACGGCAAGAGCGGACACTCCATCGGTTTGGCGCGTATGACCAAGTTCAGCGGTGCGTCCCGTCCGGAAGGTTTCCATCTGGTTCCCCGTCCCGATACCTACCGTCCCTGGTGGACCCGCGCAGACGGCACACTGGATACAGAACGCTATCTGGAATTTTATGATAAATTCATCAGGGAATCCACCACCGGTCAGGTTGCGGCATTTGTGCTGGAACCCATTCAGGGCTGGGGCGGATCCATTATGCCGCCCGATGACTTCTTCCCGAAACTCCGCAAATTCCTGGATGAACGCAACATTCTTCTCTTTGCGGACGAGGTGTTGACCAGTATGGGCAGAACGGGTAAGATCCTCTGCTGCGAACACTGGGATGTTCTGCCGGATATCGTGACGCTGGGCAAAGGCTTCGGCAACGGTTTCCCCGTTACCTGTATGGCAGTCCGTACACCTTATGCGGATGCGGTGGACAAAATCAGTGCCTCCACCAGTTACGGCGGCAACCCCATGGCATGCGCAGCCGCACTTGCCTGTTTTGAAGTCATTGAAGAAGAAGGTCTTCTGGAACATGCTCAGGAACTGGAAGTGCTGTTCAAGAAACGCATGGCGGATTGGACCACAAAATATCAGATCGTGGGCGACACCCGCTGCAAGGGCTGTCTCCTCGGTATCGAACTGGTCAAAGACAAAGCCCTCAAGACGCCCTTTGATGAAGCCGGTAAGATGGTCTATCAGAAAGCGTTCCGCAAAGGTCTTGCATGGGTCCCGGCAGGTCACATTCTGCGTATGAGCCCGCCCATCATCATGCCCAATGAAGTGGCGATGAAGGGGATGGACATCATTGAAGAAGCCATTGCGGAAACCGAAAAGGAACTGCTGGGCTGAACACGGCAGACGGGAGATCGCCTGTACAAATGGATCAGATCCGGATCTGTGGTATGAGACTGCCGCCGGTCCGGACCGGTCAGATGATTGGCATCTCTGCGGAAGGAGAAACTGGAAATGAAAGTCTATAACGTAGGAATGATCGGGTTCGGCTTTATCGGAAAAGTCCACGCCTATGGTCACATGAACATTCCGCTGTATTACGATCAGCAGGAATTCAAAAGCCGGATCACCCACATCTGCACGTCCCGTCCGGCAACGGCGGAAAAAGGTGCAGCGCAGGTGGGCGGGGATATCACCCCGGTTACGGATTACCGGCAGATCACGGAAAATCCGGATATCGATATTGTGGACATCTGTACGCCGAATCATCTTCATTTTGAAGCAGTTATGTCTGCCATCAAAAACGGGAAACACATTTACTGCGATAAACCCCTGACCGCCACGCTGGATGAAGCGCTGCAGATCCGCGAAGCCCTGAAGACCTACAAAGGGATCAGCCAGATGACACTGCAGAACCGTTTCTTCCCGGTGACGCTCCGGGCGAAACAGTTGATCGAAGAAGGTCTCATCGGTGACATTCTGGAATTCCGCGGGTCCTATCTCCATTCCGGCAGTTCCGATCCGAAAGCGCCGCTGAAATGGAAACTTTCTGCGGAAGCCGGCGGCGGTGTTGTGGCGGATCTGGGCAGTCATATCCTGGACCTGATGCACTATCTGCTGGGCGACTTCAAAGAACTTTCCGCCATGACCCATATTGCGTATGCGGAACGCCCCTCTGCCGAAGATCCCGCCAGAATGGTGAAGGTGAATGCGGAGGACAATATGCTTGTGACCATGCGTCTGGGCAATGGCGCAGTGGGGAACATCCACGCTTCCAAGATCGCCACCGGAACGGAAGACGAAGTTTCTTTCGAGATCTACGGTTCCAAAGGTGCCATCAAGATGCTGCCGATGGATTTCCACCGTCTTTACTATTACGATTGCAGCGAAAAATCCGCACCCATCGGCGGTTTCCGCGGCTGGACTGCCATCGATTGCGGACAGCGCTATGACAAACCTGCCGGATTCCCCACGCCCAAAGCATCCATCGGCTGGATCCGCAGTCACATGCACTGTCTTTACACCTTCCTGCAGTCCGTCCATACCGGACAGCAGCTGGGACCCTCTCTGGAGCAGGGCGTCTATATCCAGTCGCTGATGGAAAAAGTGAAAGAATCCGCCCGGAACAAATGCTGGATCACATTGTAAGAACGACAGAAGAATTTTCATACTGAATAACAGTAAACACAAGGAGATTGCAGATGAACAACAAACTTCTCATCGGTTGGAGTGAAGGTGATATCACGCCGGATTCTCTGGGAAAAAAGATCCCTCTGTACGGTCAGTATTACGCACGTATCGCCACGGGGATCCATTCCCGCCTGAAAATCACTGCCTGCGCTGTCAGCAAAGGCGATGAATATTTTGTCAATGTGGGGATGGATGTTACCAGCTGCCCCCGTCAGCTCACGGAACTTGTCCGCAGCGAAGTTGCCAAACGGATCCCCGCCTTTGATTCCAAAAAACTGTTTCTCCATGCCATTCATACACACAGTGCCCCCTCTCTGGCATTCAACGCCAAAATGTCGGGCGTCGGTGCCATTGCATGGGCAGATGTCAACAAACAGAGCGATGTGCTGACGCCGGATGAATATGCGGCATTTGCCGTGCCCATTATCGTGGATACCGTTGTGAATGCGTGGAACAACCGTGCTGTCGGCGGGATCGCCAGAGGTTTCGGCAACGCCCGGATCGGTCACTGCCGCCGTGCAGTGTACAGTGACGGCACCGCAGAGATGTACGGCGATACCACCCGTCCGGACTTTATCGGCATGGAAGCCGGTGAAGATACCGGGGTCGAAATGCTGTTCACCTATGATGAAAAGGGAACCCGGACGGGTATGCTTCTGAATGTGGCGTGTCCTTCCCAGAATATGGAATCCACCTATGTGGTTTCTTCCGACTTCGCCGGTGCCACGCGTGAACTGCTCAAAACGGAATTCGGCAATGATTTCCATACGATCTATCAGATCAGCGCAGCGGGCTGTCAGTCTCCCCGCGATCTGGTGCGTCATTACACCACGGAACCGGATTTCTGGCATGAAGACGGCGTTCCGTTCCTTGCCAACCGTCTGGTGACAGCAGTCAAAGAGGCAAAAGTGGACGGGATCGAATACGATCCTGTGCTGATCAGCAAAAATGTGGATGTGGTCCTGCCCCGCCGCAGAGCAAGTTATCAGGCATTCAAAGAAGCGGAAGCCGAACTTGCCCGCCTGACTGCCATCATGCCGGAAGATAAGGCTTTTGAAGAATTCTGCGCAGAGACTCACGCCAATGAAAAACTTGACGGTCCCGGACCCTACGACAGCAAACTGCATCACTTTGTGCTGATCAAGAATGCCCAGGCAGTGATCACCCGTTATCAGAATCAGGATGAATTTCCCAATCTCACCTTTGACATCAACGTGATCCGTCTGGGTGATATTGCCATTGCCAACAACCCCTTTGAGCTGTATCTCTACTACGGACAGAACATCAAGGCGCGTTCCAAAGCCTTCCAGACATTCCTGGTCCAGCTCTCCGGAAACGCCAATTTCCATGCCGGTTATCTGCCCAGCCCCGATGGTGAAAAATTCGGCGGTTACGGCGGACTGATCATCAATGGTCAGGTCGGTTCCGACGGCGGTTACAAACTGGCGGATATCACCGTGGAAGAGATCAACAAACTTTTTGAAGAGTAAGAAATACCTATGCATTTTTATCTGGGGATCGACATCGGAACGACCGGCGTCAAGGCGGCGGTCTTTGACAGTGCCGGGGTACCGTGCGGGACCGGACTGGCAGAGTACACGCTGGAAACGCCGCAGCCCGATATCGTGGAACTGGACGCCGGGATCTACTGGCAATCGGTCAGAGAGGCTTTGCGTCAGGCATTGGAGGCGTCCCGCGTCGATCCGGCACAGATACGGTCTCTGGCGGTGACCGGTCAGGCGGAAACGCTGATCATGGTCGATGCCGATGGAAAGCCGCTGCGCAAGGCCATTGTCTGGCTGGACAACCGGGCGAGAGAGGAAGCGGCTTTTCTGGAGGAGACTTTTACGCTGGACGCCCTGTTCCGGATGTCCGGTCAGACGGAGATCCTGCCCTGTTGGCCCGCCTGTAAGATCCTGTGGTACAGAAAGCACGAAAAAGAACTGTTTGACCGGACCGCATATTATCTGATGGTGGAGGATTACATTCTCTATAAACTGACCGGAAAATTCGGGACCTGCCGCGGTCTGATGCCGTCCAGTCTTTACTACGACATCCGGACCGGTGCGTATGATCAGGCGGTGCTTCAGACGCTGGGCATTACGGAAAATCAACTGCCGGAACTTCACGATGCCGTGGATCCGGTGGGGGTCTGTATCGAAAATGAAACGCCCATCCTGCCCGGGACTCTGGCTGTCTGCGGCCCCATTGATCATGTCTGCGGCAATCTCGGCAGCGGTTGTGCGGGGCAGGGGATGATCTCGGAAACCACCGGATGCACGCTTGCGCTCTGCGCGGCGTTCCCCTCTGTTGTCTATGATGAAGAACGGCGGCTGAGTACCTATCTGGGCTTCGCAAAAGATTCTTTTGTGCTGCTCCCCTGGGCACCGACTGCCGGAATGCTCCTCAAACATTTCCGGGATGAATTTGCGGGCGGAATGTCTTTCCGCGAATTTGATGCGGCGGCGGAAGCCGTCAGCCGGGGCAGTGACGGATTGATCCTGCTGCCTCATTGTGCCGGAGCCGTTTCCCCCGTCTCCAATCCTGAAGCGCGCGGTGTTGCGTGGGGCGTTACGCTCGCTCACCGGAAAGGACACTGGGCGCGGGCGATCATGGAATCGGTGGCATATCTGCTGCGTGACAATGTGGAGGCGCTGCGTTCGCTCGGTGCGGAGATCTGTGAGATCCGTTCGCTGGGCGGCGCTGCAAAAAGCCGTCTCTGGCTGCAGATCAAAGCCGATGTGCTGGGATTGCCGGTCACGGTCACGGAATGTGAAGAAGCCACATCTCTGGGGGCTGCCATCCTTGCGGCGGTCGCATGCGGGGATTTCGGAGATTGTCAGGATGCTGTGCGGCAGATGGTGAAAGTCGCCTTTACTGTTCAGCCTTCTGCCGATGCGGCGGAATATGAACCGTATTTCAGAACTTATCAGAAATTGAACTCATTACTCATACCAACCTTCGGAGGTAAAATATGATTCGTAAAGAATGGAAGATCCGTGCGGGATTTGTGGGCTTCGGTGAAGTCAATACCCCACGGGAATTTATTGATGCCCGCTGCCGTACTGCCGCAGACGAACTGATCAAACGGGGCGTGGAACTGGTGGAAACAGCACCTGTCAGCGACGATCCCGACGGCGTTCAGACGCAGCGTGCGGTGGAAGAACTGGCGAAGGGGGATTTCGATGCCCTGGTTGTCTGTATCGCCGGCTGGATCCCCACATGGGCAGTGATCAAAGTGATCGAACCCTTCAAACATAAACCCATGCTGCTGTGGGGCTTGAGCGGTTGGCGCGAAAATGGACACTTTGTCACGACTGCCGATCAGGCGGGAACGACAGCGCTGCGCGCTCCGATGAAGGAAATGGGCTACAATTTCAAATATCTGGTGAACAAGAAAGATGCTGCGCCCCGCTATGATGAGGCTGTGTCCTTTCTGCGTGCGGCGTCTGCCTCTGCCATGATGCACCACGCGTTCATCGGCATGAGTTCTTATCGGGATATGCGGCTTTTTGGCACGCTTTACGATGGCAATCTGCTGAAAAAGAAGATCGGCGCAGAGATCGAACACTTCGATCTTCTGGAGATCAAAGAACTTGCCGATCAGGTCACGGCGGAAGAAATCGCTGCCGGTGCTGAAAAGATCCGTTCCAACTGGAAATTTGTCCGCGAACCTCAGGAAGGAACGGTGGAAAATTCCGTGCGTCTTTCCATTGCGATCCGGAAAAAGATCTGCGAACGCCGCTACGACGCATTTTCCTTCTGCGATGTGGACGGGATCAAGAAGATCCTGAAGTTCGCACCCGCAGGTGCATTGACCCTGCTCCATGACGAAATGGATATCCCCACCGTGCCGGAAAATGACTCCTACGGTACTGTGACCGAACTCATTATGAAGTATCTGACCGGTGTGACGCCCGCTTATATGGAATTTTATGAATTTACGGAAAAGAGTGCCATTATGGGCGTACCCGATTACGTTCCCGCTTCTGTGACCGATGGCGGCATTACGGTGATGCCCAATGCCTTCGGTTCCTTCGGGGAAGGGCTGCTCAATGTTTCCAAAGTCAAAACCGGTCCCGTGACACTGGTGCGTCTCGCGCAGGTGGATGGCGAACTGGTGATCCACGCACTCCGCGGCGAAGCCAAAACGCCCGAAACGTGGGAAGAAGCCGGTTGGGCGCCCCCGGCTCCCCAGCTGCCCAGTCTGGAAGTTTTCTTTGAAAGCGGTGCATCGGAAGACTTTATCCGGAATGTGATGAGTCAGCATTACATTGTGACCTATGGTGACAATATGGCGCTGATCGAAGATTACGCTGCCATCAACGGTTTGAAGATCATCCGCTGACGGTCCCGTTCAGCTGTTCCCCTGTTGTCTGCGGTATCTGCGGATGACAGGGGATCGCTTTTTTAAAACGCTTTGACGGGATGAACCTTGACAAATTTCACCGTGTATGCTACAGTACGGAAAAGACATTGAAACGGTATTATATCAGGAGCAGAAGCCATGGGTTTTTATCTTGGGATCGATGTCGGGACGCAAAGTATCAAAGGGATTCTGATCGATCCGGAAAACGGGCAGTTTTCCACACCGGTCCCGGTCCATTACGGCAGGGAATTGCCGCAGTATCATTCAGGTGAAGGCTTTCTGCCCCATGAAGATCCGGCGATCCGCCATGCCGATCCGGCAATGTGGCTTGATGCACTGGATATGCTGTTGGGAAAAATGTATGCGCAGGGGCTGCCGATGGCGCAGGTGCGCGGGATCTCCGGTTCCGGTCAGCAGCACGGAACTGTTTATCTGAACGACCGGTTCCCCGAACTGCTCGCCGCCTTGAAAACGGATGCGTCCCTGTCGGAACAGCTTTCCGCCTCTTTCAGCAGAAAAACGGCACCGATCTGGATGGATGCCTCCACAGGTGCGCAGTGTGCCATGCTCCGGGAAAAATTTCAGGGCTCGCTCAAGGAACGGACCGGCAGCGATGCGGCAGAACGGTTCAGCGGACCCCAGATCATGAAATTTGCCGCGGAGAATGAGGCGGACTGGAACCGGACGGCATCGGTTCATCTCATCAGTTCCTTCATGGCATCGGTCCTTGCGGGGAAACCGGCTCCCATTGATTACGGCGACGGTGCGGGGATGAATCTTCTGAACTTGAATACGCTCCAATGGGATCGGGAGATCCTGACTTTTACCGCGCCGGATCTGGCTGAAAAATTGCCGCCATGTGTCGCCTCCACGGAGATCGCCGGAACGCTTTCCCCCTATTTTTCCAAATACGGTCTCCCCGCCGGGATCCCGGTCAATGTCTGGTCCGGTGACAACCCGAACAGCCTGATCGGGTGCGGGTGTGTTGACAGCCGGAGCGCGATGATCAGTCTCGGCACCAGTGATACATTTTCCGGGATCGTACAGAATTTTTCGGATGCGCCCCGGAAGAACGGACATATTTTCGGTTGTCCCTCCGGTGGCTTCATGTCTCTGCTCTGTTTCACCAACGGCTCTCTGACGCGGGATCATTTCCGTAAAAAATATGATCTTTCCTTTGCGGATTTTGACCGCGCGGCAGTATCGGCGGCACCGGGTAAATTCCAACTGCTCCCGTTTCTGATCGCGGAATCCACACCCGCCGTGCCGAAGCCGGAGATCTTTTATAATTTCGATCCGGCGGAAGCGACTGCCGGTGAGATGATCCGGGCGTTGATCGAATCACAGATCCTCACCATGCTTTATCATGCGGAATTGACTGCGCGCCCGGCGAATATCCGGCTGACCGGCGGTGCTTCTGCAAGCGGTTTGCTCCGGCAGCTCATCGCGGATATTTTCCAGACGCCCGTCCTGATCGGTTCCTCGGCAGAAACTGCCGCCCTCGGCGCCGCCATGCGTGCCGCCAACTGCGCAGCCGGTATGGATTTCCGGGAACTGACCGAACGCTTCTGCAGTGTGGAACAGATCATTGCCCCGGACACCTCTCTCGGCCGGCAGTATGATTCTGCATTGCAGCGTTTTGCGGATCTGCTTCAGGCTTATATCTGAATCAATGACAGATGGCTCTGCAGATTTTTTTGCGGTTCTATAACAGTTGACGCAAAAAATGATTTGAAAAAAACTTTGACCTGCTGTATGTTAGTTCAACACGATTTCAATAACAAAGAAAGACCGGTAGCATGATCAGAAAAAGAATCGAAAAATTTTCGTTTGATCCCGCGATCTGCCGGAGAGTACAGGATACCAATTCCTTTACGCTCACGATGGATCTGGATTTCAGCAAACTCACCGAAAACGGAATGATCGCAGAGATCCCCGGCAGTTTCACCCTCAAACGCAGAACTGCCACCGGTACCGGAGTCGTGCCGGATTATCTTTATTTTCTCGCGGAAATGAAAGATGATCCCACATTCGATGACGCACAGCATTATCTTTCCTATCCGATGCCGGACGGCAGCTGCCCCGTTATCGAAGCCACGCTGTTTCTGAAACACGAAAGACGGGCGGACTGGACGGAGATCCGCGTCGGCTTCGCCCAGAGCGTTGTTACGCAGGAAAAACACCGTCTGATCCTGCATACGGACGGTGTGCGTCTGATGATCATTGTTGATGATGAAATGATCGATGAAAACTATTTTCTCGGCAAAATCGTCGAAGGTACCGGACCCCTTACAACCATCGGGGAGAATGTGGCGTGGTATGCGCCCGCTCTGCGTCCGGAAATCACGGTGACGCACAAAGATGAACCGATCGGGATCCAGTATTTCTCCACCTTCGGTATTTCCTCCTGGGTCGGGGATGTGGTGACATTCTCCCACAACGATACGCTGCATCTGTTCTATCTGCTGGACCGCCGTCACCACGGCGCAAAATTCGGCACGGGCGGACATTTTTACGGACATCTTTCCAGTAAGGACCTTGTCAACTGGGAAGAACATCAGGTGATCGGTCAAATCGATGAACAGTGGGAATCCTGCGGGACCGGTACGCCCTTCTTCCATAACGGGAAATATTATTTTGCATACGGTCTGCATACCGGCAGATACATCCTGCCCGAAGAAAGCGGCGGCAATATGCTGCGGCGGGAAGGGGAGACGACCGGTAAAACGACGCCGCATACTTACGAAGAACTGAACGGGCTCTACCCCCACGGCATGACTTATTCCGTCAGCGATGACTGTATTCACTTTGAAAAATCGCAGAAACTCACCCACTTCAGCGAAAATCCCAGCGTCTATGCCATGCCGGACGGGACTTTGAGAATGTACGCGGACGGTATCTGGACTGCCGATAAAGTGGACGGCATCTGGAAATGTGTCACGCACGATTTCCCGCCCCACGGCAGAAAAACACCGCTGAAACATACATTGGAATGTCCCGGCTACTTTGAATGGGGCGGATATTACTATATGTTTGTCGGGATGAGCGGTATGTATGCATCCCCCACCGACGATTTCAAGGAATACGATGACCTTGCCGCAGACGGACGGGATGTTTACGACGGTATCCTTGTGCCGATGGCGATGTCTTATAAAAATGACCGCCGTCTGGTTGCCGGTTGGGTGTTCCCCTTCGGCAGTTATATGGTCATCCGCGAACTTGTCCAGTTGGAAAATCATCAGCTCGGCATCAAGTGGTGTCCTGAACTCTTCCCGGTCGTCCGCGCGGAAAAAGAATTTCCCACCGCCGACGGCGTGCTGGAAGATGCTCTCAACGAAGATGCCTGCTATGAATTTGAGATCGACGGCAGCAACGGCGGCAGACTGGCACTCCACTTCAACGATGAAGCGGAATTCCTGCTGGATCTGGATGCAAAAACGGCGCAGTACGAAACGCAGGACAACGGCAAATGGTTCATGCCGCCGCTGAAGACCATGCGCGAAACGGTGGCGGAATACGGCGATTCCATCGAGATCTTCAAGGAGATGCCGATGCCTGTCAAGTACAAATGCCATGTGTTCAGCCGCGACTTCAAACTGGATAAACTCCGCGGTACGGACGGCGTGTTCAAACTCCGGATCATGGTCAAGCGCGACTCCAAGCTGCCCGGCACCATTCTGGATACGGAAATTGCCGGTGTCCGGACGATGGTTTCCCTCCGTTCCGGCTATCTTGTGAGCCGGATCGAACTCGCAACAGATGGCGGCATCACGATCCGCAGCATCCGGCGTCAGACCTTCTGACCCGGATCATTTCCGATCAAAAACGATACACCGGTGCGGCACCCACCCGCCGGTGTATTGTTTTATATCGCTTCGGCATAAAAAAGCCCCGGATCCGTGAGGAGCCGGGGCTGGATGAAGCAATATTTGAAGTGATCGCTTATTCTTCCATCATGCTTTCTTCCAGATGGCGGCGATAGGCATCCGCCACATGGAATTTGACTTCAAACCAGAGGGGCACGACCTCGTGGTAGAGTTTATTGACCGTGGCATCATCCATATCTGCAGTGACCATCGGCAGATAGGAATCCAGTTTCTCAACATAGGCATTGAGGAATTTTTCCAGGAATCCGGGATCTTTCCGTTCATTGAGCATGGAGTCAATGATGCCGTGGCGATGCTGGGTGGTTCTTTTTTCTGTCAGATATGCTTTGCGGGCGGCATAGATGATCTTGCGTTTGATTTGTGCCATCTGGGCATCGTTGATATCAAAGACAAGTTCACCCCATGTGGATTTGCCGTGGATGGATTTGGTCCCGTTCCAGCTCTTTCCGCCGAAGCGGCACCAGTGAACGTTCTCATAAGCCCATTTGTCGCCTTTTTCCGGCAGTTTGTCGTAGAACCGTTCCCAGGAGAGATACATATAGTGGATGTAGCCGTCCTTGGTAAACTTGTGTTCGTTCTTCAGATCGATCCGGTCCGCTCCGGGAACGATATCGCGCCACTGGGGAGAATCGTATGTTCCATTCCACTTGTGGCCGTAAAGACCGGTGGTCATATCCGGCAGCAGACAGATGTGAGGCTGTTCGATTCCGGGAGCCAGATACATTTCATAGGCTCCGGCACTGACGAGACCCGCCTGGATCTCGCGGACTTTGCTGTCTTTGGCGGTAAAGAGGAAATGGAGTCCGTCTTCATCGCAGGCGATCTGCATGACTGTGGGCTGATAAACATCCTGCTTCGTATCTTTTGCGCTGCTGATGGCGCCGCCGCGGTCGCCGGTGGAAACGTCGGTTGTCAGGAAGTCCATATTTCCGCCGTAATTGCGGTCATAGATCTGTTTTTCCGGACCGTCGCCCAGCGCCAGGAACCCGTTCATGTTCATGATCCTGCCGTTCACGAATTTGACCGTATAGGATTTTCTCGGTTCCGGCTTGAAGAGGGCAAGATAGGTCTTATGCGCTTCTTCCGCTGCAATTTCCCAACGGGCGCAAAGGGCGATCTGGGCAGCCTTGAGAATGAGCTGACTGCGCTCTTTGTTGGTCAGGTTTGCGGGGAACTTGTAGGAATCGTAGAACTTCTTGAAGGAACCGGGGGTATTCTTCACGTTCTGAAGCATTTTCGTGCAGAAAATCAACTGGGTCCGTTCGGGCATCGGTATTTTTGATGCGGTACTGTCGGTGGCAATATCTTTGTGTCCGATCATTGCCAGGACCCGGTCAAGTTTTCCGGTGGATGCCGCCACATGCATGGCTGACCATGCCAGATCGGGAGTCCAGTAGAACCCTTTGTGGGCGCTGAGGATGTTCAGAAGTTCATCCATCGCCTTCACATTACCGCCGGCTCCGACAGATGCTGACAGCAGACTGTTTGTGACCTGATTGTAGGGCAGGAAAGGATAAAGATCTTTATTCTGTGCGCGGATCGCAGCCGCCTCAGGATCCTCGTTCATCAGGAAATAGACGAGTGCCTGTGCGCGGTCCTCCTGAGAAAGAGCTTTGTTCTTCAGGACATTCTTTGCCAGTTCCCAAGCCTTTTCGTGATTGAAATCTTTGTAAACGGCGATCTCATTCACAGGCTTGCCGGCTTCACGCCACACGGCGGCTGCTTCATCGTACATTGCAAAATACATGTACAGATCGGCAAGGATCGGATAAAGTTCCTGCTTGTTGGCATCATTCATAACGGAGCGGATGTAGATGGAGGCATCCCGCCATTTGCCCTGCCAGGAAAGAACCTTCACATAGGAGGACACAGCGCGTGCGAAAATTTTTACCGGCAGTTTGACATCGATGCAGGAGAGCGTGAGCCGTTCCGCTTCGGCAAATTTGTTTTCCAGGATCAGTTTCGATGCAATGAAGAAAGATGCATCGATGCGTTCAGCCGGAGGCAGTTTACCGGTATCCAGAAGTTTCTGCATGATCTGCTTTGCCAATTCCACATTTTCCAAGCCGTTTGAACGTCCGCCTTTGGGGCGGGCGGCAATATCGGCGGCGATTTTGGCACCGCCGAACAGAAATCTGGGTTCCATCGTGGGATCATTGAGCAGTTCAAATGTCTTATCGACCACATCCTGCGAATTGCTCCGCTGTTCTCTGCTGGAGTGGGCATAGCGGAAATAGGCATAACTGCGGACATTCTGCGTGAGGGTCTTGTCCATAAATACGGAAACAAAGAACTCTCTTGCCATATCGTGTTTTTTCCAGCCGCGGCGATTGTTCAGAGCATCGGCGATCTCGACTTTGAGTGCAGCCGCTTTACTTTTGTCAGGTGCAACAGCCAGGACTTCATCGAGCGTCGCCAGTGTTTTTTCCAAATTCTGTTCACTGCGGTACAGTCTTGTCAGCGTCATCAGCGCATCTGTCTTTTCCTGAGCATCAGCAGCATTTTTGATCATTTCCTGACAGTACTTGATCGCCACATCCAGATGTCCGTCCTTCTGCATCAGGCTCAGAATGGATTGCTTGATGGAGGGGATCGCTTTTTCGATGGGGCAGTTCTGGAGACGGAGGAACTGTGTTGCCAAAG
This sequence comes from Victivallales bacterium, assembly GCA_045589595.1. Taxonomy (GTDB): domain Bacteria; phylum Verrucomicrobiota; class Lentisphaeria; order Victivallales; family UBA1829; genus SIG77. The sequence goes on from JAZNPK010000001.1 coordinate 16,842, forward strand.
CTGCGCTGTAATCCTTGAGCTGTTCTTCCGCGCGGGCTTTTTCCAGAAGTAAATCGTACTTCTGTGTGGGGGAAAGACGCTTGTCTTTCAGGAATTCTTCAGCGGTATCTCTGATCTTTTCCCAGTCACGCTGGAAGAAGTAAGCACGGATCACACTATTCATAGCGTGGAGGATCCGGACCGGTTCTGCCTTCTGATCGGCAATGACGGCACGGTAGGCGGCAATCGCCTCCGCATATTTTTTGGCACCGAGCAGATCTTTATCAATGCCCTGCAGTTTTTGGGCGACTGCTTTGCTGTATTCCTTCTGTTCAGGAGTCTGGGGGACCGCAGGCTTGGCTGCCGGTGCGAGAATGGCAGCGCGTTTGGCATCGCACTGAGCAAAAGTCAGCTCATACGCGGAAATACCGGTGGCGCCGAGCAGCATTGCTGAAGCAAACGCTGCGGAAAGAAACATTTTGGTCTTCATATTCATAGGTTGATTTCCCTGGCGTCTTATTTATTGAGGAGTTTGCGGAGTTTCAGGATATGCTGCACCATGTTGAGGCGCACTTCGTTCAGATCGGCTTCTCCCGCCTTGATCTCTGCCAGATACTGGAGAGCCCGTCGGCCGGCATACTGGACCTGCATATCTTTGTGGACAGTGGCTTCTGCAGTGAGGCGTTTGAGGACTGTGGCATAACGGATATCATCCACACCTTCCCGGAAACCTTCCCACTGGAGCGTATCGATCACACCGTGACCGGCACCGTAGAGGAACACCATGGGTTTATAACCGCTTGATCTGTCGTTGTAGGACCCGAAATGGTGTGCATAGTTGCACAACGCGCTGTAATTGGCAAGGTAGGGTGCCATCCCGTTCTGACAGCGGTTGTATGCAGGGTTTTCAGGTCCCACATGCTGACCGGCATACCAGGCGACCCAGGCTTTTCCGACTTCATTCCACATTTCCGTGGCATTCTGATTCGTGGGATCGTATGCGGTATTGAAGAAGTCGTAGAGATAGCCCGCCACATAGAACACCTGCGTTTTGGCGGCAATGTAAAACTTGAAGCCGTGCTTCTGATAATGTTCAATCAGAGGAAGCATGGGACGCGCACTGGCGGCAGAAGGTTCATCCCCGTAGGAGAGGAAGATGTTGTTGTGACCGAGCAGTTTGTGGTAGAACGCCTTCTGGATCTTGGCATTGTGTTCCCATTCCAGAGGATCTCTTCCGGAAGGAGAACCGCCCATTACATAATCCAGACGCATTCCGGTATTCTTGAACATTTCAAGGGTTTTCCAGCCTTCGTAACTCATCACATTGTGACGGGTGATGAACATGGTCTGGTTGTGAGCTGCCAGATTGCGCAGCCAGGCATCGTACTGCTTCTTCATCAGCTCGTAATTGCCACCGTTTTCCCACATGATCATGGCAAAATCGGTATAAGCATAGGAGGAAATGAGAAATTCCTTATCCGGATTGGCGTAGGAGCCGGGTGCCCCCAGTTCAAAGGGCAATACGCGCACTGCCACCGGCACAGAACCGATCTTTTTACCCTGTTTCACCAGATCCACAGCGCCTTTATAAACGCCGGGTTCCTGACCTTTTTCCGTCCGGACTGTCAGGAAGAACTGCTTGAATTCGCCTTTGTTCAGGGTTACGGGTTTGAGCGTCGGGGCATCGGAGAAGTTTTCCTTCATGGGGCTGAAGGGGCGGAAGTAACCGGCACGGTAGGAGGGCCATCCGATACGTCTGTCGATTTCTTTCGGAGGCGTCATCCACTGATAGGAAACAGAACCGTCTTTTTCCGTGAGACGCGCATAATTCTGGACTTTTTCCGTATCGACTTTGATCAGATCTTCATCGTTGAGCAGAAGTTCCGGAATGAGTTTGAGTTCTGTATCGCCGAAATAGTTGTACCAGCCGTTTCCGTTCTGATACCAGATCTTGATCACTTTCAGATCCAGTTTGTCGGCGGGGAACTGCGTCCCTTTGGCATTTTTGAAGGGGGTCAGTTTCAATTCCACTTTTCCCAGATCTTCCAGCGGATAGAGCAGGAAGGAACCGGGTTCATATTCGTTCTGTGCGGAAAAGATACGCACGGGCGCAAGCGCCGAACCATCCAGCGGATAAGTATCCGCCAGACGCATCAGATTGCTCATTGCGGGAACTGCGTAGTACACCACATTCCCGGTAAAAGCCTCTTTGGCTCCGTTCACATCCGCTGCCACGCGGGCGGCTGTGATCAGTGCGCGTTCCGGTGTCTTGCTGCCGATCGACCCCAGAAATGTTTTGAGATAGGGATTTTTTGCAGCCTGCTGCAGGGTCGGCAATTTGCCGGACCATTCCTGATAAGTCGCGTCTGTGATTTTTTCCATTTGTGCCGATCCGTTCCATGGAATCAGACTCAACAGGGAAAGAACCGCCACGTGCTTCCATTTGAAGTTCATTCTTGAACTCCTTTCTGTTTGTTTAAATTCGGGGACCATTTTTCAAAATCAATCTCCTCAATTTAGCACCCTTTGAACATTTTTCAAGATGCTGATTGAAAAAATATATCACAAATATCTGCGATAATTAGGATTGCATCAACAATTTTTTCTTTTGAACTTGATGTGTTATCCTTGACTTTTCTTACTTAATGGTGTATTTTAGTAATGACAATGTTGTAACCGCAAGGAGGTTTCTATGATTAAAACACTGACAAAACACGGAAACAGTGCGGCTTTGGTCATTGAGCGTCCGATTCTGGAACTGCTCGGAGCAACTGCAGAAACTGCTTTTGAAGTTGTGACCGATGGTCACGCTTTGATTCTCACACCGGTAAAAGATGCTGTTCATTCTGCAAAAGTCCGCAAATCCATGGCTCGGATCGGTAAACGCTATGCAAAGTCTTTTGAGGAACTTGCAAAGTGAATGAAATACAGTTTCTGACTCTTTCTGATATTGTGGAGATCCACGAATATCAGATAGAAAAATTCGGTGGTGCGAGCGGACTGCGTGACATCGGGCTGCTGAAATCCGCCATTGGGATGCCGGAAAGCACATTCGGTGGTGCTTTCCTGCACCCGACAATTTATGAAATGGCGGCTGCTTATTTATACCATCTTGTCGAAAATCACCCGTTCGTAGATGGCAATAAGCGTGTCGGCGCAATGGCAGCATTAATTTTTCTGGACATCAATAATATTGATTTTGATGCCCCGGAGGAACTTTTTACCGGAATGGTCTTAAACGTTGCCGGTGGTAAAATGCTGAAAGCCGGGATCACGCTCTTTTTGAAAGAACATTCTCATCCCCGCTGACATTCAGAAATTCCAGAATGTTCTTTTTAACAGCGTTCCGGAATGTCTTGCGGAAGGGATTCCGGTCCTCCGTGGAAAGTTTTTCCAAGCCTTCCCACATGTAGCCTTCATAGTTTCCGTACTGTTCCTGCAGACGGTCGAACATTTTGCGGTCGAAATCAATAACGTATTTTGCCCAGCGGACATCATACGCGTTGGCATGGCGGTCGATGCCGAAGAGCAGTTTATCTTCGATCCCGTAGCGGTTGAGAACGAGTTTCTTGAAGATGTCATCCCGGTAAAAATCTGCCGCGCCCGGGGAGGAATCGATATACATCACAGCGGCATCTTTATTGACGATGCGGGTGTTGGCGAACTTGCCGAAGAGAGCGGTACATTCATCGGTCCACGGCCAGGAGACATGCGCCAGTGCGAAGCGGATCCGGGGCACTTCCAGCATACATTCAAAGTTGCCGGGGCGGTTCCAGTTGGCAGTGGGTTCGCCGCCCTCCCACAGGATCCCGGAGTGGAACAGCAGGGGCATATCCAGCTCCGCCATCTTCCGGTATGCGGTCAGACCTTCCACCGGCATGTACCGGTTACAGATGACCTTGAAACCTTTGATCCCGGCGTTTTTGGCATATTCCACCTGTTCCACGGCGTTCGGCAGGGTGGGGTCGATCCAGAGGAACGGGTAAAAATTCTCCAGCTTGGAGCAGAAATCCAGCACATGTGTGACCCGGTCTTTCCATTGCATGGGTTCTATGCCCCGCCACTTGACCGTGGTTTCCGGCGGCATACTGAAAATGATCCCGCCGCTGACGCCGGATTCTTTTGCCTTTGACCGGAAAATCTCCGGTCCTTCCGTATCCCGCGGCATCAGATGGATATGACAATCGTAAATCTCAAGATCCTGCATGATCTTTCTCCTTATGATGTGCAAGCGTTACTGCCTGCCATTTAAAAATTCCAGAATATTTTTCTTCACTGCGTTTTTGAAGGTTTTCCGGAACGGATTCCGGTCCTCCGGGGAAAGTTTTTTCAAGCCTTCCCACATGTAGCCTTCATAGTTTCCGTACTGTTCCTGCAGACGGTCGAATATTTTCCGGTCGGTTTCGATCATGTGTTTTGTGCGGTGGACATTGTAGGCATTCGCCAGACCGTCAACGCCGAACATGAGTTTATCTTCAATGCCGTACCGGTTGAGTACGAAATTCCGGAAAATGTCCTCCCGGTAGAAATCGGCGGCACCCGGCGAGGAGTCCACATACATCACCGCGGCATCTTTGTTGACGATGTGGGTGTTTGCGAACTTGCCGAAGAGAGCGATACATTCCTCGGTCCACGGCCAGGAAACATGCGCCAGTGCAAAACGGATCCGGGGCACTTCCAGCATACATTCAAAGTTGGCTGGACGGTTGAAATTCGTGCTGACTTCGCCGCCGTCCCACAGGATCCCGGAGTGGAACAGCAGCGGCATATCCAGTTCCGCCATCTTCCGGTACGCGGTGAGACCTTCTGCGGGCATATACCGGTTGCAGAGGACCTTGAATCCTTTGATCCCCGCGTTTTTGGCATATTCCACCTGTTCGACCGCATCATCTTCTGTCGGATCGGTCCGGAGAAACGGATAAAAATTTTCCAGTTTTGAGCAGAAATCCAGCACATGTACGATCCGTTCTTTCCAGTGCATGGGGTGTTCGCCGCATACCAGCGTACTCGCCGGAGGCATACTGAAAATGATCCCGCCGCTGATCCCGGATTCTTTCGCTTTTGACCGGAAAGTTTCCGGTCCGTCCTTGCCGCGCGGCATCAGGTGGATATGACAATCGTAGATCTCAAGGTCCTGCATATTTTTCTCCTTTGTTCTGGTTACTCAAAAAAATCTAACACGCTTTTTTTATAATTCAATCGTTTTAAATTGCTTTTTCTGAAAATAAATCTGTTTTCCGGTCTCTTTTACAAAATTATGCGGGAAAAAGTTTGAATTCGGCGTTTTTGCCGTTTACATTATCCGCAGCGGGGAATATCGCGTTTGACTGAATGACAAATGGATGAATATGGAAAGACAAAGACCATGCTGAAGATCTGTATCAATCGTCCGACCGGGGGAGGGCGCATGGGCGGACATTTTACGCATTTTGCTTTTACCGGATTGCCCGGAGTGGAGATCGCCGCACTGGCAGATGCGAATCCGGAGGCGGAAAAGAATTATCATCTTTGCGGCGCAAAAAGACTTTACACCGGTTATGAAGAGATGATGGAGAAAGAGCGTCCGGATATTGTGGTCCTCTGTTCCAGACTGCCCTGTGAGCATTATACCGGGATCAAATTTGCGCTGGAACATCATTGTCATGTGCTTTGTGAAAAACCATTGGCAGATGATCTTCTCCGGGCCGATGAATTGCGGCAGCTGGCAGAAAAAACACATTGCAAAGTCCAGGTGGCACATCTCGCAAGATTTGCTCCGGCTTTCCGGGAGATGAAACGCCTGATCCGGGCGGGGGAGATCGGCAGAGTCCTCACCTGTTATATGCGGGGAAAAGAAGATCCCCGGGGCGGCGGAGAGGATATGATGGTGTTGGGAACACATCTGTTTGATGCTGCCTGCTGGATCTTCGGGTTGCCGGAAAGTGTGTACGGTGATGTGCGGAATGGCGGCGTGAACATCGGAGAAAATGATCTTCTGCAAACACAGGAAAATATCGGTAAGTGTTCCGGTGATGAGATCTTTGCGCTCTTCCGCTTTCCCGACGGCATTAACGGGATCTTTGAAAGCCGGAAAATCCTGCCTCAAGTCGCCGCCGGTATGCGTATGGGAATGACTGTCGCGGGGACAAAGGGAAATCTCACCATACGTTATACGGGTGACCGTTCTTTGCGGATCTGCCGGAATGTTCCCGTTCCCGTGGAAGACAGCAATCAATATGAAAAAGTTGTTCTGCCGGAGCCGGAAGAGATCCCGGGGGCTGAAAAGATCGATCCGGACGCGTGGCAGATGGATTTTTCACAATATCACCACATTTATTTTGCGGAAAACAACCGCCGTGCCGCGTGGGATCTTCTGCAGGCGATCAAAAATGATACCCCGTGTACGGCAGGGATCGGGACCGCCGTTCATTCTCTGGAAATGATCCTGGGCATCTATGCTTCGGCTGTAAAAAAAGCCCCTCTCCCGCTGCCGTTGCGCGACAGAACACATCCGCTGAAAGGCGGATAAATATATAAAAAGGGAGCTCAGATCTTTTTATAAAACACCAGATGCATCGTGCGCGGCTGCGGCATTTCGAGCAGATACTTCTGCAATTCAGCACCTGACATCTGTTTTGTTCCGCCTCTGTGGACTTCGAGCCTGTACATGGCAGATGGATCGATCTTCTGCAACTGGAGAATACGGCTTGATTCATTGCCCGCAGGACGCCGGAAGGCAATGAAATAACCTTCACTTTTTTCCGGGGAATCGCACTGATACGCAAAAATATTTTTATGGGATTCGGGTGCTTCTGCAAGAAGATACCAGTTGCCGTAACAAAGTTCACGCATCCGGTGCAGTGCAGCGTATGTTTTCCGCATCCACTCAAAATCCACATCCTCATAACCATCCTGAATGGGGGATGAGCCGCCGGGGATGGACCCTGCAAAGAGACTGTAATCATCCTGATCGATGAAAGTGCAGCCGCCGCCGGTCGCAGGGATCCAACGGGAAAGATAGGTACTCATGACCTGACTGGCTTCCGAACTGTCGTACCAGTGACGCCCCAGCATATCGGATCGGAAGAGGCAGATACTGCGGCTGTTCGTCTCGAAGTCCAGCCGCCGTCCGCCGCTGGCACAGTTGTCAATGAGCATATCCGGGAACATTTCACGCAAACGATCCCAGAACGTATAAAGACCGGCAATGTGTTTCATCTCGTTTACACCGATCCGGTCCGGTGCATCGTTGTCGTACCAGAATGGCAGCGTATTGAAATTGAAGTCCTGCCGGTAATGATCCAGACCGTGTTCGCGCACCATATATGCCACCTGTTCCACAGCCCAATCCACGGCTTCCGGTACTCCGAAATTCAGAAGATAATGTCCGGGTTTTTTCCCGGTATCCAGCATCCATTCCGGGTGTTCCTTTGCAACAGGGGTTCCCTTCATGACCCGTTCCATTTCGTACCAGAGCAGAAATTTCAGACCTGCTTCATGGGCAGCGTCCGCAATGGGTTTGAATCCGTCCGGATGCGCCCAGCGGTTGATGATCCAGTTCCCGACCGTTGTGTACCAATCGCTTTCCCCGAACTCACTGGATGCCACGGGACGGTCTCCGCCGAACCAGCCGGCATCGACCCAGTAAACTTCATATCCGGGCTTTTCACGAGCGAGCAGCGCAAGGTTTTTCAGGTGATTTTCTGTTTTATTGCCGCCCCAGGAACTGAATGAGAACGGAACGCGGTGTACTGTACCATCGGCACGACGGGGTGTATGATATTTCAGCGCAAAACGGCGGAACTGATTCTGACCGTCCACCACATTCAGTCCGTTGCGGTGATGCAGGATCATGGAGACCTGACGCAATGTTTCGCCGGGCAGCACGCGGAAATGTGTTTCCGGCATCCCCGCCTGAACAGACAGCTGGAGCGATCTCATCCGGAAATCCGCATACCAGGCTCCGGACCACCCGACGGCGATGTTCAAGCCCTGTTCATCCGTTTCATCCAGTCCGAAATAAGGCAGCCATGCGGCGGAACTGCGTCCTTCATCCGTTTCCAGCCGGATATGATCTTCGGGATAACGGGGGCGGAGCCAGACTGTTTCCTCTATAAAGTCGCTCTGACAATTCTTGCTCCCCAGCGTGCGGCGCAGTGCCACATCGTGGATCGCATAAGTGCAGCTGAAACCGTCTTTTGTCGGAAGATAGCCGCAGGAACGGTCGTGCAGATCAAGCGGCAGGTCCAGAGATTTGAAATCGCTGACGAGCCCGCTGTTTTTGTCCGAGCGGTTTAGAAGTTCCGGCAGATATTCGATCACCGGAAAATCTTTGTAAACCGTGATCGTCGTACGGACAGTCAATGCGCCATCGGCAGATGTATCTTCCCGGATAAATTTCTGAAGATCATCTGTTTCCTCCATCAGTGTCACAGTGCTTGCAGCCGGAATAAAGGGTTCGCCATCATAGTTGAACGAGTTGATAGGAGACTGCTCGTAACAGACAAAGTCCCTGCCTTTGAGTTGTGTGCCGTCTTCCAGCGTGATGCAGGGATCTCCCCACAGAAGATTAGCGGCAGTCCAGCCCTTCGCCGCAGCTTCCGATGCAAAGGAGCGGATCACAAAATCCGTGCATAAAGGCAGATCTGCACTCAAAAGCACGGCATCATCCCTTACCGTCAATTCAGCGGTATCTGCCAGTACATTTCCATCCATATCCTCCACGGAAAAAGTGATGCGTCCTTCCGGGTCACTGATCACCCCCGCCATGACTTCAAATTTCACAGCTCTGCCCGGAATGTGAATGATGTGTCTGCTGCTTGCGTGATCGCCCCAGCCATCTGCAAACAGCCGGTTTCCGATTTTCATCTTCTGACCGGCGATTCCCGCACCGATCCGGATCCGGTCGCTCCACCCGATCTCCATGGTTCGGATCGTGGGGACATCGGGGGGACATTCGATCAAGCGTTTTTTCAATTCAGAACAGATGCTGTTGAGATACATAAAAGCATACTCCTTTCCGGTTGTGTTTCCGGCTGCGGTCTTTCTGTTGAACAATCAAAGATCATTCTGTTTTAACGGACCATCCCGTTCGATCGTCCAGTTGCAATAAGCCATCTTTTCAGTTCTCACAATGCCTTCAGTAAAGATATCTTACTTCTGCGCAGTTTGCAAATTTTTTTTGAATGATTTGCATTTTTTCTTTGACGCGGCGCATTATACTGGACGCGGAACTCTGTTCCGTGTTCCGGATCTTCTGCTTTTCGGCGGGCTCATGATCGGGGGTAAGGGGGGACCGGCGAAAAGCAGGGGATTTTTTTCTTCCCTTCATATCCGGCATCGACCCGGCAGAAAGATACCGCATAAATGTTAGAATAAACATAGAATGGAGATGAATTAACAAAAGATCACACGCGTGTAATTAGGGAAGTGTCATCGGGCTGGGTGCGGGAATCACTGGCAAGATGATTCCCGCTTTTTATATTGCTTCAGTGTAAAAAACTGCCTGCAAGCCGATAAGCAGCTGTTGAATTTACGGCTGGCTTCCGGCAATTCCGGAGATCTTCTGTCGGGGGCTGCAGGCTCAGAATATCTCCGGGCATTATTTTTGCCCCGATTCCGGGAAACAGCAATTTTTCATCTGTTTTTGCTTGATTTTTCATTGCTGTCCTGTTACAGTATCCCAAACCGACAAAAACAACTTCTGAAGGAGTCTGACCGATGCTGCAACCCTGTGATCTGCGTGTGGAATATCTGGAAAATCCCATTGGGATGGATGAAGCAATACCGCGTTTTTCTTATAAACTCCGGGGAAATGGCAGTAAACAGGTCCGGCGGATCCTGACGCTGAAAGATCATACTTCCATTCTCTGGGAAAAAGAAGAAGAAAGTTCGGAAACCATTCAGTTGGAATATGATGGGAAAGCACTTCAGCCATTTACAGCCTATGAATGGAGCGTGAGCGTTCTGGATGATCTCGGCGAATATGCCACTGCCAGTGCCCGTTTTGAAACCGGGTTTATGGATGAGGCATGGCAGGCAGCATGGATCACCAAACCCGATCCGGAAAATAAATCACTTCTGCCGGTTCAGCGTTTTTTCAGGATTTTTGACGTCGGACCGGATCTCGTTTCTGCCAGATTGTACTTTACTGCCCTGGGCTTGTGCGCGTTCAGGATCAATGGCAGAGACGTGACGGAAGACCAGTTCCTGCCGGGCTGGACGGATTACCGTGTGGAAGTCCCCTATGTGGCGTACGACGTGACCGCACTTCTTCACCCCGGAACAAACCGTCTGGATGCCGATCTGGCGGACGGCTGGTTCAACGGCTCCATCGGACGCGGCAGAAATGGCGGAAAGGATGCCTACGGACCGTACAATCTGCTGAAAGCAGAACTGCATTTGCATAAAAAAGACGGAACAAAGGATGTGATCGTTACAGACCGTTCATTCCAGTATCGCAGTGAACTATGCCCCATCCGCTTCAGCGATATTTATATGGGCGAAAAGTATGATGCCACACTGGAAGATCAGGAAGAACTGCCGGTTCCCGCGATTGAACTGGAGGCTCCGGCAAAGACTGTATGGCACAGAAATGAAGCGGTCCGCGGAACTGTCATACTCAAACCGCAAACCATTACCCGAACGGCGGACGGCAGATTTCTGGTGGATTTCGGGCAGATGATCGCCGGCAGGGAACGCCTCGTACTCCGGAATATGCCCCGCGGAACAGAGATCGTGATCCGGCATGCCGAAATTTTGCGCGGCGGGGAGATCTATACGGAATCTCTCCGGGCGGCAGAAGCCAAAAATACATATATCTGTTCCGGAAAATGCCGGGAAGTCTGTGAAGCGCATTACACCTATTTCGGATTCCGTTATCTGGAGATCTCCGGTCTGAAAGCCCTGGAGAAAGAGCAGATCACAGCCCGGGTCCTGACCTCGATCCGGCGTCAGACCGGCACTTTCCACTGTTCGGATCCCCTGATCGACCGTCTGATCGAAAATGTCCGTTGGACCGGCAGGAACAATGCCTTTGAGGTCCCGACCGATTGCCCGCAGCGCAATGAACGGCTCGGCTGGACCGGCGATGCTCAGATGTTTATGAATATTGCCACTTATCTTTATGATGGTGCCCCCTTCTACAATAAATGGTGTCAGGACATTTTTACAGCATCGCATTGCGGAAAAGACGGCTGTTTTCCCATTATAGCGCCATACTTTGAAACGGATTTGGTGTACTCATCCATCTGGTCGGATTCCGGACTGATCGTGCCGTTGATCATGTACCGCAAGTACGGCGATAAACGCCTCCTGGAGCAGGGATATGAAAAGATGGCAAACTGGATGGAAAAACAGAAGTTGACTGCTCGTGACGACAAACCGTACATCGTTGATTCCTCACGATACGGCGATTGGCTTTATGCAGACCGGGATACGGATCACCGTTTTGTGGCAACTGCGGTATGGCACGGAATGCATCTGGTCATGGCTGAAATCGCCGGGGTGACAGGACGCAGTGCGTCGGACGTCCAATACTGGCGGGATCAGGCGGAAAAGATCCGCAGCGCCTTTCTGCAGGAATTTTTCGATGCGGAAGAGGGACTCCGTGAAAAAACGCAGACCGCAGCCGTCCTTGCTCTGGAATATCAACTGGTTCGGGAAGGGGAGAACGCCTGCGCTCAAACTGTGGATTTTCTCCTTGATGATATCCGCAATACACAAAAAATGCATATCACCACCGGGCTCGCAGGGATTGCTCATATTCTGCGCGTATTGGAAAAGACCGGAAACGGCGAACTGATTTATGATCTGCTTCAGCAAAAGACCTGTCCATCCTGGCTTTATCAGGTCCTCCGCGGCGGTACGACCGTATGGGAACATTGGGACAGCCTGAGACCGGACGATACTCTCTGCGATCCGGAAATGAATTCCTTCTGTCATGTGGCTCTCGGCAGCTGTATGGATTGGCTTTTTGAAGGGATCTGCGGGATCCGGTCCGCGGGAGAGGCATTCCGGAAAATCCGGCTTTCACCGGTCTGGACAAAAAAACTGGATTTTGCAGAAGCCGCTTTTGAGTCCCCCCGCGGAACGATTGTTTCCGCCTGGAAAAATCTGCCGGATGGATCCGTGGAATGGCGGATCACCATACCGCCCAATACGGAAGCGGAAGCCGTTCTGCCGGACGGTTCTCTCCGGACTTTGATGCCCGGGGAACATCTCCTGCGGAGCTCCTTCTGAGGAGCCGGGAATGTAAAAAATCCGGTCCCGGTTTCAAGTATATCTGTTGTATATTTATGCGCTGAAATAATTGCCATAGGAAAAGGCCCATTGGCAATGTCGTCCATATTTTTATTCCGGTCATCAGAAACAATGATTTGCTGAAAGCATAAACAACTCATCTTAAACGGAATAATAAAAATGGAAAGCCGTATCCGGTATGTTTGAGTCCGCTCATATTATACCCCGTTTCCTGCATTTTTGAAACGGTGATTATTTATACTTTCTGCATATTCATAATTGACATTTGGTATTTTTTATGTAAGCGAAAAGTAAACAAATACCCGGCGAAAGGATTTGCGGTGCGGGTGTAATGTGTCATCGTCACAATTGTTGAAAAAGCAAAAAAAACAAAAAATTGCTGTAACCTTTCCGCATCCTGTCCGTTATCCGGTCAGAAACAGAAAACGGACCGGAAGGAGACAGTGACAGCAGACAGGTGATCTGCGGCAGGCGTTCGGGATCGGAAGGCAGTTTTTCCACGACAAAGCACCAAAAAAAACGGTTTCCGCCAATTTTTTTTAGATTTTTTTAAATAATTATTGTCAGAAATCGTTGACAAGGAAAGAATATATGCTATTGTACCGCTGCGACCGGAACATTTCATCTCGCTTTTCTACTGAGATTTTTACCGGACAGCGATGTTAACACCGGCATATCAAACCGGACAGGCAGTAAGTATGGGAGCAAGGTGACTATGGAATGGGATTTGGAAAATATGAAACAGGTGGTTTCTGCGGAAGCCCCTGCCGGAGAAAATCAGGAGTATGACCCGCTCTACATGGGGCTGGAAGAACTCGTTGCCGGCATTCCTGCGAGCCAGATGGGCGATTCCATCGTGGAAGGGAAGGATCCGGACTACCGCAAATTGCAGAAGAATGTTCTCGCGCTCTGGGAAACCACACGGGATCTGCGTCTGGCAGTCTATCTCGCAGTTTCGGGGGTGGCGCTTGACGGTCTGAAGGGATTTGCCGATGCGTTGGAACTGATCCATTCCCTGATCGAAAATCTGTGGACGGAGTTTTATCCGCAGCTGGATCCGGATGACGACAACGATCCGCTGGAACGGCTGAATATTCTGGGGATGATCTCACCGCCGCCCGGCGCATTTGATGATCCGGTGAATTTTCTCAATCTCTTCCGCAATGTGCGGCTTTCGCCTGTGGGCGCGGCATACACGCTGCGGGATCTGATGCTGGCGGAAGGTGAACTGGAAAGCAGTGATGAAACGCCGGATCTGAGTCTGCTCAATGCGGAAATGGCAGGCGTTCCGGTATCCGTGATGCTGGAACAGGGCGAGTTGGTGAACCGCATTGCGGATCTTCTCCAGCAGATCGGCAATGAGTTTGAAAGCAAATCCGGCGGATATTCTGTTTCTTTTGCGACGCTGAACAACGAACTGAAGCGTCTGCAGCACTTTTACAGCAAATACAGTTCCCGTCAGGAACTTGAAGAAAATAAAACTGCGGTTGAAACTGCAGTTGAAACGGTTGGAGCGGTTGGAACGGTCCAGGCTCCTGCCACTGGTTTTGCGGATATCCAATCGGTGAAAGCCCGCAACCGTTCTGAAGCGCTGCTGCTGCTGCGCAAAGGCTGCGAGTATTTTCAAACTGCCGAACCCACAAGCCCCGTCCCGTTCCTTGTCAACCGGGCTTTACGGATGGCGGAAATGAATTTTATGGATCTTTTGAGCGAGATCGCACCGGATTCCGTTGACCGCGGCCGGGACATTCTCGGTATCAGGAGAAGCGATGAGAGTGAAGACAACTATTGAAATTTTGAAACCTTAAAAACAAACGGACTAACAACAGGAGGTCAGCAATGGCAAGTAAAGGTGGTCAAAAATTTATCGGCAAAAACCGAGCCCCTCGTGTTCAGGTGGAATACGATGTGGAACTGTACGGTGCAGAAAAGAAAGTGAATCTGCCTTTTGTGACCGGCGTCATTTCCGATCTGTCCGGGAATCCGGAAGAACCCCTTCCGAAACTGGAAGACAGAAAATTTCTGGAAATCGACAGTGACAACTTTGATGAACGGCTGAAAAGCATGAAGCCGCGTGTCACGATGCAGGTCCCGAATGTGATTTCCGGCGAAGGAAACATTGCAGTGGATCTGACATTTGAAAGCATGGATGACTTTTCACCGGCAGCAGTTGCGGCAAAAGTTGACGGCTTGAAAGAGCTGCTGAACGCCCGTCAGGAACTTGCCAATCTGTTGAGTTACATGGATGGCAAATCCGGAGCGGAAGAACTGCTGAACAAGATCCTTGAAGATCCTGCGCTGTTGAAGGCTCTCTCCCGGAAGGCAAACGAAGAAAAAGCTGAAAGTAAGGGTGAATGATCATGGCTGAAGAATTGAAAGCACAGGCATTGAATGCCGAAACTGTTGAGATGTCCGATTTTGAGAAGCTCCTCAATCAGGAGTTCAAACCCAAATCTGATGAAGCGAACATGGCGGTCCAGAGCGCGGTCAAGACGCTGGTGAATCAGGCATTGGAAAATGCCGCCCTGGTTTCTGACAACTCGATCAAGACCATTGAAGGGATCATTGCGGAACTGGACAAGAAACTTTCCGATCAGGTCAATCAGATCATTCATCACGAAAACTTCCAGAATCTGGAAAGTGCGTGGCGCGGCTTGAGCTATCTGGTCAACAACACCCAGACCAGCGAATCCATGAAGATCCGCGTGCTGAACGTTTCCAAGAAAGATCTTGCCAAGAGCCTGAAGAAATTCAAAGGCACGGCTTGGGATCAGAGTCCCCTCTTCAAGAAACTTTACGAAGACGAATACGGCACTGCCGGCGGCGAACCCTACGGCTGCCTGATCGGCGACTACTACTTCAATCACACAGCGCCGGATCTGGAAATGCTCAAAGGTATTGCCCAGATCGCAGCGGCATCCCACATGCCCTTCATCTCGGCGGCAGATCCCTCCATCATGAACTTTGATTCCTGGCAGGAACTTTCCAATCCCAGAGATCTGACCAAGATCTTCGGGACGCCGGAATATGCAGCATGGCGCAGTTTCCGTGAATCTGAAGACAGCCGTTATGTGGCATTGACCATGCCCAAAGTGCTGAGCCGTGTTCCCTATGGCGCCAACACCAATCCGGTGGAAGAATTTGCGTTTGAAGAAGAGACCGGTTCCGGCAACAGCAGCAAATACAACTGGATGAATGCCGCTTATGCCATGGGGGCAAACATTAACCGTTCCTTCACGGAATACGGCTGGTGCGCACGGATCCGCGGTCTGGAATCCGGCGGCGTTGTTGAAGGTCTGCCCACGCATACTTTCCCCACCGATGACGGCGGCGTTGCCATGAAATGCCCCACCGAAATCGCCATTACCGACCGGCGTGAAGCGGAACTTTCCAAGAACGGTTTCCTGCCGCTCTGCTACTGGAAAAATACCGATTACGCTGTGTTCCTCGGCGGTCAGACGGTGAATAAGCCCCAGGAATACGACAATCCGGATGCAACGGCAAACGCCAATCTGTCGGCAAAACTGCCCTACATTTTTGCCACCAGCCGTTTTGCGCACTACCTCAAATGCATCGTCCGTGACAAAGTCGGTTCTTTCAAGGAATGTGCCGATATGCAGCGTTGGCTGAGTGACTGGGTCGCCAACTATGTGACCAGTGACCCCAATGCCTCTGAAGAGGTCAAAGCAAAATATCCTCTGGCGGAAGCGAAAGTGGAAGTCGAGCCGGTGGAAGGACAGCCGGGTTACTACAATGCCCGTTTCTATCTGCGTCCCCACTATCAGCTGGAAGGTTTGACCACCAGTCTGCGTCTGGTGACAAAAGTTCCCAGCGGTGCAAAATAATCATCCTTGAACTCGAACAGCAACAAACGAAACAACAACAGGAGAAAACATTATGGCAAGCGATTTCTTTGTGAAGATTGACGGTATCGACGGTCAGAGCAATGACAAAAGTCACAGCAAATGGATCGAAGTTCTGCGCTTCGGTCACGGCAGCGTTCAGAATGTGACGCTCGCCCGCGGCGCGGATGTTGCGGGACGCGGTCAGTTCACGCCCTTCGTTTTTGAACACATCGTTGACAAAGCGACCCCGAAACTGCAGCAGTTCTGCATGAACGGACAGAAGATTTCCAAGGTTGAATTCCATGCCTGCCGTGCGATCGCCGGCGCCCAGGTCCCGGTCTACGAGATCAAGCTGGAAAATGTGAAAGTCGCCAAGGCGGAAGTCAAAGTGCAGATCCTGGATGATGGTACCGGTACCGGTGAAGCTGTGGAAACAGTTGAACTCGTAGCTGGTAAGATCACCTGGAAAGTGACCCCGATCAAGCCGGACAACACCAAAGACGGTGCGATCGAAGCGTCTTTTGACCAGATCAGCAATTCCTGATTTTTGAAACAGCGGAAAGCTCCCCTGCTTCGTGCGGGGGAGTTTTTCCGGAGGATTTGATTTATGCCAGTAAACAGTAATGCATCCAGGATCCGCTCCGGCGAGATTTTTATGCCCTGTTTGTTAGGCAGACTGACAGATCAGAATCCGGAACAGAAAACTGAAAATTTCACACGGGGAATATCACTGAAGCAGCTCAAGCAGAATATTCTCTGGAACATTGAACTGATCCTGAACTCCCGTTCACATCCGTCTTCCGATGTATGGGGAAATGATCCGGCTGTAACTGATTCCGTTCTCGGAATGGGGTTGCCGGATTTTTGCGGTTCTTCCCACAGTGCGGCGGCGCGGGAAAAACTCCGGGAGGAGATCATACATCAGTTGAGTGTTTTTGAGCCCCGTCTGGAAAAAGAGACCCTTGAGGTCAATTATGTCAACGGCAATGATGAAAAGAGCAATCATTCCGTTCTTGAGCTGGAAATATCGGCTTGGATATCGGTGGAACCTTTGCGGGAAGAACTTGTTTTCCGGTCCAGACTGGATCTGGAAAGCGGTACGGCAACCATTAACAATGCGGATGAGCATTACTTATGAACTTTTTGGAATATTACCGGAACAATTTAGCGTATATCCGCAGTCTGGGTGCTGAGTTTGCCGCAGAATTTCCCAAGATCGCCAGCCGCCTGGAACTTTCCGCCATGGAATGTCAGGATCCGTATGTGGAAAGGCTGCTGGAAGGGACCGCATTTCTTGCCGCCAGAGTGGAGGAAAAACTGGAAAGCGGTTTCCCCCGTCTGCTGGAATCGGTATTGAGTGCAGTTGCTCCGCTGGCATTGTATCCGGTGCCGTCTTACACCATTCTTGATCTTGAACCTGATTTTACGGATGAACGGTTGAAGAATGGCATCACCATCCAACCCGGTGATGAATTTCATTGCAAGTTGAACAATATTCAGACGCCGTGCCGTTTTTCGGCAATGGGCAGTAAAAAACTTTATCCGTTGACGCTGACAGAGGCGTCTTATGTGACTGCGGGGCTGGAAGAATATGCGCTGCCCGGGAAAAACATCAAGTCTGCTCTGGCGTTGAAACTGGATTATCACGGTACGGTCAATCCCGATATGTCCGGCGGGGACAATGATTTGTCGATCTTTCTCAATCTGACCGACGGGGAAGCCTCGCTGCTGCAGGAATTGATGCTTGCCGATCTGCAGGGGATCTATCTGAAAAAAGAGGACAAATTTGTTAAAGCACCCGGGGATATGTGTCTTTCCATTCCCCATTTTCAGGAACCGCATATCAATTCACTCAAGGCAAATACCGGATTGCGCAAACTTCAGCATTATCTGACATATCCGGCTCTCTATAAATTTATCTCGTTGAGCTGCAGCGGCGAACTGTTCCGATCCGTGAAAGACGGAAAGATCGAAATCGTTTTTGCCTTCAGCCGCCGGGAAAGCAATTTCATCAACGCGTTGAGCCGCGACAATTTCAAACTTTGGGCGCTTCCGGCTGTGAATCTTTTCCGGAAGACAAGCGGCAGAAGTGATTTTCACGGACAGTTTGAACAGCAGGTCGTTCCGGAGCGGACGGCTCCCCTTGACTATGAAGTATTCAGGATCGTATCGGCGAAAGCCTTTGATGACCGGAATCAGGAGATCGTGAATTATCTGCCCTGTTATGATCCCGGCTGCACACCGGAAGACGGTGTATTCATTCAGCACCGCCGTCCCAGAATACTGAATGCACAGCGTACGGTCCGCACATCTTATCCGGGTTCAGAGGTGTTTATCTCTTTTGCCGGAAAAAAACACGGGGAAAAATGGGAAAACATCCGGCAGTTTCAGGCGGAAACGCTCTGTACCAACCGGGATCTGCCGTTGTTGCTGCGGATGTCGGATCCCATACAGTCCTTCAGTGTTTCCGGGATCAGGAAAGTTTCTTTTCTGACGCCGCCGGGTCCGCCGGGCAACGCACTTTGCGGACAGGGCAACCGTGAAGATTGGGCGCGTATCGGGTATCTGGCATTGAATTTTTCCAGTCTGTTGTGGAACGACGGCAATATTCCGCTGGAAATGCTCAAAGAACTGATCGCGGCATACAGCAACCGTCCGGAAGAAGAAACGGTCCGGCTGCTTGACGGGATGATTTCGCTTCATTCCGCCCCGAAGCAGTTCCGTTTCATCAACAGGGGCAGTGTTTTTTATGAAAGCGGCTGGCATTGTGAGATCACGTTCCGTGAAGAAGCGTATGCCGGATTCGGTGTTTTTACATTCGGCTGGGTCCTGAAAGAACTGCTCATGAGTTATACGCCGCTGAACAGTTGTATGGAACTGGTTATGCACACGGATAAAAAACGGGAGGTCATCGTATGGAAGGCATAAAAAAGACCGCCCGTTATTATCAGCGTTTGCAGAAAAACGGCAGATTTGAACCCGATTTCTTTGAGTTTGTCCGCCGTATCGAACAACATTCCGATCAGCGCAATGTGGGAAAAAGTTCCGGTTTCCAGCAGGAGGCGGTCCGTTTCGGACAGATACCTTATCTGCATTTTCCCGAAAGCAGTATCGGTTCCATTCAGGAAAAGGAACATCTGCTTCTGCTGGTTTATTTTATGGGGTTGACCGGAGTAAACGGTCCGCTGCCGCTGGAACACACCAGTTTTATCTACCAGCGGTCCCATAATTATTATGACTATTCGGTCCAGCGGTTCAATGATATTATCAATCACCGTTTTATCGGACTGTTTTACCGGGCGTGGAAAGCCAATGAACAGTCTGTCGGTCTGGACAAAAAAGACGGCGGTCTGATCACAGCCATGATCTCGGCATTGGGCGGCAATCCCTCCGGCAATCCGGCGCTTCCGGAATTTACTGCGGCGGCATGGAGCGGACTGTGTGCCCCGCAATACAGGAGCAGAGACGGTCTGCAGGAATTGTTGCGCGGCTTTTTCCGTCTGCCTCTCGAAATACACGAAAAAGAAATCAGTGTCCATGACATTCCGGCGGAATACCGTGCCAGATTGGGCAAAAGCAATACCACACTCGGTCATGACATACAACTGGGTGGAAATTTTTACAGTTGTACGCACAAATTTACCATCAGTACCGGCGTTGTCACCTATGCGGAAGGCGCAAAGTTCCTGCCCGGAAATCCCGGATTTGAACAGCTTACCGGATTGGTCCGGCATTATCTCGACAAGGTACTGGATTACGATCTGTGTATCAATATAGAGACAAATTCTTTACCTGCTCCGGAATTGAACGGCTCGTTGCAGCTGGGACGGAACATCTGGCTGAAAAACAGCAGTGGTCATTCTGTTACGCAATTGAAAATCGGAGCCTCCCGGCTTGCGGAAAGCAGACATCGCCGTTCCCAGAGCAGAAATGAAAACAGAAAGGATGATGCATTATGGGCAAATTGAAACGCACACAAATGTTCGGCAAACTTGATAAAGCATGTTATCAGGCAATGGAAAGTGCTACGGTCCTGTGCAAAACCAGAGGCAATCCCTATGTGGAACTTTCCCACTGGATCAATCAGATCATCATGGCGGAAAATACCGACTGGCACGCCGCGATCGAACATTTTGAACTGGATCCGGCAAAACTTGCAAAAGATCTGGTTTCTGCGATGGACAGACTTCCCAGAGGAGCGAGCAGCATCAGTGACTTTGCCAACAGCATTGAAGTTGCGATCAAAGAAGCATGGATGATCACGAGCATGGTCTTCAATGAAAGTGCGATCCGGACCGGACATCTGCTTGTTGCCATCAAAAATCATCCGGAACTTTCGGGCTATCTGCTTGACATCAGCCGGGAATTTGCCAAGATCAACGGCGATCTTCTGCAGGAAAACTTTACATCCATCGTTTCCGGTTCATCGGAAAAATCCGCTGCCGTTTCTGCCGGAGCGCCTGCCGCTACCGGTCAGGCGGGAGCGATGCTCAATCCGGCAGCTGCCGGCGCAAACGACGCACTGGCTCTTTATACAGTTGATATGACGGAAAATGCCAGACAGGGCAAAATGGATCCCATTGTGGGACGGGATGCCGAGATCCGCAAGGTCGTGGATATTCTCATGCGGCGCCGTCAGAACAACCCCATCGTCACCGGTGAAGCGGGCGTCGGAAAAACCGCTGTGGTGGAAGGATTTGCCCAGAGACTTGCCGCGGGCGATGTGCCGGATTGTCTCAAAGGAACAGTGCTGCGCTCTCTGGATATCGGTATTCTTCAGGCGGGAGCCAGTATGAAGGGTGAATTTGAAGACCGGCTGAAAAAGGTGGTGGAAGCGGTTCAGAACAGCGAAACGCCCATTGTACTTTTCATTGATGAGATCCATACTCTTGTGGGTGCAGGCGGTGCCGCCGGACAGAATGATGCGGCGAATCTGCTCAAACCTGCATTGGCGCGTGGTCAACTCCGTTGTATCGGGGCGACGACCTGGTCGGAATACACCAAATATTTTGAAAAAGATCCGGCTCTGGCACGCCGTTTCCAGAACATCAATGTGGATGAACCGGATGATGACAAAGCCATTCAGATGCTCCGCGGCACTGCGGGCAAACTGGAAAATCATCACAATGTGATCGTGCTGGACGAAGCTGTTTCGTCTGCGGTCAAACAGTCCCGCCGTTATATTCCTGCCCGTCAGCTGCCGGACAAAGCGGTGAGTGTGCTGGATACCGCCTGTGCGCGGGTGGCATTGAGTCAGAACTCCGAACCGGCGGAACTGGAATATATCCGGCGGAAGATTTCTGCGCTGGAACTGGAAAAAGAGATCCTTGACCGTGAAAGTGCATCCGGCAGTGATCATGCGGAAAAACTGGAAAAGATCGCGAAAGAATTGGAAAAATACGCTGCGGAACAGGACGCCCTGAACAAGCGTCTGGAAACGGAACGGAGTCTTGCGGCGGAATATCTGGAACTGCGCAAAAAAGTCTGCGAAACGCCCGAAGACGAAGGTTTGAAAAAAGATGTCCGCGCCAAACTTGCCGAACTGCGTGATGTTCAGGGAGAAAATCCCATGGTCCTTCCGGTGGTGGACAGTCAGGCGGTGGCGACCATTATTTCCGAGTGGACGGGTATCCCTCTGGGCCGTATGGTCAAAAATGAGATCAGCAATATTCTGAATCTGGGCGACGAAATGAACAAGCGTGTGATCGGTCAGAAGCACGGACTTGATACCATTGCCCGGCGCATCACGACCGCCAGAGCCAATCTTGCTGATCCCAACCGCCCCATTGCGGTGATCATGCTCGCCGGACCCAGCGGTGTGGGTAAAACCGAAACGGCTCTGACTCTTGCGGAACAGGTGTATGGCAGTGAAACCAATCTGATCACCATCAATATGAGTGAATTTCAGGAAGCCCATACCGTTTCCACGCTCAAAGGTGCGCCTCCGGGATATGTGGGATACGGTGAAGGCGGTGTCCTGACGGAAGCGGTCCGCAAAAAACCGTACAGTGTGGTGCTGCTGGATGAGATCGAGAAAGCGCATCCGGATGTTCATGAGATCTTCTTCCAGGTCTTTGATAAAGGACAGATGGAAGACGGTTCCGGCAGATTGATCAATTTCCGCAATACAGTGATCATTCTGACCACCAATGTGGGAGATGATGCGGTGATGCAGCTGTGTCAGGATGAAGACAATCTGCCTGATCCGGAAGTTCTGGCACAAGCGGTGCGTCCGGCGATGCTGAAAGTTTTCCCTGCGGCGCTTCTGGGGCGTATTTCCATTGTTCCCTACTATCCGCTGGGCAGAAAAGCATTGAACAACATCATTGATCTGAAACTCAACAAAGTGGTCAAACGGGTCAGAGAAAATTACAATGCGGCGTTGACTTATACGGACGGAGTACGGCAGGAGATCATCCGCCGCTGCAACAATATGGAATCCGGCGCCCGTCTCATCGACGCGGTGGTGAACAATGAACTTCTGCCGGAGATCAGTGCGGAATTTCTGCGGAACACGATGGAAGGCAATGTGTTGAAATCGGCGGTCATTGATACTGCGGACGGAAAATTCACATATACATTTGAGAATAAAGAGGTGTAACTCATGGCGATGCCTGTTATGACACTTGCCAATGCCACAGCCACGGGCGATGTGATCGTCGGACCCGGCGCGGTGACGGTTCTGGTAAAAGGTTTGCCGGTTGCCTGTATGGGCGATGCGGTTGTCGGTGCGGTGTGTACCGGTACCATTTCCGTTTCAAGCAGTCCCAACAAAATCATGCTGGGGCGTCCGGTGGCAGTGATGACCAGTGTTGTGACCGGAGTCAATCCGGTAACAGGGATACCGGTAACGACCGTTTGTGCGGTCACACCGAACATCAATGATATATTTTGAAAAGAGAAACGATCATGAATAATACGGTATTGGAACTCTATATTACAAATGCGGAAAAGTTCAACTTTTATCTGCATGAATTGAATCTGACGGAAGGGATCTCCCAACTTTCAGAAGCATGTCTGACGGTTTATTCCAGTACCGCATTTTCCAGAGTGGATCTGCAAAAACTCATATCCTCCTTTGCATCGGTAAAGATCACGCAGAAAAATAATTCCAATCAATTTATTTCCCGATTCTTTTCCGGCGTGATCAGTTCTGTCCGGCACTGCGGTGTGGCACAGCGGACCCAGACAATGACGATCTGTAAATACCAGCTTATTGTCCAGTCACCGCTTGCGAAACTGCAATATGCGTTTCCCCGCAGATACAGTACGTCCACAAGTGTGGGGGATCTGATCGGGCAGATCCTGAAAGATCATAATATTACCGGCTCGGTCCCGGCTGATGTTGCAGGCAAAGTCCATCCCTATTTTCAGGGGGGAAGTTCCGACTACGAATTTCTGCTGCGTCTTCTGGCGGAATATGATTTGAATTATATGTTCAAGAGCCTTTCCACCGACGGTTCGGAACCGGAAATGCATATTTTCAAAACGGCGCCTGTACTTGCGTCTGATGTGATCGTCAACAACCAGACATTGTCCGAACCGCAGACACTGGATTTCCATTGTCACAACGCGAAGAAAAATATTTTTGTGATGAACAGCTGGGAAATGAGCAGTTCCATGGGTGTGGACGGGGTTGATATTTACTACGAAGATCTGTTCGGGCAGCAATCTTCGACCAGTTCCGGCGAGAAAGGGTCCGCGCGGAAAAAAGTATTCAATTCCATGCCGTTCGGTGCAACGGAAACGGGAGATGCGGACCGGATCGTCAAATCCCTTCTTGCCGGGATCGAAAGCCGTAAAACGATTTGGCAGGGAACGACAAATTATCTTACTGCAGTTCCGGGGATGACGCTGAATGTGGCAGAATTCGACAATACGGAGGAATCCGTCACGGCACTTGTCACGACTGCAAAACTGACCGTGATCGCTCCGTGGCCGAGCGATTTCGGAGCTTGCCCGGATCCGGACGCAAAACAATATCTGAATGTTCAGATCCGCTGCTGCGCACCGAATGCCAATCAGACGCTGCTTGCTACGGCGGAAAGTGATACCACCGCGATCATCAGCGGACTGTTTTTTCATTCCGGCGAAACGAAAAAATTCCGTATGGGCGGCGGTACGCCGGAACTGATCACGGCGACCGTGTGTACGCGGGAAGGTGCGGTCCTGCCCCAAAACGGCAAAGCCCCGCTCATCCTCAGCGATAGCAAAGATACCTATATGTTTTATGCGGTTACCAAAAACCAGCAGATGCTTCCGGTGCATCTGACCATGCCGCTGGGCGGATACAAACAGGGATTCTTCCGGGTGCCGCGTCTCGGCGAAAATGTACTGCTTCAGGGCGATGGGAACGATCAGTATTATCTGCACAGTTATCTGCCGAATGTTACGACCATGCCCTTTGCCGATGATCTTGCAAATTCGATCCCCGATGCGGCGGAAATGATCGGGCTGCGGCATATTTCTGCAACGCCTGAAGGGACCTCTTCCCAGGAATCGCCCGAACCCAAGCCTCATACGAAGGACAGTGCAACGATTCTGGACGAGACAACTTCAGACCGGGCGCAGGATACTTTTGCGGTAAATTCCCCCAATACCAGTTCAGAGGTCAGTATTCATCCTGCCGACACCTCCGTGGAAAAACCTGAAGACGGAAGTGATCCGGAAAAAGTTGCTGCCTACAACGAGGCACAAACGCTTGTCAATGTGGCATCGCAGGGCAATATCCGCCTGACAGCCAATAATAATTCCTATATTCAGGGAAAAAATATCAAACTTTCCACGCCCGGCTGGAAAAAATGTTACGGGAACGGTTATAATGTCGAACAAGGTATGATCGAACTTACAGATTTCAATGCGCTGACGGTCCGGGCGGCTCACAGCATTACCTTCCAGGTGGGCAATAACAGCATTTCCATTACGCCGAGCGGGATCGCGATCCGCGCGTTGAAATGGTCTTCAGCCACCGGTCCCATGGATGCCGCGATCTATATGGACGGGATTTCCGGCATTTCGATGAGCGGGATGAGTTGTTCCATGTGCGGCGTACTGGAAGCGGAGATCTCGGACGGTATGGGGGCAGGTATTTCCGCAAGCAGCGGCATAACCAATATTTCCGGCGGAGAAATTGAACTTGCCACATCGGAGAAAGGGACGCTCGCAGCTGCATTCGGCATCCAGTTGGCAAAACTGCTTGCGCAATTCACTTCTTTCTGTGCCGGCAGTGAAAAACTGGATAACAGCATTTACGGTGTTTCGTCAGCTCTTGACGGTGCGATCGCCATAGGGAAATATGCAGAAGATTTGACCAAGGTGATCAAGATGGACAATGGGGCGCGGACAGCCAGAGATATTCTCGTGATCATTGCAGAGACGCTCAAACTTGTTGCGAAGCTGATCGATATGATCTGGCTGTGCATCGATGCCTGGGGGGATCCGGAGTTTCTCGAAGCATTTACCTACAAAAATGCTGCGGATGGCACAGCGAAGGTTACAAACAGAGATGCATTCCGTCTGACTGCCATGTGTCTGCAGGTCTCTGCATGGGGAATCGTTGCAATTGCGCTTCTCATCTCTATGAAGGCGAAGTTCTCCTCAAGTGTCAGTCTTGCCTGCAAAAAAATCACGACCGATGCACAAGCGCAGGAGGTTTTTACAGTGGAAACCAAGTTTGCCGAAGCCGTTGTGTCCGGGATCAATTCTGTCAAGCAAAAAATCAAAGGACAGAAAAATGGATAAGCAGTATTGAACCGCGTCTATTCAACAGGAAACAGCATCACAGGGTGCAAAAAATAATATTGGCAGGAAACGATGAAAAACAAAGAAGAGATAAAAGCAAAAGTTCTGGAAGCGGTCACACCGCTTATTACTTCCACGGCAACATCTGTCCTTGTATCTCTTGCATTGGGGGCTGCTAAAAAATTGTCAGTCACCAACACGGAAACATACACAATCGCGGGTAAAAACGAAATGCACCCCACCAAGAAAGAGACCAGTCTGGCAGAAAACGATACAGCCGGAACCAAGACCAGCTCCAATATGGCGAATGATGAGGTCAATATTCAGGAAGGTGCAGTTGAAGCATCAGAAACAGAAGCCACCGCCTCCACAGCAGAAGCCACTGCCTCGGAAGCGGGAGCGACAGCGTCCAGAGCAAAAGCGGGTGCAAGTGACGTTGAGACCAAAGCGTTGAAAATCATGTAAAAAGGAGTATTTCCTACAATGGCTGATAAACTGGAATGGATGAATAAACACTTTGTTCTGATGCGGTACAAAACCGTACAGGAAGCGGTGGAAAAAGAAAAATACAAACTTCGTCCGGATCTGGCTGAATTTGTTACAGCAGATCCCATGGGCGCGGAAGATTTTGTTTATCATCTGCAGGAAAAGGGAAAATTCAAAGAAGCGTGTGATTTCCTTTCCTATATCATGCACCGCCGTGCCGCGATCTGGTGGGGGTATAATTGTATGCTTTCTCTGGTGGCGGAACTTGAGATCAATCCTGCGGTGGAGCGGGATATTGCAGATATCGGTGCGCCCAAAGAAATGGAAGTCCCGGAATGGGCAAAGTTTCCGCCCGAACTGGAAGCGGAACTGGCAGCGGCGGACGCAGAGACCAATCAGCATGTAAACAAAATCAAGTCGGGGATCGATTCTCTGGTCGGGGAAATGCAGAAAGCCATTCCGCCGGAAGTACAGAATATTTTTGATGAAATGTTCGGCGTGGTGAATGATAAATTCAAAGCGGAACACGGTCTGGGGGTCATGGATCTGCTCCAGAAGGTTGCAGCGAGAGCCGGACAGAATGCTGTGGAGATCGATGAAAAATCCCCGATTTTCCTGGAAGTGGAAAAACTG
Source organism: Victivallales bacterium (assembly GCA_045589595.1). GTDB lineage: Bacteria > Verrucomicrobiota > Lentisphaeria > Victivallales > UBA1829 > SIG77. The sequence continues at coordinate 43,766 of JAZNPK010000001.1, forward strand.
GAAAAGGAGATCGAAGAAAAACGGAAAGAGACCATTGAACTGATCAAATCCGTACTGCCGCCCAAAATGCCGGAACATCAGAAAAAATTGCGTGACAACGCCATGCAGGCGGTTTACCGTTGGGTCGTCGCGCCCGATGAAGGCAACAGTCAGGCGGCACTGGATATCGGAAATGAATGTCCCGATCAGCCCGCAGGTCTGCTTGCCATGGCGGCATTCTGGAGTTACGGCAATCTCACGCCCGAAGGAAAGCAGGTGATTCAGACGCCTGCGGGACTGGCTGCGAACGGCATCAATTCCGCGTTGCTGCAGGCGGCGCTCCATCAGGGCGGGACCCGCAAATACAAGGAACGCTGTGAACATTATCTGGAACTTGGTCTTCAGGTCATCCGCGGCGAAAATATGTGGGATGAAGCTTTGGCGGAAAAGGTTTCTCCCCACAACACTGCAGCAGAACAGACACCCCCTCCGGCGGCGGAACCGGCTTCGCCCGTTGAACCGCAGAGCGTTTATAAAAAATGGAATCCCAACCAAAAGTGAAAGGTTTTTGATCTATGAAAAAACATCTTCTGATATTTGCCGCAACTTGTTTAGCCACAGTGCTTTTCTGCGGATGCGCGGCTCCTGCCTATAATGTGGAGGTATTTTTGTCCGGACAATTCAAAGAGCAGATGAAGATCTATCCTTCACTTGAAGTGGATATTGTGGGTGTCAATGAAGGCGAGGCGGAACGCTTTGATTCATGCAATGTGAACGATTATTTTGAGATCGGCAACACGTTGCGGGCTTCCACGACGCATTGCACCATGTATTTTTCGGAAGCGGACATCCTGCCGAAACTTCTGAAAAAACAGGATCCGGTCTGGAAAAAGTTCGGGCAGAAGGGCGCAGTCAAGCTTTATCTGCTGGTCAATATGCCGATCGAGCCGGGTGAAGGAACAGCCCGGGACATCCGCAAAGTGGTGATCGCACTGGAACGGCCCGGTCTTTTCGGCAGTTCCGACCGCTTTTTTGAAATCTCCCCGGCGGGGATCAACCAGTTGCAGGAACGCCCCGGAAATTATCCGGAGCCGGAAAATGTCAACACAGCGAAAGAGAAATGAGGGTATCTTATGAGATTTGAATCAGATATACATTGGTCCGAAGGACTTTTTCTTCAGCCGCATCATTTTCAGCAGCTGCAGCGGTCCGTCAATTCGCGTATCCGCAACAGCAGAGCATTTTCCCTGCCGTACGCCTGTGGTCTGATCGATCTGGAAATCGATTCTGATGCGCTGAAAAATTCCCGTGTGGTGCTGAAACGCTTTTCGGCGGTCATGCCAAACGGCAAAGAATTGAGTATGCCCGGCAATACGGTCATCCGTCCGCTGGACATCAGTGAAGAACTGAACAGTCACAATCCGGATTTCATGGTTTATATTGCGCTGCCGGTGTGGAGCGAATTTGATGCCAACCTTGCCGAAGACGATGAACGGAACAAAAAACAATTCACCATCGTGGAAAGTTCTGTCCGGGATGAAAACTCCGGCGACAACGAAATTCCCTTTGTCCGCCGCCGTTTCAATGCCAGATTGACCACATCCCTGCAGGACAACAGCGATATGGAACTTCTGCCGCTGATGCGTCTGATCCCCCGTTATCAGGACGGCAGCGAAACGATGATCGAGATCGACCGGAGTTATATTCCTCCGTTCATGCTCCTGAGCAACGATTGCCCGCTGCTGTCCATGGCAGTTGAGTTGAACATCCAGCTGCGGAACCGCCGGGACAAGATCATGCACGATCTCGCGGGCGGCAGTTTCTCCAGCGAAAATCTTTCCGGCGCCAATCTCTACAAAGTGCTGCAGCTTCAGACCATCAACGGTTACGAAAGCAGATTGTCATCCCTTCTTTCCTGCGGCAGACTGACGCCTTTTGATCTGTATCTGGAACTCAAATCCCTGCTGGGTGAACTTGCTGCGCTGCAGCCCATGCGCGATATTTCCACCACCGGTGAATACAATCATTTTGACTGCTACGGGCAATTTTATGATCTGATGACCCATATCCGGTCACTGATCCTGGCAGAAGGTCTTTCCTCCTACATCAAAATTGATTTTGAACCGCTGGAAGGCGTCCATGGCAGTGCATTGCAGCTGAAAGATGAGCACCTGCTTGCCGCGGATGATTATTATCTGGCTCTGCAATGCAGCGGCGATATCCGCCGTATTATCGAAGCCGTGGAAAACGGTGACAATTTCAAACTGGTCAATCCCGCTTCCGCCCGTCTGCGGGTACGCGGTATGAAACTCAATGAAATGCGGTATCCGCCCCGTTTCCTTCCGGCGCTGCCCGATACCCTTTACTTCAAACTTGACCGTGCGGAATCCCGCCGGATCTGGAGCGAGATCTGCAATGAACGCGCCATGATCCTGGACTGGGCGGACGAGATCTTCCCGGAACTGAAAGCATTCCTGTTTATTACCGTTACTTCCCGTGAAGGAGGCAAAGTATGAGCAGTAAACTGGAAAATCTCTGCCGTCCGGTTTTAGAGCTTTTATGCAATTACTGCTGCTATGCTCAAACCGGAACGCCGCTGAATGCGGATACGCTGAAGTGGAAGATCCACCTGTGCATGAACGATATCGCCGTCAAATGCGAAGAAGATCCGGCACTCAAACGGGAATTTTCGCGTGTGGAACGGTCTCTGATCTTTTTCATCGACTACACCATCAAGGAAGGACAGTTCCCCTTCCGCAACGAATGGAAAGAATTGGCAAGAAACTACAACGAACTTTCCGGCGATGAAAAGTTTTTTGACATGCTGGCAGAAAATCTGGATGACCCGGAAGCGTCCGACCGTCTGCAGCTCTTTTATCTGCTGATGGGACTGGGGTTCGACGGTGCATTCAGCAACGACAAGGAATATGTGGAACGCAGAATGAGGCTCTGTGCGACCCGTTTTTCCATGCCGGAAAGCATTACGCCGGACAATCTTTTTGAAATGCCCGCAGCCTTGCCGGAAAAACGCTCCGGCAAATCCCGGACACTGGCTGCTGCATTTATCGTAACGGTCATCTTTGCGCTGGGCGCGTTTGCCTTTAATCTCTACGAGTTCCGCAAAGCAAGTGCCAATTACAAAGATGCCGTTCACAATGCCGTACAGAAAGCCTCCCCTGCTTATGTCGATATGCCCCAAACACATGGAGAGGTAAAATGAATCCGGAAACTGTTAATGTGAGCAAAAATATCACAGGGTCGCCCGTTCTGGAATGGGTGACAAATCACTGGCTGCTGGTGTTGATCTGCGGGATCATTCTTCTGCTCCTGATCTTTCTGGTCATCATCCCCGGAATATTCTCTCTGATCCGCAGAAGCAAAAAAATTGCCGAAACCAAAGATCTCAAAAAAGATTTGATGGCATGGAAAAATCTGAGATCACTGGTGCAGGGCGGCGACAAGGCGCAGGACGCAAAAAATGAACTTTCTCTGCAGCTTCAGAGCATCCGCATGATGCTCAAACAGGGCATCGCACTTTTGAATCAGTCCAGAAGAAAAAAATATGATGTGCCCTGGTTTATGATCCTCGGCGAACCCCAGGCGGGAAAATCGGAACTGCTGAAAATGAGTTCTCTGGATCTGCACAGCACCGCAAATCTGGAATCGTCTGCAACGTTGGCAGTGCCGCTGAACTGCTGGATCGGACCGAAGACTTTTGTGCTGGATGTTTCCGGAAAAGTCTTTTTTGACCGCTGGCTGGAAGGCAGCAGTGCCGAATGGGATTATCTGATAAAACTGCTGAAAAAACTGCACCGCCGCCGTCCGCTGGACGGGATCATTCTGACGATCCCCGCAGATGCACTGATCGCAGATGATCCGGAACTGTGCAAACAGAAGGCGGCATTGATCGGCTCCGAACTTTATCAGCTTCTGCACAACTGCGGCATGAATCTGCCCTGTCATGTTGTCGTGACAAAAATGGATATGCTGCTGGGATTCCGTGAATATTTTTCCAACTTTGCGGAAGAGGACCGGAACAGTGTTTTCGGCTGGGCGAACCACACGCCGGACGGTGTTTTTGAGGAATCTGACTTCAACAGTTACTACGATGCCCTGATCGGAAAAATCCGCAACGGTTCCATGGCGCTCATGCTCAACAAAGAATTGTTCCAGCAGAAGAGTTCTGCGGAACGCATGGCGATCACCGGAAAAAGTTATCTCTTTGCGGACAGTCTGGCACAACTGCGCAAAAATCTTTCCATCTATCTCTCCCAGATCTTTGGCGATGAAGGCTGGAACGGACATGAACAGTCGATTTTGAGCGGTGTATTTTTCACCAGCGCCCGGGACAACGGCGTTGTATTGTCGCCCGGTTTTGCTGAAACGGCAGGGAAACCGTTGGAAGAGGCGGTCATTGTCTCCAGAGAACAGAAAAAGAATCAAAGTTTCTTCATCCGCAATTTCCTGAAGGATCTGGTATTCTCCTGTCTGATCCCCGCGTCTTTCACGGCGAAAGAGCGTTTCAAACGGCAGCTGCCGGGATATTTTGTGTGTCTGATCCTGGCCACTCTGGGTGTACTGTGGCTGTCGGCTGCATTCACAAAAAGCGATATCCTGCACGAAAAATTGCAGACTCCGGCGAATTATTACAATATTCTTGCCGATAATTTTGCAAAGAAGAATATTGACAAATCCCCGTTGGTCGAACTGGACAGCAAAGGTATGCCGCAGCTGCTCAGCAATCAGGAGATGACCGGTTATCCGCAGTACAGCCGACTGCAATTTTTCTATGATGCCCACAGCCATGCAAACGAAAATATCGTATTGCCCGCCGGCTTCAGATTGTCAAGTTTGATCCAGTTCGGGCTGCATCCGAATCCGGCATACTACCAGCGGCAGTATATTTTCAATATGATCCAGTCCCGGATGAGTTTTCTGCCTACGGTGAAGACCTTGCAGAATGTACTGTTGGCGCAGGACGAAAAAACACCGTTCACCCGGAACAAACGGGAAGCGGTCTTTGATTTTTCCGAGGTCGTTTTTTCCGGTCATTCGCAAAACAGATATTTCATCCCGCTGGATGCGATGCTCCTTTATCTGTTTCCGGGAAGCAATGCCGAAACCATCAATCTGCTGGCATCTTATCAGAAGCGGGTCATGTGGAACAATCAGCATCTGCTGGCACAAATCATTTATCATTATGATTATTCCAAAGCGCAGCAGAAAGCCTTTGATCACTTTTTCCATGCGTGGAAAAATCTTTCCATCTATCCGGAAACCATCTATCCGCAGGTGCGGGGGCTGATCCGGAACAGCTGCCGCTATGCCGATAATCAGAAGCGTATCAGTGCGTTGGCTGCCCAGACGTCCAAAGCGGCAAATGACCAGAAAGCAGCCGTTGCGCTCTGGGATAAACTGCAGAAGGAACAGAACGAACTGGAAAGCAGTATCCGGGTATCTATGGAAAAACTGGCATCCTCCTACCCGGAATCGGCAGCCATGACATTGCAGGGGGCTGCCGGACAGGTCAAAGCAACTCCGGCTGCCAACACCGGTAAGTCCGCAAAATCCCATGTCCATCCGGCAAAATCATTGCTGCAAACCGCCATTCATGATTACCGGAAGCGTCTGAAAGCGGACAAAAAAGAAATTTACGAGTATATTGCAGAGAACCGTCAGCTGCTTACCGGACGCGGTCGGGAAGTCTTTTTCAAGATCGAACAGGATGCTGCCGACAACCATTTTGCGGTCGTTGAAGAAAACCTGAAGTCCGAATTGCAAACGTTGAATGGCGAGATGACGTTTCTGCGACAGGAAAAACTGTTTGCGCCCATCGAATCCAATCCGCCCAGGGAAGTAAAAACTGCGGATTCGCCCGATAAGATCCATTATCACATTTTTGTCCGCCTCAATAAACTTGTTTCAACACTTCCTGCGGCGGACAAACTGCAGAAATTTGAAGATTTTTCCGCTCAATGGAAGAAAAACAACAACGAATTGCAGGCAATTATTTTCCAGCTTGATGAGATCCGGAAACAGTACGAAAACATTCCGGAGATCCAGAAGACCATAGACGACTACAAAAAACTGGTCACTCTGAAAGGAAATTACAACCGGAACGTCCTCATCAGCGAACTGATGCAGTTCTGTCCGAAAGCCGATGCGGAATTGCTGGTCCTTGTCGGCAAATTGACGCCTGCAGGAACAAACACCAATTCGCTCCACGTCATCTCGCCGGAACTGGTGAAGGAATCCATCGGGAAACTGAATATCCCGCCGCAGTATGAACCCACCGCGGCATTGCAGCTGTTCACCCCGTGGAATGAGATCCGGCAGTTCAAGATCGCGGAAGCGAAAAATCCCGCAGGGGCTCAGTTCAGTGTGCAGATCGCACTGGAGATCAAGACCACCTTTCATTCCTACCTTGACAACTATCTGAAGTTCTGGGGGACCTATCCTGCCACGCTGACTCCGCCCGTAAACAAGTGGAGCCAGTTCCGGGAATTCTGCCGCAAAATGAAACCTTACGAGGTCAATTCACTCCTGCTGGCAGTTTACAAAAGTTGTGCGGAAAATCTCTCTGCGGTCCCCGCGTCCCTGCTTTCTCCAACGCAGGAAAAATACCGGGAAACCCTGCTGGCAGATATCAATGCGAAAATTCAGATGCTGACACCGCATTTTTCCGGGATCTGCATCCGTCAGGTCAATTCCTGGAGTCTGCTGCCGCAAAAACCGGAAGAAGCGTACCAATTCCTTCATTCGCGGAACGATAAGGAACTGCTGTCCGATTATCTTGCCATGGTCGCGACCGGCAATAAAGGCGATATCCCCTGGTGGAGTAAATTCTTCCAGAACGGGATTGCGCTGCTGCGGAACGAGGCCGGCAGACAGATCTTCGACACATTGAATCAGGCTGACAGACAGATTTTCCGTTTCCCGCTCTGCCGCGATGCCGTGCAGAAAGATGAATTCAGACCTTCGGAATTGTCGGGTGTCTGGGAAACACTGAAGATCCTCAGCCAGAACTTCTCTGCCGGAAAAGATGCCGTCCGGGATACTGCATCGCAGAACAATGTTCTGAACCTGTTCAATCATCTGGATGTTTCTGCCGTGCTGGATAAAAAAGATTATCAGTGGCTGGATCATATCCTTCTGATCACCGATGCCCTGACCAACCGCAACAAACCGCTGTTGTGGACCCTTTCCATCCCGGATCTGAAACTGCAGAAAAAGTTCAATGATGCCTTCGGCGGAAATACGCCGCTTGCAATGCACCGTTACCGTTACTTTGCCGTATCCGGCAGCAATAAACCGCTGTTGAAACGGCAGGTGTTGAGCGGCGGGATCACTGTAAAAGGCGACATCCTCGAAAAGGATCTGAGCTTTGACTTTTTTGCTCATTCCGACGAAAACAAGCCTGCCGGCAGCCTGAAGATCGCAGGAAACTGGCCGGTCATCCGCCTCTATCTGACGGAAGGCAGTTATTATGAACTGGAAAAGAAAACACTCTATGTGCCGCTGCGGATCCGTGACAGTTTTGATGCGCCGTCCATATTGTGGGTGGGCATCACCTTCAACCAGATGCTGCCTCTGCCGGAAAATTGGCCCTCGTCCGAAAACTGGCCCGATTTTTCCAATGTCCAGAAGAACAACAAGTATCAGACCATCAACGCCTGGGATCTGATCAGGCTGATCAATGAAAGCGATTCTTATGGCACACTGATGAAAAAACTGGAACGGAAAACATTCAAAAAACCCCCGGTCTTTGAAATCGCGATCGATGAAAAAACGCAAAAAAGTATTCTTGCAAAATACCGTTATGCGGAAGTGATCCTGCCCGGACAGCCCCCGCGGCGGATCGCGATCGGTCCGGGAACTGTTCTGACCCGGTGCGATTTCAGTACGCCGGAGATCAAATTGAAATTTTATCCATTTGCCAACAGCGGTGAACCTTCTGCCCGGATGGTGATCGCCGGTCCGTATGCGCCCCTGAAACTGCTGATGGTACCGGGAAAAATCGCCACCGGCAAAGCGTCCTTCCAGGTGCCCGGCGCAGTCAATGGCGAAAAACTGCTGTTCAAAGTCGATATAAAATAACCGGCATCCAGACGCTTTTTTATTTTGAATCACAGCCACCGGCTCTCAGTCGGTGGCTTTTTTGTCATAGGGGACTCAAAAATAAAACGAACTCCAGCTCTGTTATTAACGAATATAATACGATTATTATCAATAAGGTATAACGCAACTCTGAAACTGCAAACCGGCGTTTTTATTTACTCCTGTTTTGTTGATGTTTTGCAAGCGAAATAATTTTAAGATATACAGCTGCTCCCGTTTCATTGCAAGCCGTTGAAAAAACTTTTGAAATTTTTCTGCACGGCGTTCGCTTGAAAAATGCCGGAAATTTGATACATTAATCAAATACATTGCATATCACACAAAACCAAACAAAGGATTTTTTGCAAGATGAATGCAGAATTGTTTGAACTTTACAAAAACATGATCCGCTGCCGTGCCGTCAGTTCGGATATCGATGCCGTGAACAAATCGGAAAAACTTCTGTCGGCTTTCCTGCAGAAACAGGGATTTCACTGCACAGAGGAAATGATCAACGGCAGAGTCGTTGTTTACGCATCCACCCGCCCCGGAAAAGTTCAGGACCTGCTCCTGAATGCGCATGTGGACGTTGTTCCCGCCGCTTACGAAGAACAGTTTGAACCCCGGATGGAAGGCGACATCCTTTACGCACGCGGCGCACACGACTGCCTCGGGAACCTTATGGCGATCGTTCAATGTATGCTCAATGCCGGTGACAAATATTCCATCGGCGCCATCTTCACCGCAGATGAGGAGATCGGCGGACTGACCACTGCCGGTATGGTGGAACGCGGTTACGGCGCACGGAAAGCCGCACTCGTGGTGGATGCCGGCGGTTACGGAAAGATCTGTTACGCCCAGAAAGGGATCATTATCCTGACCCTCAAAGCGACCGGAGTCGGCGGTCACGCATCCGCCCCGTGGAATCTTGACAACCCCATTGATAAACTCATTGACGGCTACAACCGTTTCCGCAGTGCGTGGACCAATCCCGATGCAAACAATACATGGCTCGATTCCATGACGCCCTGCATCCTCCGCGCCGGGGAAGCCGATAACGCGATCCCCGATACGGCAGAAATGACCCTCAATATCCGTTTCACCACGGATGAAGCCAGAGACCGGATCATCAATATGGCGAAGGAACTGACCGGACTGGATGTCCGGATCGGCAAAAACTGTCTGCCGGTGGTCATGGATCCGGAGACACCGGAAATTCAGCTGCTCGGCAAAGCGTTTGAAACCGCCGATCCCGAACATCCCCTGTCATTCTACCGGATGATGGGGGCAACAGATGCCCGTCATTTGAAAGAACTTGGTATCCCCATCGGCATCATCGGTGTTGCAGGCGGCGGCGCCCACGGCAAAAAAGAATATCTGGAACTGTCGTCCATTGATGTCTGCGCCAATGTGATGCTGGAATACGCGCGTCTGCTTTCGGCGGAAGAAAAATAATCTGTACGCTGTTCTCAAAAAACTGCGGCTCCGGCGGATGAGGGCGAACTGCGCCGCAAGTTTTTCAACACTGATATAATGTTTGCCAGCGAGTGGCCCCACCCATCCAACCGCTGAGAATAAATTACAACGGAGAGCTTTATCGCGGCATCTTCTCTGATTGAGGAGGCCGCGATTATTGATTACACTATAACAAGAGGATTTTTTGACCTATGAACAAAATGGTTTTTTTTCTGTTGACCGCACTCTTTGCGGTCAGTGCCTTCTGCGCTCCGGCAAAGGTGCGGTTCTCTGAAGACGGATTTATCGACATCGACAAAGTCGGCTTCGCTCTGGTCTGGATGGACCGCAGATGGAGACAATCTCCCGCCAGCAGTGCCAAAAACGACACCACTTGGAAATTGCTCAAACGCACCGACAACCTGATGGTCTACAAGGTCAACGGAACTGACGGCGCACCGGGTGAAATCACAATGAAACTTTCTCCGGGCAAGGAGAAAAATCAGTTCATCCTCACCACAGAAGCCAGGTTCAGCGGCGAGTGCGATCCGAGTTCCCTCGGTATCAAAGCCCGCGTATCTCGGTCGCTGACTTCGGCGGACTCAAATACTCCATCAACGGCAAAGTTTCAACATTTCCCGTCAAGTTCAAAAAATATATGCTGTGGAGCGGCAAATGCAATCAGTACAAAAATGCCTTCCGGCAGCGGCTCGATCACTTTATCCGGCCCCTTCTATATGCACATGCAGGATAACCGCCGCTGGGGCGAATCAACGGTCGCCCCCCGTATCGGATTTGAGCCGTACACCGGAAAATTCACTTCCGCCGGCAGCCGCATAGTCATCACCGTCAACGAAAAGGATCTTTCACTCGGTTTCCTCGATCTCGCTCCGCTTTTCCTCAAAGAAGATAAAGATTGGGCAGCCATCGACAACAAACAGGATGTTATACCCGGCTCCGCGCTCGACTTTTCCGGACGCATCGATTCCCCTGCCGGAAACAAAGGTTTCCTCAAGGTGAAGGGTGACAAATTCTACTTTGAAAAAGAGCCGGATAAACCGGTCAGATTCTACGGAACCAATCTCGTCGGAACCAGTCAGGTCATCGGAAAAGAGCAGAGCGAGATCCTCGCCAAACGGCTCGCCGCTTTCGGATTCAACAGTGTCCGTATTCACCACCACGACAATGAGGTCTGCGACCGCAAGGATACCCGCAAACTTGATCCCAAACTGATGGATAACTTCGATTATCTTCTCTACTGCTTCAAAAAGAACGGACTTTACATCACGACCGACGTCTATGTTTCCCGCCGCGGCATCACAAAAGAGGAGCTGCCCAAGTACGGACCGATTTCCGGACCCGCTGAGTACAAAGCATTTTTCTGGATCGACGACGACGTTTTCCAGAACTGGAAGGATGCCGCCAGAAACTTCTACACCCACGTCAACCCCTACACCGGACTCGCTCTCATCGACGATCCGGCGTTGATCAGCCTCTCTCTGGTCAACGAAGGCAACCCCTTCAACTGGCACAACGCCAGTGCCAGAACTGCAAAACTCTACCGCGCAGGACTCGCTGAATACCGCAAGACCCATCCCAAGGCAACGATCAACGAATTTTGCGCTCATCTCGCTGCCAAACGCTACAAAGAGATGAAGGAGTATATGATTTCCCTCGGCTGCAAAGTTCCCCTGACCGACCAGAATTTCATCTGCAGCAAACACATCGCGTGGGAGCGCGCACAGTACGACTATGTCGATAACCACAGCTATTGGGACCATCCGCGCTTCGTGGGCAAAAAGTGGAATCTTCCGGTATCTCCCTCCAACAAAAATGTTCTGACCGAGATCTCCAACGTTCCCGCCGTGCTTTTCCCGACCCGGGTGCTGGGTATGCCGTTCTTCGTCACTGAATTCGACTACGCCGCCCCCAATATCCACCGTCTCCACGGTCCTGCGCTCTTCGCCGCTTACGCCGCGTTCCAGGAGTGGGATGGCATCTATCAGTTCGCCTATGCTCACAGCGGCAAGGTGATGTTCGACAAAAACGCGGTCGGACACTACTTCGATCTCTCCCGTGATCCGGCAAAGGCTCTCGCCTACAAGCTCGCGGCAAGGGTATTCCTCTACGGACAGGTCAAACCCGCTCCCAAAACCATCGCCCTCGATCCTCCCCGCAGCAGGAACGACCGCAACGGCTGGCCCGCGCCTGCCGCCGCTCTCGGATTTGTCGCCAAGCTCGGCAGTGATGTCGGCAAGCCAAATGCCAAATATGATGTGAAACTTGATCTGAATTTCTTCAAAAAGAATCCGTTTGCCAAATTCAACGAAAAAAATATCCTGCCCAAGGGACATTTGAGCAACTCCGGAAAACTCTTCTGGACTCCCCAGCTCCGTTTCGATCCTGCCAACGGAAGTTTCCGTCTGACTTCCGACGGTGCCGAAGTCGCCAGCCTTCAGGCGGGAGAGTCGCTCAAAGGCAAGCGTCTTGCGGTCGAAAACGGAGAAGCCGAAGCGACCGTGGCGATCATTCCGCAGGATACGGTGAACCTCGAGACTGCAAAGCGCATCGTTCTCATCCACCTCACCGACTGCCACTCCACCGGACGCCACTTCGTCAACAAGTCGATGTCGCAGTTGAACGCGTGGGGTAAAACCCCCTTCCTCGTCAAGCGCAGCGGTGCCAAAGTCACCCTCAAGCTCGAAGGGAAAAACTGGAAGGTCTACTCCCTCGCTCTCGACGGCTCAAGAAAGCGGGAGATCCCCTTCACCACCACCAAAGACGGCAAGCTCCAGCTTTCCATCAACACCGCCGACCAGCTGGCGTGCGAACTGGTGAGAAAGTAAATAAACTCAAAAAGAAAAGGGAGAGCGGTGTTATAAAAAAGCTGGTGGCAGCCGATAAAACAATTGTCCTGGGCGATGGAACAGTGATCCCGATTTCGGATATTATAGAGCTTTGATAGGAAAATGTCCCTCAAATGTCCCCCAAGATGACCCTCAAGGTGTCGCTCAAGGTGTCGCTCAAGGGAAAAACGTCAGTGAGGACGTTGGTTCCTCGAACCGGACAAGTACCGGACAAGTTGCCGGGTTAGATTTTGCATTTTATGTCAGTTACGTGATTTTCAAACTGCGAACTTTTAACAGGCAAGTCTCGTAGACATCATTTCAAGAACAGTTCGCTGTGTTGACGTTAAACAGCGTTTGCGTTGCTCCTTTGAACCTCGTCCTCTGCTCGATTTGAGCGTAATTTGAGCTTGGGACGAGATCCCGACCCTACAGAGAAAGAGAGAGAAAAACGGCCGGGAAAAGGCGAGAATAGTGGGCATAGGATTAGGGAGTTTCCTTTGTCCGGCGTTCTCTGTTTTGTGCAAGTGATTGATTGTGCGGGCGTAAAAGAGAAAGAAAAACGGAACCAGGCTTTGACTTCCTGATTCCGTACTTTTTACGAATGGAGGAGGTTGTGTCGCTTGGCAGCGAACTTTTCTCCTGACAATTTTTTACGCTCAAATGATAAAAAAGTTCGCAAAGGCAATACCTCATTTTATAGAGAGTTATAGAACTGCGAAAAAAGTCCCGTAAAATCAAAAATCGTAAAAAATAATGCTTAGGACTTTCCCTGTCGAAAGGTCGTTGTTTTATCGTTTACCAAGATTATAGTTTATTTTCTGAAGGCTTTTTTTAACCCACAGAAATCCACCGGCAGCAGCGCAAGCATAGATATAATGCAAAATATACCGAGGACCAGAGATTTTTCAAAGGCACAGGAAGCAATACCGCACAAAATCAAAGGAATATACCATACATAATGAGGAAAATTCCACCGGAAAAGCAGTCCGCATTTTATCAACAATCCGATTATAAACGCCGGATAAGCACACAGCAGTACGGCCAGAAATTCCATACCGCAAGTTTCATATCCAAACGGCGACCATTCAAATCCTGACCAGTACCAGCAAAGTGCGTTAAAGAACCCGAATTCCAGCAGAATAAGCGAAATGGATATGGCAATCAAGTATTCAATCTTATTTTTCAACTTTTCTCCTCCTGTTCAGCCAATCTTTTATCAGGATGATTGTGACGAATGTCAAGCCGCCCAATGCGTACAGAATTGGAGTAATTACGATTGTACCGACCGCCATCGCTTTCATATCCCGGAAACGGGGACGGTAATTGTGTTTTGCATATTCGGCACGGATCGTTGGCGGCATACAGTCAATATCATGCCATCCATGCGGTGTTTTGGCAAACTGATTATACAATTCCATCCGGTAATGCCATCCGCTGTAAACGCAAGCGATCTGCAATGGCGAAAGTACCAAAGGAAAGATCAAAAGCCAGAGAAAAAACAGTTTCTTCAGACGGAAAAGAAGATAAAATCCGCCAACCGCCCAAAGTATAACCAATGGAAGCAGCACCCAAAGGCGGTATTCATAGATAAAACTGAAAATTTTCAAATCTGCTGGAACAGTCATCTCTGTCTCCTTTTTAGCCACAGTTTTTGAATCAGGCGGATTAGTAGATAAATCATCCCAATAGGTATCATTGTGAACCAGATATACGCCCAGCCGAAAAGATAAGCACAAACGACAGAAAATCCATTCTCCGGATACCTGCCAAACTGTGTATCAAGAAACATTCCCAACGCAACAATGCCCCAGCAGAAAAGGAAGAAAATACCCCAAGGTACAATGGAATAGTGACCGCGTTTGCGATGACGGAATAGTTGCGGAAAATAATAATGTAGCAGACACATTCCAATGGGCAGATCAAAAAGGAATATGGTTCCGCAAACATCCGATACAAAATTATACATTGATCGGCTGCTTGCCGGATCAAATGCAATCACAAGAATATGAGGCAACAGCAATAATAGAGCGATCCATAAAAATCTGATGTTTTTCATTGCCGCCCCCATTGATATTTCATTCTTTGCCATCCATCACCTTTTTTATTACATTGCATCCTGAATGTAAGATGTTTTTTGTGAAATGACTTTATCGCTTTTGTCAAAAACGACCTCGTAGAAATCTCTTGCCGCAGGCGTTGACAAAAACCTTGTCGTAAAATAACCTCTTAATGCCGGAGATTGCCGAACCCTTTCATCTGCCAATACTTCTTCTGCAGTTTTGAAATAGACATTGGAATTGCAGCCAAGATTGGGATGTTGGGGGTCTGCAATACAGATGTTTATGTGCGTTCCCCATGCTCTTTCCGGATTGGAAGCAAATATTTTCACCACTTCTTCTCGGCTTTTTCCAACGAAATCCACTTTCGGCAATTTTGAAAAACCGCTGAAACATCCCGATAGAAAAAGAACACAGAAAAATCCTGACAGAAAAATCAAAAACTTTTTCATATTCACTTCTCCTTACTCAAATCAACCACTCGAAAGTAGTATAATGTGTGTTGCAAGCATTTACAACTGCGAATCTGCAAATTTTATTGAAATCAAATCTATGTTGAACTATTTTATCCGATTACAAATTTGAAAGGAAGCAATTATGAAAGTTGATGAAAAAATAATACAATCAATAATATGTCGATACCGAAGTGGTGAAAAAATTGCGGATCTCGCAAGGGAATATCAGGTCAGCAGAAGTTCGATATATCGGTGGATATTTGCAAGAACTGAAAGAGAAGTTAAATCTGTTACAAAAATATCTCAACGTGATTTTCATGCAATGCAGCTGGAATTAGAACGGCTGCGAGTTGATAACGAAATTTTCATTTCTTGTCATTGTTCACGATATTCTTCATTGCAAGAGAAGTTAAATGAAATTGACAGATTGAAAGAGAATTATACCATTCATGCCCTTTGCAGAGTTTTAAATGTGCGACGTTCGACTTACTATCATCACGCGCTTCGAAGTCCAGAGAAAACAATCATAGAACTTGAAGATGAAAAGTTACGATCACTGATTTCAGAAATTTTCAATCAAAGCAAAGAGAGGTTCGGCGCAAGAAAAATACGGACAAAATTACTGGGTATTGGATTATCACGCAGACGGCGCAAATATGGAATTCCGCGTGGACGAACTCCCGTGGCAGAGCCGTCTTCCCGCCCGCGCCCATCTGTATCCGCCGGGAAAGACTTATATGGAACGCGGTCCCAGCGGCAGAACGGGCGGTGCATTTTTTCTGTTCAGCGGCGAAAATAATACGCTGCGTTCACTGGTGAACAACAGCGCGGGATTTGCAGAAATCCTTGATCCGGAACATGTTCTTTTCAACTGTATCCGTCAGGGAGCAAGAGCAGCCGCAGAGAGTACGCGGGGATACTGGCAGTTCTGCCGCACATTTGCCGATGCCATGGAAGCATTGGAGCGTTTGGAGCCGTACGGACTGGAAGACTGGCGTTTTCTTTATTCCTCTGCCGGACACCGGGTATTATCTCTGGCGGAAAGAACGCTGGAATTTCTGGAACAGCACTACCGAGAAAATATTTCCATATCTCAACTGGCACAGCATTTCCGGTGCAGTGCATCCACACTGACCCATAAATTCCGGGAAACATACAGCGAAAGCATCTGGGAACGGCTCCTGAAGATCCGGATCGAACAATCCATGCTGCTGTTGAATCAGGGCAGGACATTGAAAGAGATCGCCGCCGAAACCGGATTCTCCACAGAGTTCTACTACTCCAGGATTTTCAGGAAACTGACCGGATTTTCGCCCGGCGCTTACCGGAAACAGAAAATATGAGCGGCTACACCGGAATCTGTGTGTAGGTCTTGAGAGAATCGTAATCCAGGTCCAGTTCCTGACAGACCTTCCGCCAGACTTCTTCCGCATTTTCATCAGAAAGCAGGGGACTCCAACCGGATCCCAGATAGATCTTCAGCGCCGGGATCCGGAAATCATCCGTATCCAGATAAAGAAAACGGAATCCCTGTTCCACGCAGACACGCATGGCTTCCAGACAAACCGCTTTGCCAAGACCTTTTCCGCGGAAGGCGGGATCACTCATCACCTGGCCGAGAACTGCCATCGCCGGATTACTGCAGATCTCTGCCGTAGCCGCCGCAACTGCAATCCCTGACGCCACTTCTTCGCACACCACCAGACCGCGGGGCAGTGGGGTTTCCAGCAGATTTTTCCGCCATGCCTTGACAAAATCCTCGTGCGTGTAGCCGGGTGCGCCCCAGCCCGCACGATTCCGCAGATCACAATATTTTTCCACATATTCCACATCGCAGCGGATCAGACGGAATCCTTCCGGCAGTTCGATTTTTTCCGGGACGGGGAATTCCTGCGTATCAAGGATCATTTTCAGGTGGCTCATTTTCTGTGTATTCCAGTCTTTGGGGGTTTTGTCTGAAAAGTTTCTTTATTATACTGTCATTTCTGCTCGGAATCAATGAATTATCCGGCAAAAACATACACAATATGCCAAAAGTTTTTCATCCGCTCCGGTCTTCGCCTCCGGCTTGCCCGGGCGTAAAAAAGGCGACCAAAATACCCATCTTCGTAATTTCTATGCCCGATTGCCCGGCTTCGGATTGCTGCGCAACTCTACGCCGTGGCAGGCTTCCCTTTGGCATCCGCCAAACTGGAATTTGCCAGTCCAAGAGGAACTTTTCAGCCCATTATTGCTCTGAAATTTTTACCGGACAGCAGTGATCTTGAGTCATTATTAAAAAGTCTTATAATTTGTTAATGTTTATGAAGCAGAAAATCACTATAGCCCAAAGTTATGCTTTTCAGTTGAATTCTGAAGCGATAAACTCTGCCAATGCTTCTTTCCAGTGCGGCATTGGAGAAAGTCCGTTTTCTTTCAGACGCCTTTTTTCCAAACGTGAATTAGCAGGGCGCGGAGCAGGACGGGGAAATTCTTTTGTCGTGCAAGGTTGTATTTGCTGTGTTCTGTGAGCCAGGCGAAATATTTCTGCGGCGAATTCAGCCCAAGAAGCTTCGCCTTCACAAGTGAGATGAAAAGTTCCCGTAAGAGTCCTGTGATTCAGGATTTCCCTGAGCTTTCGTGCCACGGATAAAGCACCGGTGGGATTACCTACCTGATCTGCAACCACTTTCAAAAAAGGGCGGCTACCATCAGCAAGCTGTAACATCGTATGTACAAAGCTCGGTCCTCCAGCACCGTAGAGCCACGATATACGACATATTACATGGTCCGGACAGAAGTGGCGCACGGCTTCTTCCCCGGCAAATTTGCTTTGCCCGTAAACAGTTCTGCCGCCATCTGCGATGTCATATTCACTGTATGGCTTAGGAGAATCACCGGAAAAAACATAATCGGTGGATATGGCGATCAGGCGGATATGATAACGATTGCAGGCCTTTGCAACATTTGCGGAGCCATCACGATTGATGAGAAATGCAGTTTCTTTTTCAGTTTCACACTTGTCCACTTTTGTCATTGCTGCACAATGAATAATGGTATCTGGAAGTTCCCGCTGTATGAAAGAATCCAATAAAACTTCATCTGTGATGTCACATTCCGGCAGATCTGCACAGATAATATTATGCTCGCTGAATTCTTTTTGAATAGTTCGACCAAGCATCCCTTTTCCACCAGTAATAAGGATTTTCATAATTTACTCCGGCAGTTCTGCATTTTTCAGCAGTGGATTTTGTTGATCTTTTGCAGAAAGCAGCATTTTTTCTTCCGGGATCTGCCAATCGATTTTTAAGTCCGGATCATTAAAAGAGATTCCCCGTTCATGCGATGGCATATAACTGTTATCGCACTTGTAAGCAAAACAGGCCGTTTCCGAGAGGACTGCGAAACCATGGGCAAAGCCTCTGGGGATAAAAAGCTGCCGTTTGTTTTCACTGGAAAGCTCTACCATAACATATTTCCCGAACGTAAGCGAATTTTTGCGGATATCCACAGCAACATCCAAAACTTTTCCGGAAATTACACGCACCAGTTTGGCTTGAGTGTAAGGGGCTGCCTGATAGTGAAGCCCCCGAACGACCCCATAACTGGAAAACGATTCGTTATCCTGTATCCAGTGACAGCAGATACCTGCGGCAGAATATTTTGTTTCATTCCAAGATTCAAAAAAATAGCCTCTGGAATCTCCGAATATATGAGGTTCAATAATTTTTACATCCGGTATGTCAGTATTGATGATTTTCATGAAAATTATTTCCTTTTTGTAATTCGAAGCAAATATTTGCCATATTCAGTCTTTTGCATATTCTGAATACTGTTGCATACTTGATCAGCTGTCAACCAGCCGTTTTCGAACGCAATTTCTTCCAGACACGCCACCTGCAATCCCTGTCTGGTTTCAATGGTTCGTATGAAATTTGCGGCATCCACCATGCTTTCATAAGTTCCGGTATCTAACCAGGCATATCCTCTTCCGAGAGTTTCCACATGGAGTTTTCCACGCTGCAGATACACATTATTGACGGCGGTGATCTCCAGCTCTCCTCTTGCCGAAGGTTGGATGCTTTCTGCAATATCTACAACATCATTGTCATAAAAATATAATCCTGTAACGGCATAATTCGATTTGGGTTGAGACGGTTTTTCTTCAATGGAAACAGCATTACCTTGAGGATCAAATTCCACAATGCCAAAGCGTTCCGGATCGCATACATAATAGCCAAAAATGGTCGCCCCTTCTTTACGCATTGCAGCATTGCGTACCAGGGAAGATAGATGGGATCCGTAAAATATATTATCACCCAGTACTAACGCTACGCTATCATTTCCTATAAACTCTTTGCCTATGATGAAAGCTTGAGCTAAGCCTTCCGGTTTCGGTTGAACTGCATAGGTGAATTTTACTCCGAATCTTGTTCCATCTCCCAGCAGACGCAAGAATGCACCTTGATCTTCCGGAGTTGTGATTATGAGTATTTCTCTGATTTTTGCAAGCATCAGAACGGAAATAGGATAATAAATCATCGGTTTATCATAAATAGCCAACAATTGTTTGGACACTCCAATGGTTATTGGATGCAATCTTGTTCCGGCACCACCGGCAAGTACGATTCCTTTCATTATTCTTGTCCTCCTGTTCCAAGCCGTTCCATTTTATACTCTCCGCTCAAGACTTTTGCGCACCAGCTGTCTTTATGTTCCAGATACCACAAGACTGTTTTGCGTATACCACTGTCAAAAGTCTCCAAAGGTTTCCACCCCAGCTCCTTTTCAATTTTTGCTGCATCAATAGCATAACGCATATCGTGACCGGGCCGGTCCTTTACAAAAACGATTTGTCCGGCATAAGATTTTCCATCTTTGCGCGGCGCAAGTTCATCCAGTAAGGAACAAATGGTTTTTACGACTTCAATATTACGTTTTTCGTTATGTCCGCCGATATTGTAGGATTCTCCCGGAATCCCCTGAGTTGCGACCAGATAAAGAGCTCTTGCATGGTCTTCCACATAAAGCCAGTCGCGAATTTGCATCCCTTGACCGTAAACCGGGAGTTCTTTGCCGTCTAAAGCGTGAAGAATGATCAGGGGAATCAATTTTTCAGGGAAGTGATAGGGACCATAGTTGTTGGAACAGTTCGTTACAAGTGTGGGGAGACCAAATGTTCTTTTCCATGCACGCACCAAATGGTCGCTGGCGGCTTTTGAAGCCGAATAGGGGGAACTTGGCGAATAGGGGGTTGTTTCACAGAAAAAGTCGTCTTCAGTTTTCAAATCACCGTAGACTTCATCAGTGGAAATATGATGAAAGCGAAAAGAAGATTTTTCTGCATCACTTAAAGTGTTGAAATATTTTCTGGCTGATTCCAGAAGAGTATAAGTGCCGACAATGTTGGTTTGAATAAATTCATCAGGACCGTCGATCGATCGGTCAACATGACTTTCGGCTGCAAGGTGCATGATATGGGTAGGACGGAAATCAGTAAAGAGTTTATTGAGGGAAACTCTATCGCAGATATCTGTTTTTTCGAAACGGAATCGTTCTGAAGAAGATACCTCATCAAGGGATGTAAGATTTCCCGCATAGGTCAATTTATCCACAACACAGACGGTGTCTTGTGTGTTGGCGATAATATGCCGGACAACTGCGGAACCGATAAAGCCGGCTCCTCCGGTCACAATGATCCGATTGTTCATAGAAAAATTAAACTCTCCTTGAAAAGCATATCCGGAATTTGTCCGGAGATAGCTAATCATTACGATAGTTCTTTTGATTTTTTTCGAATAACTGC
This sequence comes from Victivallales bacterium, assembly GCA_045589595.1. GTDB lineage: Bacteria > Verrucomicrobiota > Lentisphaeria > Victivallales > UBA1829 > SIG77. The sequence continues at coordinate 64,443 of JAZNPK010000001.1, forward strand.
AAATGTACAGCATTTCCCTTTTCAAAAGATATCACTGAAACATGCGTTTGTCAAGCAGAACGTTTTCAATTTCACGCAAGAATCCTTGCCGGAAATTTGAGCAAACAGCAAAGTCAAAAATTGTTTCCATGCGGTGAAATGTTTTGCAATATCGGTCTCCGCCTGACTTTTTTACGAATTTTTCAAAACGATATCGGGGTATGAAGTTGAAAAGTTGAGAATATATGCCATAGTAATATGTGGTTCGGGACTTTCGTGTTAAATATTAAAGATTTGAGCGTTTTTAATATATAACAAGTCCCGACAATTTCAATTACCTCCGGTAATTTTTACCGGACAGCAGTGTAAAAATGTTTCAAAAAATGGAGTTGTTTCCCATGTCCCAGGCACCAATCTTGACAATTATTGTTCCCAACTACAAAACACCTGATCTGACTAAACTTTGTATGCGCAGTCTCCGCAAATATACAGACTGCAGCCGAGTGAAAATTATTGCGGTCGATAACGATTCCAACGACGGTTCACTGGAATATTTGCGTTCTTTGAAATGGATTACTCTGATTGAGAGAAAGCACGATGGTGAAAGCGGAGTGGAAATGCATGCCAAAGCATTGGATATGATCATGGAAATGGTGGATACACCTTTGGTTTTAGTTATTCATACCGATACGATCATGATTAGCGATCAATGGCTGGACTTTATGCTTTCCAAAATTTATGCGGATGAGCGCATCGCAGGTGTCGGCAGTTGGAAGCTGGAAACAGTTTCTCCGTTAAAACTTTTCTTCAAGAAATTCGAAACAGAGATTCGGCGATTGCTTGGCAGGCGTATTCTTGATCGGGAACACTATTTCCGCAGCCATTGTGCTATGTACAAAAGCGATTGTGTCCGCGAAACAAATGGTTTTTATGATAACAAAAGTGCAGGAGTAACTATGTTCAGGATACTGCGTGAAAAAGGCTACCTGTTGCCTTTTATCGAATCTGAGGAGTTGTCTCGCTACATACGTCATTTGAATCATGCTACTGCAATACTTAATCCTACGGTACAAGCCAGAAAAAGTGCCAATCCGAAAAAGCTGAAGCAATTGCAGAAAGAACTTGCGAAACTTAATGCAGATAAAATTCTGGAAGATGATTCCTTGGATTTGTAAAGGGATTTTTTGACGGAGGCACCGGATGTTCTTATAAAACGGGCAATCGCGATTTATGCCTCGATCGCTGTGGGGTGGACAGTGATCGAGGCAATCGGATCCCCGCTTCTATGTATTGCCGGAGATACAGGAGTATATCCGGCGAACCGATTTGAAATGGACCGGCAGCACCCCGTAACATGTCCGTTGAAAACGGTTCTGTCAATTTCAGATCCATAACGCCTGTGATACGCCGGTGTTATTTTTTATCATAAATCCTGCGGAAAAAATTGAGATTTTGTGGAAAAATATTTGCTTTTTTATTTCACCCGTCTAAAGTAAGCGGAAGAGTGGTTTTTGACGGATACAGCAAACAATAAAAAAACATGAAAGGTCACTGCTATGTCAACTCCCTACACCGCTGCAAAAGTCGATTTTACCCGGATCACCGGAAAACTCAATCACGCACAGCACGGTTGCAATGCCTTCCCCCCGCTGTACGGCCGCGGTTTCGCTGCGAACGATACCGTGGATGAACAGTTCAAAAAGATGAATTTCCACTCCAGCCGTACTCACGACTGGGCATTGTGGAACAGCGGACAGAGAATGGTCGATACCCATTTTATTTTCCCGCTGATGCATCTGGATCCGAAAGATGAAAAGAATTACATTTTCGGTCCCACCGATGCCGCCATCAAATTGTGCCGCGAAAAAGGCGGAATGAACGTTTTCTACCGCATGGGACCCAGTATCGAACACAATCCGGACGACATGCATTTCAATACCCTCGTCCCTGAAGATTTTGAAAAATATGCCGAAGTTCTGGCTGGGATCATCCGCCACTATACCCGCGGTTGGGCAAACGGTTTTGAATACAAAGATATGATCTACTGGGAAATCTGGAACGAACCGGATCTGGGCAACAAGATGTGGTGCGGTACACGGGATGAATTCGTCCGCCTGTATGTGACTGTTCTCAAACGCCTGAAAAGCGAATTCCCCGAACTGAAGATCGGCGGTCCTGCCATGTGTTGGCTGGATCTGGATTATTTCGGCAAACTGCTGGATGCCTGTAAAGAAGCCGGTATCGCGCCGGACTTCATCTCCTGGCACCGTTATACATACAATGCCGACCACCTGATCGCTCAGCCTGCTGAAGCCCGTAAATTCCTCGATGAACGCGGCTTTACCAAAACGGAAACCTGTATCAATGAATGGCACTACATCATCAGCTGGGATGGCGTTCAGGCGTCTGCCACAACGGATATGCGCCGCCGCGCCATGGAAGGTGTCTGCGGTATGCACGGTATCGATTCCGGCTGTTTCAACCTTGCAGTCCTTTCCGGCTGGCAGGATCAGCCGCTGGATACCGGTTTCTATTACGGCGCCGCACTTTACGGCGTGTGGGGATTCTTTGATGAATTCCGGAAACTGACCAAGAATTATTATTCCATGGAACTTTTCGGGAAATTCCTCGGCGAATGTGAAAATAAAGTGGCGACAGAGCGTTATTTCAAAACGGTTTATGCCGTTGCCGCTTACGCCAAAGATGGAAAGAATGCCTCCATGCTCATCACGGATTATCAGGGCGTGAATCCCACGCTGGAAATCGAAGTTGCAGGTATGGAAGACGCCAAATCTGTGACTGCAGTGATCCTGGACAAAGATCGGGACATCATCCCCGTTCCGGTCATCTGGGCGAATAACCGCGTGCTGCTGAACAAAGGCACTCACGGCTCCGCCGCGTTCTATGTCACCTTTGAACGCTGAGTCACGATCTCATTGATCCTGATACGGAAACCGCACCGGCAACGGTGCGGTTTTTTTATGCCCGTAAAAAAAAGGGCTGCCGCAAATTTTTGCGGCAGCCCCGGATCGCAGGGATCTGTCAGGATCAGATCTTATTTCAGATACTGTTCCTTCAGATATTTGCGACGGAGTTCGTCGATCTCGTGAGGCAGTCCTTTCCAGAGGGGCAGGGCGTTCACATAGACTTTCTTCACATCTTCATCGCTCATATCTTCTTTGACCAGGGCGGCGTATTCCTTGAGTTTCTGTTCCAGCGGAGCGAGACAGGTCTTCGCAAATTCCGGATCGCCCAGTTCTTCATCTTCCCAGTGACGGAAAAGATTGCGGCTGACGCCCGGTTCCACCGTGATATTCTGGTAGCCTTTATAGGCTTTGAAGATGATTTCGCGGCGGATGTCGTTCAGCTGTTTTTCCGTCAGTTCAAAACGCATACTGCCCCACATCATCGCCTGATGAACGGAGCGGCTGCCGCCCCAGCAGAAGCGTTTGCCGTTGGGCTGACGGGTAATGACTTCATAACGCCAATCGGTGCCGTTTTCGGGCAGACGGTTGTACTGGGCATCAAAGCCGAAGAACAGATGCAGCACATAGTCCTTATCGGTGAATTCTTCTTCCGAATGGAAATTATACTGCGGGTCTTTTTTGTCCAGACGGGTATGCATCTTGTTGTTGTAGGTGCAGGGGAAGACATAGGTCACTGCTTTGCCGGGTTCATAACCAAGAACCGTGTACGACTGGTTGAAGCCGGGTGCAAAATACATTTCCGCAGAGACGCCTCTGCCGAAGCCGCGACGGATGGACTGGGCATTGTCTGCAGGACTCCGCATGAAGATATGCAGTCCGCGGCGGTCTGCCATGGCGGAGATCTCGATCAGGCTCAGATCTGCGGCATCTTTGTCGATGGAGAGGTCGCGGTCGCCGGTGGCAACGTCTGCAATGAGGAACGCATCATTGACCTGATAGGGAATGTCGCACAGCTGTTTATCCAGTTTCGGCAGACTCTGACGCCAGACATTCATGGTCACAGGTGTTTCGCTGTAAGCGACTTTCATCACGCGCAGCTTGTGGGGAATGAAGTATTCCTGATATTTCTTCGTGAATTTTTCTGCAAGATCACTCTTTCCCCAGACCAGACAATATCTTGCCGCAGTCAGATAGACGAGGGATTCGTCTTTTCTGGTCAGACCTGCAGCTTTGACAACGGCATCCGGATCTTTTCCGCCGAGGATGGCGGCAAGGATGAGCAATCTGGCACGGTCAACGGGCTTCAGGGTTTCGTCTTTTGCATATTCTTCCGCGTATTTCACGGCTTCGGCATTTCTGCCGCAGTAGCCGAGAGAGACGATATGAAGTTTCCGGATCTTGAGATCATTCATAGTGCGGGAACCTTCAATGATTTCACAGATATCCACGATCAGCGGGTAGTCGCCGTACTGTGAAGCAAAGGTGATGAGACGGGCATCAGTCCCGGAAAAGAGTTTCGGATTTTCCTTAAAGATACCGCCCTTGAGGGTCGCACGTGCCGCCACATTTTCCGGATCCATATCGCTGAAGCAGTAGGCTCTGGCGACATTGAGACGGTCTGCGATGGAATTTTTGGTATCCTTCACAAAAGCGCGTGCGTCTTTGGAGCGGTCGTCTTTGTTTCTGTAATAGTTGGTGCTGTAATAACCGTTGCTGCTTTTTCCACTGTAAAAGATCAGTTCATCAACGGGCTTGTTGGCTTCTTTCCAGATCTTTGCTGCGAGGTCGATCTTATTGAACTGCCATGCCACACGTGCGCCGTATGCGGCTGCCTGAGCGGGCATGTATTTCATTGCTTCGCGGACAGTTGCGATGCATTTATCCAGATCATCCTGGAAGCGGTACACTTCCGCCAGGATCAGGAGGGCATCGGCTTTGCCTTTGTCGCTGAGGTCGGGGTACGCCACGGCGGTACGGGCGCATTTTTCCGCTTCTGCAAACATTTCTCTGCCGCAGTAGTGTTCCACAAGGCGTTGCCACGCCATGAGACGCTGTTCGTTCGAGATCCGGGTATCGTTGATGATTTCTTTTGTGGTTTGTTCCAGGATCGCATTGAATTTATCGTAGCCGTACTGGGTCTGGAGCTTAACTTCTGCAGAGCCGCTGAAAAGTCCCAGCATCCGGCTGTAGATCAGAAAAACGTTATGCTGTTTGGCTCTGGGATCTTTCAAGTGTTCGTGGAAAGCTGCCAGTTTTTCGTGGAACTGCATCTTTCTGTCGCCCAGAATCTTCCAGCAGGAATTATTCAGTGCCGATGCATATTCCCGGTAAAGTCTTGCTTCTTCTGCAGCTTTCTTCTTCGCTTCCTCTCTGGCTGCTGCGGCGGCTTTCTTTTCCGCTTCTGCTTTTGCTCTGGCTTCTGCGGCGGCTTTCTTTTTCGCTTCCGCCTGTGCCTGTTGTGCTTTGGCTTTGTCAACTTCCGCACCGTTGACAGCACAGAACGGCAGAACGGCGGCAGCAACTGCGGGGAGCATGTATTTCAAAATAGAATGTTTCATGTTTGCTTCTTCCTTATTTGCTGAATTTCCGGAGTGCCATGATATGGCGGATCATTTCCATACGGATCGTGGTGATATCAAAGTTATCTCTGTCCATATCCGCAAGCAGCTGAAGGGCTTTTCTGCCGCAGACGATCGCCGGGTAATGACCGGAGTCGATGGCTTTGCGTGCCAACTGCTGGATAAGCGTGGCGTAACGGATATCGTCGATCGCTTCACGGAAGGCTTCCCAGTGAATGGTGTCGATAACGCCGTTGTGGGTGGCATAGTAGAGATTCATGGAGCGGAAGAAGCCGCCCAGATCGTTGTAGCCGCCCAGATGGTGCGCGTAGTTACTGTTGATGGCGTGACCCGCACGATAAGGACCGAGTCCGTACTGACGGCGCACAAATGCGGGGTTTTCCACGCCGACGTGATGGACTGCGTACCAGCCGAATCTTCCGTCCTGCGATGCAAAATTGTATTTTTCAGCCGTCTTTGCGGAAGTGGAGTCCGGCCAGATGGGCGGGGTGAACAAATCCACAAAATAAATGGCGGCGTTATAGGAGTGACGGCTGTTGCAGAAGAAGAGGAATCCGGCATCTTTGTAGATCTTCACCATGGGGCGGATCTGCTTGATGGTGGAGAGACCGAATTCATCGCCCCAGGTCAGGTAATAGCGGTTGTGACCGAAAAGGCGGATGTGTTCTTCTTTCTTTCTGCGGGCATCGTACTTCATTTCAGCGGTGCTGCCGAACAGCATACTGCCGGTGTACATGTAGGAAAGATCCAGACCGGCTTCGCGGTAAAGATGAAGAATGTTGAAACCGTCACGGGTGTTGGGCATCGGGTAATTGTGGCGGGCATAGTTCTTGAGAATGGCGAGCATCTGTTTGTGCGCCAGTTTTTCATCGTTGCCGTTCATGAGCCGGATGTAATCGATTCCGTTGTATTCGGCAAAGTCCGTGATGAATTCGCGGTTGATGTCGAAATATGTCATCGGTTTGTCGGGCAGGGTGAAGGGCAGAACGCGCAGAGATACCGGCACGGAACCGATCGCTTTGCCGTTCTGAAGCAGACGGATCGCGCCTTTGTAAAGACCGGGTTTGGTGCCTTTTTTGACATTGGCTGTCAGGAAGAACTGTTTGAATTCGCCTTCATTCAGCGTGGCGCCGCAATGTTTGTCGGCATCCTGGAAGTTGTCCTTCATGCAGAGGAAGGATTCATAGATCCCCCAACGGTTCCAGGTATCTTCCATACGGGTATCCACAACGTTGGGAGCGGAAAGCCAGCGGTAACTGACGGAGCCGTCTTTTTCTGTCAGACGGGCATAATTTCCGACTTTCTGCGTATCAACTTTGATCAGATCTTCATCGTTCAGAAGCAGTTCCGGGCAGAGTTTGAGTTTGTCATCGCAGAAATAGCTGTACCAGGATGTACCTGCCTGATACCAGACTTTGACCGTTTTCAGGTCCAGTTCCGCTTTGGGGAAAACTGCACCGTCCGCAGATTTGAGGTCGCTGACATCAAACATCACTTTGCCCAGATTTTCCAGCGGATACAGAATGAAGGAGCCGGGTTCATATTCGCCGAGTGCGGAAACGATACCGACCGGTTTGCCTGCACAGCCGTCCATGGGGTAGGCGTCCGGCAGATACTGGGTTTCGCTCATCGCGGGAACATCGTAATGGAGAAATTTTGTGCCGGCAGGGGCATCTGCAAAATCACAGGAAACACGGTACGCATTGATCTTCAGTTGATCGGATTTTTTCGCGGTGCGTTTGACATGTTCCGTGAAGGCTGGGGCGTTGATCGTTTTGAAGCCCTGAAGCCACGCATCAATTTTTTCCGGGGGCGGCACTTCCACCTGTGCAGAGAGCCTCAAGGCAAACGCACAGAAAAGAACGGCAGCTGTTACAAGTTTCTTTTTCAAGATCATTTCCTTTCTGTTGTTCTGATCGTTCTGAAACTGTTATGTTTTCTTCCTACTATATACCCGTCGAACTGCTGAAATCTTACAGCAGATAGTTATTTTTTTTCAAAAAATTTCCACTCGGAGCCGCATCGCCGCAGAAAAAGAAAAATGGCTGGAAACGCAACGCGAATAACAGAAAAATGCAGGAACCGGGCTTTCGGTTTCAGCAGCATTTATTCCGTTTCCGTTCACGGATCTGTTTTCTGAAGTCATTGCAGCAGGACCGGAAACACCGATCCTTATTCACTATAATATGACAGACAAAAGAAATCAAGCACTTTTTATTGAATTTTTTGATTGTTTTTTTGTACAATTGCAGTAAAAGCTTGCATTTTATTCTGACGGGTGTATATTGTCCGGCAGAACGCTGCGGAACAATGCCGCGACGGATGCAGATCCCATCAGAATCACAGAGGTGAAAATATGGCTGTTGAAAAAAGATTGAATGTCAGAAAACACGGCGTGATCTGCCACGGTCCCGCCGATATGCCGGGAAGTTATTACGGCTGGCCCACAGTCGCACGGATGGAGGACGGCAGCCTCGTTGCCGGTGCGTCCGGATTCCGCAATGCCCACATCTGCCCCTATGGAAAATGCGTGATCTTCCGCAGTACGGATGAAGGTGCAGCATGGTCAAAGCCGCAGATCATCTGCAACAGTCTGATCGATGACCGGGATGTGGGGCTGACACCGCTGCCCGGAAATGAATTGCTCCTCTCCTGGTTCACTTCCGATACCACATGGCATATCGATGCGGCAGATCATACCCCCGATATGCAGGAGTGGACCGAGGAAGATATCCTGAAAAATCTCGGCTCTTTTACAAAATTATGCCGCGCAGACGGCTCCTGGACAAAGCGCCGGATCGCACCCGTTTCCGCACCCCACGGCCCCATCGTTCTGCGGAACGGGGACCTGTTGTATCTGGGAACGCGCTGTTCCTCCCCCGCTGACAACAGGACCCTGCAGGAAACACGGGAGCGGACTGATCATCCCCAGACCGCTCTGGTGAGCCGTGACCGCGGCGAAAGCTGGGAAGAACGGGGCGGCATCCCGCTGATGGAAGGTCTCCACCAGTGCGAACCCCATGTGATCGAACTGGAAGACGGCACACTGATCGGTCATATCCGCGCCCGTATGCTGGATCGGACACGCCCCGATTTTTCTGCACTCCAGTTGTATCAGAGTGTATCCCGGGACGGCGGCGTTACATGGAGTACCCCGGAATATCTCTGCGAAGGCGGACCGGCACATCTGCTCCGCCACAGTTCCGGTGTGCTGATCAGTTCATACGGTTACCGCCTGCCCGGATTCGGTCAGCGGGTCATGCTCTCGTATGATCAGGGGCAGACATGGGACACGGATCTGGTGATCCGTGACGACGGCAATACGCGGGATCTGGGGTATCCCTCCACGGTCGAATTGAAGGATGGTTCACTCCTGACCGTTTATTATCAGGCACTTCCGGGAGAAAGCACCTGCGCGGTCCTCTTTTCCGAATGGGAATTGCCTGAAAAATAAAGGATTTATGATTTTCTGCCTCTGCTGTCAAGCAGATCGTTGACAGATCTGAACAGCCGTTTCATATCGGCGGCAGGGGCAGGGCGATCCCAGCCGTCACCGCCTGACCGCCGGAAAGCAGAGGCGGAGCAAAAGACAGAACAAGCAGGGAAACCGGGGCGAGTCCGGAAAGAAGCCCCTGCAGAAAACATTGCTGCTCCTGTGATTCTGAACACCGCGTTTTCGTTTGTGGCAGATCGTAACCTTCCTGACGGGGATCTGCCTGCAGAATTCAAGTGGCACGAAAGACAAATGCCCGCCGTTTTCGCCTGCTATACAACATGCCGGAATTTTTTTCCAGCCGGAGTGCATGAAACGGGGGCAGAACAGCAGAAAAATAATGGAATTGTAAGGTTGGACCGTACGGAAGCACCGGGCGGAAGGACCCCCGCCCGGTGATCACACATCACGCATCAGACATCGAGTGCTGCCAGATGGGTTTCAAGATATTCTTCGTAATCGCTGATACAGCCTTCTTCCCAGAACGTCTTGAGATCCTGTACCCAGGCATCCCGTTTTTTCCGGATCTTGGCGGCACTGTTTTTCATATTCAGTTCACGTTTGGGATCGCCGGCGCGGAATTTTGCCAGAACATCCAGACATCTTACTGTTTTCCGGTGGATTTCAATTTCTTCCAGCAGCGCTTCAAACCGCAGCGCAAGATTGAAGAACCGTTTGCCCCGTTCTTCCATCTCATCTTCCGCAGACAGAAGCAATGCATCCGCCGCCAGAGATTCCAGTTTTTCCAGATGCCGCGGCAGCTCATGACCTCTCAGGGAATTTTCCACAGATTCGATGAAATGACGCCACGGATGTTTTGCCCAGCGTTCCGGATCACCTGCCGCAATGAAGGGCGCGATCACACCTTCCCACGGTCCGTACAGATTCCACAGATTGTTGGGTCTGCCCCAGGTAGTGTGGATCACTGTCATCGGCGGATCAAAACTGTTGGCAGTTTCTTCCCATTCCGCAAGATTGCTCAGACGCGCACCCACATTGTTATGTGCGTGCCAATGGTGATACCAATAGGAACAGCGGATGGCTGATGCACCCCAGACTCTGCGTCCGGAAAGCGCGATCAGATCCAGAGAATCGCGGGTGTTGTTGCCGTATTTCCAGTGAACAAGGATCGTTTCCTCCGGAAAATCTTTGAGATACCGGGTGCTGATCCCGTGATCGTGACAGAACATATCGTCCCAGATCAGGGGCGTGAGCCCTTTCTCCACAGCGTAACGGCACATGGCGGACGCGTGATCCACATAGATCCCCATTTTGCCGCGTTCATCCAGTTTCGCCTGACATTTTTCGCAGGTGCCCAGAGCCCACGTTTCATCGCAACCCAGATGGATCATCTTCGTATTGGGGTGCATTGCGGCAACTTCATCGATCCATTTCCGCATCAGTTCTTTGCTTTCGGGCAGCTGGGGACAGAGTTCGTTGTACACCCCGTTTTCCCGCAGCCACGCATATTTCTCCTCCCGGAGGATCCATTCCAGATGACCATGCATCTGAATAAGCGGAACCACTTCAAAACCGAGAGATTCTGCATATTTCACCAGATCGACGACCGCTTCTTTTGAGTAAAGCGATGTCCCTGCTCCCTGCCACGTTTCCCAGGCAACACGGCAGTCATATTCCATAACAAGACCGCCGAATCCGCATTTTCTGAACCAGTTCAGCCATTTGCGGAAAGTTTCCATGTTCTGTGGCACATTCCCCTTCAGATCCAAATGAAGATAACGCATTTTCATTTCCTTAATGTTACTTTATTTTTCAGGCACGAGACTGATCTCTGCCAGTGTTGCATGATAGACCCAGAACGCAATGTACGCCGCATTCTCCGGCCGTTTGAAACGGTATTCCGCACGCGGATGCTTTTTGTTCAAACGCGGCAGTTCCAGCTGATGAAGTTTTTTGCCTTCTGCGTCGTAGAACAGCAGAATGACGATCACCCGGCCGCGCTCGTAGCCGTTCCCTTCCCAGGTGAGAAGATATTTTTCATCTTTCAGCGGGTATTTGCTGGAGATGGCATAGAAGCCGGAGAAGAAATGTGTCTTCCCGTTTTCATCGTTCACCATCCGGAACGAACCATCGTTGAATCCGCTCCATCCGGAATAGTTGTAGATCCCCAGATCAAATTTCGGGTTGATGTTGACCGTTTTTTCTGCCGTTTCCTCTTTGAGTTCCGGTGCTGTCACTTTGAGCATCAAATCCTTGGGGATCTGGAACAGCACCTGAACTTTTACGGCTTGCCGCGGCGCATAAAAGACGCAGTCATGCTGTTTCATTTCCGCAAAGGGGATGGTAATGACCCGCGTATCGGAGGATACTTTCTTTCCGGCTTCATCCAGAAAGACCAGACGGCAGACCGGATACGCCCCCGCAGAGGCATTTGCAATGTGACGGTAGAGTGTCGGATTTTCCTCGATCGATTCTCTGCCGGACTGGGCAGCGGAGAAGGTCAGATGGTATTTTACGTCGCCCTGTACCGGTTTTTCCAGCAGGACCGTATTTTTCTTCAGGATCTTCACATCCTGGGCGGAGAGCGTCAATGCGACTCCGGCAAAGATCGCCGCAAGCAGATATTTTATCATGATTTTTTTCATATGCTTCTGTCTCTCCGGTTAAAACATGAGGGGTTTGGAAAATCTGCCGGGAAATTCACCGTCGAGGGTCGTTTCCTGCCGGATCTTACCATTGTTGATGTAACGGATCATCTCAATGGCGGGATATGTGTTCCGGTCTTTGAGATCGATGCCCAGTTCCTCAAGCGGCAGCGTCAGGACCGCCCGCCAGCCGTCAGGATCGATGGTCGTCTTGAGTTTCGCTGTGGAGTTCCACGATTTGCTGCCGCCGCGGACATCGTACATTTTGCCGCGTCCGTCAAAGACAAATGTGTAAACCGGCTTCTTTTTGATGGAGATTTTGCAGGAGATGGCATCGCCCAGAGGCCATACATCATTTTCGATCTTTTCCGGCAGGAACACGGCACCGGGTCCGTCGGCTTTGAACCGGAAATAAAGATTTTTTCCGTCCGTGACAACACGCACTTCCGTACCGGAAGCGGCTTTCTTCCGGGCGCCCCAGTTGAAGTATGCGGGAACTCTGAATTCAGGCATGATCAGCGCCGTTTCGTAGCAGGTCGCACCGAAGTCCTGATAGCCTTCTTCACGCGCCATCGTGGGAACATTGCGGACACCCATTTTGTCGCGGCTTGACTTCCATTGGGCGATCATTCGCCGGATCAATGTTTTGGACGTGGGGTGAACGGCGGCTTTTTCCGCGCGTTCAAGGAGTTCCAGACACGGTCTTTCCAGTCCGGTATTGACTATGGTGTTCAAAAAACCGGGACGCACATCACCGGATTTTTTGTATCCCAGATCCAGCATATCGTAGAACTGCTTCATCAGATCTGAAGCTTCACGGAAGGTGCGTTCCAGATAATAATCACGCAGCGCTCCGGGGTCCTGATCCGGATTCCAGAACAGACGGGCAAGGATCCACGCACTGACGCTGTTGGCATCCCATTCCGATTTCATGGTGTGATTGCTGAAGATGCGTTCGCTGTCGGGCGTCAGTTCACAGGTGATCCCCTGATTGCCCATTTGCACCGTATGACGCAGATCATGCACGATCTTCTGCTCAATGTTGGAGGTGCCGGAGACTGTCGCAAAACCACTGGCATAAGACCGGTAGTATTCGTAAAGGATCAGCCGCCCCGGCGCGATCTTGTTCCACGCTTCCAGGCGTTTCCGCCAGACCGGACTCTGTTTTTCGTGGAGGAGGGGATAACGGGGATTCACGCCGCCGATGGGGCAGTACTCGACATGAAGATTTTGGTTGAGTTCACATGCCGGGGGTTCTGCTGCATAAAAATACGCAGATCCGCAGAAGATGAAATTGGGAAATTCCGGCTGAAGAGCTTCCACCAGTTTGTTGATGAAAAGCCAGTAGCGGGTGGAAAAATATTTGGGGTCCTGCTGGGGATTGATGTTCTCGCATTTCAGTTCCGTACCGTCCGGGAGCCGGATGGGGGCAAGACAGCTGTCACACTCGCACATGGTCCACGCATCCCGGAATCCCAGCCCGAAAGCCATGTGGTCTGTTTTATACAACTGCACCAGTCCTTTCAGGCGGATCTTCAGATTTTCCACCGCGACCTGATGCAGCATGGGATTGGTCAGACAGAGAGTATGGGGTTCCCGTTTGCCGGAAACGCGGGAGTAGCCGAAAAATTCCGGATTGGTCTTGAAATACTTGTCCGGATGCGCCATCCACCAGTAAACATGTCCGCCTTCACTGGGCAGAAAATCGTAAATGCCCGGATCGCCTTTTGCCGGCCACGCCAGACACGCCCAGTTTCCGAAGTTGCGGAGCGTCCACAATCCCGTGGGTTCATCGCGGCGGGTCCCCACCACATTCCAGCCGTGGAATTTGAAGGCGGGTTTTTCCAGCGTGGACACAAAATCGAATTTCAGTGCCGGATTCTTGGAGAATACAGTGCCGTATTCCACCGCCGGACGGGCAAAAATGAGATCCGAATTCTTTTCCAGCAGCGTGGTGACCGCATAAAATGCAGAGCGTGCCTCACCGCCGAACAGATAGATCTTGTTGCCTTTGGCGCGAATGGCAAAACCATCCGTTCCGTCAAGGGTACGGAGATCATCGGCAAATTCTTTTTCCGCAAAGTCACGCCCCACAAGGATCGCCGGTGCCGCCGGAGCAGCAGCACAGGTGACGAGCGGAACTTCCTTGCCGGAAATCTCTTTGATCCAGTGCTGCAGATCCTTCGCCGCCAGTTTTTCCGCCGCATGACCCTTTTCGGAAACGGCGATCACAGCATCCGCGGTGATCTCCCATGCACAGAGCGGAAGAACGGAAACGGTCAGCAGCAGGAACAGTGACAGAAATGTTTTTTTCATGTTCTGATCAGTCCTTTGTGTAAAGGGCAGAGGGACGCCACACGCCTTCCGCTCCGCCGGAGTCATAACCTTTGACGACCAGAACGTTTTCTTTCTGAAGGACATCGGTCACATCAAACTCGTGGGATTTATCCCAGTCGCGGGGATCGTCGTGACGGCCGATCTCCTTGCCGTTCAGGTAGAACACGCCGGTATCGTCCAGAGAACCGATCCGCAGATAGACCCGCTTGCCGGCAGGCATATCGGGTTTCGGGAACTTCACGCGGTAGTAGAAGAAGCCGCCGATCTGATTCGGGATGCCCTGTCCGCAGACATAGTTCCAGCTGGAAATATCCTGAAAATCCTTGCTGTCGTCATACGCCGGATCCAGTACATCGGTACGCTCGCCGTTGATGGCGGTATGGAAACGCCAGATTTCCGGCAGCGGCGTCAGATTTTTGATGTTGGTCGGGACGCGGTATCCGGCAAAGAGTTCTTTCATCCAGATCTCATCACCGGGTTTCTGTCCCACAAGAATCTTCCGGGTGACAGGTTTGAGATTGGCAAAATCTGTGGACAGCAGACGGGTGGCAAGGACATGCAGCGTCTTGTTGGGCGTACAGACTTCGTCCAGTTTCGCTTTCATCCAGTAATCCTGAACGCCCAGCGCTTTCTTTCTGAAGGCGGAAATGGCTTCCGGATCGCGGGTGTTCAGCGCTTTCTGATACAGACGGTAGGTCTCCGCCATACGGAACATCCCTTCCAGCGGTCTCTGGAGATTGGACATACGGATCTTTTCTTTGCCGACAGCTGTCGCAACCGCGCGGCTGAGTGCGGGACGGTATTTCTTGATGAATTCATCCGGGAAGAGCAGGGAGGTATCGCCCGCCCCGCCGTAGTTGATGCGGTCCATCTTGAAAGAATTCTGCGTCATTTCTTCAAAGAAGTCATAGACGAGTTTGCCGTTCTTTTCGCCGAAGTAGCCCAGACAGTAGGATTTGAGCCGCTCTTCCGGATTGATGGAGGGATCCCACGTATAATGCATCAGGGAATGGATCAGCGGCCAGATATATTCCGCGCGGTTCATACATTCCACTTCAAAGGCGTACATATCCATTTCATTGCAGCGTTCTGCCAGAGAAAGAATATGCTTGGTGGTCGGTGTCCAGGGGAAACTGGTGTAGCAGTACATCCCCATACGGGAGACTTTTTTGCGGACGCCGTCCAGTTCTTTCGCGTAGGTCTTGTTGAAGGGGAATGTAGGTTCACCCACTGCATTTTTTTCGTGGACATAGACAAATGTGACGCCGGTATGGATATTTTTTTCCACCGTGATGTCTTCCGGCGGATACTTCATTTCCATATAGATCGCACTGTTCGTGATGTAGCGGTTGGGATATTTCTTCGCCACGGCTTTTGCCACCGTGTTCCAGAAGGTCCAGACCAGCCGTTCACGCCAGAAATCATCATCACCGGCGATCTTTTTGCAGTTTTCACATTCGCAGACGCCGTTGGTATCGGAAAGACCCAGCGGTGCCGTAAGCATATCACGCAGATCGTTGTCTGTGGCGGCTTCGTGTTCTTCAAAATATTTCAGAACATTGGCGATGGCGGTATCGATATTTTCCTGATTGGTGAAGCAAACCTGACCGTCATTGTAACGGCGTTTCTGCACAAAATCCGGACCGGTGACCAGCGCAAAGCGTTCCGGTTTTTCCACCATGAGTTTTTTCACCACGTCTCTTGTCAAACCGGTCATGGGTTTGATATAATGTCCGCCGATAATGGGATTCAAGCCGAAATCAAAATATTTTGCAGCAGAGCGGGAGATGTGTGCTTTGTTCCGCATCAGGAACAGGGCGTATTCCCATTCCGCCTCCGGTCCGTTGCCGGAGAAATGATAATTTGATGCTTCATTGAGAGAAAATATACGGGATTCAAATTTCGGCGTGTAAGTCTGGCTCTTGTTGCCCACTGTCAGAACCGGGATATTGGGGATATTGGTCCCGATCTCACCCGGCGCATAGAAACGGACCCCCAGATTTTCAAGATACTGGTACACCCCGTAAAGAACGGCAAGCGATGTGTTGCCGGTGATCGTTACAGTTGTACGGCTGCCCTTGCTGTATTCCGTGACCGTGAAACTCTGGGCGGATTCTTTGCCCCGCCATTCACTTTCCGGACGGATCTTCAGAAAGATCCCGGATGTGCCGCGCGGCGGGACCGGGCCGTAAAAGATCGGAAATTCCGCGCCCGTGATCCGTTTCAGAAAATACTGCAGTTCTGTGGATGCAAGTTGGACCGCCTTGCCGTAAGTTTTCGGCAGATAGATCTTGACTGAGGTCTGTCCATCGCAAGTCAGGATCCCCTGTGCCGGAATACTGCCGCAGATCAACAGCATAAAGAGGACCGGAAGAAGTTTCTTCATCGTATCTGCTTTCCTTTCATTGATATATGTTTTGATTGCTTTCGGTTGCTTTTTTATTCATATCCCGCAGATCATAAATGCCTGAGGAATACCGGATTCGTCTGAATTGAAAAAGGCTGTTCTGCCGTCGGGCGAGAAGAAGGGGTGAATGTGACATCCCTTCGGCGCCGGTGCGTAAGGACTGCATTTGGGCGAGAGGATGTACCGCCAGTTCGAGGCAGGTTCACCGGGTTCCCCGAGATCGGCAGTGAAAAGTCTGCCGCCCTGAAACAGATCCGCAGAATCGGTGATCAGCCGTTTGCCCGCAATATCTGTGGCAAAATGATAAAAATAAGGATCGGTGAACGTGCGGGTGAGATCGCTGCGTCTGCCGCCCGGTGTATGCAGTCCCAGATGACCCGCATCTGCAGCTGCGGCAAGGGATTCGATCAATCTGCCCGAGGACGGCTCCCGCGTGTGGGTGCTGGTGATGGTCCGGTCCGTTCTGCCGATCCAGCATTGATGTCCCTGACAGAACTCATTGCCGTCACGGCCCCACGGCAGACTGCGGAAGTTTGTGCCGTCGTCGCGGATCAGGTGGATATCGGTCCCCTTTCCGTCGGGATTGTTGACGATTTTCTTTTCCACCGGATCGTAACGGTAATTGTGGGATTCCTGGATCATAATGTCGTGATTGTTCGCCGGATTGCGCGTGTACTGGGGATGCAGATTCAGCCATGTGGGACCGGAAAGGATCAGCTCTGCAGACCCTTTTTCCAGATCGATCACGGTCAGACCGTATTCCGATTCGCCGATCTTGCCGCAGAAAACAAGCCGTTTGCCGTCCGGCGAGATGGTGGAGAGGGGATAGATCCCCCGGTGACGGAATGTCGTTCCCGGATAATCACAGTCAAACACCATCAGCGTTTCCCGTTCTGTTCCGTCCAGTTTCACCCGGTTGAGTTTGAGGGGCGTTGTTTCGGTGCCGCAGACAAAATAATAAAGCCATGTCCCCGTCGGGTCCAGGCAGGGTGCGGTGGTTTTTTCTTCAAAGGTCAGGGGCGAAAGTTCCCCGTTGTTCTCCAGATCGCAGAGAAGATACTGATGCCGCGGATCGGGCAGGGGCGCGTGGGATTGGGCGGCACGGTGAAGTACCAGCCGTTTGGAATCCGGTGTGAAGATCTGGGCCTCCATATAAACATGGGAGGATTGTACTTCCGTCTCCGTAGTCAACTGATAGACCTGAAGTCCGTCCGGTGAATTTTCATCCAGCATATCCTGACGCAGTATCATGTGATAACCCTTCGATTTTTTGCTTTCGGTGCTCAGTGAGATAAGATAAACGGAACGTTCCGATTTGTCAAGTTCTTTTTTTCATTTTTTTTGATTTTTTTTCAGATGGAACCACCGCGGATGAGTTCAGGCTGCATGGAAAGATGTTGATACGGCGCGTCCGGATGCTGCATTCTGTTCATGAGCAGCCCGATCAGTTTTTCCGCGATCTTTTCCGGGGGGATGCAGAAGGTCGTCAGGCTGGGGCAGAGATAAGATGTTACCGGCACACCGTCGAATCCGACGAACCGCATTTCTTCCGGGACTCTGATGCCGCTGTTCATGGCTTCGGTCATGGCGGCGAGGGCGATATAGTCATTGTTTGCGAGGATCACATCGGGCAGGGGCGTTTTGTTTTTTTCGGCGATGAGCAGCTGCATGGCATTCTTTGCTTTCGCCATGGAATCGACGCCGCCGATGAGCTGAGGCAGCCCCAGACCCCGTTCCAGACACAGTTCGCTGATGATCCGTGCGCGTCCCAGATCCGGATTCTTCGACATGACCGCAAAAGTTTTGCAGCCTTTCTCACCGCAAAGGATGTCCAGCAGTTCCCCGTATGCCTCTTTCACACAGGGATAACTGCTGAATGTATCAAAATTCTCTTCCGTTTCCTGCCAGAGAACGACCGGTACGCCGCATTCTTCAATGGCAAGGACATTGGAGGGCTGCCCCGCAATGATGCCGTCCACGCCTCTGGAAAGGAGCGTATGGAGCATCTTCCGGATGTCGTGCACGTCGCTGAATGTTTCCCAGAAGATGAAGAAGGCGGCATAACCTGCCTGCGCGAGCTGCCGCTGGAGATTCATCACGATGTTGCCGTAAAAACCGTTGGCGGGTTCCGGCAGCAGGATCCCGATGGTATGGGTCCTGTGCTGACGCAATGCTTTGGCTGAACGGTTCGGCACATAGCCCAGACGCTTTGCCGTTTCCCGGATCTTGTTCCGGGTCGGTTCCGCAACTTTATGGGCGGTCCGTTCATCCATGGCGCAAGCAACGGTGGTCTTGGAACAGCCGCATTCTTCTGCGATGTCTATGATCGTGACCCGTTTCATCCTGTTCTCCTGACAGCGGTGCTGCCCCTGATTTTTTCCATTTTATTCTTCCGTATTCCGGGTACAATAGCATCTCTTTTTCCGATGTCAACTCCCGGTTCCGTATTTGATCTGAAAAACAGCATAAATTATTTATCATCGATAATAATAAAAGGTATGGCAGAAAACGGCTTGTATTTTTCCGGAATCGTGTTATTGTTGTTTTTTTGTGGTCCCCAGATCAAAAATACAACAAAACATATAACGAAAGGAGTTCTGACTATGAACTTCAAATGGAAGAGCGCGGCGGTGCTTTCCCTGATGGCTTTGATCTCCATGGAGATGACGGCGCAGGTGGAAGTGATTTCCGATGCTTTGTATCAGAAGAGCGTCAAAGCGATCCCCGTTCTGCGGGAAGCGGCGAAAAATCCCTATCTCAAGGCTTACCTTGCAGATCCGGGCAAAGGCAGACGGCACATCGTCTCGGCCGCCAGAGTGGCAGCAGATGTGAATGAAAATCCTGCATTTGCCGGTAAAGTTGCCCACTATGCCGTACCTGCCATGAGCGGACTGCAGCGTTTGCCGGATATGTATCCGGAAGACGGTAAAGCTCTGGATGTGGTGCGGATCCTTACGGCGAAGGATGAATACGAACCCGGTTCCTTTGTGGTGTATCCCTTTGAAAATCTCGGCAAAGTTGAATTCAAACTGACGCCGTTCAAGACGGCAGACGGCAAAGTGCTGCCCGCCGATAAACTGGACCTCAAAGTGATCAAGGTCTGGTATCAGAACAAAAACGCATGGTACAACTATTTCTCCGATGACGGTCTCAAGCTCTGTCCCGAACTGCTGCTCAATGATGAAGACCTCATCAAAGTCGATACCGAAAAAGTGGCGAACTTTGCCCGCCTGACAGAAGAAGACGGCACCGTCCGTTATCACTGGCTGACGCCCCCGCCCCAGATCAACTCCCGCTACGGTTCCCCCACATACCGCTATTTCCGTCCCTTCCAGTGCATGAAACCCAACTTCCGGGACGCAAAAACATTGCAGCCCGTCACGCTGAACAAAGGCGAATTCAAACAGTTCTTCCTGACGGTCCATGCTGAAAAAAATCAGGCAGCCGGTATTTACAAGGGTGCTGTGAACATGGTGAAAGACGGTGCGAAGATCGGTGAGATCCCGGTGGCAGTCCGCGTGCTGCCCTTTGAACTGCCCGTTCCCCACACCTATGCCGATCCCAACCGCCGTATGGCTGTGGCGTTCTATCATTACTCCTCATTCATGTATATCCTCAGTGAAAACGGAAATGATTACGAACTGGCATGCAAACAGCTGCGCAATATGCTTGCCAATCAGGTCCGCCACAACCAGAGTATGCATGTGATACAGTCCCGCGAATGGGACCGTGAATTCTACGAAACGCTCGCGGCAATGAAAGAAACCGGTGTCCGCACCGACTTCATGATCTGCAACTTAGGCCTTGCCAGTCCTACGCAGCCGCTGGATATGAAGCACGATGCGAAGCTCAAACGCAAACAGTTCACGGACCTGCTCGGTCACAACAATATCTGTTTCACGGTGGGTGACGAACCGCCCATTTCCTGGGTCCGGAGAATGCTGCCCGTCTATGAAATATATCAGAGCGAAGGCTTCAAATTCTTCATCGCCGGTAAACATCAGGTCTTCTACGGTGCCGGTCA
The DNA here is from genome assembly GCA_045589595.1 of Victivallales bacterium. Lineage (GTDB taxonomy): Bacteria > Verrucomicrobiota > Lentisphaeria > Victivallales > UBA1829 > SIG77. The sequence continues at coordinate 84,795 of JAZNPK010000001.1, forward strand.
TCTCTATGACTTCTTCAATACCGCATTCAATCCGCGGAACCGTGAAGCCACACGCCCCTGGAACGAAGTCGGTCACGCGTTCGTGGCGTGGTATGCCGACCAGCACGTCGGTGTGGAAAACCCGGACTTCAACCGCCGTCAGAACGGTATGGCTCCCTATCTTGCCAATTACAGCGCACTGTGCAACTATGCGCATCACTTCGGACCTTACAATGACCGTACCATCGGCGCTTACAAACCCATGGTCTTTGCTTACGGCAGCGGCGATGGTCTCATCGATACCCTGCAGTGGGAAGGTTTCCGTGAAGGTCTTGACGATATCCGCTATGCCACCGCCCTCAAACGGCTCGCGCTGGAAGCTAAAGAAAACAAGGATATCAAGATCTCTTATGCCGGAAGACAGGCACTCAAAATGTTTGCCCTGCTCAATACCGACAAAGCAAACCTGGATTCCGTCCGTTACGAAATGGTGGAACGGATCCTTGAACTCCGCAAAATGTTGAAGAAATGAGAAGGTCAGGTGACACAATGAAATATATGAAATATTGTTCGATCCTTTCTGCCTCCATGGTCGCCGCGCTGATGACGATGATGGCGCATGCCTCCGCTGCTGACAACGCGGCTGCGGCATCCTTCAAGGAATACGATCAGACCCGCGCCAAACTGCAGGCAAACAAGGTGACAGAAAAGAAAGCCCCGTTCACAAAAGAACAGGCGGAAATCGATAAAAAACTCAATGCCGTGCGGTCGCAGATCCTCGGCAAACAGTATGAGGATGGCGTTAAAGTTGTCAATGAGATCCTTGCCATTCAGGATCTTCCCATCGATCTCCGGGTGAAGGGGTACGGCTTGATGATCGATGGCGCAATAGCGCAGCAAAAACCGGAAAAAGCGCTTGAGCTGATCGAAACATATCTGAAGACTCCCGGTCTCTCTTCCGCTCAGAAAGCATGGCTCCTGCGCTGTCAGTCAAACACATTCCAGCGGCTCAAAAAGTTCCGGGAAGCTCTCGATGTCCTTCTCGTCCGCCTGAATTGCGATATCACGGATAATGACGCTTTCCGCACAAAACTTGAGATCATCCGTCTTCTGGAACAGACCGGAGACCGCCCGCTGGCGATCGCCTATACGGAAGATATGGTGAAAAATACGGCTGATGACAACCAGAAAGCCGAATGTCTTTACCGGCTGATCCAGCTCTACACCCGCACGGATATCCCGAAAGCTCTGGAATATATCCCCGCTTATGCCGCTGCGGTGAAAGACAGCAGCAAGGTCGCAGCTGCAAAACTCATGGTCGCCGCCTCTTATGACCGGACGAAAATGAAAGATAACTGCGCGATCTGCCTGACAGTGATCCAGGACGATACCGTCAACCAGAACATCCGTACCAATGCGTTCAACCAGTACCTCGGCACCTATTCCTACTGGTCTCGGATCGGCTCGTACAGTCGTAACTGGCCGTTCGATTTTGAAGCCGTTATCAAACTGGCGGAGGAAAATATCCTTTCCATCAAGGATCTTTCCGACAACAACTATGCCAATGTGATCCAGAAGCTGATGGAGACCGCGCACAACCGTATCAACAACCCGGATTACTCGGAAAAATATGCCAAACTGCTTCTGGCTCGCAACGGTATTATGCCGCATTTCAAAGTGAAAGCGGTGCAGATCCTTACCCAGATCTATGCGGAACGGGAAGATTTCGCCGCCGCGGAAAAACTGGTGAAAGATGCTCTCGCCATTGAAAAACTTTCTATGGGCGATAAGGTCAATCTCTGCAAACAGTATGCAAAAATCATGACTTGGCAGGAAAAATGCGACGACGCTGTGAAATTCCTTGAGGATCTCGCTGCGAAGAGCGATGCTGCCACCGGCAAACAGATCAAAATCGTTATCGCAAATACCTATGCCGATTTCGATCGTAAAGAGGATGTGATCAGAATTTCACGCGAACTGAAAGACTATTCCCGTGAAGTCCGTAGCGTCTATCCGGAAGATCAGGCAGCGGCGCGCGCGGTCGCACAGAAATGGCTGGACGATCAGACGCTTGATCCCAGTACCCGCGCGAATGCTTTGCAGTATTTCCTCGGCGATAACGATGCCGATCGCGCTGTCCGCAAAAAATATGCTGAATTCTTCCGGTTTTTGCAGACGAAACCGATGGCAGTGAGAGAAGTTTTTTCTGCCATTATCCAAACGATCAAACTTGCGGCGACCGGCGGAAATTACGCACACGTCTTTGAACTGCGTGAGATCCTCCTTGCGAACGATGTGGAAAAAATCGATTCCGAATACGCATGGCTTATGCTGGATGCTTTCGCGGTCTCCGGCAAATACAAAGATGCCGCCGAATTCGTGAAACATCCCTTCATCGGTTCCGCGTCCACCATTTCCCCGCTCAAAATGCCGGAACGCTACATGCTCCGTTTCTGCGGCGCAATGCTGCCTGAACTGGAAGATAAGAAGGGCTCCTTCAAGAAGTTCTACGATTCCTACCAGTTCCCTGCCGACATCACTCAGAAGCAGAAATCAGAAGTCCTGCTCCGCGCCGGTTCCTTTGCCATGAACGCAAAGAAATTCACCGCAGCGGAAGAGATCTTCCAGGTTTATGAAAGTCTCTTCAAGAAGGATGAAAAGAAAGTCTATAACGTCAAGTTTGTGGATACTCCCATCGGTGATATGAAGGGCTTCCTCTCCATCAAGGATGCGCCGGTCATTCATTACATGGACCGTAAATACGGCGGAAATATGGACTTCCTGGTGACTGACGTGACCACGGGCGACCGCGGTGCCGCCATTCAGAATGCCGGTAAAGCACAGCAGAACAAACCCACCGCTCTGCAGATCGCATGCGATGAATACGGTGTGCATATGCTCTTTACCGCATACGATGATAAAGCGGCAGACATCAAGGCGGGTCTTGTCAGCGCAGGCGCGTACGAAATGTATTTTGCACCGGGCGAAAATCAGCCCCACTTCTGCTTCCTGCCCGACTTGAGCAACGGAACCAATTCCACCTGGGATGCCACTTATAACAGTCACCGTCACCGTCTCGTGGACAATGACGAGGATGCAGTAAAGAAAGCACGTCTCAAAACCCAGCATGAATTTACTGCTGACGGCTACCGTTATTATATGTCCCTTTCCTGGGAAGCATTCTATGACAAACTGCCGGTCGATGGCTACACTTGGAATTTCGACAACATCCACTGGTCCCGTTTCGGCGGTCACTCCTGGAATGGTGTGAAGACTCTCCACGGCAGAGATTCCTGGGGCGAACTTGCCTTTGAGATCTCTCCGGAACAGCTGCTCCGGATCAAACGCAACATCATCTACTCTGCCCGGAAAGATTATCTGAAGGAAAAAGTAACAACACACCATTACTATGGTGCAGTTGACCGTATGAAAGCGGAAAAACCCGAATTCTACGAAAAATGTGTTGCAGACCTGATCAAGAAACTGGACAGCTATCTGCCGCTGGTCAAAGCGGATATGGATGCTGAAACCATCAACAAAGTGTTTGATGAAGCTGTGTATCAGTGGAACGAAATCGAATTCATCGTCGATAAACTTTACAGCGATTACATGGCGGAAAAACTCTTTGAATAAGAGTCGTTTCCAGACAGGTGAAAACCGGCACTTTCAGGTGCCGGTTTTTTTATGCCCGGATATCGGAGAACGGCACAAAAAAAGGGGATCGCTCAGCACGGTCCCCGCAGAATGTCCTGCCGTACAAAAAATTATTTGTCCGCGTATTTTGCTTCCGCCTTGTCGATCAGTTTCCGCAGATAGATGATCGTTTTCATAATATCCCGGATCTGCTGCGGACCGCCGATCTCCCGTTCAATGATCAGATCGCCTTCGTAGCCCATCTCTTTCAGTTTCGGGATCAGTTTGCTGTACTGGCTTCTGCCTTTGCCCACAGGAACTTGGCGTCCCAGATTTCTGCCGTTGGTCGGGTACAGACCGTCTTTCGCGTGGAGACAGCGCACATACTTGCCGAAGACTTCCAGAGCATCCAGCGGATTGGCTTTTCCGTAAAGGATCACATTCGCCGTATCAAAGTTGATGCCCAGATTGTCCAAGCCCAGATCTTCAATGGTGCGCAGCAGCGTCGTAGGCGTTTCCTGTCCCGTTTCAAACCAGAAATCCAGCCCCTTCTTCTGACAGTACGCCGCAACTTCACCGATGGCGTCCAGCGTGCCCTGATACAGCGGATCCGTGGGGGATTCGGGGATGAAACCGCAATGCGTCACAATGGCGGGCGTACCGAGCCATTCCGCAAAATCCGCGCCCCTCTTCAGTTCTTCGATCCGCTGTTTCCGGTATTCAGGCGGAACCAGCCCCAGTGTGGAGGGACCTTCTGTAAAGTTCCAGACCGCCGGTCCGGAATAACCGGTCCAGAGTGAGTTGACGCGGATCCCGCTTTCTTTCGCATACTTCTTGAGGAGCTTCGCGTTTGCTTTTGTCCAGAGTGAAACATCCCAGTTGCAGATCTGGGTCACTTCAACACCGTGACTGACGATTTGCGGAAAGGGATTCTTCATTTCACAGATACTGGAAATAACGCCGACGATCATTTTTTTTGTCTTCATACTGTCTTTCTCCAGCGGGGCGGCGTCATCGGTTTCAGCCACCGCCCCCGTATTTTAAGGAACGGTTTTTCTGTTGACTTTTTCAGGCAAACTCCACTTCCATCATTTCAGCAAGTGCTTCATCAAACTCATCCATACAGGCGGATGCCCGGCTCAACTGGATATCCAGGATCTCGCTTTCATCACCGAATTTGCGCAGATGTTCTTCGTCCACATGGTTATGGAGAAGATCGCCGCCGTCACGGTGTCCGAGGGAATCGCTGATGGCATTTTCGCCGTCGCGGATGCCGAGAGAGGTCATCGCGCCGTCGGGGCTGATGGTGGTGACATCGCCGCTGAAACGGAGCAGATCGGAGACCGGTCTGCGGTTGCGCATGCTGTCGTCCACACCGGCGGGATGCTGATCCGCAAGTCCTGCCGCTGCGCTGTGCGTGTTCCGCAGTTCCGCGCTGAGCATCAGGGAGAGATCCGCAGGATTCTGATAACTGGTGCTGCTGATCGGGAGCTGTGCATTGTACGGCTTCAGATGCTGTTCGCTTGTCAGCGTATATGCCGCACTGGTCTGGTTGATGGAGAGACCGTTGGCGGAATCCTGCTCGCTGTTCTGACCTTCTGCCGTCTGTTCAATGGTGAGGATGCCGGGCACATAAGTGATGTCGAAGTTCGCCGTCACATCTCTGCCTGCCGCATCTCTGATCACGGCATTGCTGACGCTGACCGTGTAGGTTCCCGCCATTTTTCCGCCTTCACCGAATACCGCAGTATCGATGGACTGTCCTGCCGGAAGATTTTCCGCCGTGGCAGATTCAAGGGTGTAGCCTTTGCCGTCATAGGGTACCGTCCGGTCATCAGCGGTCACGGTTACGGCGCGTTTGGCAATGGTGAGTTTGCCGTCCACATAAGTGATGTCGTAGTTCGCGGTCACATCCGCGCCCGTTGCGTCAAAGATGACTGCATCGCTGACAGTCACGGCGTATTCGCCCACATCCGTACCGCCGTTGCCGAAGGCCGCACTGTTGAGGGTGTGTCCGGCAACTGCGCCCGTGATGGTCGCGTTGGAGATGGTCTGTTCCGCACCGTTGTAGATGACGCCCAGCTCTTCCCCTGTAACGGTCACCGCCAGTTTATTGATGGTGATCTTGCCATCGGTGTAAGTGATGTCGTAGTTCGGGGTCACATCCGCGCCCGCCGCGTCAAAGATGACAGCATCGCTGACAGTCACGGCGTATTCGCCCACATCCGTACCGCCGTTGCCGAAGGTCGCACTGTTGAGGGTGTGTCCGGCAACCGCGCCCGTGATGGTCGCGTTGGAGATGGTCTGTTCCGTGCCGTTGTAGATGACGCCCAGCTCTTCCCCTGTGACGGTCACCGCCAGTTTATTGATGGTGAGCTTACCATCGGTGTAAGTGATGTCGTAGTTCGCGGTAACATCCGCGCCCGTTGCGTCAACGATGACTGCATCGCTGAC
>JAZNPK010000002.1:0-276708 GCA_045589595.1 Victivallales bacterium
TACAAAACTTGAAGCTAATGCCAATAAATATAAATTTGTTTGGAAGCCAAGGCAAAGGCATGATCGACTGAATGAAGGTTTGAGAAAAATTATTTCAAATTACTTCCCATTAGCACCAGGGAAGAAAGAGTTTGTTTCCAAAGAAGTTGCCAGTTATCTTTCTCAACTTGAGCGGAAAATTTCAGAAGCTGGAATACTTATTGTCAGCGGTTCCGGTCATCGCCAGCCACAGATAGTCAAAGATTTTCATTCGTTAAAGAAAATGTTGTTAAAAACTTTGGAGTATGAGGAAATAGAAGCTATTTGCGGTTCCGGAAGAAACTCTTACTACAAAACCGACAAAGATGCAACCGCAATGTGCTTGAAATCAGATTATTATTCCGGACTTGGAAGTAATATGCACGCCGCATACGCTCTTCAAATTATTGTTTCCAAAGGCATTATACTGGATTTTCTTGTGCCGCAGAATAGAACTGATTCAAAAACTTTTATTCCATTACTCGACCAGTATTACGCAGACTATAATACATATCCAGAACGATTATGTGCTGATAGCGGTTATTATTCGTTGGATAATTACAGATACATGGTGGCGGCAGGCATTGAAAATTATATCAAACCTCAAACATGGCAGAAGATGATTTGCGGAGAGTGGATGGAACTATATCATTTCGATGAAAATAAAAATTTAATCTGTTTGAATGGTAAAGTGGCTGTCAGATGTCAAAATGGCAACACTCACTCCCGGGGACGTGAAACAGTATTTTACCATATCGAAAATTGCCGGAGATGTAAATTCAAACCTTACTGCATGAAGACTGTAAAAGACAAAAACAGGCAAGATCGTTTCTTTGAAGTATGTTATGACCTTTATGTATTCAGAAAACAAGCGATAGAAAATCTACTGTCCCCGAAAGGAATTGAAATGCGAATCAATCGGTCAGCACAGGTAGAGGGCGTATTCGGAGTAATCAAACAGGATATGGACTATGAAAGAGTACGGCGAAAAGGTTTGGAAAACGTCAGTTGTGAGTGTATGTTCGTTTGTTCGGGATATAATATTCGTAAACTTTTCACCTTAATCAGTGGCAAGGGAAAAAACGACTGTTGGATTGCTCCTGACGGGCTTGAAGCAGAACTTCCCCAAACTCCCAAGATGGAGAAAATTATAAAAAAGCTGCAAATAAAAAAAGAGACTGCTGCGAAACATTAGGTTTTGCAACAGCCCCTTTTTTTGTGTGCCTGCACAGCCCCGCAGCCGCGGGGCTGTGCGGGGCGGCGGTGCCGCCCGGAGCCGCGCCCCGGCGTTGCGTTTTTGCGGTGCCTCAGATTTTTTTACTGATGCTGTCGCCTTTCCGGAGGGTTCTGCGGATGGGCACATGCTGTCCGGCGAACTGTACTTCATCCAGCGTGATGCTGCCGTAATCGACGGTCATGGTGAATGTATTTGCCTTTGACCGGATGATCCTGCCCCATGCGGATCCGATGCTCCAGAAGCCTCTGAATTCTTCTCCTGCGGGATATTTCGGATCGAAGCCGATATATTGTCTGGTCATATCGAAAGTGAATCCGGCGGCTGCCGGGATGAGGGCGAATGCCGCCATACTTCTGGCATAATTGTTGCCGCATTCAAATTCGTTCCACGGATTCCGTTTTCTGCCGTCGTACCGGTTCCGGATGGACTGTGCAGTTTCTGCGGCTTCCCCGGTTTTGCCGAGCATCATGAGATGAGCGGCGAAAGTCCATTCAAAACCGTGCATCATTTCTGTATTGTACGGAATGGGGATCGCGGGTTTCTTTCTGCCGTTTTCCCAGGTGCAGATGCACACGCCTTTTTCGTCGTTGACGGCATAGATGCGCCACGGATTGGTCAAGTCTCTTGTGGATTTGAAATTGTACCGCAGGATGGCTTCAAGGGTCTTTTCTGTCATTTCCGGATCCAGCACGGAACCGATCCCGTAGAATGAGGCAAAAAATTCACCCAGACAGGCATCGATCTCCAATCCGTCTCCGATCTGATATTTGATTTCTTCCGACTCGGTATTCCAGTATGTTGCCACGGCATCGTCCCATTGTGCCGGAATATTTTTATCTTTCAGATCCACATTCTGCTGATAATATTCGCCGTTGAAGAGACAATCTGCTGCCGCTTTTCCTTTTTCGAGAATGGTGCCGCATTCTGCGGAGAAATCGTGGTCGCCGACGGCTTCCGCCATTTTTTCCATTGCCGCCAGTGCGCCGAGATACAGACTCTGGATCCACGAGGAGGGACCGAACAGTTCCATATCCAGTGTGTGATGCTGTCTGCCGCCGATCAATCCTGTTTTTTCCGGATCCCAGCGGAATTGATTTTCACTGCTCCAGGCGAACTGCATCAGTCTTTTCAAAGTGGGATAATATGTTTCCAGCCAGTTCTGATCGCCGCAGATCTTCCAGTCCCGGTAACACTTCATGATCGTTCCGAACTGACCGTCGGCGCAAGGTCTGAGCCAATCGTGTTCCGGCTGGACTTTGATCCCCAGCGGCAGCATCAGACGGAAATTCAGGCATCCGTCTGCGCGCACATCGTATTTCAGGTGTGATTCCTGCATGGAGCGTTCCAGTGCGGGGAAGAGAAATGCCGCCGCCTGTGCGTAGTTCCAGACATGGATGCAGGATCCTTCGCAGCTGCCCCAGTGGGTGCCGGTCCCTTCCCAGCCGTACAGAGTACCGTCTTCCAATCGCAGACAGGTGGGGCTTTTGAGCGTGGAGAGACATGCAGATGCTCCGTTCACGATCGCTTCATCCAGCGTGGAATCGAACAGCGCATTCCGGAACTGCATCGTCCCTGCACGCAGTTCATCGAACCGCTGACATAGCTCATCGGCGGATGCGTCCTGATCCTGCCACTGGGTGGCGTAATAATTTTTCCATGCGGGGGCGATCCCCTGTTTCTCCGCTTCTTCCCGGCTGACGCTGTTCCAGGTGTTCGTGCGGGTGGGAACATGCCATGTGATGATGAACTGCACTGTCCGGGATTCGCCCGGCTGCAATGAAAAATGAACTGCCAGAACACCGTGATCGTTGAAGATCTCACCCGGCTCGTAATCGCGGGGACGGAAACGCTTTCCCGAACTGAGTTCCGCCAGATCGTTCAGATACATTTCCAGTCCGTCGGACCAGCCGCCCCGGTACCAGTATGCCTGACTTGACACATTTTCCGCCTCTTCCCGGACGGACAGCGCAAGTCCGTTTTCGTTTCCGTCAGTCAGCGTCAGACGGGTCCCGCCGCCGGAAATGATATTTTTGTGTCCGGCGCAATTCCACGGATTGGCAAGAACGCCCACGGCTGATGCCTCCACCGTTTCCCCGCTGATATTTTTGAATGTGTATTCCAGAACGGCGCAGGGGAGGGAGGATTCACGGTCCATACCGGGAATGAAGGGACTCCATGCCAGCAGTTCGGCGGTCACGGGGAAAGCGTCTTCCTCTCCGGAAAAATCCACGCCGGCGACTGGAAATGTTCCGTGAAAAGTATGCTGACGGAAATGAGGCAGCCCTGCCAGCAGTTCATGTTCCACGCCCCAGCCGTAGCCGCGGTGTTTGTCATCGTCCTGATAACGGTACTTCCCGGTGTACGGTTCAAAACAATCGCCCTGAAGCAAACGGTATTTTCCGACGGCACTGATACAGAAATGGGTGTAGGAAAGCGTTGAATTTTTGTTGGATCTGTTGAAGATCTCCCAGTCGCAGAGCCGTCCGTTTCCGGCAAGTCCGATACAGCCCGAGCCGATGCCGCCAAGGGGAAATGAGATCTCTTTCGTATATTCGCCGGTGTAGTCCATAACGGTGTATTCCTTTCGCTTGCTGTTGATTTTCTGCAACAATATAATCTTTACCCGGAAAAAATCAAACGATGCCCCTTTTTTTCTCCGGAAAAAGACAGCCGGAACGGTTGAAAAAAACACTCTCCGCGTGTATCTTATAAGAAACAACAGACAACAGTAATTTTTTTACCCGGAACGGAGAAAGCTTTATGGAACGCTCTCAAGTCAAAGTCCTCGTCATCACAGGCGTCGGATTGAATTGTGAAAAAGAAACGGCAGCCGCCTTTGCATCCTGCGGCGCGACTGCGGAACAGGTCCATCTGAATGACCTGCTCAATGGCAAACATTCACTGGATGAATATCACATCCTGGCGTTCATCGGCGGTTTCTCTTTCGGTGACCACCTCGGCTCCGGCACGGTGTTTGCCAACCGTATCAAATTCCGTCTCGCGGAAGATCTGAAACGTTTTGTCGCAGCCGGTAAACTGGTCATCGGTATCTGCAACGGTTTCCAGACCCTGACCCGCCTCGGTCTCGCTCCCGCTCTCAACGGAAAATATCTGGAACAGCAGGCTGCCCTCACCAATAACGACAGCGGTGTGTTCCGGGATGACTGGATCACCCTGAAAGCCAATGCCGCATCCCCCTGTATTTTTACGAAAGGGATCGGTACATTCCGGCTCCCCATCCGCCACGGAGAAGGCAAATTTGTCGCTGATGCCGATGTGCTTGCTGAAATCGAAGCAAAAAATCTCGTCGCACTCCGCTATTGCGCTCCCGACGGCTCCCCTGCCAACGGTTTCCCCGAAAACCCCAACGGCGCTCTGAATGATATCGCCGGGATCTGTGACGAAACCGGACGGATCTTCGGGCTGATGCCCCATCCCGAAGCGTTCCTCTCCCCCTTCAACGCGCCCGACTGGCAGGAAAAGAAACTGCAGGGCGAACTGCCTGAATGGGGCGAAGGCCGCGTCATCTTTGAAAACGCGGTCGCCTTTGCCGCTGAAAATCTCTGATCTGCACCATGCAGACTCCGGCGGGACGGCGGAAAGTTCTTGTGACCGGGGGTGCGGGCTTTGTCGGTTCGCATCTCTGTCTGCGTCTGCTCCGCGCCGGACATGAAGTCATCTGTCTCGATAATCTCCAGACAGGCTCCATGGAAAATATTGCGCCCTGCCGCGACTTCGATTCCTTCCGTTTTTTACGGCATGATGTGACGGAACCGTTTGATGTGCAGGGGGTTACGGATATTCTTTCGCTTGCGTGTCCTGCCGCGCCGCCTCATTATCAGCGTGATCCGGTCCAGACGATCAAGACCAGCGTGCTTGGTGCACTGCATTCATTGGAACTTGCACGCCGCGAAAATGCCCGGATGCTGCAGACATCCACCAGCGAAGTGTATGGCGATCCGGATGTTCACCCTCAAATCGAAACCTATTGGGGCAATGTGAATCCCATCGGCATCCGCGCCTGTTACGATGAGGGAAAACGGTGTGCGGAGACCCTCTGTTTTGATTTTCAGCGTATGCACGGAACGGACGTGAAAGTTGTCCGCCTGTTCAATACCTACGGACCCAATATGCAGCCCGATGACGGACGCGTGGTCAGCAATTTTATCATTCAGGCACTCACCGGAAAACCCCTGACCATCTACGGGGACGGCTCCCAGACACGGAGTTTCTGTTATGTGGATGACACCGTGGAGGGGATCCTGCGTATGCTGGATTCTGACGCACACGGACCGGTCAATATCGGCAATCCCGGCGAATTTACCATGCTGGAACTGGCTCAAGCCGTGCTGGAGATCACCGGGTCGGACTCGAAACTGGAATGGCATCCGCTGCCCGCTGACGATCCCAAACGGCGGAAGCCGGATATCACTCTCGCAAAACAACTGCTGGACTGGACGCCCGTGACCCCGCTGCGTGACGGACTCGTGAAAACAGTCCGATATTTCAAGGAAAAGATTTTCAATGGATAACGTCAGTTTTACATTCGATGAGATCCGTTCCGCACTGCCCGGTTCCACTTGGACCGGCAATCCTGCAGGATCGGTTTCCGCCATCTTTACCGATACCCGCGAAACGGTTGCGGATTCCCTGTTTATTGCATTCAGCGGCGAAAATTTTGATGCCCACGATTTTCTGGACAAAGCCGTTGCCAACGGTGCAAAACTTCTCTGCGTCGAAAAAGAAAAAGCGGACCGTGTCCCTGCCGGTGTCGATGCCGTGCTGGTGGACTCCACCGTTGCGGCGTATCAGGCATTGGCGCGTCTGCACCGGAACCGTTTCCCGGATCTGCATCTTCTCGCCCTGACAGGTTCCTGCGGAAAGACCAGCACCAAAGAAACGCTCCGCGCCATTCTGGAAGAAGCGTACGGAAAAGAACATATCCTTGCAACTGAAGGAAATACAAATAATCAGATCGGCGTCCCCCGGAACCTGTTCCGTCTGACGGATGCCCATCAGGCTGCCGTGATCGAAATGGGGACCAATCATCACGGCGAGATCGCGCCTCTTGCAGATTGTGCGCTGCCGGAAAGTGCCATGATCGTTTCCATCGGGAACTGCCATCTGGAATTTCTCGGGTCACTGGAAGGTGTCGCTGTGGAAAAATCCCGGATCTTTCAGAACGGTGTGCGCCGCGCCGTTCTGCCTTACGGTGCCGCCGGAACTGAAATTATGCGTGACGCCGCCGCCGGGAGCGGGGAGATCCTGACCTTCGGTGCGGACCCGGTCTGTGATTTCAGAGCGGAATATCTGGGGGGCAATCTTCAGGGCAGTTCCTTCCGGTTGACAAAGGCTGCAACGGGGGAATCCGCGGTGATCCAATGGCATATTCCCGGCGCTCATCAGGCGAACAACGCCGCCGGAGCCGCCGCTCTGGCAGACAGCCTCGGTATTCCCTTTGAGGTGATCACCGCCGGGATCGCAAAGACCACATTGCCCGGAATGCGTATGCGTATCACGGAACATCATGGCGCCACATGGATCAACGATGCTTACAATGCCAATCCGGACAGTATGTGCGCCACACTGGAATGGCTTTCCGAATTTGTGAAAGGCGATGATCTGAAAAAACTGGTCCTTGCACTTGGCGATATGGGGGAACTCGGTTCCGCCCGCGCTGTCGGACACCGCCGGGTCCTGCTCAAAGTACAGGAACTTTTCCCCGATGTCCGTCTGGTCACGGTGGGACCGGAAATGCAGGCAGTGGCGGATGCCCTTGCCATGGAACCGGTCGCCGCATACATGACGGCAGATGAAGCACCCGGAGATTTTCTGGATCACATCAGACCCGGCGATCTTGTGCTGCTGAAAGCCTCCCGCTCCATGGGAATGGAAAAACTGGAACCGGCGGAATAAAAAATGAATACTGGCGATTACCTTTCAGCACTCCGCAGCGCCGGGATCCTCAAAGGTGCCGCGTTATCCGGCGATATTCCGGTATCCCTTGTGACCAACCGGTCTGCCGATGTGAGACCCGGTGCGGTTTTCTGCGCGATCCGCGGTTCGAAGTTTGACGGTCACGACTATCTGGAGGATGCCCGGAAGAATGGTGCCGTTCTCTGTGTGGTTCATGAATCCCGGTTCGACAACACCCCCGGAACGGCAGCGGTGTCCGATTCTTTTCTGGCGTGGGGCGTCCTCTGTCAGACTGCCGCCGGTGATCCCGCAAAACAATTCCGCGTTCACGGCATTACGGGGACCAACGGCAAGACCACCACCGCGCTGCTGCTGCGTCATTTTCTCACGGTTGCCGGTCAACGCCGCTGCGGCGTGCTGACCACAGTCTTCACCGACATCTGTGCGGAATCTGCCACACCTGCCGCCGGAACGATGCCCGATGCCGCCGCCCTGCAGAAACTGTTTGCGGGTTTTGCAGAAAATCGCGGGGAGGATATGGTGATGGAGTGTTCCAGTCACGGACTGGATCAGAGCCGGTCGGGGACGATGCTTTACAGTTGTGCCGTCTTCACCAATCTTACGGGCGATCATCTGGATTATCACCGCACGATGGAAGCGTATTATCAGGCAAAAAAACGCCTGTTCACGGTCTTTGCCGCGCCCGGTATGCCCTCTGTGATCAATCTGGACGATCCCGCAGGACGCCGTCTCTATGATGAACTTGACGGAACATCTGTCCGGCGGATCGGCGTTTCCATGACCGCACCCGATGCAGACTGGCGTATTCATTCTGTCCAGACTGCCGCCGCCGGAACAACATTCTGTCTGGTGTCCGGACAACAGGAATACAGGCTCTCCATGACCCTGACCGGACTTCACAATGTGTACAATATGGCAGAGGCTTTTGCCGCCGCCGCCGCCCTGGGGATCCCCTGCGATGTTCTGGCAGATGCCGCCGCCACCGCGCCCGCCGCACCCGGCAGACTGGAACGGTTCACTCTGAACAACGGTGCCGCCGCTTTTGTGGATTATGCTCATACGGATGATGCCCTGATCCGGGTGACATCCGCCCTCAATGCCATCCGTCCGGCAGATGGCAAACTCATTACTGTATTTGGCTGTGGCGGTGACCGTGACCGTACAAAGCGCCCCCGGATGGGCGCGGCAGCAGTCCGTCATTCCGGTCTGGTCATTGTGACAAGTGACAATCCCCGGTCGGAAGATCCCCTTGCCATTATTCAGGAGATCCTGCCGGGAACGGAAAATGCGTCCTGTCCGGTTCTGGTAGAGCCGGATCGCGCCGCCGCGATCGCGTTGGCGTTGTCCCATGCCGGACCCCGGGATCTTGTGCTGATCGCCGGAAAAGGACACGAGGATTATCAGGAGATCTGCGGTGTGAAACATCATTTTGACGATCGTGAACAAATCATCCATTACAGGGAGAATCATCTATGAAAATCGATTTGAGTCAGTATCCGGAACTTGTCCGCGGTGCGGTGGAAGTCTGCAAAAACGGAGCCGGTTCCGTCTATTTCAAACGCCATACACCGGAAATGTACAAGGCGTTCCAGCCCAATCCCAAAGGCGACCGCTTCTGGGATTTCATGGTTGGCTGCACCACTTGCGTCCGGCTGGTCTTTGCCACGGATGCCAGTGCCATCCGGATGGTCCTCCATTACGGCAGCCCGCTGGATGTTTCCAATTATGTGGGACAGGTGGATATCGTTCAGGAAGGACAGCCCAAACAGTCCTTCTGTTCCGAACTGAAATATCACGATTTTGCCAACATCCACGAATTTGTGTGTCCGCTTCATGGCAGCGGCAGAAAGAATGTGACCGTCTATCTGCCCAATCATGTTCCCTCTGCCATTTGCGAACTGGAACTGATCGATGCCGTGCAGACGCCCGAACCGCTGCCCCCGCTGCCTTATAAGATCCTGTTCGTGGGCGACAGTATCACTCAGGGCTATTTCGGTACGCCCACAGGCTGTTATGCCGCACGCTATGCCATCACCCGTAATGCCGATTACGCAAACGTTTCCCTCGGCGGTGCATGTTGTCAGCACGGAATGGGCTCCGCTTGTGCCGGTTATGAATGGAATGAACTGGTCCTCGCATTCGGAACCAACGATTCCGGCGGACGCTCCCTTGAAGATTTTGCGGGATATATCCACACCTTCTTTGATGAATTGACCGTTCCCGAAGGTGCGACCGTTACCGTGATCTCGCCCGTTTCATTCCTCAACTGCCCCGAAGAACGCGCCGCAAGACTGGAAGAATACCGGAAATGGATGCCGTCCCTGGAAGAACGTTATCCCTTCGTCCGCGTGTTCAACGGCGCGGAACTGCTGCCGCCCGTGACAGAATATTTTGATCCGGATGGCGTTCATCCCAACGAAAAAGGCATGGAAGTCTATGCCGATAATCTGTTCGCCGGAGTGTCCAAGTGAGTCTGGAAAACGTCGATAAATTCTATCAGCTGTTGGAAGAGGACCCCGCATTGCGCGACCGGGCATTGTCCTTTCAGCATATCTATTCCGAACAGGAACAGGTGCTGGATGCCTTTATCGCACTCGCTGAAGAATGTGGTCTGCCCTTCACACAAAACGAATTCATGACTGTCATGTTTCAGCGCGCGACCGCACAGGACGGTCAGACTGAATGATCACTGCGCCGCTTTCAAACGGGACAGCAGCGTGAAAAACGCATCCGCAAGTTCCGGGGAGAGATCGAAACGGATGACGGCGCAGCCGGAAATCGGTGTCGGCTCTGCCCGGAAGGCTTTTTTGTGGTCATCGGTCAACGGACCTGCCTGGGCGGCTTTTGTCAGATTGCCTGCAATAAACAGGTTCGCCCGCATGATGACGGATTCCGGTTTCGCCGCTTTCAGATAGACAGCTCCCTGAAGGCGTGCCGTATTTTTGAGAACATGCAGGTCGATTTGATCCACTCCGATCAGCATGGGCTGTTCTGCCTGCATGGCTTTACTGACAGGGAACACACCGTGGATCACTGCGTCTGCCGGGCAGGACACGGACGGTGCCACCGTTGTACCGGCGGCGACTTTGCCCCGGCTCACTGTCAGCACATCATTTCCAGCCGCCTGCACCAGATATCCCGGCTCGTTCAAACTGATGGAGCCGTCTGCATTTTCCCTGTATGTCCAGTCAGGGTGAAGGATTTTGTATTTCAGCAGATAAACGAACTGTGGTTTTGTGATGCCGCGTACTGTCATCGCGAATCCGTCCGGGCTGTTGAGATGTTCCACCGACTGAACGGGCAGACTCAGATTTTTTTCATTCAGGCGTTTTTCCAGTCCGGACCATGTATCCGGGAAAAACAATTTCTGTGCCGTTGCCATTCCGGGCAGGGCTTTTGCTGTCTGAACATCCGACACCGTCAGGCGGAACAGCTCCTGTGCCGTCAGAACTCCGGCGCAGAGCATCAGTGCTGCCGCAAGAAGAAAACGCCTCATCACGCTTCCCCGATCAGATAGATGGGATTTGCTTCCGGATCCTGAAAACATTTCACGCCGGGATAGAGCAGATTGAGGGGATCGCACTGCATCTGATATCCGCCGGCTGTAAGATCGGAGATCAATTCTGCAGGATTGTCGGGAATGATCCACAATGCGGAGCGGACGCCGGAGGCGATCTGTTCTTCCTCTCTGGCAAGACAGAGCGCGAGCCGGGTCCCGTTTCCGAGATCGAATTCCGTACGGAAATTACTGTCGGTCACCGGTGCGCCGAGCCGGAGAAGGTCGCGGTAAAACGCACGGCATTTTTCCAGATTTCTGACTTTGATGACAAAACCGCAATGTACCTGAGCCATGATCTGTTCCTTTCCTTAAACGAAATTGGGTCCCAGATAGACTTTGATCGCTTCCGGATCGTTGATCAGGAAATTGCGGTCGCCTTCGCAGAGAATGGAACCCATCGCCATCAGATACGCCCGGTCCACGCACGCCAATGTTTCACGTACGTTGTGGTCGGTGATCAGAATGGCAAGATTTTTATCGCGCAACTTGTAAATGATCTGCTGCACATCATACACCGCCAGCGGGTCAACGCCGCTGAAAGGTTCGTCCAGCAGGATGAAGGAGGGATTCGACACCAGCGCCCGTGTGATCTCCAGTCTGCGCCGTTCACCGCCGGAGAGAGTCATTGCTTTCTGTTTTGCCAGTCGGGTCAGATCCAGTTCGTCCAGCAGTTCTTTCAACCGTTTATCCCGTTCAGCCCGGGTGATATCCAGCGTTTCAAGGATCGCCATGATATTATCTTCCACAGTAAGTTTGCGGAAGATGGACGGTTCCTGAGCGAGGTAACCCATCCCCATACGGGCGCGGACATACATCGGTTCCTGGGAAATATCCACACCGTTGAACATCACTTGTCCGGCATCGGGTTTGATCAGCCCCATGATCATATAGAAACTGGTGGTTTTTCCCGCTCCGTTGGGACCGAGCAGACCCACGATTTCGCCGCGGTTGACATGGATGTTCACGCCTTTGACAACGGTTCTGCCGTGATATGCTTTCAGCAGACCGGTCGCTTCCATGAGACATTCGCCTTCCGGCTGTTTCTGCGGCTGTTCCTGAATATGTTCCACATTCAGGTCCGCAGACTGCTCAGTTGCGGATGCCGTGTTCAGAATATCATCAGTAACAGGTTCAATCATTGTTGATCTCTCCTTGACTTCTTACTGTCTGAGTGCTTCGTTGGTGGAGGCAGAGGCGCGGAGAACGATCATACGTTCTTCGTTCACCACAATGATGATCTTGGTGCCGGTGACTTTGCTGGAGCCGTCGTTGATCACCGGATTTTCCGTCAGCGTGATCTCATCCTTCTTCAGGTCATAGACTGCTTTTCCGGCAGTTGCTTTCTGATCTTTGACCGTTTTTTCCGCACCGTCTTTATCTCTGGGTTTCGCCTGGATCACCACATCGCCGAAACATTCGATCCGGGTGGGCTGTTTATTGCCGACGGGAGATTTTTCCTTTTCATTGTCTTTGCCGTCTTTTTTCTCATCTTTGCTGTCGTCTTTTTTCTCATCTTTTTTGCCGTCGCCGTCTTTGCCGTCTTTGTCCTCATCCTTGGGCTTGTCTTCAAAGTGGATCAGCATTTTTTCGCAGCGGATGGACATATCCTGATCGTCCACAAGCACATCGCCCAGCAGGGTTGCCAGGTTTCTGCCCATATCGATATCCATGGTCATTGCCGTTACAACGGTGGGGATGTCGGCGGAACGGTTTTTGTTGTTCAGTCTGTCTTTCCCGAACAGAGAGGGCATTCCCTGAGCGGCGAGAGTTCCGGCACAGCAAATAACAGCTGCCAGCAGGATCGTTTTGCAGAGTTTCTGATACATGGTGGTCACTCTTTCGTTTTATTTGATTTTTGTTCTTGTTTCAGATCTTGTTCAAAATATTCAGCGGCGGATTTGTAGGTCTTTTCGCCGGACCCGCTCATCGCCTGCCGTCTGGCTTCGGGGCGCAGCATCATTCTGACACCGCTGCGGATGTGCAGGAGTTTGTCCTTCTGATACGCATCGAATCCCACACCGTCCACATCCAGAAATGTTGACCGGAACTGGACCGGTTTATCGCTCCGGAGGATCTTCACATTTTTATCCAGGATCGCCGCATCGGAAAAAACGATCCCCTGGGAATGATCCTTGCGCCACCAGAATCTGCGGATCGCATCCGGATCCGCATCCAGTGCATAAGGTTCCACATTCGGGATCATTTTAACTTTTCCCACATCGGTCAACCCGTTCTGCATAAAGTCGATCACCAGATCTTCCAGATACAGCAATGCACCTTTGTTATCGGCTTTTTTGCCGTAAACAATGAACTGGAGTCTGTTGCTTTCCTCATGATACTGAGGCATGGTAAAGGAACGGATCTTGGCGTGCATCCCGATATTGTTCTGGGCGGACAGTGCGCCGCAGAACAACATCAGCGCCGCCGCGATCACGCCATATAACGCGCTGTAACGTCGTCCCATCTGCCTTGTCCTTTCAATAAAAATTCAATCGCTTCACGGACCGCCCCCTGACCGCCCGGATGAGTCGTCCGGAGATGACAGACCGCATCCAGTTCCGGGACGCCGTCCCCCACTGCCACAGCGAATCCTGCACAGCGCATCGGCGGCAGATCCACCAGATCATCACCGATGTACATACATTCTGCCGCAGTCAGTCCTTCTGCCTTGAGCAGTTCCTCAAAGCCGGATTTTTTATCCAGACAGCCCTGATAGAGAAAATCAAGTTTCAGTTCAGCGGCTCTGGTTTCATTGGCGGCGGAGCGTCTGCCGGAGAGGATCCCCACCCGCAGACCTGCACGCCGTGCCAGTACGATCCCGTGTCCGTCACGGACATGGAAGAACTTGATCTCGTTACCGTTGTCGTGGTAACCGATCCGTCCATCTGTCAGCACACCGTCCACATCCAGAACGATCGCCTTGATCTCAGAGATATTCTGCAGCTGCCTCATGAATCGCCAGAACTCCATCCAGAACGCGCTCGGCATCCTGATAATTCAGTGAATTTGCTCCATCGGAAAGTGCATGATCCGGATCCGGATGGACTTCCAGAAACAGTGCATCGATCCCCACTGCCGCCGCCGCCCGGGTGAGAGGCGCAACAAACTGACGCTGTCCGCCGGAACAGGAGCCGAGTCCACCCGGCAGCTGGACCGAATGGGTCCCGTCAAAACAGACCGGCACGCCGAATGCACGCATCGTTGCCAGACCGCGCATATCCACCACCAGATTGTGATATCCGAAACTGGTCCCGCGATCGGTCAGCATCACATTGTTTTTATCCAGTTTTCCGAGGACACCCGCCATATCTTCGGGCGCAAGGAACTGTCCTTTCTTCACATTGACCGGTCTGCCGGTTGCGGAACAGGCGGTCAGAAGATCCGTCTGACGGCACAGAAACGCCGGGATCTGAAGAAGATCCGCCACTTCCGCCACAGCCGGGACCTGGGCGCTTTCGTGAACATCTGTCACCACCGGAACGCCGATGGCTTTTTTTACTTCCGCCAGAATTTTCAAGCCTTCTTCCATACCCATTCCGCGGAAGGAGGAGGCACTGGAACGGTTCGCCTTGTCAAAGGACGCTTTGAAAATGTAATTGACGCCGCGCTTTTCGCAGACGCCTTTCAGAAATTCCGCCGTTTTCAGACAGAGATCACGGTTTTCAATGACGCAGGGACCCGACAGCAATGCCAGTTTCCCCGTCCCGATCTCAAAATAATTGCCGATCTTGACCTGTGTCATGGATCAAAGCCCTTTCTCTGCAAAAAGTTTTTCCGCTTCTTCAAGGTCTTCCGGTGTGTTCACATCGATCCCGTCATACACCGTTTCGATGGTCTTGATCCGGATCCCGTTTTCCAATGCGCGGAGCTGTTCCAGTTTTTCGCATTTTTCCAGCGGACTTTCCGGCAGCGATACAAATTTTTCCAATGCTGACCGGCGGTAGGCGTAGATACCCCAGTGACGCAGCACCTTCATTTCCGTGCCGCCTTCCCGGAGAAACGGGATCATGGAGCGGCTGAAATAAAGCGCATAACCGTCCGCAGATACCACCACTTTCGGCTTGTTGGGATTGTTTGCCACATCTTCCCGTTTGCAGGGAACGACGACCGTACCCATATCGGGCGCATCCGCACCGGACATCATATCGATCAGATCGTCGATCAGCCGGGGCGGCATACTCGGTTCATCTCCCTGAACATTGATGATCACATCCGCATCAATGTTCTGCACCGCTTCCATAATGCGATCGGAACCGCTGGGATGGTTCGGGGAGGTCATGACCGCAGTACCGCCGAAAGATGTCACCACATCCATGATACGCTGATCGTCCGTTGCCACCAGCACCAGATCCGCTTTCGATTTGACGGCACATTCCCAGACCCACTGGACAATGGGTTTGCCGCGGAGCAGCGCAAGAACTTTGCCGGGAAAACGCTGACTGCTGTAACGGGCAGGGATCACTATTACTGATTTCATCGGCATCTCTCCTCAAAAGTTATGGCAGACAAGTCCGTCGCGCAGTTTCGGTTCAAACCAGGTGGATTTCGGCGGCATGATCGCACCCGCATCCGCAATATTCATCAGCTGGTCAAGCGTGGTGGGATACATGGAGAAACAGATCTCCGCCAGACCTTCCGACACCAGCCGTTCCAGTTCTTTTGTGCCGCGGATCCCGCCGATAAAGTCGATCCGTTTGCTGGTACGGGGATCATCAATGCCCAGCAGCGGCGCGAGAATGTTGTCCTGAAGCACACTCACATCCAGACTTTCGATCACGCCCAGTTCCGCAATGTTGAACTTCGGCGTCAGCAGATACCATTTTCTGCCGAGGTACATGCAGAATGTGCCGCTGACCGGGGGAACCGGATCGTCTGTGGCGGCGATCTCAAATTTTTCCCCGATCTTTTCCATCAGGCTTTCCACTGTGAAACCGTTCAGATCTTTCACCGCACGGTTGTAGGCAAGGATCGCCAGTTCGGACTGGGGGAATGCGACCGCAAGGAAGAAGTTGTATTCTTCATCGCCGGTATGGGCGGGATTGGCGTTCCGGCAGGTCGCCGCCGCGCGGGACGCAGACGCTGCCCGGTGATGACCGTCCGCAATATAGAAGCAGGGCACTTCCGCCGCAAACAGAGACGCCAGTTCCGCACTGCGGCTGCCGGCTTTCCAGAGTTTGTGTTCGATCCCGTCCACTGCCACGAAAGAGTAGTAAGGTTCGTCTTTGATGATCTCCGCCACAACAGCGTTGATCTTTGCATTGTCGCGGTATGTAAGAAACACGGGACCGGTCTGGGAACGCAGCTCCATAACGTGTCTTGCACGGTCATCTTCTTTGTCGCGACGGGTCTTTTCGTGTTTCTTGATGATGTCTGCATCGTATTCAGCGGCAGATGCGGCACCGGCGATCCCGATCTGGGTCCTGCCGTTCATCTTGAGCGAATAAACATAGAGATTGGCGTCAGCATCCAGCGTCAGAGGCGCCGTTTCCGTCAGGCGTTTGAAGTTGGCGGCTGCCTTTGCATAGACTCTGTCATCATGCAGATCGATCCCCGCTTCCAGTTCGATTTCCGGTCTGGATACACGCAGAAAGGAAAGGGGATTGCCCTCCGCCAGTGCGGCGGCTTCTTCAGTATTCACCACGTCGTAGGGGACTGCTGCAACTTTTGCAACATCTTCGCGGGTGGGCATCAATGCGTGAAAAGGCTTGAAAATTGCCATGGTACTTCTCCTGATTTTGTTACGGTATAACTTTATTTATTATATTATACACGCACAAGGGCAATTCTTCAAGCGCAAACTGCTTTTTTTTCAGTTTTCTGCCGCAAATTGTTCCGGATCGGACGCGATCCTCCTGAATTGTTCCGATTCTCTGCCGTAACACATCCGGGCAAATTCCAGAAAACCCGTCCGGAGCCACTTGCGCAAAGGATACCCCAACGCTTTCGCACAATCGATGGTCCCGCGCAAAAAACAAAGCCGTTCCGCTTCCGTTGACGGGGTATTGTCATTCTCCGCAATCCGTTGAAGCAGAAAGGGATCGGTCAGGATCGCCCTGCCGGCGGCAATGCCGTCACAGCCGGTTTCGCGGCACATCCTTTCCCCGTCGCTGAAACTGCGGATGTCGCCGTTGCCGATCAGGATCACATCATCCCCCAGCAGTTCCCGGAGACGGGCGAGACGCCGGTATGCTTCCACCGGCGGGACCGGATCGTACAGCTCCTGTACCGTCCGGAAATGGGCAATGACAAAACGGATCCCGGCAGATTTGACCGCATCTGCCAATATCGGCAGTTCCTGCATGGCGTCTTCCGCGCCGCAGCGGATCTTGACAGATACATTCATCACATCCTGTGCAGATGCAGCAACTGCCGCGCTGATGGCGTGGACAAGGTCCGGGTCTTTCAGAACGGCGCCGCCATTGCCGTTTTTCAGAACCAGCGGGGCAGGGCAGGCAAAGTTCAGATTTATCCCGTGCGCACCTGCGTGCGCGAGACGCGGTGCCGTTTCCGCAAGAGATCCGCTGTCGTGTCCCAGCAGCTGGGCGATCAGATCATGACTGTTCCGGAAGGGATCCAGTTTCGCCTTCAACCGCCGGAGAGACGGTACAGAACCGCTGCTGACGCATTGGAAGGGCGTGACCCAGTTACGGATCAGTCCCAGCCGGGAAGCGGCAAGGCAGAACACCGGATTCATAACGCCCGCCATCGGTCCGGGCAGGACCCGGCAGGAAAGCGTGAGAAAACGGTCGATTTTCAGAGGTCGGGAAAAATCCATATCAGTAAAACAGAAAAAAGCGGAACACCCGTTTCAGATGTTCCGCTTTGTGATCATGAACCGATCAGCTTACTTGGAAAGTCTTTCTTCCAGAGCTTTGCGCTGAGCTTCGAGTTCAGCCGGGAGACGGTCGAACTTCTTGAAGTGTTCATTGATGGTTTCCAGTTCCGTGAGCCATCCGGCTTTGTCAACGGTCAGGAGCATCTTCATATCTTCCGCGGTCACATCAGTGCCGGTGCGGTCGATGGCATCTTCCGTGGGCAGGTAACCGATGGCGGTTTCCTGAGCTTTGCCTTCACCGTCGCAGCGTTCAAAGACCCACTTGAGAATACGGCTGTTGTCGCCGTAGCCCGGCCAGAGCCATTTGCCTTCGGCAGTTTTGCGGAACCAGTTCACGCAGAAGATCTTGGGCAGATTTGCACCTTCGACCTTACCGATCTTCAGCCAGTGTTTGAAGTAGTCGCCCATGTTGTAGCCGCAGAAGGGCAGCATGGCGAACGGGTCGCGGCGGACAGTACCGGCTTTCACGTCCAGAGCGGCAGCGGTCACTTCGGAACCGACAGTGGAGCCGATGAACACGCCGTGTTCCCAGCTCATGGACTGATACACGACCGGCAGGGTGGAGGGACGGCGGCCGCCGAAGAGGAATGCGCTCACAGGCACGCCTTCGGGATCTTCCCAGTTGTCAGCGATAGCGGGGCAGTTGCATGCGCGGGCGGTGAAGCGGGCATTGGGATGTGCAGCCTTGACGGGTTTGCCGTCGGCATCTTTTGTATCGGGAGTCCAGTCATTGCCCTTCCAGTCGATCAGGTGTGCGGGAGCATCGTAGCCGATACCTTCCCACCACACGTCGCCGTCATCGGTGAGAGCCACGTTGGTGAAGATGGTGTCTTTCGCGCAGGAGAGCATGGCATTGGGATTGCTCTGCATGCTGGTACCGGGAGCAACACCGAAGAAACCTGCTTCGGGGTTGATGGCATGGAGCATACCGTCTTTTTCGTTGAACTTCATCCAGGAAATATCGTCACCGATGGTTTCGACTTTCCAGCCGGGGATGGTGGGAACGAGCATGGCGAGGTTGGTTTTGCCGCAGGCGGAGGGGAATGCGCCGGTAACATATTTGACTTTGTTATCGGATTCGCGCGTCAGCTTCAGGATGAGCATGTGTTCTGCCAACCAGCCTTCATCGCGGGCCTGAACAGTGGCAATACGCAGGGCAAGGCATTTTTTGCCGAGCAGAGCGTTTCCGCCGTAACCGGAACCGTAGGACCAGATTTCGCGGGTTTCGGGGAAGTGGGAGATGTATTTTTTGTCCAGGGGAGCGCAGGGCCAGATACCATTGTCGGATTCACCGGCTTCCAGCGGTTTACCCACGGAGTGCATGCAGGGAACGAAATCGCCGTCTGCACCGAGAACTTCCAGCACTTTCGTGCCGACGCGGGTCATGATGTGCATGTTCACCACAACGTAGGGGGAGTCAGTGATTTCCACACCGATTTTTGCGATGGGGCTGCCGACAGGACCCATGGAGAAGGGGATCACATACAGGATTCTGCCGTGCATACAGCCTTTGTACAGATCCAGCATGATTTTCTTGAGTTCGGTGGGATCGATCCAGTTGTTGGTCGGACCGGCATCTTCTTCTTTTTCGGATGCAATGTAGGTACGGGCTTCCACGCGTGCCACGTCGGACGGGTCAGAGCGGAAAAGCAGGGAGTTGGGGCGCTTTTCGGGGTTCAGGCGGATCGCGAGACCGGATTCGACCATTTCATTGCAGAGACGGTCGTATTCTGCCTGGCTGCCATCGCACCAGTAGATTGCTTCGGGTTCACAGATTTCAGCCCAGTTGGTCACCCATTCCACGAGCTTGGCGTGTTTCGGAGCGGCATTGAGTTGCGTTACCATGTCTTTTCTCCTTGGAGTTTTACTTGTTTTTATGGTTGAGTTTGTTGTCAGATAATCCATCATACTGAATTGATAATATACATCACAAATCCAGTGATTGCAAATCGATTTTATGCTTTTTCTGCAAGGTTCTTCACAATGTGATGACAACGATACCGCCCAGTGTCAGCAGGAAGGAAAACCATCCCAGCAGAGACATCTTTTCCCGGAGCAGGATCAGGCTGTAAAGGAAGAAAACAGAAATACATGTGCCGGAGATCAGCGGGTAGGCAATGGCGCCGACTCCCGCCTCTTTCAGCAGATCGAAACTTTTGTAGAGGAAGTAACAGAGCAGCAGACCGTTTGCCAGTGTGGAGAGCAGAGTGACGCCCACATTGGCACGGAAAACAGGATCGGAAAAACGCCATTTGAGTTTCAGGATCCCGTTGAAAGGCAGCGTGACGACTGCCGCACTGATCATGCCGAGCTGCATCACAAAACCTTTCTGAAACTGCGTGACTTGTTCCACACCGTCAAGATAGGCGGGAATATTGGCGCAACTCTGAGTCGCGCCCCCGACAAAAAAGGAGAGCAGCGCCCAGAAAAACCAGATCATACCCTGACTTTTCTGTCCGGAATTTTTGCTGAATCCGGCAGTGATGATCCCGGCAACGATCAGTACCGCACCGATGATCATCAGCAGATCCGCTTCCACACCGAAAATCAGGATCCCGGTGAGAAAAGGAAAGATCAGCGCCGAGTTCGCCAATGCCCAGACGATCCCGTTGTTGCCCGTCCGCATGGAAAGTTCGATCAGCAGAAATGTGATGAAGTTTCCGGCACCGGCGGCAAAGACAAAAAAGTTGACCCAGAACACATTGACCAGCTGCCCCTTCAATAAAATGAAACAGATGATCGCCAGAAAAACGGAGGAGAGCCCCAGAATAAAAGAGAGATTCAAAGACCGTTTTGCCGCCATACTGGAAACGACACCGGTCACCATCATCAGAACACCGGTGAAGATTGCAAAGAAAATCGCGAAGATCATAGCCGTGTTATCCTTTTAATATGCCATAAGTTCATGAAGTTTCAGGTTGTTCAAGTGGGAAATATCGCCCCAGACAGCCAACTGCCAGCCTTTGGGCAGCCGCCGCATGACGGACACACTGGCATTGGGGCAGAACGGCTGGACATTTTTCGCGTTAAGCACCCCGGTCACATGGGTGAACATCCGCTGGATGGCACCGCCGTGAGAAACAAAAAGAACACGCTTCCCCGCATATTCTTCCGCGATCCGGTCCATAAACGAACTGACTCTGAGATGAAATTCGTTCAGCGTTTCGCCGCCGGGAACCGCCATATCATCTCCGGGTTTCAGAAATGCTTCCATGATATCCGGATGAACCTCCCACAGTTCTTTGAGAGACCGTCCCTGAAGGTCCCCGAGATTCCATTCCCGCAGTTCTTCACATGGGATCAGTTCCGTGTCCGGATGATACGCCATGATCGTTTTCGCCGTCTCATAAGCGCGGGCGAGATCGCTGCAGAACACCACATCAAAATGGTCGTTTTTGAATCGTTCCGCCGCGGCTTCCGCCTGCAGGATACCGGTTTTGTCCAGCGGGGTCTGGATCTGCCCCTGCAGGATACCGTCCACATTCGCCTGTGTCTGACCGTGACGCACGATGGTGATTTCACAAATACCGTCAGTCATTTTTCAACTCTAAA
Organism: Victivallales bacterium; assembly: GCA_045589595.1. GTDB lineage: Bacteria > Verrucomicrobiota > Lentisphaeria > Victivallales > UBA1829 > SIG77. The sequence goes on from JAZNPK010000002.1 coordinate 21,139, forward strand.
AAAAGGGACAGCAGAAAAACCGCCGTCCCGTAAGATTTCTGTTCGATCCTTTATGATCAGGATTTTGCTTCTTCCGTTGCCGGTTCCGCGTCGATGGCAGACTTGGCTTCTTCCAGAATGTTGCGTTCTTTTCTGTGCCAGTACGCCGTGATCATCGGAGAGACAAAGATGGAGGAATAACAGCCGACCAGACAGCCGATGAGCATGACCGCCACGAAGTCGCGGATCCCTTCACCGCCCAGCAGCAGCTGGGTCACCAGGATCAGGACCACAGAGGTGGATGTCAGGATCGTTCTGCCCAATGTCTGGTTCAAACTGGTATTGACGACCTGCAGATAGGTGCTGCCGTTCATCAGCGTCAGGTTTTCACGCTGACGGTCAAAGATAACGATGGTATCGTTCACCGAGTAACCGATCAGAGTGAGCAGACTCGCCACCACCTGCAGCGTGAGCTGTCCGCCGAAGGCGAGGTAGATCCCCATGGAAACCAGAACGTCGTGGACCAGAGCGATATTCGCCGCCACCGAGTAGGAGAACTGGAAGCGGATGATCAGATAGATCACCATACCGATCATCGCCCACAGAAGTGCCCAGATGGCGGATTTCGTGAATGCCGCACCGATCAGCGCACCCAGAGTGGACTGGGACTGTTTCGTGAAGACAACGTGGGGATAGGCTTTGTCCATTTCTTCGATGATCTTGTTACCGGTTTCATCGGAAACAGATTCACCATCGCTCCGAACGATGATTTCCAGAAGTTTTGCACCTTCCGTGCTGGTATCCGTTGTGATCTTGTAGGATGCCTTGGCATCAAAACCTTTGCTCTGGAGATATTTTTCGATCTCGTTACTGGAGATCTGTTCCATGTCAGCCTGCCTGGAAACATACTGAACAAGGATCTGGGAACCGCCCGTGAAGTCGATACCCAGCATATCGCTGCCTCTGACACACATCAGGATGATGGAAAACAGCACGGCAACGATGGACAGACCGAAACCGATTTTGCGGAGCGCAATGAAGTCGATCTTCGGATCAGCGCAGAACTGCAGCATGTTGAGCGTTTTGAGGCGTTTGCCCATGATACGGATGATCAGGTCAAAGAGGATACGCGTCAGGAACACCGCTGTGAACAGCGTGGTGAAAATACCGATTGCCAGCGTGATGGCAAACCCTTTGATGGCACCGGAACCCTGCCAGAACAGGATCAATGCCACAAAGAGCGTCGTCAGGTTGGAGTCGAAAATCGCAGAAAACGCACGGTTGAACCCGATGTTCACGGCGTTGGTAACCGATTTGCCCTGCCGGATCTCTTCACGCATACGTTCATAGATCAGCACGTTGGCGTCAACCGCCATACCGATGGTCAGGACAATACCGGCGATACCGGGCAGGGTCAGCGTCACGTCAAATGCCGCGACCGCACCGAGCATGACCAGCGCGTTGACCACCAGAGAAATATTTGCGACCATACCGGCAGTGCGGTAGTAGATCAGCATGAAGATCATGACCAGAACTGTACCGGCGATACCGCTCCAGATACTCTTGCGGATCGTTTCAGAACCGACAGATGCTTCGATGTCGGAACGGGAAACGATGGTGATCTCAAAGGGAAGACTGCCGCTGACCAGAGCATTCGCAACGGAACGGGCGTCGTCTTCAGAGAAACTGCCGGTGATCTGGGCAGTACCGCCCAGGATCGGTTCACGCAGATTCGGTGCGGAATAAAGCTGTCCGTCCAGCACGATGGCAAGGCGTTTGCCCACGTGGTCCGTAGTGACTCTGCCGAACTGTTTTGCACCTTCGCCGGTGAATTCCAGCACGATTTCGCGCTGACCGTATTCCGTCATACGCACATCGGCGTTCTTGATCTCATTACCTTCCATTTCGACTTTGCGCGCAACCAGTTCGTATTCCAGTGTGCGGGTGCCGTCGTTGTCGATATTTTCCGCTACCAGCAGTTCAAAACTGGCAAGTTCCGGATGCTGGAGCAGATAAGTCGTGCGGTAATAGTCTTCCAGCGAGACTGCCTGTTTGTTGCCGTTCCAGTTGGCATAAGCCTGACGGACAAGGTCCGCCTGATTGGTGGAGTCGGGATGCGTCAGACGGAATTCCAGTTTCGCGCTGCGGAGGATGAGTTTTTCCAGATTGGATTTTTCGTCTTCGCTGACCACCGGCACACGGACGGAGACCAAATCGCCGCCTGCGGGGGAAAGGTCACATTCGTAGTAGTTCTGGCTTTCCAGACGTTTACGCAAAGTTTCGATGGCGTTGTCGCGGAACTTTTCAAAGTTGTCCTGAACTTTTTCATCGGCATTGAGTTTGAGCATGAATTCAGCACCGCCGTTCAGGTCAATACCCAGACGGATGGCACCGGCAGCATTTTTACGCACCAGAGAAATGGCATCGCTGTTGCTGCGGAGTTTCTGCTGTTTCACAATGGAGGGCTTGAGAAAACGGACGATGTTCATGGGCGCACCGTCCACAATGATCTCATTGGCTGCCGCTTCAATGGCTTTGGAGGGATAGGGATATTTGAATTTATCCTGTTCCTGTTTCGCCTTGGCATTCGCCACAAGTTCGGTTACTTTCGGATCGTTGGGATCCTGTGTCAGTTTCAGGAAGGTTTCATAGAAATCCGCCTGCGTCATGGGGAACATACTCCAGACGAACACTGCCACAACACAAACAGCAAAGATCGAACGGAGAAGAATAGGGGTCTTGTTCATTGTCGGATTCTGCCTTACGCCTTGGTTTCGGGATTGACAACGCTGCCGACTGCGCTCTTGGCAATGACGATCTCGGTGTTTTCAGCGATTTTGACCTTGAAGGAATCGTCGCGGACTTCGGAGATGGTGCCGTGGAGACCGCCGATGGTCACGATCTTGTCGTCTTTCTTGATGGAGGTGATCATATCCTGACGGCGTTTCTGTTCCTTCTTCTGACCGCGGTACATCAGATAGAACATGACAACGATGATCAGGATCATGGGGATCATTCCGCCGATCCCGTCCAGGAATCCGCCCTGAGGCTGTTCTTCCGCATTTGCGGCAGCAACGGGCTGTTCCGTCGTGGCTTTGACTTCTGCAGGTGCGGCAGAGACTTTGACTTCTGCGGGTACGGCAGGGGCGGCGGGAGCTGCAGGGGCTGCAGCCTGAGCAAAGATCGTGTAATCTGCACTCATGTTCGTTTCTCCTTCTACTTTATTATTTTATTGTTTTCTGAACTTCTGAAAATTTTACAGATTACACAATATACACCCGTTTTCGCCGATAACAAGTTCCGAAACATTTTTTTTTACAAAGAAGTTCGTTTTTTACGGGAATACCTTGACTTTTTTTTACTTTCCCATTACATTATACGGAATGATCCAAAAACAACAGAAAGGCGATTCATTATGTCAGTTACCGTGATCTTTGACCTCGAAATGAAAACGCGGGACGGCGTTACGCTCCGTTCCGATGTGTATCTGCCGGACCGCAAAGGAAAATATCCCCTCATCGTCCTGCGCAGTCCCTACAATGCAGATGATCCGGTCTTTTCCCGGTACTGCGCGGAATTCTGTAAACAGGGGATCGGTGTGGTTTGTCAGTCAACCAGAGGTACCGGAGCGTCCGATGGCGATTTCAATATTTCCCGTCAGGAGTGCGAGGACGGGGAGGATTTTCTCAACTGGATCGCCGAACAGGATTTCTGCAACGGCAATATCGTGACCAACGGGGAATCCTATCCCGGTCACACCCAATGGCAGTTGGCGCGTCACGGACACAGCGTCATGAAAGGGCTGACCCCTCATAACGCACCGCTGGAATTTTATTCCGTCGCCATGCGTACCGGCGGCGCGTGGGGCTTCGGTCTGGCAACGGTCTGGGCATTCGGGACACGGCTCCGCCGCCTTCATTCCGATCTGAAGATCGACTGGAATACCATGAGATGGCATCTGCCGCTCGCCGATCTGGATACCGCAATCGGATTGGAAAAATGGCAGGTCTGGCAGGATTGGATGCAGCATGTCACCAGAGACGAATTCTGGCGCGGAAGTGCCGATGCCATGAGTGCCGTTCCCAATGTCACCGCACCTGCATTCATCACCGGCGGATGGTTTGATGCGTTCCTGCCGCAGACGTTGCAGGCCTTCTCCGAAATGCGGAAAAATGCCGGATCGGAACAAGCAAGAAAATTCACCCGTCTCGTGATGGAGCCGCTGGATCACGATATGCGGACGCACGACATCGATTACGGACCGGAACATCTCGCCGGGATCATCAAAACAAGAAACCGTTTTATGGCAAATATATTGAAAGATCCGGAAAATGATCCGCTGCCCGATCAGCCGCCGGCACATCTTTTCGTGATGGGGTCCAATAAATGGATCGATGCAGAAGAATGGCCCCTGCCGGAAACACAATACACCAATGTTTATCTGCGCGGATGTGCGCCCGCGAACAGCGTCGCCGGAAGCGGAAAACTCAGCTTCGATGCGCCCGCCGGAAATGATGAGATCACAGAACATTTCTACTACAATCCCATGGAACCTGTCCCCACATGGGGCGGCTGTACACTGGGTATCGCGGTCGGTCAGCGTTGGCAGGACGATATCGAAAAACGGTCCGATGTTCTCGTTTTCACCAGCGAACCGCTGACGGAAGACCTGGATGTGATCGGCAATGTCAAAGCCGTGATCTATGCCGCAACAGACGGAAAAGATACCGATTTTACCGTCAAAGTGTGCGATGTCGGACCCGACGGCAGATCCATCAACCTCTGCGACGGTCTCCTGCGCGGCAGATTCCTCAACGGATTCGATGAGGAAATTCTGCTGGAACCCGGTAAGGCTTACGCGTACGGTATCGATTGCTGGGCAACATCCTGGACCTTCCTCAAAGGACACCGGATCCGCGTTCAGGTGTCCAGCAGCAACTTCCCGCGCTTCGACCGGAATCTCAATACCGGTCTGCATCTGACCCGCAGCTCCGAACTGCGTATCGCCAGCCAGACCGTGTTCCATAACGCCGATATGCCTTCACACGTGATCCTGCCTGTCATCCCCCGGAAAAAATAACCGGCTGGAAAGACCGCGCGCGGCAGGGACGCGGCAGGGCGGCAGCGCACCGCGCCGCCGCCCCGGTCTCCGGTGCGCCGTGGGGCGCACCGGAGACAGCCGGAACTTGTTCCGGCGCCGCGTCCCTGCCGCGCTGTATTTTGTGCGGATGAATTAAGGAAAATGTAAGCTGCCCGACACTTGAAAAAATGGAGAAGTGGTGTATATTAAAACCGACTTCTTTACAACCACAAAACATTTAAGTCAAGGCAAAACAGAAATGTTGAATTTTCACTTGTCGGTCGTCCAGCAGATTGCGGTACTTGCGCTTCAGCTGGGGGTTATTATTTTTGCAGCAAAATTTTGCGGGGATCTTGCAAAAAAGTTGAAGATGCCCGCGGTGCTGGGTGAACTTTCTGCCGGTATCCTGATCGGACCTTATGTGCTGGGTGGTATCGGGATCCCCCTGCACGGTCTGGAAGACGGTCTTTTTGCTGTGATGGAGACGGTGAAGGTGGCTGGTTCCGGTATTCTCGGTGCGGCTGAGATCCGGAATATAACATTTCAGGCGTATCATTCTTCTTTGTATGCGCTTGCCACACTGGGATCGATCCTGCTCCTCTTCATGTCCGGTCTGGAAACGGATCTGCGGATGTTTTTCCGTTATTCGCTGGTCGGCACGATCGTCGGTGTGGGCGGTGTGATTTTCTCCTTTGTGTTCGGTGCGATGGTGGGCGTTGTATTTCTGGATCTTTCCATCATGCATCCCTGTTGCCTGTTTCTGGGGATTTTGAGTACTGCCACCAGTGTGGGCATCACGGCGCGTATCCTGTCTGAAAAGAAAAAGATCGACACGCCGGAAGGTGTTACGATCCTTGCAGCCGCGGTGATCGACGACGTTCTGGGCATCATCTGTCTGGCGGTCGTCATGGGGATCGTTGCGGCGCCTGCCGGACAGGGTACGGACTGGGGTGCCATCGGTATGATCACACTGAAATGTGTCGGTTTCTGGCTGATCGCAACGGCGGTGGGTCTGATCCTTGCCCGCAGCATTGCAAAATTCCTCAAACTTTTCAAATCCCCCACGGTTTTTGCCACGCTCGCATTCGGTCTTGCACTGATCCTGGCGGGTATTTTTGAACAGAACGGTCTGGCGATGATCATTGGTGCGTATGTGATGGGCTTGAGCCTTTCCAAGACAGATATCTCTTTTGCGATCCAGCGTTCTCTGGAACCGGTTTATCACTTCCTCGTGCCGGTTTTCTTTGTGGTGATGGGTATGCTGGTGGACATCCGGGTGTTCGCGGATATGGATGTGCTGAAGATCGGTCTTGTCTATTCGATCCTTGCCATCGCTGCAAAAGTCATCGGTTGTGCTTTGCCTTCTTTCTTTATGAATTTCAATATGATCGGTTCTCTGCGGATCGGTGCCGGCATGGTCCCCCGTGGTGAAGTGGCATTGATCATTGCCGGTATCGGTATGGCGACTTATTACAACGGTGCGCCCATTCTGGACAGCAAGCTGTTCGGTATTGCCATCATTATGACGCTGGCGACCACGCTGCTTGCTCCGCCCCTGCTGAACTTCATGCTCGCAGTCGGCGGCAAAGGGGTCCGCAAAGAGGAAAAGGATATGACGGTAGTGCATACCCCCTTCCACTTCCCCTCGGTGATGGTGGCGGAATTTGTGCTGCGCCGTCTGACGGAAAACCTGAAAGCGGAAGGCTATATGCTGTCTCATCTCGATAAGGAGACCGGTATTCTTCAGATCCGCAAGGACAGACTTTCCTTTGCCATGAGTGCGGGCGTAACGGATCTGGAATTTGAATCCAATCCGGACGAAGTCCCGTTCATCAAAGCCTTGATGTTTGAAACGATCGTTGCGCTCCATCAGGATCTTGAAAATCTCAAGAAACTGGCGACGCCCGATGAAATGCGGAAAGATATTTTCAATCCGGAAGATGAATTTGCGCCTGAAAACAAAAAACAGCTTCAGAGTATGATCGAGAAGGGGATCGATCCCCGCTGTATCATTATGGAACTGGGCGCGACCACCAAAGAAGGTGTGATCCGGGAAATGATCGACAAGATCGCGGAATGCGGTCTGCTGCTGGATAAAGATCTTTGCGCCAAAGATGTGCTGGATCGGGAAAAAATCGTATCCACCTGCCTTCAGAACGGCGTGGCATTGCCCCACGGCAGAACAGATGGTGTGGACCGTCTGGTCGCCGCAGTCGGCTTGAGCCACAAAGGTTATGATTTCGACGCTATGGATGGTCAGCCCAGCAAGATCTTTGTGCTGTGTCTCAGCCCGAAACATTCTGACGGACCCCATATTGAATTCATTGCCACGGTCGGTACCGTGCTGGCAAAACAGGAAAATATCGACAGTATCCTGGGTGCCGGAACGGCGGAAGATGTCTTCCGGATCATCGACGGCAAGAAATAATCAGGAAGAACTGCCGATGGAAGATCAGCACAGCTGCAATACCGGAAACAAACACAAACGCCTGAAACGTTTTATTCTGATCCTGCTGTGTCTGATCTTTCTGCTGTTCCTGCCGGCCTGCTGGATCCACGGTATCATTGACCGTATGGGGGAACTGCCCGATCCCGCATCCTTCAACGGATTGGAGAATTTTTCCGACGGCACATTCAAAAATCAGGAACCCAATGTGGTGATCGTGTCCAAAGCGGTCAAAAAAAAGGGATTCCTGAAATTTCTGTTCCATTCGGACAACACTCCTTCGTTCCCGCTGCCCATGGCAAAGGACCGTTTCACCGATGTAAAACAGGATCTTGCGGTCTGCTGGCTGGGACATTCCTCTGTTATTTTTGAATTGGGCGGAAACTGCCGTTTCATCACCGATCCGGTTTTCGGCAATGCCGCGCCCGTTTCCTTTGCGGCACGCCGGTACGGTCCGCCGCCTTTTCCCAGAGAAGAACTGCCGCAACTGGATTTTATTCTGATCTCCCACGATCATTACGATCATCTGGAATACGATACGATCCGGTATTTCAGAGATTCCGGTGTCCATTTCGTTACCGGACTGGGTGTCGGTGCCAGACTGCGCGGCTGGGGGATCGCTCCGGAGCGGATCCATGAACTGAACTGGCACGAAAGCGTCACCCTCGGCACGGCAAAGATCACAGCCGTTCCCTCCCGCCATTTTTCCGGCAGAACGCTGAAAGACAGATATAAAACGCTCTGGTCCTGCTGGGTCATCGAAAACAACGGCAGACGGGTCTTTTTCGGCGGCGACAGTGCTTATGGAAAACATTTCAAAGCCATCGGCGAAAAATACGGTCCCTTCGATCTCGCCTGTATGGAGATCGATGCGTGGAATGAACGCTGGAAACACAATCACATGTTCCCTCACGAATTTCCTGTTGCGGCAGCCGAACTCAAGGCAAAGATCGGTATGCCGATCCACTGGGCGGTGTTTGACCTTGCCGGTCATCCGTGGAAAGAATCCATTACCATGGTCACGGATGAAGCCCGGAAAGCGGGTCTGCCTCTGTTCACGCCTATGATGGGCGCGATTGCCGTTCCCGGCGTCACTGAAACGCCTCAATGGTGGGCGGATCTGCCGGAAAAATAAGGCTTATTTTTGAACGTTGATGGTCAGTTCAGCGGCTTGTGTCACGCCCGGAGCGGTCGCCGTCAGCGTCAGTGTACCGGCTTCTTTTCCGGCACGGAGGATCGCAAGACATCTTCCCGCGCAAGTGTGCCGCGTATCTGTTCCCCGGAACGGCTCCACCGATATCTGCGAACCGTTGTCCAGTGCTTCCAGCGAGCCGGATCCCGCAACCTGAAACTGTACGGGCAGTGCGGCGTTCCGGACCCGTCTGCCGGAGCCATCCACCACGGTGCAGGTGACAAATGCCAGATCGTGACCGTCCGCTTTCAGCGGCGCGTCGTCACAAACCGAAAGTTCGATTTTGCAGGGCGTCCCGGAGGTGAACAGACTTTCTTCCACCGTTCTGCCGTCCGCCGTTTTTCCGGTGACGCGCAGTTCGCCCGGTTCAAACACCACATCCCGGAACAGAATACGCTCGCCGTTCTGCCAGTCTGCCACTTTTCTGCCGTTGAGGAACAGTTCCCCCTGCGGACAGTTGGTGATGATGCCAACGGACCGTGTTTCGCCGGGCGTGAAATCCCATCCGTTCAGGGCGATGTGGACCAGCGGCTCCTCCGGTTTCCAGACGGAACGGTAGAAATAATAGCCGTCCTTGGGATAGCCGCAGATGTCGATGACGCCGAAATAGGCACTGCGTGAAGGATAATCGTAAGGCGTCATTTCCCCCAGATAATCCATACCGGTCCAGATGAACATCCCCATGACATAAGGGCGTTCCTCCACAGCGAGCCACGCCTGAAATCCGTAGTCCATGTGTTCAAACTGACGGGCATAATGAAGGGTGTCGCCGTATGTCTCCGTCTGTTCCGGCAGATCATCCATTCCCAGAGGACGCCGCGTCTGGGCGGAATAGCACTCCGTGATGACCATGGGCTGGGACGGATGATGCTGACGGTAGCTGTCCATTTCTGCGGCGGTGGGGTAATTGTAGCCGCCCACATCCAGCACACTCACATTTTCGTGATTGATCTGCCAGGTCACAACAGCGCAGGTCACTGCGCGGGTGCTGTCAAGATTATGGACCGTCTGCTGGAGATTGCCCGCAATATATTTGCCGTTGAACTTACTCATCTCCTTGACTTCATTGCCGATACTCCAGAGGCAGATGGAGGGATGATTTCTGTCACGCAGCACGATCTGTTTCGCGTCCTGTTCCGAGCGGCGGTCAAACATGGCACTGTAATAACGGACAAACTGACTTTGAAATTCCCCGTCGGATACCGGCGCAACACGCTGCGGTTCGCGCCATTCGTCAAAGAGCTCCGCCATGACCAGCAGCCCCAGTTCATCGCACAGATCCAGAAAGTTCGTGCCGAAGGGATTGTGTGCCGTCCGGACTGCGTTGCAGCCCATGCTTTTGACGATTTCCAGCTGACGCCGGATGCCTTTTTCCGTACATGCCGCGCCCAATGCGCCCAGATCGTTGTGCAGGCAGACCCCGTTCAGACGGACTTTGCTGCCGTTCAGGATCAGCCCTTCATCGCTGCTGTATGTGAGGGTGCGGACGCCGAACCGGATCTCCGAGCGGTCCGCAACAGAGCCGTCTTCGTCCGTCAGCGTGCTGCGGAATGTGTAAAGATACGGCGTTTCCGGCGACCAGAGTTTGGCATCGGGGATCCGGAAACTCCGGTCCATCCAGACTTCCATCCCCGCCGGAATGGTGTGGGGATGCTCCGCATCCGCAACAATAGTCCCGTCCTGATCCGTGATCTGCTGACGGAGCAGAACGCGCCGCCGCGCAGATGTCAGATTTTTGATATGATATTCTGCGGAAACCGTTTCGCTGTCAACGGTCCGGATAAAGACCCCGGCGGCGGCAGGTGCGGGAATGACCACATTTTTTGAGCGCAGCTCCAGCGTTATATCCCGGTATAATCCGGCTCCGGCATACCAGCGGCAGACCGGGATGCGGGATTGATCCACAAAAATGGCGATCCGGTTGGTCCCGTGATCGTTCCAGTACGGCGTCAGATCCAGTTCCACCGGCGCGAAGATCCATTCACTTGTCCCGGCACGATGTCCGTTGATGTAAATGGCCGCCACCCCTGCGATCCCGCCGGAACAGAGGACCGGACGCAAGCCGCCGCAGTCGCAGTCGATGGCGATCCGGTATCCGCCGGTCCCTTGAGGCAGATAGGCGTTCCGTGCGTAGGCATCGGGGCTGAACGGCTGTTCAACGGACCAGTCATGGGGCAGGGAGACGCTCCGCCAGGCAGAATCATCAAAATCCGGCAGATACATTTTTTCGTCCGGATCTGTGGTAAACTTCCAGCCGTCGTTCAGATTCAGTGTTTTCAGCGCCATTTTGAATCTCCTTATTATTTCCAGTTCCGGATCTTTTTCAGTTCTGCGGCTTCGGGGCGGTTTTTGTAAAATTCGTCCAGCGGATAACAGCCGGAGATCATACCGTGCCGCGGCGCGTTGGTACATTCGCCGAACGTGCGGCAGATGCGGCTCCGCTGCAATGGACGGTGTGCCAGAACATCAGCACAGAGTTCGGGATAGGACAACACCATTCTGCCGATACCCACAAAATCCGTCCAGCCGTTCGCCACGGAAAATTCTGCGGCATTGGGCAGATATTCCTGCAGGCAGGTGTAGCCGGAGCCGACCGTGATGATGTCGGGACAGAGTTCTTTCAACCGGCGCATTGCCGCAATATGGCGTCCCACATTGTACAGCGGGTGTTCCGGCATTTTGTAGCCGTCGCTCACCGGATAGTAGGCGGGACGCTGCATGTGGACATTGTAATAGGGGCTGCCGATGGTGCCGCAGATCATACTGACGCCGTACTCCTGCATCAACCGGACGAGCCGGACGGTTTCCGTCAGATCCGGGTCCATGTCCATACCGGAACTGTCGCTGCCGAAAGCGTAGGGATAAGGTGTACTGTCGTCCCACTCCATCGGTTTGCCAATGCCGTCCTCACCTTTGATGAAGGGCTTGATGTCGAACAGACTGATGCGGGACGAGATCTCAAGATCCTTCACCTGTTCCCGGATGCCCTCCGCGATCTCCCGGAAGAAACGGGTACGGTTTTCAAAGGAGCCGCCGTAACTGCCGGGACGGTCATACGCCGTGAGAAATTCATGTCCCAAATAGCCGTGCGCGTGTTTGATGTCGACAAAATCGAATCCGGCATCTCTGGCGATTTCCGCTGCGGAAATAAAGTGACGGACGATCTCCCCCACTTCCGCATCCGTCACAACATTGGACGCATCGTTGCCGAATTTTTTATCCAGAAGCGGATGACTGTACGCCGTCCGGGATTCCAGTTTATCCGCCCGGTTCGGGTGGGAATATCTGCCGGAATGAGTCAACTGCAGACCGATCCGCAGATCTTCTGCCGTGCCGTATTTGTTTTTGTGCGCAGTCCGCATCTCTTTACAGATCTGCGTCAGGGCTTCTTTCGTGTGATCAGCCACCAGCAGCTGATTGGGATTGCTTCTGCCGGAATGGATCACGGCGCCCGCTTCTGTGCCGTAGAGCAGCTTCGCCCCGCTTTCCGCAAAACGGAGCCAACGGCGGCGCGTAAATTCTCCCGGCGAACCGTCAGCCTCGCAGTCCCAGCCTTCCATCGGCAGGATCGCCCAGCGGTTGCCGATGGTCCTTCCGCAGTAAGACAGCGGCTGTGCCAGTGCGTCGGTTTTTTCGTCTTCAGCCAGTCCGAACCCGAACTGCTGTTCTTTTACGTATGCGGCGAATTCGGACAATGTCCGGAATGAAATGACTTTCGGATAATCTGCCATGATTCGATCAACCTTATGTATAAAGTTTACCGGTGCGGAAATCGCGCCAGATATTTTCAAACCAGCCATCCGGTTCGGGGACCGGGCGGCAATCCTGCCAGTGATGCACCGCAGTGCCGTCCGGCAGCCGTTCCGACAACAATGTTTTTGTGCGGAATGAGGGGTCTTCCGGAATGATCCGGCAATGGGGCAGGGCGGGATGTACCGCCGTCCCGGATGTGCTGTCCAGCACCACCGCTCCGCCCCGTGAGCCGACGCCGTCCGTGATCTGCCGGAGAATGGCGGAGAGATAGACGGTCTGGGCAGTGAGCAGTTGTCTGTTCCGCAAAACTTCCGCCAGATCTTTTCCGTGAGGCGGCAGCGGCTGCATCTTCAGTTTTTCCAACTGCTGCTGTGCCTCCTGCAGTGCCTGTTCCGTGGCGGACCGTTCCCGGAGAAAGGCTCCGCTGCGGCTCATCCGTTTCTGGAAAAGATCCCGTTCCCGCTTCCAGTCCGGTGCAGCAATGCCGCCGGAGATGGTCCCGATGGAACGGAGTGCTTCCGCTTCTGCCGCTTCGGCTTCCGCCATATTGAGTTCAGCCGTTGTTCCGGCAATGTATTCAGCCGCCCGGAACGCGCCGACCTGACCGGCATTGAGTGCAGTGCCGCCGGGTCTGGTGACGCCGTGGGAGCCGTTGACTTCCCCAACCGGAAACAGACGGCTGATATTTTCCGACTGCCACCAGATATCCGCCGCCAGACCCCCGTTGTTGTGCTGGGCGCAGACGGCGATCTCCAGCGGTTCGGCAGTCAGGTCGATCCCATGATCCCGGTAAAGTGCAATGGCGGGCGCATTGAGCAGTTCCAGCCGTTTCAGAGGTGTGTCCGCCCATGCGCCGGAACGGAACAGATAATCTTTCGTTTCCGGAGCAAGTTTTTCCGGATCAAGATCCGCCGGATCGGTCCGGTAGTCCAGAAAGACCCGGCGTTTCCGCTCCACGATCTCCCGGTTCACAAACAGATCCACCAGAGATGAGCCGGGCACATGTCCCGCCGCAAATGGCCATTGATACCCCTTCAGGAAAATGGCATCGTACATGGCGGAGGGCGTGGCAAAATATTCCCGCAGAAATTCATGTTCCGTTCCGTCGCTGTCCCGCGAAATGAACCGTGGCAGTACCTGCATATAACTGCCGGATACGTTCCAGCGGAATTTTACAGAGGCAAGCCCGAACTGGGATTCCGGCAGATTTCTGGCGACTGCTCCCGCTTCAAGAGCGATTCCGATGGCGCCCGTATGGACCGCCGGATAAACACTGCCGGCATAAAGTCCGCCGGGTCCGCCGACAGCAAAAATCACATTGTCGGCAAAAACCGTTTCCAATGCGTCCGGACCTTTGGCTTTGGTGTTGACAAAGATCGCGCCGCAGCAGCGTTTGGATGATGTGACCAGCAGAGCAACTGCCACCCGTTTTTCTTTGACGGTGATCTCACGGCGTTTCAGTTCAGCCGTCAGAGCCAGACACATCTCGCGGGAAGTGTAGGGGCCGCAGCTGGTGGCACGCCGTTTCGGATCGTGATCCGTTTTGTAGCCGATGTGCTGTCCGAAAAGATCATGGGGAAAAGGTACACCCAGCGATACCAGATGATGAAAAGCCGCAGGCGATAATGCCGCTTCCACAAGCGCAATATCACCGTGAATGGAGCCGCCCGATGCCATATCACGCGCCATGGCACAGGGAGAATCCGCTTCCGTTCCGTACATGCCGAGTTTGTAATAGGTCTGTTTGTCACTGCCGGTATTGATGCTCGTTCCCATACGGAGTCCTTCCGTATAGACAGCCAGATCCGTGATGCCCAGCGCATGAAGCCGCACCGCCGCCGCCAGACCCGCCGCACCGCTGCCGATCACCAATGTGTGAAGATGAAGTTTTGACATGATCAGAACCGTTCCACCGTAAGACCGCCATCGATATTGATGACCTGACCCGTGGAATAGGCGAGCGCACCCGATGCCAGCATAGCCACCGCTCTGCCCACATCATCCGGCATACCCCAGCGACGCTGAAGCGTAAGCCCTTCCGCGATCATTTTGTCGTACTTGGCAGTGACAACACTGGTCATGTCGCTTTTGATCACACCGGGGCGGATCTCGTAAACCGCAATGTTTTCCTCCGCCAGCCGGACCGCCCAGAGTTTTGTAGCCATCGCAACACCCGCTTTGGAAAGACAATATTCCCCGCGGTTGATACTGGCATAGTCAGCAGAAACAGAACCCGTATTCACGATACAGTGAAATTTTCCGTTCGTATTCCGGAGCATGGCTTTTGCCGCCAGCTGCGTCAGAAGAAACGGTCCACGGAGATTGATGGAAAGAACACGGTCAAAACTTTCTTCCGACATGTCCAGCAGATCTGCACGGACATCCGGCGCAACACCCGCATTGTTCACCAGCATGTCAATACAACCGAAATCCCGGAGAAATGAATCCATCAGCGCCGCTCTGTCCCCGCCATCGGAAATGTCCGCCTGATAATATGCAAAATCTGAATCCGGATAACGCTCCCGCAGTGACGCAAGAACAGCCGATACCTTTTCCATATCCGCCCTGCCGCAAAAACCGATGTTGTGACCCGCTTCCGCCAGCTGCTCCACGATGCCCGCTCCAATGCCCCTGGCTCCACCCGTAACAAGAATATTCAAACGATCCATCCGTACCGTACTCCTGAACTCAAATTGTAAGGTTATCCATCGTCTCTGCGTTAATATAACCCGGCAGAAATAAAATACAAGGCGCGAAAAATCAACGATGACGGAAAATGCGTATGCACGGATACGGACACGGGCGCAGGTGCGGGCGGCGCGGTCGCCGGGGCGCACAAGCGTGCGCACCGGCACACCTGTTGCCGGAACGGGGCGGCGGGTGGACCCGCCCCGTTCCGGTGCCGGGTGAAGCCCCTTCCGGGGCTGACCGCGCCGCCCGCCGCGCCGGTTATCCGTCAGTGACCGAAGAATTTCCGCAGTTCCCGGACTTTTTGAGCCACATCGGGAGCGGTGGTGATTTCCGTGACCATGGCGATATGGCGGAATCCGAGCCGGACCAGTTCCGGCAGGTGATGAGCCTTGATGCCGCCCATGATGCTGTACGGGCATCGTGTGACGCCGGTACGGAATTCCAGAACCTGATCCAGCCCCAATGCGCCGCATGCAACATTTTTTGTCTGTGTCGGATATACGGGTCCGATGTTCAGGTATCCGGTCTGATCCTGTTGTGCGATCCGGATCTCTTCCGGGTTATGTGTGGAGCAGCCGATGAGCAGTTCCGGTGCGATTTTTTTTGCAGCGGCGACGGGCAGATCGTCCTGTCCCAGATGAACGCCGTCGGCATCCGCGGCGAGGGCGACATCGGTATGATCGTCCACGATGAGGAGCATACCGGCGCGGTCGGTGATGCGTTTGCATGCGGTCACCAGTTCAAAAAGTTTTTGTCCGGACATATCTTTTTCCCGGATCTGGACGATTTTTGCGCCGCCTGCCGCGATCCCTTCCAATACTTCCGTAACGCTCCGTCCTGCGCAGAATGGGGAACTGACTACGGGATAGAGATCCACTTCCCGGTCAAAGAAAGTCTGCCGTTCTTTCCATGTTTTCATGATTTATTTCCCGAGCCGTTCGCGGATGAGGCGTGCGGCTTTTCTGCCGGACATAAGCATACCGCCGAAGATGGGACCCATCCGGTATCCGCCCATCACATTATTTGCGCTCATACCGCAGGCGAAGAGACCGGGGAAATATTCTCTGGTATTTTCGACGGTGGATGCTTCCCCGCTGTCCACCCACATGGGTTTTTCGCCGATGATGCCGCCGGTGGGGGTATCCAGTGTGATCTTTGCCTTTCCGGTGGCGAGGTTCATGATTTCGCTGGGGTGTCCGGTCCCGTCAAGCACACATTCCGAGATGACGGTCAGGGGATCCACATGCATTCCCAGCCGTTCCACGGGCGTCCAGTTGATCACCAGACCATTGACTTTGCCGTCTTTGAATACAAGGTCTTCCACGCTGACGGAATTGAACAGTTTTGCACCGGCTTTCAACGCGCCGTAGATCAACCCGCTTGCCATTTCCACCGAGTCGAGCGTATGATAACCGGGAGCGTTGTCCAGAGGAACGTGACGGATCCCGAAATCGTCCAGAATGTTCAGGGCATCGTCCTGCACCACGACTTCGTTGAAGAGCATACCGCCGCCCCAGGTGCCGCCGCCGGGCGCGAGTTTCCGTTCAAAAATTGCGACTTTGATCCCGGCTTTTGCCAGATCGTGAGCCGCAACAAGTGCGCTGGGACCGCCGCCGACAATGGCGGCATCCAGAGAAAGACCATCCAGAAATTTCTCACTGAATTTGCGGACGATCGCCGCGGAGATGACGTTTTCGATTGCGTTGGACATAATGATTCGCTTTCCTTTCCGGAGCCGCAGCTCCTTTGCGCCGCATCAGTCGCGAACGATGACCGACTTGGCAATTTTTGTTGCGGAAATTGCCTCGCCGTCAACGCGGAAAGCGTTTGCTTTGATGTAATTTCCTACGCCGGCATTACCCGGTTCAGGTTCAAGGGTATGATCTCAGCCTCCGCCGCCACAGCGGAAGCACCCCAATCAATCTGTTTTAATGTAACACCGCCCGTAAAAAAAATCAAGGGGCGGATCTGCCTGTTTTTATCTGCTTTTCGCCAATGCAAGGATCGCCACGCCGATCAGGACCGCCGCCAGTGCAATGGATTTTTTCCCTTTGTTCTTCTCGTGGAACCAGATACTGCCGATCGTGAAGGCAACGATACAATTCGACCGCCGTACCAGAGAAAGGATGGAGACCGGCGTATCCGGACAGCTCAAGGCGTGAAAATATAGAAAATCCGCGCAAATCAGCAAAATCCCCGTCAGGGGGATGGAGAGCCGCCATTGGAAGGGCAGGGCATTCTTCTGCGGGAAACAGAATCTGCGAACCGCATAAGCCGCGCCGAGGAGCACCACCAGCCATACGGAAAACCAGAACTGGACGGCGTCAGAGGGAAACTGCTTCACGCCCAGCAGATATTTGTCATAAAGGGCGGAGGCGGACCCCACCAGAGTCCCGAGGAAGATGAGATGGATCCCTTTGCAGCGCCTGAAAGAGATCCCTTCCAGTTTGCCGAATACGGAAAAAAGATAATAACCGGCAAAAATCAGGATCATTGCGCATCCCTGCGGCACAGTGGGGATCTCCCCGTAGAAGATCAACCCTCCGGCAAAGACCCAGAGCGGCGATGTGGCACGGATGGGCGCCGCAATGGAAACCGGCAGTTCACGCATGGCATAATAAACGCAGACCCAGCTGAAACTGACGATCATGGATTTGATCAGGACAGGGATCAACAGGACATCCGCCGTTTTCAGCATGGACATGAATCTGCCTGTAAAAGCCATTGCCGCCAGAAAGAATACGCTTCCGGCAAATGTTGCCCAGAACAGGGCGGGCATCACGGAATTTTCTTTTACCGCCTGTTTTTTTGTGACATCATAGATCCCGAGGAGGAGGGCGGAACCGAGGATCGGCAGGACCCATGGCTGGATCGGCATGGATCAACCCTTTCTTTCCAGTTCGAGCCAGTGATCGATCATCCGCCGTGCGATGCTGCCGTGGGGCGGGATCTCCGGCATGGCATCGGCGCGGAACCAGCCGAGTGTTTCCAGTTCTTCGCCGTCGGCTTCTGCTTCTCCGGAAAGATATTCGGCAAAGTAACCGAGCATCAGGGAATTGGGGAATGGCCAACACTGACTCGAAAAATAACGGATCTTTCCCACTGCAATACCGGTTTCCTCACGGATCTCACGCCGGATCGCCTGTTCCGCACTTTCTCCGGCTTCCACAAAGCCCGCAATCAGACCGTGGATCTTCGATTGAAAACGGCGGTTGTGAGCAAGAAGGATCTCGTGTCCGCGGGTGATCGCCACGATCACGGCAGGTGCCAACTGGGGATAATAATGTTCCCCGCAAACGGGACAGACAAGTGCGGCATCGGTTTCCGGTTCTTTCAATTTCGCGCCGCATCCGCCGCAGAACTGATGCTGCCGCCGCCAGTGGAGCAGTTCTTTTCCCCGGCATACTGCGGTGAAGGTATCTTCCGGCAGAACACAGGCGGCAGTCCGGAACGGCAGCGGCGTCAGACCGGGCGGAGGTGTCAGTTCTTTCCGGATCTCAATGGCATAACAGGGGCATCCGTCCAGTTCGCCCACATGGAGTGCGGCATCGCTGCGCTGTTCTTCGGGGAGATGTTCCGGATGGGGCAGGGCAGTGCCATCTGTCAGCAGCAGATCGTTGTTGTGGAAAAGGATGATTTTTGCGTCCGGTGTCTCCTGCCAGTCGCCGGAACGGACAGGTGCCGCAGCGGGTATGAAAAAATGATCGTTCATGGATGATGCCTTGTTGTTGGTCGTATCTTTTAATATAGCACGGAAAAAGATCCGGGGCAATGGCGTATGCAAATATTTTATTCAGATATTTCCTGATTTTCATTGGCAAAAGATCAAGGGACCGTGTATATTATATAAATCCCCGGAATTTTCTCTGAAAGATCTCCCCCCGTATGGCAACGCAGGACAAATACCAAATCGATATGACGCACGGACCGCTTTTCGGCAAAGTCATTCTGTTTTCCGTGCCGTTGATCCTGTCCGGCGTGCTGCAATATCTGTTTCATGCCGCAGACCTGATCGTTATCGGGCAGTTTGCTCCGCCGGGGGCGATGGCGTCTGTCGGGGCGGTGGCGTTCCATATTCAGGTGCTTCTGGCACTTTTCATCGGGACGTCGGTCGGTGTTAATGTATTGGCAGCCAACTACATCGGTGCGAAAGAAAAAACAAAATGCAGTCAGGTGGTCCATACGGCGGTGGCATTTTCCGCTTATGCCGGTATCGGCTCCATGCTGCTGATGCTGTTCCTGACGCCTTATGCCCTGCGGATCACAAATACTCCTGCCGAGATCCTGGAACAGTCGGAGTTGTATATGCGGATCTCCTGCTTCGGGATCCCCTTTACGCTTCTTTACAACTTCGGCAGCGCGGTGATGCGTGCGGACGGCGACACCCGCCGCCCCTTGTATTATCTGATCATTTCCGGTATCGTGAATGTGACGCTGAACCTGATTTTTGTGGCGGGCTGCGGTATGGAAGTTGCCGGTGTGGCGATCGCCACTGTGATCGCCCAGATCCTTGCCGCTGTTTTTGTGCTGAATTATCTGTTCCGCGCACGGACGGCGTTCCGGTTGAAAATGGCAAGACTTCGCATCAACTGGCAGGTATTGAAGGGGATCCTGTGGATCGGATTGCCTGCCGGATTCCAGAGTTCCATGTTTTCGCTGTCGAACCTGATCCTGCAGTCGTCCATCAACACCTTCGGTGAGTTGGCGGTTGCGGGCAATACGGCGGCGCTGTATCTGGAAAGTATTGTGTATGTATGCAGTTATGCATATTACCAGTCCATCATCAGTTTTATCGGACAGAACATGGGCGCGAAGAAATATGCCCGTGTGTTCCGCAGTATCCTCTACTGTACGATCTGTTCGGTGGCGATCGTGACGCCCCTGGGGCTGTTGTCGTGGATCTACGGGGAACAGCTGCTTGCGATCTTCAACACAAATCCCGAAGTGATCGGCTGGGGCATGATCCGTCTGAAAGTCCTGATGGTGACTTATGTACTGTGCGCTCTGATGGATATTGTGGAAGGCGGTCTGCGCGGACTTGGCAGACCCATTATGCCGGCAGTGGCAACTCTGGTTTTTGTGTGCGCCATGCGTGTTGCATGGGTGTTCTGGGTATTTCCGTTCAAGCCCACGATGGAGTGGCTGCTGTTCTGTTATCCGGTCACATGGACATTGACGACACTGACATGCGGCGTGTATATGTACTACATCTGCAAACGGCTGTTCGGTTTACAGTTCAAACAGCATACTTACGCGATCTTCCCGTTCAATCCATTGCGGTCCATACATTGAACCCGAGGAATCCGGCATAGAGCAGCAGAAAGATGAAACCGGCAAGTCTGCCGATGGTCATGGTCTTTCTGCCGAGTCCCATGAACAGAAGCAGAAGAAGTCCGCTGGGGATCATCAGGACCAGCGTCGTAATGCCGCCCGCACCGCTGTTGATGCCAAGAGGACGGATTACTGCCGCAGCACCGAAGATCAACAAAATGTTGAAAATGCAGCTGCCGACAATATTGCCGATCGCCATGTCGGCTTTCTTCTTCAGAATACCCGCAACCGTTACTGCAAGTTCCGGTACACTGGTGCCGAATGCCACGATCGTAGCCGAGATGATGAGCGTGCTGATGCCAAGCTGCGCCGCACCCCATTGGACAGTATCGACCATCGCTTTTGAGCCGGCAGCGATCATCACAAGACCGCAGATGAGAATTGCAAATTCACGGACCAATGATACAGAACCGGGATCCGCATCCGTATCATCGTCCTCCGGCTGAGACCCGTCCGGCGCTTTGAACAGCAGCCAGGAATAAACAAATGTTCCCGCCAGAAAAAGAAGTCCGAAGATCCAATGCAGACCGGGTACCGTTCCGGAACCTGTCTGCGCCGCAACGGACGGACCCGCAAGAAATAAAAGCACCGTCACCAGAAACAACCCGTTCATAAAAACAACATCACGCGTGAACAGCTGTTTGGAAAATGAGATCGTGCCGCCTAACGCCAACGCAACGCCCAGGATCAATGTGATGTTCGTTACATTGCTGCCGGCAACATTGCCGATCACAAAATCACTGTCGCCATTCGTCATCTGCGCAAATATACTCGTGGCAAATTCCGGAATGCTCGTGCCGATACTCACCAGCGTCAACCCGATCACCAGTTCCGATACATGCCAGTAACGGGCAATCGCTGCCGCCGCATCCACAAAAAGATCACTGCCCTTGATCAGAATACAGGAGCCGATAATGAAAATCAGAAGATTGACGAAAAATAAGTCGGTGACAAACGAAACTGACATGATAACGCTTCTTTCATATAATGCGGTTGTTGCGAAAAATGATTGGATAATATACCATACAAAGCACAGAAAATCAAATCAAAAACTGTAAGTCATTCAAGCACAGTCCACCGCGCACACGCCGCAGGGGCGGCACCGCAGCGGCACCCGCCGCTGCTGCAGTCCTGCGCAGCCGCGCAGAACTGCGTCAGAAAATTGCGCGTGCAATTTTCTGACAGGTGCCGCCCCCGGCGGCGTGTGCGCGGTGCATAGGGTGTGTGTGAGAGATTGCCGGAAAATTATTGAGTCTGAGATTTTTTTCTTGCGGCTTCTGCGGCGAGGTCATCATATTTTTTTGCCCAGCTGTGGAGTTCTTTCCGGTATGCTGTTGTGATATGATGTCTGTGTGTGACGCTCCGGCAGAATGCGGCGGCGGCTTCATATTTTTCCTGCATGGCATAAGTTTCGCAGATCCGGATGTCGCATTTGCGCTGGATGTCGTGCTGCAAGTAGTAATGACGGGCAAGATTCTGGTAAATTTTTACTACCGTATCATATTTTTTCTCTTTGAGCAGTATGCTGCGACGTTGTTCCAGCAGACTGAAACGGACTGTATTGCTGTTGCCGGCTATCATTTCCAGAGATTGGAGTCTCTGTTGGGCATAAGCCCATTTCTGGTGACAGATCAGAAACGGGATATAGAGGCGGACGGCGGTATTCCGTTCTTCCAGCGGCAGTTGTCCGATTTGTGACGCTACGATCTCTTTGCCGTATCGTCCCCGTGCGCCCCAGAATTCCAGACAGAACTGTGCTGTGATTGTTTTGAGAAGGCGGATACGCTGTTTGACTTTTTCCGGCGAGTTCTCATTGAATTTTTCGATCTCGCACATCTTTTTCCAGCCGGATTCGTACTGCTTATCTGCAAAATACAGATGCATCTGCATGATCTCCAGTTCAAGTTGAAGATCGGCAGACAGGTTTTTCTGTGAGAAAAATTCCTGATGGATCTTCTTTGCCGTGTCCAGCTGTTCGCCGGTCAGCGCATAATGAAAACGCTCCTGAAGAAGATGATAATACAACTGCTGTCTGTCATTGTTTTTTCTGATTTTTTCCAGGATCACATCACAGAACGATCCCAGTTTTTCAACATCCAGAATGGGATCAAGAATAGTCTTCACTGCCTGATACGCACCGTACGCGAGATCAACGGATTCCGTTTCCTCCGCGAGTTTTTGGTACAGTTCAGCCGCTTTGGCATTTTCGCCCTTCATCGCGGCGAGCCGGGCTTCATAAACTTTTTTCTGTTCCGGTGTGGTTTGAATGCCGGCAATGGCTTTTTCGTATGCTTCCACGCCGCCTTCGGACAGCGCCTGATCGGGAGTCGCAGCTGTCAGAACCGCAGATGCGAACAGGGGAAGAACGGCGGACAATATTTTGTTCGTCATGGTGGAAAAAACAGCCTTTCCTCAGCTATATGATTTCGGGGACTGCAATAAAATAATCACAAAACAGCCGTTTGTCAAGCCCTCCTGTTTTTTTCTTGACTTTTTTTCTGCCGCACTGGAAATCTTCTGCGAACTGTGCTTTATTATTCGTGGAACAGAAAATTTATGGTGATGTAATTATGGAAATCGTAGCTGGTACTGCCCGGGGGCTGATCCTGACCTCGCCCGGGGAAAATGATGAGGTCAGACCCACTTCTGTAAGAGCAAGACGCGCCTTTTTCGACAGCCTCGGTGATCTGAAGGGAAAGGTCTTTGCCGATATTTTTGCCGGATCCGGTGCAATGGGGCTGGAAGCCGCAAGCCGCGGCGCGGAAAAAGTTTTCTTCTTTGAACAGGCGCTTCCTGTTTTGAAAATGATCGAAAAAAACTGCAATCGCGTCGCCAGGACCGGGGTCACAACGGATATGCAGATCGTCCGCGGCGCAATTCCGCCCTTCCGCACCGATCTCGCCCGTTTCGCCAGACCCGATATCGTTTTTGCGGATCCTCCCTACGCCGCATCCATGGATTTTTTCAAAGCCGTGACTGCCGATCCCTGTTTCCGCGTTTGGGCGGCTGATGCCGATCTCTACTGGGAACTGCCGGACCGGGATTATGCGTTGGAAGTACCCGCCGCACCGTGGCGCATTATGGCGATCAAAAATTTCGGTCCGGGGCGTTTTCTGATGCTGAAATGCGTCGATAATTGAAAAAAAACAAAAAAAGAACGATTTTTTACCGCTTTTTCCCCGTTTTTCATTTGACAGATGGCGTTTGGGAATATAAGTTATCCGGTGAATCGCATTGTGCGCTTCATTATTGAAAGATTATTTACAAAAGAAACATAACATAACAGGAGCTTGAAGAAATGGGCATCGCAAACCGGATTATCAACATTCTCGTCCTCGTCGCCGCGATCGGCGCGATCGTACTGGGTATTATGCTCTTCAATAAACGGGAAGATGTTGCCGACAGTCACAGGAAAATGGCAACCGCAATTGCCGAAAACACTGCAAAACTGATCAAAGAGGAAGATGCCAAGAATGCCCGTAAACTTACGGTCGCTCCGGCTGAACTGGCGATCACCAAGTCCTCCGATGAGTTTCAGATCCCCCTCAAGAAATTCGGCGATGCTACCAAGAAAATCATCCAGCAGCGCAATGCTCTGTCCGATTTTGCTGTGGAATTGACCGGTGTCGTGTCCGAAAATCAGGGCATGGATGCCTTCAGCGCGACCCGTCTTGCTGACTACACCCAGAACCCGGACGAAGTCGCGAAGATCACCGCCCGCGTGAATGAACGCATCGAACTCGCCAAGAAAAACCGCGCCGCATTTGTCGCATCTGTCCAGACCCTCAATACGAAACTGAAAATGGATACGCTGGATGCCGCGAAATCTTCTGCTGAAAATCCCGATGCCGATTATCTCAAGACCCGCGTGGATGCCATTGCTGAAAAAGCCGGCAACTATGTGGAACGCAGTGAAGCGCTCGGGCAGCACGTGAAAGCCATTTCCTCCATCTTCTCCATTGACGAACCCGCGATCGAAAACGCCGACTATGCAAGTCTTCTCCAGACTCAGCGTTCCGCTCTTGAACAGAAAATGCAGACCCTGAACGACCTGAAGACTGCCAAAGAACAGCTGACCAAGGAAAATCAGGAACAGAAAGTCAAGATCGAAGAAGCCACTGCTGCTGCAGATGGTGCCAAGAAACTGGTTGCCATCCGCGAAAAAGAATTGGAAAATGCCCAGAACGAAATCAAACGCCTCCGTCAGATCATTACTCCTGTGACCAAAACAGCGCAGGCGAGCGGCGAAGAAAACGTGAACGCCAGCCACAATCAGCTGAAAATGATTCAGGCGAAAGTCATCCATGCAGATGCGAAACTCGGTTTCGTGATCATCGATATGGGTAAGAAAGCAAAAGTCACCAGCAGGAACGCGCAGGGCAATAAGGTCGAAACCAGCGTTACGATCCCGCCCAACGCCGTGATGACCGTCGCTTCCAGCCTTGATCCCGCCACTGCAACTTTCAACGGCAAGATCCAGATCACGGAAGCCGGCGAAAAAGAATCTGTTGCCAACATTCTGCCCAGCCCCGGTAAAGTCATGCCCGCAGTGGGCGATGTGGTCTATTTCTCCAACTACGACCTGGAAAGCGTCCGCATTGCCAATGAAAAACGCCTGAAAGAAATGCAGCGTCAGGCCGCCGGTACCGCTTCTGCTGTCACCGCAGAAAAATCTGCCGATGATGAAAATCTGGACGAACTTCTCGGCGTTGCTGACACCAAGAAAGAAGAAAAGAAAGCGGATGCACCTGCAGCTGCTGCTCCCGCAGCCGCTCCTGTTGTCGCTGATGATGAAGTCCTCTGATCAGGAAAGGATAGTTCATTATGAATAACAGTATGATCCTTGCGGTTTCCGCCGTTACGCTTCTCGCGCTTCTGGGTACGATCGTGATCCAGATCATGGAGATGAAAGCGTATCAGATGTTCTGACGGAGCCACACGCGTGACCCGCAAATTTTATGTGCTGTTGCTGACAGCCATTCTGGCAGCCATCGCTCTCACTGCCTGCACGCAGTATGAGAGAGATGGCTTCAATCCCAAACCGTTCAATGCCCCCGCTGATTGGGAATATCAACCCTATGGCGGGTTTTATAATTAACGCTTTTGTCATACGAAAAAAGAAAGGATAAAATGATGAAATCTCTCCGCCGTTTTTTGGGCAGTGTTGTGATCGCCGCTGCTGCGTTCTGCTCTGCTGCCATGTCCGCTCAGAATCTTGAAAGTTACCTGCCTGCCAACATGGATGGTGCTCTGATCGTCAATTCCGGCAAGATCATCAGTCATCCGCTGGTGGCGGAATTTATACCGATGGTGCAGCAGGAACTCCAGCCGCTCGGTCTGTCGGTGGATGATCTGAGGGGGCGTCTGATTGTCGGGTTTGCCAATTTCGCAGCCAGTATCGAAAAACCGGAAGCCCTTGATTTTGTGGCCCTTGTCCGCTTTGAACGGCCTGTTGTGGAAAAACTTCTGGCGATGCTGGATGCAAAATGCATGACCACGGATGGCAGCGACAAATACAAAAGACTGACTGTCGGCAATGTTCAGGCGCGGCTTTTTAAGGCTGACCAGAGCAATCTGGCTATGGTCGCCGCAGATAAAAACACGATCCAGGTGTTCAAAGTTGCCAATCCGGCAGCGATTGCTCCCCTCGCACCTGTTGGCAAAAATGTTCTGACGCCCCTCGCGGCTGCGAAAAAAGACGCATTTGACGCGGCGTTTGCGGTCAGCTGCGATGCAAAAAAACTTGTGGATGCCATGAAGATCATCCTTGCCCAGAGCGGTGAACTGCCGGGTGTTGATCCCCGGGATTTCATGAAGACCCTCGAACTTCTTGATTTCGGTATGGGTACGCTTGATGCGACCCCCACAGGTATCAGCCTCTGGAGTATTTCCCGCTGCAAGGATGCCGCCGGACCGCAGGTTCTTGCGGAAATGGAACGGAAATCCCGTGAAAAAGTTGTGGCAGAGATGCCCTTCCTGAAGCCGATCTGTGACCGCCAGAAGACCACCATTTCCGGCAGCGACTACATTTGCTCTCTTGATCTGACCAACGAAGAATTGATGGGCTTGATCCAGGCAGGTATGCTGTATGTGATGCAGCAGAGTGCCGCTCAGGCTGAAGCTGCCGCACCTGCCGCTGCTCCTGCAAAATAAGCGGTCCTCTCCCGCAAAAATGAAATTCCGGCACGGTGTAAAAGCCGTGCCTTTTTTGTGCATAAAATTTTGGTTATCTGATTTGACAACTGCGGGTACACCGTCTATAATACCAAGTGTAAAAAGAAAATGAAAAATTGAAAGGCGGTATTCCCATGAGCAATGATGCATTTCTGATCTTATTTCTGATCCTGTTGGCGTTTATGACGCTGTTTCCGTTGATGTTGCGGAAATGCAAAGTGCCGGAAGTGATCACGCTGCTGCTGATCGGGATGCTGGTCGGTCCCAACGGGATCGATCTGATCGGACATCTTTCGCCTCATCTGACTATGTTCGGCGGATCGGCGGAAGCCATCAACGAGAATGCCACCACCTTCATCAATTCCCTCGGCTCCCTCGGACTGCTCTTTCTGATGACGCTTGCGGGGATGGAGGCAGACTTCAAGTCCTTGAGTTCCAGCCGGAAACCGGTGATCTGTCTGAGCGTTCTGACATTTACGATCCCGGCGATTTCCGGGTTTCTGGTTTACAGAATGTTTGAGGCGAAAGACTTGCCGGGGCAGCTGCTTTATGCGTCACTTTTTGCCTCGCACAGCGTGGGGATCGTGTTCCCCGTGATCCGTCAGTTGAACCTGACCCGGACGATTTTCGGCGTGGCGGTGCTGATCTCAACGGTCATTACGGACGTTTTGAGTATCATCCTTCTGGCGGTCAGTGTGCAGATGAAAAAAGTGATGAATCCGGAAGTGCTGACCAACGGACAGATGCACAAGACCATGTCCATTTTTGATTATCTTGATCCTTCGATCTTCGGGAACAGTTTCATCTTTATCTTTCTGTTCATCGTCTGCATTTATTTTATTGTGGTTCTGTACTTTACGCCGAAAGTCGGGGCATTTATCATGCGGCTTCTGCCCAACGGTGAGGATTCGCTCACATCCTGTTTTGTGTTTGTGATCCTGCTGGCGGTGATCTGCGGCGAATTGCTGGGGATCAATCTCGTGGTGGGGGCATTTCTGGCGGGTCTCGGACTCTCCCGCGTGGTCAAGACTGCCACCAACAATAACGGACCGACACCCTATCAGAAACTGGAAGGGATCGGGTATGGTCTGCTGATCCCGTTCCTTTTTCTTTCCATCGGGATGAAAACGGACTTCGGGATCCTTTTCAATTCCTGGAGCAACATCACGATCATCGGTTTGACGGTCGCCGGGCTGGTGGGCAGCAAAGTGTTCTCCGGTTGGCTTTCCCTGAAACTCTGCGGGTTCCGCGATGCCAAGGGGCTGTGTGCCGGGGTAATGACGGTGCCCCAGCTTTCCGCAACGCTTGCAGCAGCCGCCATCGGGAAAGATCTCGGTATGCTCGCTGATAACTTTTTCAATGCCATCGTGGTGCTATCCATCGTTACAACGCTGCCGGTCCCCAATATCGTCCGGTGGATCATCGAACATTATCAACTGCGTTTTGTTCCCATTGCCACGCGGAAAGATACGCCGTTTGAACTGCCTGAATCCCGCGAAGACGAACTGATTTGAACACGGAGAATGAAATATGACTTGTGCACTCGGTATTGATTTCGGTACGACAAAGAACGCTGTTATTTTTTACGACGGAGAACGGCCGGAGAACTCAATTGCCCTTTCCGCTTCCCATTATGCCGGATTTACGGATGGTACCGCGAGACAGGATTTTCTCAAGTCCGCCGCTTGTGTCCGTGATCTGATCATGCAGCTGCCGGAAGAAAAACGGAACCGCATCTCTGCCATCGGGCTGACCGGGCAGATGCACTCCGTGGTGCTGTGGAACAACGATACCTGTTCTCCGGTGACCACCTGGCAGGATAAAACTGCGTCCGCCACCGGAAAACTGGAACTGTACCGCGCAAAAAGCGGTTGTCACCTCTGCGATGGATTCGGTGCCGTGACCCTCGCGATGATGGCAGAAGAAAATCAGTTGTCGGGTTGGACCGCGTGCGGAACACCTGCCGACCGTTTCGCCGCGCTCCTCTGCGGAAAAAATGATTGTGCCATGGATCCCACATTCGCCGCCTCGTGGGGGATCTTCGATCTTCAGAACGGAACGTGGAACAGAAATGCCGCCGGACAACTGGGGATCCCGTTTGAACTGCTCCCCCGGATCGTCCCCTCCGGCAGTTGTATCGGCAGAACAAAAGGCTTCGTCGGCTTGCCCGATGATATTCCGGTCATGGCAGCGTTCGGCGATAATCAGGCATCGATTTACGGGACAAGCTGCGATTTGCAGGAAGAACTGTTTATGACCCTCGGTACCGGCGCTCAACTCTCCTATCTCCTCCGGGACGACGAAGAACTGCCGTCCGGCGTGGAAGCAAGACCTTTTCTCAACGGCAGCATCCTCGCTGTTCATGCCCCCCTCTGCGGCGGCAGAGCGTGGGCGTGGCTGGCAAAGTCCGTCAATCAGATGCTGTCGGCTCTCGGCTTGACAGAGATCCCCGAAAAAGAATTGATGGACCGCCTCGATCAGATGGCTCTCAACGGCAACAGCAACGGATTGACCGTACAGCCGCATTTCCTCGGCGAACGCTCCGATCCCACCCTCCGCGGAACGATCAGCGGTATCGATCTGGAAAATTTTACACTGCCCGCACTCGCCACCGCCCTCGGAAACGGTATCATCCATACCCTCGCCGCCGGGATCCCGGAAGAATGCCGGAAACGGCGGAAAACGATTGTCGGCTCCGGTAACGGTCTGCGCCTGTGCCAGTCCCTCCGGTCCGCCGCAGAACAGATCCTGCAACTGCCCGTCGTGTTCCGGGAAGTAAAGGAAGAAGCCGCCACCGGCGCCGCAAAACTGGCACTGAAAATGAACCTGTGACCACAGACCGCCGCCACCGCATAAAAACGGCGGGGCGATCGCCGGAGCGCAGCTCCGGCATACCGCCCCGGAAACATTACAGCCCGCCACTGGCGGGCTGTTGTGTTTCCGGGACGGTACAAAACCGCGGGTGCGGTTTTGATCGCCCCGCCGTTCTGTGCGGTGGCGTGTGATCAGGATTTTAACATTAATGCTCGAAGAAGAAATCCTGATAGCAGGATTGGAGACCGGGTGCGCGGAGGCGTTGTATTGCCCGTTGTTCGATCTGTCTGATGCGTTCTCTTGTGAGGTTGAAGATATTGCTGAGTTCGAGCAGGGTTTTCGGCTGTTGGTTATTGAGGCCGTATCGCAGGCAGATGATCTGCTGTTCTCTTTCCGGCAGGTCTTCGATGGCTTTTTTCAGGTTATCCATCAACTTTTGAGATGTCATTTTCCGCATGGGATCGACGCTGTTGGCATCGCTGATGAGGTTTTCGATGATATTCCTGTCGGAGTCATCGTTTGTTGAGGACTGGAATGAGATGGTCTGGCACGCCATTTTTTTGATTGCGCTGATGCGTTCTCTGGGCAGTTCGAGGATATCAGCCAGTTCCTGATCGGATGGCATATATCCATTCCGCTGGAGGAAAGATTGTTCTGCTTTCCCGATCCTGACGATTGCGGTGATCATGTGTGCGGGCAGGCGGATGACTCTGGACTGATTGGCGATCGCGCGGCTGACAGCCCTTTTGATCCACCAGGTGGCGTAGGTGGAAAATCGGTGTCCGAGTTTATAATCGAATTTATCGATCGCGCGGATGAGACCGAGATTTCCTTCCTGGATCATATCGGAGGTCTGGACATTGCTGCTGTGATAATGCTGGGCGATGCTGACGACCAGCCGCAGGTTGCAGGTCACGATCTGCTGACGGTATTTTTCCAGTTTTGCGAATGCGTCATCCAGCAGTTTCATTTTTTCCAGAAACATTTCCGGTGACATGCAGAGTTTTCTGACGAGGGTATATTCTGTTTCGGCGAAAAGGTCATCACCGGAACTGAGATAGCTGTCGCGGTAAAATCTTGCCACATCGTACCATTCCTGCAGTTTTTCTCTGCCGACGGGATATGTGAGCAGGAGTTTCACGGATTTCTTCCGCAGTTTTGCGATCTGTCCCTCGTCCCGTTCTTCTTCGGGGCATTGGTATGCTTTCTGCAGTTTTTCGCAGTGTTTGCTGATCTGTTTGCTCCAGGGTGCGAGAAGGATCGGCAGGGCGTCAATAGTCCGTTCATCGGCAGTACCGGGGAAGGATGATACGGGGAAATAATCCATAATGGTCCCGGCGGCGTTCTGGAGCAGTTTGATATGTTCCGTCAGGACAAAGGAGAAGGTATAGAGGATCTCTCTGGCATCGTTGTTGATCTGATCGACCAGCTGCCAGATTTTCTGTTCTTCCTCCGGCGTGAGCGGTTCGCTGTCTGCCAGCTGTTTGTAGTAAATTTTCAGCGAATCAGTATCGCTGATATTACCACTGATCCTGTTCTGTTTTTTTGGCTGATTCATGGATGTCCTTTACCCTGAATGATTCACACACGGTACTAATAATTGTAAAATCACGGATTTCAAGAGAGCAAATGGATTTCATGCAGGAAAAAAACATTCTTTTTTTTTATTTTTGCGTTTGTTTTTTCACAGATACGGTATTATAATACCGCAATTATCAGGAAGGACAAACGCACACATGTTTTATTATCTTATACATCTATTTCCCGGCTATGAAAATACGCCGCTCCGTTTGATCGATTATGCCACATTCCGCGCCGGTGCCGCGCTGCTTTCGGCGTTCATGCTCTGTATCCTTTTCGGACCGCTTACGCTGCATCTGCTGCGTCAGGCGATCGCTCCGGAACGGCTGAAAGGGGTGATCGATGACAAATTTATCGATCATTCCAAAGGAAAGACGCCCAGTATGGGTGGGATCCTGATCGTGTTTTCCATTGTGGTTTCGACAGCGTTCTGGGGGAACTTCACGAGTGCGCTGCCGTCGGTGTTTCTCGGTACGCTCCTGACATTCAGTGCCATCGGTTTTGTGGATGACTATTACAAGGTCGTGAAAAAAGACCGTGACGGCATCCGCGCGCGTACAAAATTCATTTGTCAGGTCTTCAGTGCCGTGGTTGCACTCTGGGCATTTCATACGATTTCGCCGGAGACATTTACACAGTTCACGGTCCCGTTTATGAAAGGCGCACTTTTCACCATGCCCCTGTGGATGGCGTATGTGTACGGCGCTTTCGTGGTGGTGGGCGCATCCAATGCTGTGAACCTGACAGACGGCAAAGATGGATTGTGTGTGGGGTGTATGATCTTCTGCGCGGCGGCGTACGGGATCTTCGCCTATGTGACCGGACACTCCGTTTTCGCGGAATATCTGAACATCAACTATATCGCCGGCGCGTCGGAAGTTGCGGTGCTGGCGGCGTCCATGATCGGGGCGTGCATCGGGTTCCTCTGGTTCAACTGTCATCCCGCAGCCATGTTCATGGGTGATACGGGCAGTCTTGCGCTGGGCGGCGTCATCGGTTTGATCGCCGTGCTGGTGAAACAGGAACTGCTGCTTGTGATCGTGGGCGGTGTGTTTGTGATGGAGATCGTCTCCGTGATGCTTCAGGTTGCCAGTTTCAAACTGACGGGCAAACGGATCTTCCGCTGTACGCCGATCCATCATCATTTTGAGCAGGGCGGCTGGACGGAAACACAGATCGTGACCCGGTTCTGGATCATTGGCGGTCTTCTTGCCCTCATCGGGCTTGCCACGTTGAAACTCCGCTGAAAAACGGTCAGTTCTTTTTTGCCTTTTCGATCATGCCGGTAGTGGAATGACCCGGCACAAAGGGGATGAATGAGATTTTTGTGCCCGCATCAAGCAACGCGGCGCGTTCATCCGGATCAAGTGTCCCGATGGTGTAATCACCGCCTTTTGCGTAGGCGTCCGGCTTGATGGCATCCAGTTCGGCGGCACAGCGTTTGCCGTCAAAAACGACCACCGCATCAATGAAACTGAAACAGCCCAGCAGATATGCCCGGTCATATTCGCAGTTGACGGGGCGTGTGGGACCTTTCAGCGCGCGGACGGATGCATCGGAATTGATGAGAACGATCAATTTGTCAGCGAGACGGGAAGCTGCCAGCAGATATTCCGCGTGGCCTCTGTGGAGCAGATCGAAACATCCGTTGGTGGTGGATACGGTCAGACCTTCTCTGCGGAGTTGTTCCCGCCAGCGGACGGCTTCTTCGAGTGACATGATTTTAGCGGCGGGGTCGGTCATAAGTTTTACTTCCATTTTATTCAGTTAGAGTTATTTCCCAGTGGCAGATTCGGGCAGGGCGACTTCCGGTTTTGCCGGCAGATAGGTCGTATCTTCCACGCGCGCCGATTGAAAACCGAACAGATTTTTATAGGCTTCTTTCAGCGATTTGAAGGATTTTTCTGCAAGGGGATCGGTCACTTCCGAGGAACCGCCGCGCAAATTTGCGGCATTCAGAAACAGATCGCCGGAAAAATTTGCCACAACGCGCGGTTGATTGTATCCATCGGGCAGATAACCGGTGTTGTTACCGCCCATGGTCCGCACATCCATACTGCCGCCGTCTTCGTCCGGATGCATGGCATGAAGCTGATCCAGATAGATCTGCCCTGCCGCACCGCTGCCGGTCACGGGTTTATCATCGGCCGTGAATGGGATCCCTTTTTCAAAGCCTTTGATCTGCGGATTGCCGCCGTAACTCCAGCGTTCGATATAAACAGCGCTGCCTTTACCGCTGCCGCTGCGCAGATGCCGATCCGTCTCTGTGCGGGACGCAATGGCGTTTGTGACATTGACCTGTGTCAATGCGCTGATCAGCAGGACTCCCAGCATCAGCACAAGCATTACGATCAGGCATACCGCAAGTTCTGCAATGGCCTGTCCGCCGCAAGTTTTTCTGAGCTGTCTGTATCTGCTGATCTGATCCATAATGTGCCGTCTTACTCAAAATCTCATGAAAAGATTTTTCGGCATGGATTCTCCTGCGTTTCCAGCCTCAAAATCCTGGAATTCGATCCGTGTCCGCCAGCCGGGACCGTTCAGCCCCAGTTTTGCGACCATTACGAATTCGCCTTTTTCCTTGATGGATGTGACTTCCATTGTGCGGTATGCTTTTTCAAGCGGGTTTGCCACCGGATCTTTTTTGAACCATTCCACGCGGATCGGAAAAGCGTAGTCCGTGCTGATGCATACTCTGGCAAATTCGCCGCTGTCCTTCGATCTCATCAACAGGACGCGGGTGTGATAAATCGAGACGAACATAGACTTTTCTTCTTCCACCAGATCCTGATAAAGGAATCCGAGCAGCAGATCGTCCGGGGAAACGCCGTAAAGCCCCAGTTTCGCCTTATCCGGTTCCAAGGCTCTGCCGCCGAGAGTCCGGGTGGATTGGGGCGGATTGGAAAATGTCTGCCCCAGATTGTAATATTCCTCATCGTCCAATATTACCTGACCGATGATGCGGGCGGGCGTGAAACGGACTCGCAGCCGGAGCGTTGAAGAGATGGTGGCAGCACCGCTCCGGCGATGCTGGATGATCCCGTCCATTCTTGCCCAGGTCTCCTGTGCGGGAGCGCGACGGGCGATCTCAAGGAATTTTTCTGCGGGGATCGTTTTCAGATTGATTTTTTCCGCAGCACCTGCAACGGCGGCGGAGAGGATCAACAGGGTTGTCAGAAGAAATCGTTTCATGCGTCTGCCTTTTCCTTTTTTCCTTTTTTCCGTGGTTTGGACGCTTTTTTTGTTTTGGTTTTTCCGGGCGTTTTTTCCGGTTCCGGTTCGGAAAGATCAAAGGTGTAGATCTCGTCCGCATCCGCCTTTCTGCCTTTCGCTTTTGATTTTGAGGCGGCAGGCATTTTTGCGGGCATGGCGAATTCCAGCACTTCACTGATCTGGGAAACAAAATGGAAACGGATGGCGGACTTGACTTCGTCCGGCACATCGTAAAGATCTTTTTCGTTGTCGGCGGGCATGATCACATCCACGATCCCGGCGCGGAGAGCGGCAATGACTTTTTCCTTGATCCCCCCCACCGGCGTGACTTTGCCCCGGAGCGTGATCTCACCCGTCATGGAAAGATGGGGGCGGACCGGTTTTCCGGTCAGGAGCGATACCAGCGCGGTCGTCAGGGTCACACCTGCACTGGGGCCATCCTTGGGAGTGGCGCCGTCCGGCACGTGGATGTGGAAATCGTACTTGCTGAAGATCTCATCGGCGATCCCCAGATCTGCGGCATTGCTGCGGACATAACTGAATGCCGCCATGGCACTTTCTTTCATCACATCGCCCAGCGAGCCGGTCAGTTTCAAATCGCCTTTGCCGGGCATCCGTGTGGCTTCCACCTGCAGTGTGGAGCCGCCGACACTTGTCCATGCCATACCTGTGGCAACGCCCACCTGGGGAATATTTTCCGCCTTGTCCATCTGGAATTTCCGCGGACCGAGCAGCGTATGGATCACGTCTTCCGTCACGAGGAACGAAGACGCAGCTTCCACATCCCCTTCCACGATTTTCCGGGCCAGTTTCCGGCAGACGGTACCGAATGTCCGTTCCAGATTGCGGACACCTGCTTCGAGGGTATAGTAGGAAATGACTTCATCCACCGCACTGCGGGTGAACCGGATATCTTCCGATCTCAAGCCGTTTTCCTTCATCTGGCGGGGGATCAGATACCGTTTGGCGATCTGGTGTTTTTCCATGGCTGTATAGCCCGGCAGACGGATGATCTCCATACGGTCCAGCAGGGGACGGGGAATGGTGTCTTCCAGATTTGCAGTGGCAATGAACATCACGGAACTCAGGTCGTAATCCACTTCCAGATAATGATCATTGAACGCGGTATTCTGCTGGGGATCAAGCACTTCAAGCAGCGCAGATGCCGGATCGCCACGGTAATCGTTGCCCACTTTGTCCAGTTCATCCAGCATAAAGACGGGGTTGGACGTTCCCGCTTTCTTCATGCCCTGAATGATCCTGCCCGGCAGTGCGCCGATATAGGTGCGGCGGTGACCGCGGATCTCGGCTTCATCCTTGATGCCGCCAAGAGAAATACGGATAAATTTTCTGCCCATGGCACTGGCAATGGATTTGCCGAGAGAAGTTTTACCTACGCCCGGCGGTCCCACAAAACAGATGATGGGGGATTTCCGGTTGTTTTTCAGCTGCAGGACAGAGAGAAATTCCAGAATGCGTTCTTTCACATCCTGCAGACCGTAGTGGTCCGCATCCAGAATATCCGCCGCCTCCTTCACATTCAGCCGGTCTTCGGTAAAATCGTTCCACGGCACAGAGAGAAGCCAGTCGATATAAGTGTAGGCGATGTTGTATTCCGCAGACGCCTGGGGGATCATATCCAGCCGTTCCAGTTCCTTGGCAATGATCTCCCGGACATTATCCGGCACGGCGATTTTTTCCAGACGCTCGTTGATGGAGATCACATCCGGATTCCGGTTGCCTTCGCCCAGTTCCTCTTTGATCTGTTTCAGCTGTTCACGCAGGAAAAATTCACGCTGCTGTTTGCTCAGAACATCATGTACCTGACTCTGGATCTCCGAGCCGAGACGCAGCACTTCCACTTCCCGGTTCAGCAGGATCGTCAGCAGATGAAGACGCTCCTGAAGATCCTCAATGGTGAGAATGGCAAGTTTTTCCGGATAAGTGATGTTCAGCGTATCGGCGATCAGGTCCACGATCCGGGAGTTGTCTGTGAGATTCGTAATGGCGATCTTCAATTCTTCCGGGAAGGTGGGGGAGAAAGATATGATCTCCTGAAACTGTTTGACTGCATTCCGGACCATTGCCATGGTCTCAATGGACGTATCCGGCGGCGTATCGATCCGTTCCGTCCGGACTGTTGTGACCGGCACGCGGGACTGGACACCGAGGAAACGGACGCGGGAGAGACCGCGCACCAGAACACGCATCGTGCCGTCCGGGAACTTGAGCATTTTCACGATACGGACAAGTACCCCGATGCTGGAAACCTGTTTATCCATCAGCGGAACCGGCTTGACCGCGAGATCGATCCCGTCCTCTTTCATGTAAACCGGATCGGGAAATTCCGGGAAGAACGCCACAAAACGCTCATCGGACACCGCCGATTCAATGGTGCGGATGGATTTATCATCATTCAGCATCAGAGGCGAAAGGGCATAAGGATAAACCACCACTCCGCCCAGAGGAAGACCCGGAACATCCATGATCTTCTCGTTGTCGCCGTTGTCAACGGGTTTGAGCTGTTCGCCGCCGCTGATCGTGAAAGAATACGTATCGTGCTTGGGTTGATTCACCCCGATCGCATCGTAATTTTTTTTCTTTTCATTGTCGTCCATACTGCTGCCGACTCCTTTCGGATATTTTCAATTTTGTCCCTTTTCAACACAAAAAAACAGAAACGATTCCATTCCCAACAATCTACTCCATTTTTTTAAATTAACAAGCGCGCATGAGAAGAAAATCCTGTTTTTTCCTCACAGACACGCAAAAAAATGAAAAAGTCCCCGGGCAGAGATGATTTCCGGAACATTTCTGTTTGAAAATCTCCGGGGCAGGGATCGATACGGATCTTGCTTCAGAAAGCGGTCAGAGGCGCGCAGAGACCTTGCTGTGGATCAGTTCAGCGATCTGTTGCGTATCATCGTAACCGTGAGGATGGTGTCCCACATAAGGACGCGGGAACACGGTAATATCGCCGCCCAGTTCACGATAGATCTTCACCAGTTTCTCCGAATGTTCTTCCGGAATGACCAATTTATCGGCACAGCCGTAAACATTGATCAGCGGGATCCCGGCAGCCGCAAGACGATCCAGATGTTCAATGGGATTCAATCCGGTTTGAGCGATCTCCTCCTGCGTCCTGCAGCCGTAAGCGGCAAAGACCACATCCCGCCTGTCGGCAGGATAACAGGCGAGATCGCACACAGGCGCATCGCCGTAAATCGCAGCCACGCGGTCGGGATACTCCATCGCGAAACGGTAGGAATAGAGTCCGCCCATACTCAAACCCATCAGGTGAGCGCGTTTTTGAAATCCGCGTTCCTCCGTGAGATAACGGTAGAAGTGATCCAGCACCGCCATTCCTTCCGGAGATGCGAATGTGCCGTGGATATTCACATGCACATGATAATATCCCATCTGCAGCAGATTCAATGCACAGCAGCGTTCCACGAATGCTTCAGGCCACTCCAGACACCAGTTCCAGCGATTGTCACCTGCGGGAGTATGAGGCATGACGATAAACGCTTTATGTCCCTCAAATTCAAAATCGTATCGCGTAAAGCCGTACCATTCACGCTGTTTCATTTCCGGTTCCATTATATCCTCCTGCAACATTTTTTGTGATTTCACCGTGTTGTTTTCTAAAGTACATCCACCTTGCAGCTTTTACAAGCGGAATGATATCCGTTTTTTTATATCATTGCGCAATGTATAAACACGGTCTGCCGTAAATACCCGGCCGGACCCAGCCATGTCCGGAAAAACGGACGGGCGTTTTTTTTCTCTGCTTTCCGTCGGCTCAACCCCCAACCCCCACGAAAGTTTTACCGCCGCCGGAAAGCAGAAGTTTCAGAACACGGAACCGGGTTCCGCGTCCAATAAAAAAACAAAGCGTCAAAGAAAAAAGGGATAAAAAAAGCCGTTTCCCAAGTTGGAAAACGGCTGGATCTGACAGTCAAAAATGAACTGCGGATCAGGCTTCTGTCTTTTCTGCGGCAGCCTTGATGCCCTGAACAACAGATGCCATTTCTGCGGCGACGGCAGGAGAACTTTCCAGACCCTGCGGCAGTTCGCCATCATCACATTTCCGGAGGAACGCGGGATCCAGCGGGACTTGTGCGAGAAGGGGAATGCCGTACACATCGGAGAGCAGCAGTCCGCCGCCGGAAGAGAACAGATCGTGTCTGGCATTGCAGGAGGGGCAGACAAAACCGCTCATGTTTTCGATGATGCCCAGCACCGGCACATCCACCTGTTTGCAGAAATCCAGACATTTCCGGCAGTCCGCCAGAGAGACTTCCTGGGGCGTCGTGATCATGATTGCCTGTTTGTCGCCGGGGATCGTCTGACACGCGGAGAGGACTTCGTCGCCTGTTCCGGGCGGAAAATCCAGCACCAGATAATCCAGATCATCGCCCCAGTTGACTTCTTCAAAAAGCTGTTTGAGAACGCCGATCTTGGCAGGTCCGCGCCAAATGACCGCAGAATTTGCATCCGCCATGAGCAGACCGAGGGACACCAGTTTCACACCGGCAGCATCCGCCGGGATGATCCCGTCTTCGTTTCCGTTCAGACGGTGATCCTTGAGTCCGAAAAGTGTGGGCTGACTGGGACCGTGAAAGTCCACATCCAGCAGCGCAGTTTTGTATCCGGCTTTTGCCAGAGAGACCGCCACAGATGCAGCCATGGTACTTTTGCCGACACCGCCCTTACCGGAAAGGATCAGCAGTTTGTGTTTGATTTTGAGAAGACGGGACGGTGCTTCGGGCGCAGTCCGTTCGCCGCAATCGGCGTGATTGCAGCTTTCGCAGTTGTGATTGCAGGTACTCATTTTATCGTCCTTACATGGAAACGGATGGTTGTGATTGTTTTTTCTGTCACCCTTTAATGTACACCCGTTTTCCGGAATTTCAACTCTGTTGAGCAATTATTCAAAGTTCAACAGCCGGACGATACCTGCAAACGCGTGTGCGCTCCGGAAGCCTTTGTACCGGAGTTCACCTTTGCAGTCCGGGTACGGATAAGTGCATTGGTACCATGTGGTACCGGCATCATCGGTAAAGGGGATCGTTTCGGCGGTGACCTCCACAAAATGCCGTGCGTGCGAGAAGGAATCGCAAAGTCTGTCCGGCGTTTCCGAGCGCATCACAGAGACTTCTTCATTGGAGATATTTGAGCCGAAAATGACGGGGAAACGGAATTCTGTTCCGGCATCATCGCAGAAGATATGATCGCCCAGAAGATACCGTTTTTCGTCCACATAAAATCCGTCCACGAACCAGCGGTACGGAGGGTTCGCGGAGGCGGTATGCCGCACTGTGAGGCGTTTCCCGGCAGGGTATCTGAACTGGGTCATGCTGTACAGATCCTGCACCGCCCATTCGGTCAGTTTTTTGCAGTCCGGCTCATCGATCTGCGGATTCCAGGAAAGGGCGAACCCGCACGCGATATCGAACCAGAGTCCGTTCCGCTGGAAGGTGCGGAAATCGGCATCGCCCCAGTTGCTGATGATATATCCTCCGGCGCGTTTCATCCGGTTGGCGTAATCGGGCATGGAGGAGGGGGAAAAGTTGCCGTAAATGAATTTCAGACCGTGCCGGATGTAATCATTTTCAAATTCCCGGTCGATGCTCCAGTACCAGTGCAGGATCTGGATATCCTTTGCGATTTTTGTGATGGCGGGATAAGTCGCATCCAGTTTTTCGCCGTTGGGCTGTACCCGTTCCGCACCGCCGATGGGGTTCCCGTTTTTGAAATGGCTGTTCAGCAGTTTTTCGCCCCACAGCAGCGTGGCAACACCTTTGGCGCGGAGGTGATCGGCGATCTTACGGATGTCGTCCGCATAAATATCCGGCGCACTTTTTTTTCTGCATTCTTCGCAGAGTCCGATGGTGTAATATTCGTCGTGTCCGATGTTGATCCGGGCAGGCTGAAACAGATCGATCACTTCGTCAAAGAGATCAAAAATCAGCTCATAGTACGCCGGATTGGAAGGACAGCAGGTATCCGGATAGGGATCTTCCGGCCGTTCGGAAAGTTCCGGATGGCGCGTCATCAGATAATCGCAGTGGGAGAGCGTCGGCATTTCAGGAATGATCTCCATATACCGGGACCGGCAGAAAGCGATCAGTTCCTTCATCAGTTCCTGCGAGACGACTTTACCCCGTCCGTTGGCGGAATGGATGGAATTTTTATGCCAGCTGTACTGCTCCTGGATCTCGGTGGCTTTGCCCGGATATTCGTTCATGAACGCCGCATATTCCAACCAGCCTTCGTTGATCTCCGGGTGGGATTTGTATTCCAGTGCGCCACCCAGTTCGATCATAACGGTATTGATGTGATACCGTGCCGACAGATCCATCATATTTTTCCATTCGTTTATGAAATGTTCCGTCGGTTCCGGCAGATAGACTTTGATCCCCCGGACCTGAGCTGTCGGTTCCGCATGGACTGTGTCAAGAGGAAGACTGCCCTTTTCGCACAGACGCAGCAATGTCTGGAGCGCATAGAACAATCCCCGTTCCGTTGCGGCAGTTCCGGTAATGACTTCTTCGCCGATCGCAAGTTCGTATGCATCGGATGCGGGATCACCGGACGGATCCAGCTCAAAACGGATGGGGCAGGGAACACTCTCCGGTCCGGAACAGCGTTCCAGCACCGGATCGAGAAGTGTTTGGAAAAGTTCCGGCACATTACCGGAAATAACGGAGCCTTTTGCGGGCAGGGGGCGTACTGCGGCGGCATATTCGGCAGCAGGGAACATCATCGTCGGAATCTCCTGTATTTGTTGTGTGGATCTCCATAGTAATAGCATCTGTCCCGTTTTTTGCAAGACGGTTTCGACATCTTTTTTGTGTTTTTCCGCAGAAAATGTCCGTTGGGGACTGAGACTTGAAAAAAGTATCATATCGGAGTATATTATGTTTCCGCAAACAGAGTAAGAACTGCCGGATCGGAAAGGAGTTGCCGATATGCAGAACGGAGAAACATTTTCTGCAAAACTGCTGCCGCTGAATGTGGTGCAGTTCCTTGCCTTTTTCCGGTTGGCTCTGTTCAGCTCCTATCTCCTGCTCTATGTCGCCCGGTTCGAGGATACATTTCTTTCCATTTCGTGGATGCTGCTCTGTCTGTGCATTGCATCCGGACTGCCGGTTCTGCTGCTGACGGTTCCCGCCGGGCTGCTGGCAGACCGTGTACCGAAACGGTATGTGGTCCTGCTCTCCATTCTGGCGGATATCCTGCTGACTGCCGTCGCGCTCCTTTTTGATTTCAGCCGTTGTACCGGATTTGTGTTTGCCGGATTGTATTTTGTCAGCCGGACCTTTTTTGTACCGGCGTTTTCCGGTCTGCTCCCGGAAACCTTTGAAGAAGGTGAACTTTCCCGGGCAAACGGTCTGAACAATATCTGGGCTTTTCCCGGAATGGTCTGCGGTCTCGTTGCCGGCTGGATCATTCCGCTGCCGCACACCATGCTGCAAGTCGTACTGGCGGCGTCTGTGATCGCCTTTATTGCCGCACTCCGCATCCGCTTCACCATGTCGGGCGGCATGGCTTGTTCTGCGTGGAAAGAGGCGTACGCCGGACTGGTCGATCTCGTCCGGAAACCGTCTGTGCTGTTGTCGGCGCTGGGGGAAAATTTCTTCCTTGCGATCGGACTGCTTCTGCCGTTCCTGCTTCTGCTCTGTCAGTACAGTATCACCGGGACCGGCAGCAATATGGTCGCGTCTGTGATCCTGCAGATCGCGCCTCTGACGGGCTTTGTTGCGGGGATGTATCTTGCCGGCAGGCTTTCCGCCTCCAAGATCGAACCGGGGCTTGTGCCCTTCGGTGCGCTCGGTTTGGCGGTGGCGATTTTTCTCGGCGCCCATTTCTTCGGTCCGCTGCTGCCGTTTCAGGTATCGATCCCGTCCTTTGAGACGCAACGCGTCATCATTCCGCTGGGTGCGACAGTTTTTCTGCTTGCCGGCGGGATCGGCGGCGGTCTGTTTGTGCTGCCGCTTCGGACATATCTTCAGCAGCGTCTGAAACGGCAGACACGGGGGATGAGTCTTGCCATTCACCACAGTATGTTTTTCCTGATCTCTGCACTGCTCGTGTGGCTGTTGTTCCGGTCCCAGGCGGCTGTGCTGGGCGAGGTGCTGCCCCATGATATTTCCTTCGGCGATACGGATCTGATCCATCCGTTCGATCTGTTGAGAACACTGGCTCTGGTGACATTCCTTGTCACCCTGTTCACCCTGTGGCTGCTGCCGGATTTTGCGCTGCGGTTCCTGATCATTTCACTGGGCAACACCATTTACAAACTGCAGATCACCGGCGCCGCGTATATTCCCCAGCATGGACCGGCACTTCTTGTGGCGAATCATGTGTCGTTCATCGATAATATTCTGGTCAGTGCCTGTACATCCCGCAGGATCCGGTTCCTGATGCAGGAAGAACTGCTCCACCGCCATTTTCTGCTGAAGATCCTTGCCCGTCTGACCGGATTCATTGTGGTCCCGTCCAGCGGACGCGGATTGCTGAAAACGGTGAAAGATGTGCAGGATGCACTCCGTGCCGGAGAGATCATCTGCATCTATCCCGAAGGTGTTCCCACCCGGAACAGCATCATCGGGCGTTTCCGGGGCGGATTCCTGAAAATGCTGCCGCCGGAACTGCCGGAACTGCCGGTGATCCCTGTATATATCGGCGGAATGTGGGGCAGTCGTTTTTCCTATTACCGGATGAAAGTGGATCATCAGCTGCCCCTGCGTTCCTCCAACCGGGCGGCAGTATCTTTCGGCGCTCCTCTGAGCGGAAAAGATCTGACCGCATTCGGCGTCCGGCAGAAGATCTGTGAATTGTCTGCCGATGTGATGTCCGCCTCCATCCGCCCGGATGAAATGCCCCTCCATGTTCAGTTTGCATATCAGGCAAAACGGGTGCCGCGCCGTATTCTCTTCCGGGATGGCGACGGTGCCGCATACAGCGTATGGCAGGCATTCTCCACCGCGATGCTGTTGAGCCGGGAACTCCGGCGGAAGATCGGCGAACAGGAGGAATATGTGGGGATCCTGCTGCCCAACAGTTCCCGCACCGCCATATCACTGCTCGCCGTGCTGTATGCCGACCGCGTGCCCTGTGATCTGAATCATACCACGCCGGCAGATGTACTGGAGGCGACGATCCGGCAGGCAGATATCCGCCACGTGATCACCAGCCGCGCCTTCCTGGAAAAGACAGGTCTGGAAAATGTGCTGTCCGGCGTTCTGTATCTGGAAGATCTGATGGCTGTGATCCCCCGGTGGAAACGGGCGCTGCTGATCCCCGCATTCCATCTTATGCCCGTCCGGGAATGGATGAACCTGATCTCACCCGTCACCGGAAATGATGTGGGGCGGACTGCCACCGTTCTCTTTTCCAGCGGGTCCACCGGAAAACCGAAGGGAATCGTTCTCTCGCACCATAATATCAATTCCGATATGTATGCGATGATCGACCTGCTGGGGCTGGTCCCCGGAAAAGACGGTATCCTCGGCAATCTGCCCCTGTTTCATTCATTCGGGATGACAACCTGTTTCTGGATCCCTGCCGCAACTGCGTGTCCGGTCACTTTTATCAGTAATCCGCTGGATGCCGCCATCGCCGGAAAAGTCGTTCAGCGGGATAAACTCACGATCCTGTATGCCACACCGTCCTTCCTGCAGACTTATCTGCGGCGCTGTACTCCGGAACAGTTTGAATCGCTCCGTCTGGTGGTGACCGGTGCGGAAAAACTCCGTGCCGATATCGTGGAGCGTTTCCGGGAATTTATCGGCGGACGCCTTGCCATTACAGAAGCGTACGGTTGTACCGAACTTTCACCCGTCGTGACCGTGAATGTGCCGGAGGATCTTGTGGATCTCGGCAGAGTCGCCGGACAGGCGGATTCCATCGGACCCAATCTGGAATATGTTGCCGCGAAAGTGGTGGATCCCCTTACCTATACGGAACTGCCGCCCGGATCGGAAGGTCTGCTCTTTGTCAAAGGTCCCATGGTCATGCAGGGCTATCTGAATGCGCCGGAACTGACGGAAAAAGCCATGTTCGACGGCTATTACAATACCGGGGATGTTGTCACTATGGACCGGAACGGATATGTGAAGATTTGCGGCAGACTTTCCAGATTCAGCAAAATCGCCGGAGAAATGATCCCCCACGAAATGGTGGAACGGATCATCAACGAACT
Organism: Victivallales bacterium; assembly: GCA_045589595.1. Lineage (GTDB taxonomy): Bacteria > Verrucomicrobiota > Lentisphaeria > Victivallales > UBA1829 > SIG77. The sequence goes on from JAZNPK010000002.1 coordinate 65,603, forward strand.
TTGCGGAACCGGAAACCGCGTTGTGGCTGTTGGCAGCATCCCCGATCCGCGGAAAGGCGAGGCACTGCTGGTTCTCCATACACCGGAAATGCCCTTTACCCCCGCCGAGGTGGTGGAACAACTCCGCGAACAGAGTATCTCCAACCTGTGGATCCCCAAAGCCGCCAATTTCTGTCAGGTGGAAAGTCTGCCGCTTCTCGGTTCCGGGAAACTGGATCTTTCCCTGCTGCGGAAAATGGCGGATAAGATCGTCGAAGAACGGAATCAGAATCAGAACTGCAACCCATAAAAATAAGGATCATAGACTATGCTCCCACGCTCCTGTGTCCCCTGTGAAAAAATCGAAAACGATTGCTATGAATGGTATGAACGCCATGCCGCAAAATTGGAAGAAGTCAAAACAAAACGCGCCGATATCGTTTTTATCGGTGACTCCATCACCCATTTTTGGAACCGGGAAAATAATGTCGGGTTCGGCGCAAAAGTCTGGGATGAATACTACGGAAAACGGAATGTACTGAACTTGGGATACGGCTTCGACCGGACACAGAATATGCTCTGGCGTATCGAAAATGGCGAACTGGAAAATCAGGATCCGAAAGTGTTTGTCATCAACGCCGGAACCAATCAGTTTTCCATTACACCCAATTATGACGGCGACGATTCCGAAACCGCATTTGCCGGCGTGAAACTCCTGATCGAAACGCTGGAACAGAAATATCCCCGCGCCGAGATCCTGGTGATGGCTGTGTTCCCGCGTCTGCCGGAAGAAACCACTCAGAAATCTATCGACGGGCTGAACGCTCTCCTGAAAGAATATCTGACAGGAAGAAATAAAGACAGCCTTAAATTTATCGATATCACAAAAGCAATGCGCAATCCCGACGGATCCTTCAATCCCGCGATCTATGTCGATGGAGCCTGTCACCCCAATAACGCCGGATACCGGATCTGGGCTGAAGCTCTGGAGCCGGAGATCCGCCGCATCCTCGCTGCAGAATAAAAAGCACCCGCGGGGCGTGGCACCGCGCGGCGACCACGCCGCGCACATCCTGTCGGTGCCCGACAGGATGCAGGAACCGCCTTCTGCGGTTCCGTGCCACGCCCTGCGGGCGCGTTGATCACAATGGAGAAGCAGACCAGTCGATGTCTGTCTTATTCCCCTGATCATCTACGGCGACGAAGGTACATTCTGCCTGAAACTTCACATCGCTGCCGACTTTTGCAATGATGGCGAATGTGATACTTGTTTTCCCTTTTCTGGGGTTGCCGCAATGAAATTCCAGTTGTTCGCCGTTATGAACGGGTTTATCGAACAGGATTTCGGAGAAGCGCCGAGTGACGACTTTTGCGCCGCCGGTTGCCCACATGGCATAGATGGCTGCAGCTTCATCCATCCACGCCATGACTTTGCCGCCGAACAGATTTCCGCTGACGCCGATATCGCCGGTCAGCACCAGATGTGTTGTGATTCTTGTCATTGTCATTTTTACTTTTTTCCCTCCAGCAGAGCGGCTGCATGTTTTCTTGCGGCGGCTCCACCGCCCAGCATCCGTTCCAGTTCGTTCAATCTTCCTTTTTGATCCAGTTCACAGATCCGTGATCTTGTTTCGGTTCCGTCCGTACTTTTTTCCACGAGGAAATGGCGTTCTGCCAGTCGTACGACCTGCGGCAGATGTGAGATGCAGATGACCTGTTTCTGTTTGCCGAGAGCGGCGATTTCGCCGCCGACACGCATGGCTGTTTCGCCGCCGATGTTGGCATCGATCTCATCGAAGACCAGCACGGGGATCTCGTCGGCTTCTGCGAGAACGGTTTTTGCCGCCAGCATCACGCGGGCGATTTCGCCGCTGCTGGCAACATCTTTCAGCGGTTTCAGTGGAACGCCCGGGTTCGCGCTGAACATGATCTGGAGTCTGTCAGCGCCATTGCTTCCGGGTTCGGGGGCAGGGGAGAGTACGAGTTCAAACCGTGCCTGTGCGAATCCCAGTTTTTCTGTTTCAGCGGTCAGAAGTTCTGCCAGTTTTCCAGTTGCTTCTTTCCGTGCGGCAGTCAGTTCGGTACAAATCTTTCTGAATGTATTTTCAGCTTCGGTGATCCGTTTTTCCCATTCCAGCCGAAAATGTTCTGCGTTATCGAATGCGTCCAGTTGTTTCTTGAGAAATTCCTGTTGATTGATCACATCATACAGCGTGGGACCGAATTTCCGTTTCAGCATTTGCAGGGTCCGCATCCGTTCTTCCATTGCCAGAAATTCGGATTCGTCCAGTTCCACGGATGAGGCATGATCCATCATATCGGCGGAGAGTTCCGACACCATTTCGCTGATATTTTCCATCCGGTTCAAAAAATCTTCCGCCTTGTCCGGATCATATTTTTCCAGATCGCTCAATGTGCGCCGGAGATCTGCAATCCTGTCGAACAGTGATTCTTCTCCATCGGTCAAACCGTTGCAGACGCCGGATTCGATTTCGATGATGGATCTGGCGTTAGCGGCGATGGCGTGCCGTGCGGAAAGCGCTTCATCTTCGCCGGGTTCGGGATTGGCGCGTGTGATCAGCCGGATATCCTTCCGCATCTCTTCCGCCTCATCGGCAGAAGGCATGGAAAGAAGAATTTCCACCTGTCCGTTCCGGTAATCTTCCAGATTTTTCCACGCTTCTTCTGTTTTCTTCAACAGACCGGACAACGATGCGAACCGGTCCAGTGCCCGGAGTTGTTCCGCGTTTTGCAGCAGACTCTGATTTTCGTTTGCCGCGTGGATATCGATCAACTGTTCCCCCAGTTTTTTCAAGGTGGGGAGCGCCACGGGGCTGCCGTTGATATAGTTCCGGGTGGAATTTTGTGTGATGACCCGGCGGATCAGTACCGAATCGCCGTCGCCGTCCGTTTCCACATCCGCATCCCGCAGAATGATATTGATCTTCTCCCGTATCTGATCCGGCAGCCGGAATTCTGCGCTGATCTCGCAGCGGTCCGCACCGGTACGGATGGCAGACTTGTCTGCCCGGGTGCCCAGCAGCAGCGAAACACCGCCCATGATCACGCTTTTACCGGCACCGGTTTCGCCGCTGATGACATTGAATCCGGGCGCGAACTCGATCTCAGCCTCTTCCACAAGAGCAAGGTTTTTCAGTTTCATCCAGAGCAGCATAAGGCAAAATCTTTCCTTCTGATTGTTATTCCTTATAATATCATTCCGGAATGGTGAAAATGCAAATGAAATGCGGGCGATTTTTCTGATTTCGCATCTTGAAAAATCCTGTCCGGCGGTGTAAGATTATGCAGTCAACAGAAAGGATCATCCATGAAAACCAGTATCGCAAGATGGTGGACAGAAAAAGAAAATGGCAGCGTCCAGTGTCAACTCTGCCCCCGGAGCTGTACCATCGCCCCGGGAAATGCCGGATATTGCGGTGTCCGTTGCAATCAGGACGGCGTGCTTGTCAGTACCGCATACGGTCTTCCGGCGGCGCTTCAGGTGGACCCCATCGAAAAGAAGCCGCTGCGTCATTATCTGCCCGGAACAAGAACATTTTCCGTGGGGACTTTCGGCTGCAATCTGGGATGTATTTTCTGTCAGAACGATCATCTCTCCCGTGGGAATTTTTCATCGGTCCGGCGTGACTGGAAATTTTATGAGCCGGAGGAACTTGTCCGCCTCGCCGTACAACACAACTGCCGTTCCATTGCTTTCACATACAATGAACCTGCGGTCTGGGCGGAATATGCCGTTGAAACATTCCGTCTTGCCCGGAAATCCGGCATCGGTACGGTGCTTGTGACCAACGGTTTCATCAGCCATGCCGCCGCGGAGGAACTGTATCCGCTGACGGATGCCGCCAATATCGATGTGAAGGGGTTTTCAGAAGCGTTTTATCAGGAAATGTGCAACGGGTCTCTGGCGCCTGTACTTGCCGCCTGCGAATATTTTTACCGCGACCTGCAGAAACATCTGGAGATCACCAATCTTGTCATACCGGGCAAAAACAGTTCTCCGGAAATGATCGAAGCGCTTTTTGACTGGGCGGAATCCAGACTCAGCCGGGATGTGCCGATCCATTTCTCCGCATATTTCCCCGCATACAAATACAACGGAAGCCCCCGGACCCCGCGGGAAATGCTGTTCGATATCCGCAGCCGTGCCGTGGAACGCGGATTTACCCGGGTCTATTTGGGAAATATCTGATCCCGTCAGCGGGGACGCATCACCAGAAAAAGTCTGGTTCCGGCATCGACAGACGCGCCGGGCAGTTCCAGCGGTTCCGTCAGTTCAAAGGGGATTTTCTTTTTCTGCGAGGCGAGCCATTCCGCTTCAGGTTCTGCTTGTGCCGGTGTGCGGTAAAGGATCAGTGCACCATTGCCCGCAACCAGACCGGACGCTTCACGCAATAAAGTCTCAGCTGTCCCGACGGCTCTGGCAGTAACAAGCCGGAACGCATGTTTATAATCGCTCTGACGCGCCATCTCGTTGGCTCTGATATGGCGTGTCCGGAGATTGGTCAGCCCCATTTTTTCAGCCGCCTTTGCAACGAATGTCACCTTTTTGCCGGTGGAGTCCACTGCCGTTACAAACAATCCGGGAAACGCCGCCGCCAGGATCAGGGACGGCAGACCCGCACCACAGCCGACATCACACATTTTGACATGGTGTCCGTCCCGCGGCATCTCCCAGCGCATGGCAAGGGAGAGTGAGTCGCAAATATGTTTTGTCCAGAATTCTTCCGGCGGAATACGCGTCAGATTCATGGTTTCATTGGTCTCATAAAGAAAATCGCCGTAGATGGAACACTGTTCCAGAAAACGCTCTTCCTGCGTATCGATCCGGCACGCCCGGATAAATTCCAGTTCTTCAGTTGTCGGGGAGATCATAATAACATCCTGTATGTTTCAGGTAAAAAGATGAACGATCCCGCCGCCAAGAAAAAGAAGTGCCGCAACACCGAAACTGCCGGCAGAGATCCAGCGGACTCTGCAGTTGTTCCGCGCCGCCTCAAACCAGTCCCGGAGCCATACCGGTTTCGCACCGATGACGATCCCGAGTGTACCGGTCAGGAAAAAGAGAACGGCATATACAATATAGCCGTCCGGGCGAAATGCATTGCCTTCACGCAGCAGCAGATATGCCGCAAAAATACAGACCACAGCCAATGCTCTGGCACAAAGATAATCCGCATACAAAATCAGAAGGACCCACAGAACCGCCGCCGCTCCCCAGAGCAGAGCCGGATTGCCGAACATGGAGTCCGGCCCGAACAACTGTTCCACATGAGGCACACATACCGACAGCATCCATGCCCCGAGAACCGCACCGGTGATCCTGTTGCGGGCAAATGCCGGAAGCCACGCCGGAGCCATCAGAAACGCTCCGGCAGACAATGCCATGCAGATACCCGCGATCAGAAGCAGAAAAGGATAAGACAATGTCATGCGGCTCTCTTACTTCAGCGGATTCTTCTTTGCGATTTCAGAACGGTTGACCTCAATGGTCTTGCCGGGTTCTGTTTCCACAGTCAGTTTTGCGGAAGAACCGTCATCCGACGGAATACGGCAGCGTTTGAATACTTTGCCGTTGTTCAGGTAAAGATCATGATCCGCCACCCACAGAATGGGCGGCGCGCCAATCTCCCGTTCCGCACCGGCAGCCAGTTCCAGCGGATTCTTGAAGGATACCGCATTGGAGGAGGGATTCTTTGTATTCACACCGTACTTGTGGGAGATCCTGATGCTGTACTGACCGGGAGCTGTACGAACTTCAAACACTGCGTCAGTCGCTTTACCGCAGGATTTTCCATTGAGGAACACTTCCGAACCTGCAGGCAGATTCCGGAAACGGAGCAGGGCATCCTGAACTTTTTCGGGTTCCTTCTTTTCGTTTTCAAGATCGCTTTCTTTGATGTCGTTCAGCAGATCGAACATGGAACTTTTGAATTTCGGATCGGAAACTTCACGCTGGGGCAGATAGGTGATCTTGACCTCATCGCGTTTGTAGGTGTCACGCACATTCGGATTTTCCATATAGATGATTTCATCCGAACCTGCACCCGTTTCAATGATCTTGCCGTTGCGGTAAATGCGTTTCGTCTTGAGAACTTCAATGTCCGCATTGGGGACCCAGAGTTCCAGACGCTGCAGATCCACCGTCTGACCTTTGGTCTTGATCTCAAATTTCTGCGTCAGGGCTTTCCGGGAATAGGGATGGGTAAAGGTCAGTGTGTGAGAGCCCATGGCAATACCGAGAATACGGAACTGACGGGATTCTTTCGGATTCTGCGGATCCGGCTGGGACATGCCGACCATCTGACCGTCAATGCTGATGGATACGCCCGGAGGATTGACCGAGAAACAGACTTCACCCGTCTTGCGCGTCAACTCGATCCGTTCCTGTGTCACTTCTTCCGCCGTGATCTTGACCGTGCGGACATCGTCATCATAGCCTTTTTTGCTGACTTTCAGTTCGTAGGAGCCGGGGGCGAGATCCCGTTCCTTGCCCGGTTCATTGACCCGTTCTCCGTTCAGTGTGACCAATGCATCGGAGGGGCTGACTTCCAGCAGCAGACTGCCCGGCAGCGGTTTGAGTTTGTACACCGGCGCTTCCGTTACTTTATCGCGGGTGATGGAAACTGTATCTTCCACCGGCGCAAAACCTTTTTTCACAACTTTGATCTTGTGTTTGCCTTCATCCAGACTTTCCAGAACTGCAGGCGTTTCACTGGCAACTTTTTCGCCGTCAATGTAAATTTCCGCACCTTCCGGTTCCGTTACGACTTTCAGCGTACCGGTGTCACTCATCAGATTGAACCGGAATTCAAAGGGGCTGTCCGGCATGTGGGCTTCCAGAGGAACGATGAGTTTTTTCGTTTCAGCCTTGAAATTTTCACGGGCAACACTGACATCGTAAGACCCGAATTTCAGATTTGTGAGAATACACGGCGTAGGGCCCATTTCTTTTCCGTCCACAGAGACCATGGCACCATCCGGTTTGCTGGTCACCAGAACAGATGCCGTTGCCTGATTCAGACGCACCTGAACAGATGCCGTTTTATTTTTCTTGACATCCACTTTGACCCACTGGGGCATGTAGCCGTCTTTTTCAATACGCATCAGATAGGTGCCGACACTGACCGGTCCGAATTCTTTCGGCGTATGTCCGGTCTGACGGGTCCCGCGGACGAAAACAGAAGCCCCGTCCGGGATCGTCTGGACTGAAATTTTACCGGTTCCGGCGGAGGCACCGCCCTGTTCCGAATCCCCGCATGCCGCCGTAAACAACAGCGTCATTGCGGCTGCGATGGTATAACAAAGAAATGTTCTGATCGTTTTCATGTCTTATTTCCCTTCCAGAGTTTTGCGGCGATGTGCCTCGATCTTGAGCTTGTGATTCCGGAGTTTTTCGTATTCGGAAGAACCTGCCGGGAAGTATTCCATATAGGTTTCACATTCCTGAATGGCTCTGCTGAGATCACCGATCTCCTGGAACTGCATAATGCGCCGGACACCGTCAGAATATTTCTCACGATGGATCTTTCTCAATTTTGCCAACCGTTCCACCACAACATCATATTCATCCGGTTTTTTCCGGAACTGCATGTAAAGCTGTTCCGCGCGTTTGTAAGCGGCGAGAGCGCGGGGCAGGTCGGCAGGATCGTTTTCGTGGTTTTCATCCGCACGCTGGGCTTCGTTGAAAGCACGCTGTGCCAGCAGAAGGATTTCCTCGCTGGTATTCATAATACTGATGCCGTGCGCAGGACTGACATCTTCTTCCACAAACTGACGCAGCAATTCCATGGCACTCTTGAAGTACGTGTTGCTTTCGCCGTCTTCGTTGTAGAAAATAACATCTTTGAGTTTGTCATCGTAGCCGATAACGATCCGTTCATAATCCTGATTGCCAGCCTCAAAATCACTCTGTTCCTGACTGATGGTCATGAATCCGGAACGCTCGATCCCTTTCTGCAGCTGCTGGATCTTTGCTTCAGGAATCTCTTCGTCCACGCCGAAACGCTTGAAGAAATGTCTGCCGTTCGCCAGATCATCGACTGTCATCGTGACAAAGAAGCGTTTTTCCGGTTTCGTGTTGCCGTCTTTATCTTTGGTGGTGACACGGTCATCGAAGCCAAGTTCACCATGGATCTTGTACTTGAAAATGTTTTTCGTCTTGTTATCGACCACCTGCCGTTCGCAGTAGAAGAAGAACGGATTGTGAATGGTCTGTGTATTTTTATCCGTTCCAGCGCGGTTTCTGCCTGCGTTCACATCTTCCGACATCATTTTCTTGATGGCGATCCCGCCGCCTGCAAGCATGATGACCAGAACCAGTGCAAAGATCAGGTTGCCTTTCAGGGAAGATTTGTTTTTGGTCGCCCCTGCCGCTTTGTCATCTTCCTTCTTGAAGAAATCGTTTTTGCCGTCACCGAAAAAGTTTCCGGCTTCCGGTTTCGGCTGTTCCGCAACAACCGTTTTTTCCAGCGGCGGCGGCGGAGCCTGCGGCGGATCCATATCCGGACGGAACACAAATGCAGGAGCCGGTTCGGGAACCGGTATCGTCTGCCGGGACGCAGCAGCCGGACCGTTTATGACGGCGGTGGGATTATCCAGATTGCCATCGATCAGTTTGAAATGCTGATCCCCAACGGCAATGACATCTCCGCCCGTCACGCGCATGGGCTCCACGATGGCAATGCCATTGAGTTTTGTGCCGTTGGTGCTGCCAAGATCCCGGAGGACCCAGCGTTGTCCATCAAATTCCATTTTTGCATGATAACGGGAAACACCACCCACCAGCAGCTGGATGTCATTGTCTGTTTCCCTGCCGATGGTCAATCCGGAGGCTGGCGGCACTTCCACCATTTTTCCGGATTCTGCGCCGTTCAGATAGCAGATCTTCATAATTTCAACTTTCTCCTGTTTATGAGAATTTTATTTTTGTTCTTTCAATACAAGACGGTCGCCCGGTATGGTCCCCGTCTGCTCCAGTGAGCCCGGCGGCAGTTCCACAACACATACCGTGCCGCTTTTTGATTTGCAGGGACACCAGGGGCGCAATGCGCAGCAGATCTCAAGGACCGTATTGTTCCGGTCCAGAAAAATAACATCGATCGCCTGCCGCATAAAAAAGGTATGGATCGCCGAGCAGCGTTCAAAGATCATGGCGTCACAGAAATCAAATGTCCTGCCGATCATCCCCTGCAGCCGGTCACGCCAACTGCGGGCAAAATACGCCCTGCCGGCAAGAATTTTCTGCCGGGTTTCATTGATGATCTCTGTCGATTTATCGCGCATCTGCTGTACTGCCTTTATTTCAACTGCCGAAAGATTTGAGTGCCTGCGCCATCAGCGGACCCATCAGGATCAGAAAAACGCAGGGGAAAATGCAAACGATGATGGGCATCAGGATCTTGACCGGGGTGGCACTTGCCAATTTTTCTGCGTTGGTAAAGCGTTTTACGCGCAGTTGATCGCCCTGTACCCGGAGCAGCTGGGCAATACTGACACCCAGATCTTCCGCCTGAATGATCGCATTGATCACGGTAGTCAGATCGGGCAGTTTCACCCGTTCCGCCATTTCCCGGAGTGCCGCCTGACGCTGTTTGCCCAACTGGATCTCGTGAAGCGCACGTCGCAGTTCGGCACCGAGCGCATCATTTTTACGCCGTCCCACGATATCCCGCATGGCTGTCAGAAAATCACGACCGGCTTCCACGCTCAGCGTCAGAAGGTCCAGCACGTTGGGCAGGGCTTTCATCACTTCAGTGTGGCGGGTACGGATCTGCCGGTTCAGCCAGGTGTTCGGATAAACCAGCATGATCATCAGAAACAGCATGGCGCTGGGGATCTGACCGCCGATGAACAGCAGGGGCGCAATGATTATGCCGAACAATCCCATCAGAATACGGATCGCAGCAAACTGTTCGCCGGAAAGCGCCATATCATAACCCGCCATACCAACGCGCTCGCTGGATTTTTTGACCATGTCCTGCATCAGTTCGTGACGGAGCAGGGGGAGGATATTCGGAATAAACGGCATGAAAAAACGAAAGAAGATCGGGATCCGTTTGTAGTCGTCCGTGACCGTTGCCTTTTCCACTTCGATCTTGTTCAGCAGGTCAACCACAAGCATGGTGAAGGCAAAAGCCGCGATCCCCGCGCACAATGCAGCGCCGATCTGTATAAAACCATCCAAATGTATCATAAGTCGTACTCTCCGGTTAAATATCGATGGTCGTGATCTTCTTGATCCAGAAAAATCCCAGAACGTCCAGCACAATAACGCCAACCAGCATCAGAACACCGGTCACTGACGAGAAAAATGTATCCATCATATCCGGTGCCACATAGAACATGGCAAAGAGCAGAAGAAACGGCATGGCACCGATGATCCATGCCTGCAGTCTGCCCTGCGTTGTCATTGCTCTGATTTTCTGCTGGATCCGGACGCGTTCCCGGATCACGGATGCGAGCCGTTCCAGAACGGATGTCAGTTCACCGCCCGTCTGCCGGGCAGTAATGATCGCCACAGAAGTCAGTTCAAAGTCCGGACTGCCCAGACGTTTGTTCATATTTTCGAGGGCATCTTCCAGAGAAACACCGAGCCGGATCTCATTCATCAGCAGCGTGAATTCAAAAGATATGGGGCTGCGGTTCTCTTTGGCAATACCGTCCATCGCCTGATTGATGCTGAATCCGGCACGGAGCGAACTTGCCATGGCAAGCAATGCACCTTCCAGCTGATCGGTAAATTTCTGAAGCCGCTGTTTTTTGAGCAGACGCAGATAAAGACGCGGAGTCGGAAAGACGATCACGATGGTCAGCAATCCCACAAAAACGATCTGCGTGAGCGTTGGTTCACTTACCACAAGACAGAGGATGCCGACTGCCAGAAATGCCATCAACGCAGATCCCGCCAGACTTACATCCAGCACTCTGCCTGCCGGCATTTGAAGCAGCACATCATCCATTTCCACCGCCGCTTCCTGCAGGAACCGTTCTTTGTAGCGGGACCCTGTGAACAGCATAAAATCAATGATCACATAGGTCGCGAAAAAGATACAAAGTCCCGCGGACGTACAGGCGAGCAGAAACATGTTTTCTGTAATAAACTGCATCATCAGGCAAAACCTCCGCCGTTTTCGCGTTTCGGCGTAAAGATGGAGATATCAAACGGCAATCCGGCGCGCTTGATCTCTTCCGTGAAGGTCGGAACACTGCCGGTCGGCACATGGTCCCCGATCATTTTACCGTCCTCAGTCCAGCCAGTCTGCTTGTAAACAAACAGATCCTGCATGGTGATGATGTCGCCTTCCATCTTGGTGATCTCACTGACGCAAGTGACTTTACGGGAGCCGTCCTTTTCACGGTTGATCTGAACAATGATCGCAATGGCGGAAGCGATCTGTTCCCGGATCGCCCGGAGCGGCAGATCAAAACCCGCCATCAGCACCAGCGTTTCCAGACGGGAGAGACAGTCGCGCGGCGTGTTTGCGTGAATGGTCGTCAGAGAGCCGTCGTGACCGGTGTTCATCGCCTGCAGCATATCCAGTGCTTCGCCGCCGCGGCACTCACCGATCACGATCCGGTCGGGACGCATACGCAATGCGTTCTTCACCAGATCCCGGATGGCGATTTCGCCTTTGCCTTCGATGTTGGCGGGACGCGATTCCAGACGGACCACATGTTCCTGACGCAGCTGGAGTTCAGCGGCGTCTTCGATCGTTACAATACGTTCCCGGTTCGGCAGAAATCCGCTCAAAATATTCAGCAGCGTCGTTTTACCGGACCCGGTACCGCCGGAAATCACAATGTTTTTGCGGAGTTTGACGCAGGTATCCAGGAAGTTGGCAATGTCATCCGTGATAGAGCCGAAAGATACCAGATCGGCGATCTTCAGCGGATTCCGGGAGAATTTACGGATCGTGATGGAGGGACCCACCAGAGACAACGGCGGAATAATGGCATTCACACGGGAGCCGTCTTTCAAACGGGCGTCCACCATGGGAGAACTTTCATCGATACGTCTGCCGAGCGGAGATACGATCCGTTCGATCGCCGCCATCACCTGATTGCTGTCTGCAAACGCCATATCCGTCCGATAGAGGATCCCCTTGTGTTCCACATAGATCTGATCCGGACCGTTGACCATGATTTCCGTGATCTTGTCCATTGCGATCAGTTTTTCCAGCGGACCGAGCCCCAGTGCTTCGCTGTACAGTTCCATGGCGATCTTCTGCTTTGTCACACCGGCGGGCAGCTGAATGGAAAGTTCGGAGAGGATCTCACGGATCACGGACTGGGCTTTTTCTTCCAAGTGTTCTTCCGAGGAATTGTTCATCGCCATCCGTTTCAGATTCAGGCGGTTCAACAGTTCGGCGTGAGCCTGTTTTTTGATCTCCTGCACAATGGGACGGGCTTCCGGCGGGATCCCGGAAACCGCAAGCACGGGAACTGTATCAGGATCGGATGATTTTGCTTTTGCCGCACTGATTTTCGCCTGCAGATCCGCATCATCCGGATTGGTCGGTGACGGTTTGACCTGAGCCTGTTCCCCGGCAGGAGCGGCTGCCGGTTTCTGCTGCTGCGCCGCCGGAGCATCTCCGCCCACAGCTTCGATCCGGACTTCACCGATCATCAGGACTGATCCGGGGGCAACAGCTACCGGAGTACCGGCAGGAAGTTTTTTCTCGTTGCAGAACGTGCCGTTGGAACTGTTCATATCCATCACATGCAAGGCTCCGTTGGAGACCGTGAAACGGCAATGAGAACGGGAAACCCCTACGGCATTCAGCTGAAAATGATTATCACTGCCGGACCCGACCCGGAAAGAGCCGTCAGGCAGTGAAACGGTCTGGGGAGCGTGCCCCGGCGTGGAAATGATGATTTTGAACATCTTGCTGCACTCTCCGTTTTTATCTGCCGGAACCAGCCCGTTCCTCACGGATCTTCTTCAGGAATTCATCCCAGTTGACAGCGGGCATGACCGGATCCAGACGGCTGTCGGTATGACGGCGCAGGATCAGCGTGATGCGTCCTTTCTCCTGGGCAAAAATCAAGCGTTCCGCCTGGGGAAGAGTCAGTTCCAGAACGATGGTGCTGTAACTGCGGCTGCCCCGTTCATTGGATGCCTGATCGCCCATATCGGTTCCGCAGGCAAGGACTTTCACATTCTGCAGCAGAGTCAGTGTGACGGTATCCAGACGCTGGTCTTTTGTTTCCGGCAGACGGAATGTGCCGAGAACATCCACCCTGTTGTTGGGGCGGATGAGACCGTTCAGAGAGGAAATGGCATCCACCGGCAGCCCCACAGCGTATTTGTGCTGTTCGCCGATCCGTGCAGTCAGACCGGTTTTTCCGGAATCTTCCGAACTCTGTTCGATGGCATACCAGGTGAGGATCGTGCCTTCAGAAATCATGCTGCTGACTTTTCTGCCGATGATCAGATTGCGTTTGTTCCACGGAATTTCCCGTGAAAGGGCGCCGTCCTGAGAACGCTGGACACGGAGCGGAGCAAGATGTTCCGCGGCGATTTCCTCGCCTTCGGACAATGTCTTTTTCAGTTGGATGATGTCCAGTTCGATCGTGGAGTTGCGGATCTTGGCTTTCTCCATGTTGATCTGCTGATAGGTGAACATGAAGGCGAGAATGCCGAAGAATACGGCTGCGAGAAGAAGAAGTTTTTGTCTCATAACATCTGTACCTTGTTGCTTTGATGTTGATGCAGGTTTCATTTTCTATTTATTAGAGAAAATATAGTCCGCTTTTTTACGATTGCAAAGATTTCAGATGCTTTTTTCTGTAAAATTACAACTTTTTTGCGTTTTTAATCAATTTTTTCCGATTTTTTCAAACGTTCGGTCAGAAATACCGATATCTTCCCAGTGCAGAACTTTTCCGCTGTATGCCGGATAACGCAATTTTCTGCCGATGATCCGCTGCCGGTGCTGCCACGGAATACCGAAAATGATCCTGCGGTTTTTCTGCAGCGTCACCTCGTGTTTTTCCAGCATGTCCTCTTTCAGCTCCGTTCCCGCAGGCTGATATTCTTTCATTGCCACAAAAACAAGTGTACCGCCTTTGTTTTCCGAAGAAATGCAGGCGGTACAGAAAAGACCTGCCGCAAGAAATATCAGCAGGAAAAATGACAGAAGACGGAACATGATCCGGTCAGTCCATCAAACTGGTGATCTGCTTGGGCATACGGGCGGGTTTGCCGTCTTTCATACAGGCGTGAATGGTCCAGCCTTCTGCCAGAAGTGTGCTGCCGCGACGGACTTTACAGGCGATCTTCAAACGGACGCCTTTCACTTCCGTCAGGACAGCTTCAATGGTCAGGACATCCTCAAAATGAGCGGCATTTTTGTAATGGCAGACCGCTTCGATCACAGGCATTGCATAACCTTCCTGTTCCATCACGGTATAGGGGAAACCGATCTTACGCAGCAGTTCCTCACGGCACATTTCAAAATAGATGAGATAGTTCGCATAATACACCACTGCCATCTGATCCGTATCCGCAAAAGGAACACGGTATGTGATCGTTGTGGCGCGCCGTATATGAGCAAGAAGATAATTCAACGTGTCTTCGATCTCAAAATCGCTGTTGTCCAGATAAATCGCATCATCTGCCAGTTTCAGCGGCGCAACAGCGCGTTCCATATCCTGTTTATCCCGTTCGGCAATTTCTGCCGCCACCGATTCAACGGTAGCAGAATCCGGCATTTCACCACCTTGGGAAAGACGCCGTTTCGCACGCGCTTCCGGGGAGGCTGTCAGGAAAAATTTACAGGCGGCATCCGGAAATACCACCGTGCCGATATCGCGCCCTTCCATAACGATTCTGTTCGTTTCTGCTGTTTCGCGCTGGATCCCCAAAGTCCATGCGCGGACTGCCGGGATCGTGGCAACATCTGACGCACCCATGGCAACTTCTGCCGCGCGGAGAGCCTGTCCGGGAAATTTTCCGTCCAGTTCAATATCCAAATTGCCGTCCGGCGTTTCAGCATATCGCAGACTGGTATTCTTCAACATTCCGATCAGGGCGTCTGTATCTTTTGTGCCGATCCCGTTCTGAAGCGCTTTCCATGCCACAGCCCGATAGAGAGAACCGGTGCTGACATACAGGATCCCAAGCCGTTCCGCCAGATTTTTTGCAACAGTGCTTTTGCCGGAAGCGGCAGGACCGTCAATTGCGATTACATTTCCGTTCATTTTTTTCATCCCCGGCTTTGAGTACAGTTTTCAGATAGCGTTTCAGTTCATCAACAGAATCCAGGACCTCCTGATCGCCCAGTTCTTCCGCAACGGTCATCAGGGTGAGGATCGCTTCATTTTTTGCTTTACGCATCATGGATTCAGCCAAACCTTTGACTTCTCCGAGATCTTCAATGCGTTCAACTTTACGCAGACGGCTGACCAACATCACAAGTTCGTAATTCATAAACGGATATTGACTCCAGCGGGGGGGTGAGTGGAAAAAAAGTGGTGGCTGTTGCCGGGCTCGAACCAGCGACCTGTGGATTATGATTCCATCGCTCTACCGACTGAGCTAAACAGCCACATTCACATCATGCCCTTAATATACCCCCGCATTTCGGTTTGTCAAGGGCATGATGGAAAAAAGATCAATTTTTTTTGCCGTAGAGCGGACCATAGGCGGCACAGGCGCGGTAATCCGCACCTTCCGGATCCATTCCGAAGGCGTTCCAGCTTGCAGGACGGAAAATATTTTCTTCCGGCACGTTGTGCATACAGACCGGAATACGCAGCATGGCAGCAAGCGTGATCAGATCCGCACCGATGTGACCATAGGAAAACGCACCATGGTTTGCACCCCATTTCGCCATTACGGTATAGACATCTTTGAAACAGCCTTCGCCGGTGATGCGCGGGACGAACCATGTGGTGGGCCAACCGGGGTCTGTGCGGCGGTCGAGAATATCATGTACTTCCGCGGGCAGTTCTGCGGTGTACCCTTCTGCGATCTGCAGCACAGGGCCGAGACCATCCACCAGATTGAGTCGCGTCATGGTGATGGGCATACCGCCACGCGTCAGGAAACGGCTGGAATAACCGCCGCCACGGAAATAAAGACGGTTCGCCGGGATCCATTCAACTGCATCCAGACACGCCTGTGCGTCCTCTTCCGTAATATCCCAGAACTGCTTCATGACAGGTTTTCCATCGGCATCACTCATTCTGCCGGTCGCATCGGCGGTGGTGGCACCGGAGTTGATCAGGTGGATCAGACCCGGTTCCGGCATATCGTAGCCGGTAACGCGTTTGACGGCTTCCTGACTCCAGAACGTACGGACATCGGAGAAGCCCTGCGCTCTGCCTGTCAACAGATGACCGAACAGCATGGAAACGCCGTTGAGCGCATCGTTTTCTGTTGCGAAGACCATCGCTTCACGGATGCCGTTCCAGTCGAAAGACGAGTTCAGCAAGGTTTCCATAAAGTCGCCGTTTGGCATGTGGTCGGTCCACTGACGCTGTCCCTGGAAACCGCCGGCAATGGCATTATGGCCGCAGGCTTCTTCCGCAAAACCCATTTCCGCCAGTTTGGGATTGCCGATCATCAGGTCGCGGGTGATGATGAACATCTTGGTGACATAGTCCCAGATCTCTTCATATTTTTCCGCAGTGTGCTGCAGTTCCGGACCGTTGCAGAAATCTTTGCCCTGTTTGCAGTTCTTTCTGACCCATTCACGGGCTTTTGCGTATTCTTCCGGATCGTAGATGTTTTCATTGACGCGACGGATCACTTCGCACATATCGACTGATTCACAGCGCATATTCAGATATTTTTCAAAAAATTCCGGATTCACAATGGAGCCGGCGATCCCCATGGCAACAGATCCCATGGAGAGATAAGATTTTCCACGCATCAGCGCGACTGCAATGGCAGCACGGGCAAAACGCAGAAGTTTTTCGCGGACATCGTCCGGGATCATGGTGTCGGCGGCATCCTGAACATCGCGTCCGTAGATCCCGAAGGCGGGCAGCCCTTTCTGGGCGTGAGCAGCGAGAACCGCCGCAAGATAAACTGCGCCCGGGCGTTCCGTTCCGTTGAAACCCCAGACTGCTTTCTGGGTGAACGGATCCATATCCATCGTTTCAGAGCCATAGCACCAGCAGGGGGTGACACTGATGGTCGCCTTGACATTTTCCGTGGCAAAATATTCAGCGCACGCCGCCGCTTCCGCAACACCGCCGATGGTCGTTTGCGCAATGATGCACTGGACCGGTTCACCGTTGGGGTAACGCAGACTGGATTCGATCAGTTCTTTTGCAGCTTTCGCCATATTCATGGTCTGATCTTCAAGAGATTCACGGATCCCTTTGCGGCGACCGTCAATGATCGGTCTGATACCGATCTTCGGCATGGATGCTGTTTTCATGTTACTGCTCCTTGATATTATGTGTTGATATCGTTCTGTTTCGTAAAAAATCTGTCTGAAATGGTAATTTTTTTCTCTGAAAGTACCACCATACTTGAAATATAATGCAGAGAATTGCGCTTTCAAGAGAAAAAACGCTTGAAAAAAATATTTTTTTGGAGTATCGTACCGCAGAACGAAAATGTATGGGGTGCGATTATGAGCGATTTGAAAACTGAAATGAAAGCTGCTGCGGAGAAGATCAATCATATCATCCGTAATGATTCTTTTCCGGAAACGATCCGCCCGGAGGAACTGCGGATCGCCGTCCGGACTTATCCGTCCATGGGCGGAAAACGGCTCCGGCCGATCCTGCTGCTCTGGACATGCGGTCTGTTCAATGGTGATCCGGAAACCGCATTGCCTGCTGCCGCCGCCGTTGAGATCTACCACAACTGGACACTGGTCCACGATGATATTATTGACTGCGATGATTTCCGGCGCGGTGTTCCCACCAGCCACACCGAAATTGCCTGTTACGCGTCCGGCGTATTCCACGTAAATGAAACTGTCGCGGCAAAATTCGGTAAAGATCTGGCGATCCTTGCCGGAGACGTGCAGCACGCATGGGCTGTCAATATGCTGTTGCGCCTGACGGAAAACGGTGTGGATCCCGGCCTCGTTATTCAGCTCTGCCGCAGAATGCAGGAAGTATTGAACCGCGAACTCATTTCCGGTGAGGCTCTGGACGTGGAACTGGCACTGCGCAAAATCGGCAGCGTGGATGAAAACAGTGTCCTGCGGATGATTTCCGGAAAAACTTGTGCCCTTCTCACTTTCTGCGTGCAGTGCGGTGCTGCGATCGCCGCCGGAAAGGCTGATTTTGAGTCGCCAGAACAGTTGGCGCTTGCGGAATTTGCAGAAAAACTCGGTCTCGCTTATCAGCTGCAGGACGATCTGCTCGGCGTTTACGGCGAAATCGAACAATTCGGAAAACCGCCCTGCAGCGATTTCAAAGAATGCAAGCCGACGCTCCTGTATCTGGAAGCAAAAAAACGGTTGACCGGCGAAAATGCAAAATTGCTCGAAACCCTCACCGGACAGCCGTTTTACAGTTCGGAAATGGTGGAGATCATCAAGAAACTTCTGACAGATTGCGGTGCGGAAGATGCTGTGAGACAGCGTGAAAAAGCTCTGACCGATGAAGCACTCGCCGCTTTGAGAAATCTGCCGGATAATCCCTATCGGGAAAAATTGATCGCATTGACGGAATATCTGATGAAACGGAACATCTGAACATATAACGGAGTCAGCAAAATGAAACTCAAAATGAAAAAAGTCGCATTTGAAGGTTGGAAGAATTGCGTCGAGATCGCCAGCGGCGATTTCAGACTGATCGTCACCACGGATGTGGGACCCCGTATCATCGGCGGCTTCCTCGGTAAAAACGGAAAAAATATTTTCCATGTCGATCCCAAACTCGCCGGAAAAAGCGGCGGCGATAAATGGGTCAATTACGGCGGACACCGTCTGTGGCATTCCCCCGAAATCAAAGAACGGACTTATGTGCCGGATAACGACCCCATTCAGGTGGTGAAACTCGGCGATGACGGCGTATCTTTCATTATGGAAGAACCCGAATGTACCGGATTGACAAAAACACTCGATATCTTCCCCCTCGGCGACAACGCGTTCCGTATTGAACACGGAATCGAAAATGATGGTCTCTGGGCAATGGAATGTGCGCCGTGGGCAATCTCCGTTATGGCACCCGGCGGCACCGCAGTCGTTCCCCAGAACCCCGAAACAACAGGTCTCCTTCCCAGCAAATTCATGGCAGTTTGGCCCTATACCAAAATGAATGATTCCCGCATCACATGGGGCGATCAGTTCGTTATGGTCAAACAGAAATCCGCAAAGGGGACCAAACCCCTGAAAATCGGTATGAATTGCGAAGGCGGTTGGATCGCTTATATCAATAACGGTCTCGCTTTTACCAAATCAGCCGAATTTTATACCGATGAAGTTTATCCCGATAATAACTGCAACGTGGAAATTTATACCTGTGCAGATATGCTCGAAGCTGAAACACTCGGTCCCCTCTGCCGCCTCGAACCCGGCGATAAAGTCGTCCATACTGAAATCTGGACACTGTTCCCCGTCGATGGCTCCGTCAAAAATGAAAAGGATGCCGCAAAACTGCTCGGTATCGATTGAGCCCATCGGAAAACAGCCCGCCCGCCACAGATCACGGGCGCGGCACCCGCACAAAAAACGACCGGATCCGTCCGGTCGTTTTTTTTGTGCGTGATCCGCCTGCTACGCAGGCAGATGCCCCGGTCGGGGCAGTGCCGCGCCCCCGGCTGTGGCGTGGCGGGCTCCCTGTTTCTTTCGGGCAAACAAAAAAGCGGACACTGTATTCACAGCATCCGCTTTGGGATATTCCTTTACAGGTATGCGACCGGTATCAGGCACCGAAACGGCGATTGCCGCCGCCGAAACCGCCGCGTCTGCCGCCGCCGTTGCGGGTACGGTCTTCCCGGGGGCGTGCTTCATTGACGACAAGTGCGCGTCCGCCGACCTGGGAGCCGTTGATGGCTTCGATGGCTGCATTGGCTTCATCTGCGTTGTTCATTTCCACAAAGGCGAATCCTTTGGGTCTACCTGAGTCGCGATCCATCACAATACGGACTGCGTCCACTGTTCCATAAGTTCCGAAGAGTTCCTTGACTTCGGCGTCTGTCATGGAGTACGGCATGTTTCCAACATAAATATTCATGCTGGGGGTTCCTTTCGCGGTTTATACCGCATTTTTTTGTTCTGAAAATCCATGCCGTACGGGTAAAATACAACAATGACAAAGGACAGGAAAAAAGTTCAAACGGGAAAAAATCTGCACGGGACTGTGCGTGGATAATACCATCCAAAGCAATTTGATTTGCCGATGTCTGTCAATAAATTACAGCGATGACATAAACTTTCACTTACGATCCAGAAATACAATTTCACCACTTAGACCCACATGGTCAAAAGTGTCGCTTATCTGTTTCTGGAAACCTAACTTATACCGCTTTCTACAAAATGCAAGATGTTTTTTCAGAAATTTTTTGAAAATTATCATACTTTTTCTTTTTTTTATTGACAATTTTTCATTTTACTGATATATTTTCCCGGTAAACGCTCAATTTTTATGAAAGGATTTTTATGAATAACATTACAAACAAGATCAGTTCTGCAACGCCTTCCGTTACCCGTCGTGATACTCTGCCTCTGCTGGGGTTCGGCATGATGCGTCTGCCGGAATCGGACGGAAAAATCGATCGCGCCGCTGCGGCTGTCATGGTCGAAAAAGCCATGACTGCGGGCTGCAACTATTTTGATACCGCATACATGTATCACGGCGGCGAAAGTGAATCTGCCGTTGCGGAACTGCTGGGCAAATATCCCCGTGAAAGTTATTATCTCACCAGCAAGATGCCGACCATGCGTCTTCAGGAAACTGCAGACATGGAACGGATCTTCAATGAACAGTTGGAGCGGACGCAAGCCGGATATTTTGATTTTTATCTGATGCACACCCTCAATACCCAGCTCTGGGAAACAGCAAAGCGTCTGGATCTTTACGGGTTTATGAAAGAAAAACAGGCGGAAGGAAAGATCCGGCACATCGGATTTTCTTTTCACGATACACCGGAAGTTCTCCGCGAGATCGCCTCTGCCTATCCGTGGGAGATCGCCCAGATCCAGTTGAATTATCTGGACTGGGAACTGTACCGGTCCAGAGAACAGTACGAGATCCTGACGGAACTCGGGATCCCCGTGGCGATCATGGAACCTCTGAAAGGCGGTTCACTGGTCAATCTGACACCGGCGGCAAAAGCCATTTTTGAAACGGAAGCACCCGGCACCAGTATTGCGTCCTGGGGACTGCGCTACGCCGCATCCCTGCCCAATGTAAAGATCGTGCTTTCCGGTATGTCCAATCAGGAACAGATGGAAGACAATATCCGTACCTTCTCCCCGATGGAACCGCTGAAGGAGGAAGACTATGAACTGATCGGGAAAGTTCTTGCCGCCTACCGTAAATCCGGCGCGATCCCGTGTACTGCCTGCAAGTATTGTCAGCCGTGTCCGGTTGGAGTGGATATCCCGCGGAATATCGCGCTTTACAATCAGGTGAAAGCCGGCGGACATCAGTTCTGGTCGAAGATCATTTATGATTCATTGCCGGAGGAGGGCAGGGCGGCTGCCTGTGTCCAGTGCGGAGCCTGTCTGGAAAAATGTCCCCAGAAGATCCGGATCCCCGATGCCATGACAGAGATCGCCGGAATGTTCAAATAAAAAGTACGGCACCGCCCCTCTCCACTATTCAGCGGAGCGGTCCGGTGCCGCTGTCTTGTCATACTCCGGCTTTGATGAGCAAACCCAATCCTGCGATGAAGATCACGAACATCCCTGCGTTCATGATATGGGCGAGAATGGGCGCGCCTTTGAATTCCCGCCAGATGAGGATGCCCCACAATGCCGCAACAAGTGTTGCGCCCTGACCCAATCCGTAGGAGATCGCGGGTCCGGCTTTCCCGGCGGCGACAAGGCTCAGAATATTGCCGGTTCCCCAGATGATCCCGCCGAGAATACCGACACTGTGGATGGACAGTGTCCCGGTAAAATATGTTTTGATTGCCACCGGTTCACCGGAAACGGGGCGCTTCATGGCAATGGTATTGAATATGAAATTGCTCAGGAATATCCCGCACGCAAATACAAAAAATGCGGCATACGGCGTCATTTTTCCTGCTTCCGGACGGACAAAGTCCATATCCATGGATGCGGCGATGAACCGGTAGAAAAATGCCATCAGCACGCCGCAGATAACAGCAAGGATGATCCCCTTCGCCGGAACAGTCCCATTGTTTTCGCCGCGACTGTATTCTTTGAGACGGTAAGCCGCCGCATTCATCATAATGGCAATGGCGATGAGCAGAACACCGCCGAAGATCAGCATGGGATCCCCTTTCGGTTCACCGATATAATTGATCACGACGCCGAGGATCAATGCAAGCCCGATCCCCACCGGAAATGCCACCGACATCCCCGCAATGGATATGGATGCACTCAAGAGCAGATTTGCGGCATTGAAGATCACACCGCCGATCAGCGCACTGATCAGATTTCCGGTGGTCGCCTGTGCCAGATCCGGCAGAAAACTGCGTCCCTGCGGACCGAAACTGCCGAATGTGAGTCCCGCCGCCAGACTGAGCAGAAGAACACCGATGACATAATCCCAGTAAAACAGTTCGTACCGCCAGTTTCTGCCGGCAAGTTTCTGGGTGTTGCTCCACGATCCCCAACACAGCATGGTGATGATGCAGAAGAAAACTGCCAGATTGTAATTTTCAACAAAAAACATATTTCACCTCCTCTTTTTTCAACCTGCGATTTCCTGTCTGTACGGCGCTGAACTCTGTGCCCCCATTCTTGTTACTGACAATGTTGCCGCTTCATTCGCCAGAACGATCGCGTTCCGCAGACTCATTCCTTCGGCAAGCCCCACTGCCAGTGCGCCGTTGAAAACATCTCCCGCCGCCGTAGTATCCACTCTTTTTACTGTCCGGACGGGGATCAGTTCGCCTCTGCCGCTCTGGTACAGCCATGCGCCTTTTTCCCCCATCGTGATGATAACGGTACAGACGCCCCGTCTGCAAAAAATTTCAGACGCAGTTTCAGCACTGACTGCATCGCTGACATGGATCCCGGTCAGGATCTCCGTTTCCGTTTCATTCGGAGTGATCACATTCAGGTAGCGGTAAATCTCTATTGGCAGCGGTGCTGCCGGAGCAGGATTCAATATGACCCGTACATTCTTTTCCGCCGCCCATTTTGCCGCACACAAAACCGTTTCGATGGGCGTTTCCAGCTGCATCAGCAGAATAGACGCCTGTTCCAGTTCGTGCCGGAGCGGGACCAGATCCGCCGGCAGAAGGGATTTATTCGCTCCGGGCGCAACACAGATACAGTTTTCGCCCCGGGCATCCACCATGATCAATGCTGCGCCGGAGGGTTCGTCCGGATCTGTGAGAATGTGACCGGTATGAATGTTTTCACGCTGCCAGAGCGATTTTGATTCACTGCCGAATGTGTCGTTCCCCACTTTGGCGATGAAGGTCACATTGCCCCCCATCCGGGCGGCAGCAACTGCCTGATTCGCCCCTTTCCCGCCGGGATTCATGAAGAAGTGTCCGCCGAGTACCGTTTCACCCGGAACCGGAATACGGTCCGCCCGGATCACCATGTCTGTATTGGAACTGCCGATAACAATGATCTTTTTCATTCTGATCCCCCTCTCTTTTTTTGTGTGCAATGCAGAATGGACAGATAACTTTCTGCATGGACAAAGAAGAAGACGGGGAATATCAGCAGGTTTCTGAAAAATCCGGGAAAAATCAGCGTTTCAGCAGAAGATCCCGGAGCAGAGAACCGAGCGGAGTAAGCATGATCAATGCCGTGGCAATGGCGATAAATGGCGCAAAGGGCATACCTCTGTGACGCATTTTCGGTTTGAGTTTCCGGAGGATCGGCGCACAGAGAACCGTCAGAACAGATGCGGCGAGAAGGATCCAGAGCAGCAGATCGATATGGGTAAAGACTGCGAGGACTGCAAGTAATTTTACATCGCCCCAACCGAATGCTGTCCGTCGGAAAAACGCTTTGCCAAGCAATGCCACACCAGTCAGCAGAACCCCCGCCGCGATCCCGGGCAGAAGCAGATCCAGTACAAGCATAACAGCGGGGATATCGGACGACATCCTGCCGGCAGTGAATCCTGTCAGCAGCACACTGATCAGCAGCGTTACCACAAAACTGTCCGGAATGATCCTGTAATCACAATCCGTAAAAGCGGAGGCGATCAGGATCGCCGCCGTGATCATGTACTGGAGCAGGATCAGCAGTCCCCATCCTGTCCCGCATCCGGGCAGATTTCCACTTTGCCAGAGCAGAAAAATCGCAAGAAAAACCAGTCCGGTCAATGTTTCCACCAGCGGATAACGGATGGAGATCGGTTCTTTGCATGAACTGCATTTCCCCCGCAGAAACAGCCAGCTGAATACCGGAATGTTTTCATAAAAGGGGATCGCATGATCGCATTTCGGACAATGGGACGGAGGGGAGACAATGCTCATCCCGTTGGGGATTCGCCAGATGCAGACATTGAGAAAACTGCCCACACACGCCCCGATCCACGCCCAGAAAATACTGAAGACGATGGGAAAATCCGCCACCATCTGAATGGCGATCATATCCAGCGGACCGGTCGTCATATCAACTGTGTCTCCACAATGTCATTGCCGCATCGCTGGGCATCTGCCACGCAGTCCGGGGCGAGAGGGAAACGATGCCGGTCTGCGGTCCGTCGGGACAGCAGGAGCGTTTGAACTGCTGGGTGAAGAACCGTTTGAAAAACAGGTCCAGGGTCCGGTCAAGTTCTTCTGCCGGATATTTGTTGCCGAATGCAAGTTCCGCCAGATAGCGGATCTTTTCGGGTGCGGCTCCGCCGTAAATAAAGTGATACAGATAAAAATCGTGCAGTTCGTAAGCGCCGAGGATCGATTCCGTTTTCTGGGCGATTGCGCCCGTTTTGTCTGCGGGAAGCAGTTCCGGTGAAACGGGAGTCGCCAACACATCTTTCAGCACTTTTTTCATGGCACCGTCACCGGTATTTTCTGCATACCAGTCCACCATGACCCGGACCAGTGTTTTAGTGACGCCGCAGTTTACATTGTACATGGACATGTGATCGGCATTATAGGTTGACCAGCCCAGTGCGATCTCGGAAAGATCACCGGTCCCCACCACAAGTCCCCGTTCCCGGTTGGCGGTATCCATCAGGATCTGGGTGCGTTCCCGGGCTTGAACATTTTCATAAGTCACATCCAATACAGCCGGATCGTGTCCGATATCATTGAAATGCTGAAGACAAGCGTTTGTAATATCAACCGTCCGCAGATCGCAGCCCAGCAGCAGGGACAATGCTTCGGAATTGGATTTTGTGCGGCTTGTCGTGCCGAAACCCGGCATGGTCAGTGCCACAAGCTGTTCCGGTTTCCAGCCCAGCCGTTTTACCGCCTCCGCCGCAACGAGGATCGCCAGCGTGGAGTCCAGTCCCCCGGAGATGCCGATGACGGCTTTCTGCGATCCGGAGCAGGCGAGACGTTTTACCAGCCCAGCCGTCTGGATTTCAAAAATATCTGCACAATCGGCAGGACATTCCGGCAGAAACGGCAGGGGATCCACCGTTCTGTACTGCACAGATGCCAAATCGTCCCGCAGCGGTGTGATCTCCATATCTTCTTCCGGCTCATTGTTCTGCCGGATGTGCGACAGCATTTCCAGATCGGTATCGGCGTAGATGATGGAACTTTTCCGGTTGAACGGCTTGTTTTCTGTCAGGAAAACACCGTTTTCACAAATCGCCGCATAACCGCCGTAAACCGCATCGGTCGTGGATTCCGTAACACCGGCAGACGCATAGACCATAACAGTTTTGTGGCAGGCACTGAGTGCTTTGAGCTGATCCCGTTTGTTCCGGATGCTTCCGGCAATGGCAGGTTCTGCATCCGGCATCAGGGTCAGTGCCGCAGCAGTCGTGCCCAGCCCCAGCGTAGCGGCTCCGGCATCCAGGATCAGATCGTCCTGTTCCGGCACAAGGGCGGTGACAGTCCCGCCGGAAAGTACGGCAGTTGCCGGACCTTCTTTCAGCGGCAGTCCCAGCACAATGATCATGCCGGAATCCCGGAATGCTTCTGCGATCCTGCAGGCGGCGGCTCCGGCGGCATCGGTAAGGTGTTTCTGGGTAAACAGACTGCCGCATGTAGCACCGGTCAGGGCAAGTTTGGGAAACAGGACCAGTGCGGCACCGTTCCGGGCGGCTTCTTCGGAAAGACGGATGATCTCATTGGTGTTGTATTCCACATCTGCTACTTTCAATTCCGGTACAGCTGCGGCTATGCGGTAAAATCCGAACATGGCTGATCTCCTTTTATTTTCTGCCGAAACGGTGTTCGATTTCGTTCAGGGATATATTCAAAACCGTGGGTCTTCCATGAGGACAGGAAAATGGCAGTTCACATTCTGCCAGATCCTGTATCAGGGCTTCACATTCTTCCAGCGTCAGTTTGTCGTGGGCTTTCACTGCCGCTTTACAGGCGGCGGTGGCTATGGCATGGGTCTGAAGCTGCTGGGCGGAACCCCGTTCCGTCAGACGCGACAGCATATCGGAAAAAACGCCGCCCGCGTTATCCTGAGGCAGAGCCGCCGGGATCGCATTGAGTTTGACGGTCAGTTCGCCGAAAGGATCGATTTCAAAACCGGCAGATTCAAAACCTTCCAGATTCCGGCAGACAAAGTGCATGTCAGCGCGGGACAGTTCCAACGTGATGGGAAAGAGCAGCCGCTGGGAAAGACTGCCGTCCGTTCGTTTGAGGATCTTCTCGTAAAGAACACGCTCGTGTGCCGCATGCTGGTCGATCAGGACCAGACCGTTGGAGATCGCTGCCACGATATAGGAATTTTCCATAATGCCGAGGATCTTCAGGTCATACGCCTTGAACAGCATCTGTTCTTCCGTCATCACCGTCTTAGGGAACGGCTTGTCGCCATCCGGCGGAAACGGCAGCACATCCGGCTGCTGCAGCGGTTCGGGCGTCCGTTCCTGCTGAAGCGTGAAATAACTGCCCGGCTGACCCGGCGGGAGCGCGCCTGTATTTTCATCCTGCACCGTCTGGCGGTTTGCCAGTTCACCCAGTGTGGTCAGACCTGTTGTCCCTGCAGTCGGCAGACTGACCTGATACTCCACCAACGCCTGTTTCATGATCATTTCCAGTTCTGTCGTTCCCCCGTCCGAACCCATTGAAACGGGTGAAACTGCATCCGGCTTGAAGTCGGGATAAAGAGAACGGATGGTGTCGGTGCCGGAGATCTTGCTCCGGTCAAGAGGCTGATCCGGATGCCGCGGGATCACCGGGACCGGCTGGGGAATGACCGGGTCCGCCTGACGGAGTGCCGCCGTCACTGCGCTGCGTACCGCTGCGATAACAGCAAAATCATCGCGGAAACGGACTTCCCGTTTTGCCGGATGGACATTGACATCCACCGCGCCCGGCTCCATGGTCAGAAAGAGGATCGCCACCGGATATCTGCCCCGGTCCAGTATCGGTCCGTAGCCATCCCGGATCCCCCGGAACACAGAGGGGGATTCCACCGGACGGCTGTTGACAAATACCCGTTGTTCGCCCCGTGTTGCTTTTGTGTAGTCCCGCGTGGAAATAAAGCCATGGATCCGGATCGGTGCCTCCACATTGGACATGGGGATCGGGATCAGGGCATCCGCGCAGCTTTTGCCGAACAGTTCCCGGATCCGCGGCAGAAGATCACCGCAGGACGGCGCTGAGATCACGACCCGCCCGTCGATCCGCAATTCAAAAGATGTGCCGGGATTGGCAAGCGCAATATTGGTGATACATTCCACGATGTGCCGTTCTTCCGTGGATGCCGATTTCAAAAACTTTTTCCGCGCCGGAAGATTGTAAAACAGGTCGCGGATCATAACTTCCGTGCCGGGAGCGCAGCCCGCCGGATTGGCGGCAATGGCTTTCCCGCCGTGAACAACGACTTCAAAACCGCTGGCATTGTCCCGCTTCCGTGTCCGGATGGACATCTTGGAGACGGACGCGATACTGGGGATCGCCTCACCCCGGAACCCGAAGGACTGAATCGCAAAAATATCTTCTTCGTTCCGGATTTTGCTGGTTGCATGGGATTCAAAACAGAGCATGGCATCGTCTTCATCCATACCGCAGCCATTGTCCTGAACGGCAATCAGTTTTCTGCCCGCATCTTCGATGGAAATACGGATCTGTTTTGCTCCGGCATCCAGCGCATTTTCCACCAGTTCCTTGACAACAGATGCCGGGCGTTCCACCACTTCACCGGCGGCGATCCGGTTCCAGACATCTTCAGAAAGCATGTGAATGGTACTCATTGTTCCTGTGCCTCCTGCTGAACTTCCCGGATCTTGCTGTCGAGAACTTTCCCGAATTCGATTTTCTGCTGATGGGCATGGAGCAGATGAAGCAGACATTCTTTACTGTTTCCCTGCTGTTCCGCCAGATTGGCAAGACGCAGTTCCAATGCCGTCTGCATCATGATCCCCGCAAAAGAATCCTTCTTCCCGGATTCCCGGATCATTGTCGACGCCTGACGGTACAAATTTTCTGCCGTTTTGTATTGTTCCTGTTGAGATGCTGCGTCACCGGCATAGACCAATTCCCGGAAACGCTGTTCGACGGGCTGACGGAACTGCTGATCGTTTTTCTGGCGCATCATACTGGAAACGGTGATCGCCACCACCGTCATGACAATAGCGAATGCAAAGATCACAATAATGGGCTTCAGATCTTTTCCCGCTCTGCGCAGTTTACCGTAAAGCATCTGTTTATCAGTCGGTTCCATCGGCTGCTTCCTTTCCGGCAGTGATCAGATGACACGCCGTAAGATGTCCATCGGTCCCCGTCAGCGGCGGGACCTGCTCCCGGCAGAGATCCGGCACTGCGGCACTGCATCTGTCGCAGAAACGGCATCCGGGCGGAAAATCGCAGGGAGACGGCACAATACCGGGAATGGTCTGAAGCTGTTTCTTTTTTTCGCCCAGTACCGGTACCGCGGCGAGAAGGGCTTTCGTATAGGGATGACGGGGAGACGCGATCAACTCATCCGCAGCGGCTTCTTCCACGATCCTTCCTGCATACATGACTTCCACGCGGTCTGCCAGTTCTGCCACGATCCCCAGATTGTGGGTCACCAGGATCACACTCATATTTCTTTCCCGCCGCAGTTTATCCAGCAATTCAAGGATCTGCGCCTGGATCGTCACATCCAGCGCGGTTGTCGGTTCGTCCGCCACCAGAACGGACGGGCGGCTCGCCAGAGCCATGGCGATCATCACACGCTGCTGCATACCGCCGGACATTTCGTGGGGATACAGTCTGACACGCGCTTCCGGTTCGGGGATCCCCGCCTGACGGAGCAGTTCCACCGCTTCTGCAATGGGATCGGAAATATCCGGACAATGCAGTTCGATCGCTTCTGCGATCTGGTCTCCGACACGCATCACCGGGTTCAGACACATGGACGGTTCCTGAAAAATATAGGCGATCTCTTTTCCGCGGATCTTCCGGAGCTGTTTCGGTGTGAGAGAAAGAAGATCGATCGGTCCCGCTTCCGTTTCCAGAATGATCTCGCCGCTGACGATCTTTGCCTGCGGCGGCAGAAGCCGGGCAAGAGAAAGACAACTTACGCTTTTTCCACAGCCGCTTTCGCCCACCAGCGACAGCAGTTCACCCCGTTCCAGATGAAACGAAACATCCGTAACGGTCGGTTGGCAGACGCCGTCCGTGTGAAATTCCACGCTCAGGTGTCTGACATCAAGCAGCGGCATCGGGAAAGACCTTTCTCTGTTGGTTTCTGTTATATCAAGAGTAAATATACATCATACCGTCCCTGACTTCAAGCCCTGTCAAAAACGAAAATGATGAAAAAACAGAAAACGGCTGCCGGGACTCCGGCAACCGTTCTGTTGTGCAGATGAAACCTGAAGAATCAGGCGCGTTCCACTGTGATTTCGGGATCGATTTCTTCCCGGAGGAGGCGTTCAATACCGTCTTTCAGTGTCATCTGTGCGTGGGGACATGTGCCGCAGGCACCCCGGAGTTTGAGCAGAACCTGTTTGCCTTCAATAGAAACGATTTCCAGGTCGCCGCCGTCTGCCTGCAGATAAGCACGGAGATCTTCGAGTTTAGCTCTGATCTTTTCTTCCATGATCAAATTTCCTTTCGTAAGTAAGTAGGTTTACAAAATTTCCAACATAACATTGTAATCTATCACCGGAAATGATTTTTGCAATCTTATTTTTCAATATTGACGGAGAATTTCTGCAAGAGAACGGACAAGTGTGCAGACGCCGTCCCTGTCGTTGGCGGGCGAAAAGGAGATCCGCAGCGCGCAGAACGCAAGAGATGAAGGGATCCCCATCCATGTTAACGCTTCACTGGGACGGTCCGTTTCCGCATCACAGGCACTGCCCGGAGATGTAATGATCCCTCTGCCCGATAACGCACGCGTCAGGATCGCCCCCTGATACCCCGGAAACAACAGATGGGTGATGTAGGGGCTGACCGGTACATTTTCTGCGATTGTCCTGCGGAAAACTCCCGGCAGCGTCCGTTCCAATTCAGCAAACAACAGATCTTTCAGTTCCTGCGCGGAGAATGCACGCTGTTCCTGCAGGGAGACCCAGCTGCACAGAACTGCTGCCAGATGTTTTGCCAGAACGGGGGGGACTCGCCCCGTACTGTGCTGCTCCAGACGGAGTTTTTTCAATGCCGGCAGAAAAGTCTTCCGGCAGATCAATGCCGCACCGCTCAATGCGCCGAGCTTCTGTCCGGATAAGGTGAAAAAATCTGGTTGGACCGCTGAAAAATCGAAGGGGATCTTTCCCGCACCCTGAATGGCATCCACCAGAAGCAGAGATTTTTTGCGGGCTGACAGGGATGGCATGTTCTGGATGACTCCCGTCTCCGGTTGAACAAGATGCACTGCCGTCAGAACCGTATCCTCTGTGATGCAGCGATCAAAAGTTTCCTGCGCAATGACCCCGTTGCTGTCACAGGGAAATATCACCTGCCGGATGCCGCTGAGCCTTCGGACAGCAGCCCTGACGCAGGCGTGTTCCCCGCCGCTCAGTGCCGCTGTTCCGGTCCGGCACTGTGACCCTGCCGCGGCAAAAGCTGCATTGACCGCATCGGTGCCGGTATGAGTGAAAAAGATGCCGTACTGCTCCCGCGTATGCCGGTCGGGACAGAGTGCGGTCAGGATATCTGATGCCGCCTGATCGATGATCTTCTGTGCGCCGCTGACGGGGTTTTCCTGATTGGCAATCTCAGCAGTCTGCAGATCCGTACAGTCCGGAAAGGAGAGCGGCTCCATTGCGGCTGCATGGTCGAAATACAGATTCATACCGTTTTATTCGGTCTTTGTTTTTGTGTAGTCGATGGATGTTCCGCCGGGAATGGTGAAATCTGATTCCGGCAGTTTGGGATCGATCAGCAGTTCCTGCGTGTGGAAAGCCTGTGTACTGACATTTTCGATGGTCACGACACTGACCATCGGCATCCGGACATTGTTGATCCAGCGGTAATCTCTGGATTCGGAGCGGTAGAGAAAATGGGCTCCGTCGGGCATACAGAGAACGGTTTCGATCCGGTCGGTCAGGAATGTTGTCGCATCGATGTATTTGACATAGGGCGGCAGTTCGGGATCTGCGGTACGGCAGACCATCCGGTAATACCGTTTGCCTTCTTCATAGACCACCGCCAGTTCAACTGTTGAAAACAGCGTCTGTTCACTGGCTTTCGGATCTGCAAATCCAACGTAGTTGCGGAAAAGTTTCATGCCTTCTCCGGTATATTCCGTGGCTTTGCCTTTGTCGTTGATGATCCACCCCTTGTTGTCGCGGAACAGCAGCGTCTGGAACGGCATGCCGTCCTGATAGGATGTCTGACGCATCTGAGTCGGCTGACGGAACTTGATCTCGGTGGTGTAATAACGCTCGATCTTGGAAAATCCCTTCTTTTCCTCACTGACCGCTGACTGGCGGAGGATGTAGGATTTACAGTTGTACCAGACACCTTTCGGGTCTGTGGCTTCCCGCATCCTTGCGATGAGTTGGGAAACGCTCATATCGGCTTCCTCCTGCGGTTCGTTCAGACCCAGCAGCAGATCGTAGTCCTGAACCATAAAAGCACAGGAGTTCAGGCAGAGCAGAAGCGTAACAGCAGAGAGTGTCAGCAGGACTTTGCGGAACAGATGGAGGACAGTCTTGTTCATAGGGGCACCCCGGCATCAAACGTTGTAGTCGGTTGAAGTGATTTTGGTAGAGGAATCGTACCAGTCCGCATGGAAGAAATGTCCGCGCGGTTCATCGATACGTTCAAACATGTGGGCTCCGAAGTAGTCACGCAATGCCTGAATGATGTTCGCCGGAAGCCGCGCTGTACGGATCGCATCGTAATACGCAACTGTGCTGGAGAAGGCGGGCAGGGCAATCCCGCTGCGGACCGCTTTCGCCACGGTGTCACGCCAGTCAAAGTTGGTGGAGGCGATGATGTTTTTGAAGTAGGGATCCAACAGCAGATTGTCCAGTTTGGGATTCGTTTCGTAGGCTTCCGCCACTTTTTCCAGAATGGCGGACCGCAGGATGCAGCCGCCCTGCCAGATACGGGCGACCATTTGAGGCTGGATCTTCCAACCGTATTCTTTCGAGGCTGCTGTGATCAGAGAGAAGCCCTGTGCCAGTACGCAGACTTTTGCCGCCATGAAAGCGCGCATCAGGGTGCGGATCTCTTCACGGAGAACAGGGGAGGGCGGGCGTACCGGGGGGACTGACGGCAGAACTTCAAATGCCGCCATCCGTTCTTCCTTGAGGTTGGAGATGATACGGGCAAAGACCGATTCCGCGATCGTCGGTGCAGGTACACTCAACTCAAAGGCGGCTTCACTGGTCCATTTGCCGGTCCCTTTCTGCCCCGCAGAGTCAAGAATGATGTCAACAAGATATCTGCCGGTGACACTGTCTTTCTTTTTCAGGATCTCCGCCGTAATACCGGTAAGATAACTGTTCAGTTCATCAGTCTGGTTCCAGTGACGGAATACATCACTCATTTCGTCCGGCGTGAGGTGGAGCAGATCACGCATATAGGCGTAAGATTCGGCGATCATCTGCATTTCGGCGTATTCAATGCCGTTGTGGATCATCTTGACAAAATGTCCGGCACCATTGGCACCGACCCGAGCGCAACAGGGAGCGTCCGCTTTTGCAGAAATGGAACAAAGCATTTCCTGCAGATCGTTCCACGCCGTTTTGTCGCAGCCGAGCATGAGAGACGGTCCGTTCAATGCACCTTCCTCACCGCCGGATACACCCATACCCACATACCGCACACCAATGGATTCCAGTTCCTGACTGCGGCGGATCGTATCCTTGAAAAAGCTGTTGCCCGCATCAATGAGGATATCGCCGGGTCTGAGGTGGGGACGGAGAGATTGAATGAACTCATCCACGCCGCTTCCGGCACGGATCATCATCAGGATCTTCCGGGGCGATTTGAGAAAACCGAGAAATTCCGGAATACTTCCCGTCGTATGAAAATTTTTGTCACTGCCGACACGGTCCATAAACTCATCCAGTTTACCCGTTGTCCGGTTGTACAGTGCTACCGTGTAGCCTTTGGATTCAAAATTCAATGCCAGATTGGCACCCATCACCGCAAGACCGGCGATCCCGATGTCTGCTTGACCTTTCATGCGCGGTTTCCTCCATCCTCGTTTCTTGAGTATAAAATATCATATCACACGGCAAATATAGCACACGCAGAAAAAAATGCAAGAGCATTTTCCCGGAAGAGTCCCACGGAAAAGATAATTTTCTTTATCTGCCGCCGTTCTGAAGAAACGATCTGCCGCTGCGGGGCCGCCGGGGACGGTCGTGACGGACAGATGCCGTTTGCGGATCATCCGTATGGTGATGTGGCTTCCGCTGTGTTTCCCTGCCGACTCTGGACGCATGTTTCAATTTCGCATGGAATACCCCAAGCATTTCCTGCATCTGTTCGTCGTCATCCGCATTCCAGCAATCCATTCCACTGTTCCGTTTTTTCATTTCTTTTCTCCCTCCCGTGTTCGTAAGTTGACAGGTCCACAAAAAAACAGACAGCACAGAAAAAACACAAGTTGCCGGATCATTGGAAAAATTGGAAAAAAACAGAAGCACGGCTCCAAAGGGCAGGGCGCGCCCGGCAGCGGGCGCAGACCTGCCCCTTTCCATCGGCGGACGCGGTCCGCCGATGTGCGCCGGCAGTTTCACCGCCGGCGCGGAGCCGTGCTTCTGTTTTTTTATGCGTACAGTCTGATGTGGCTGTTACGCTGGTGAGTGAACTCAGTAATTTTTGGCTTCGAGTTCAAAATATGCTCTCGGGTGTTTGCAGACGGGGCAGAGTTCCGGAGCTTTTTCGCCGATGTAGATATGGCCGCAGTTACGGCATTCCCAGCGGTTTTCGCCGACGCGGACCCAGACTTCACCGTTTTCGATGTTCTGGACCAGTTTCAGGTAGCGTTCTTCGTGGCGTTTTTCGATTTCTGCAACGCGGGCAAAAGCGTTTGCCAGATCAATGAAACCTTCTTCTCTGGCGACTTCGGAGAAATTCTTGTACATTTCTGTCCATTCTTCGTGTTCGCCGGCTGCTGCTGCTTTCAGGTTGTCGATGGTATCACCGATCCCGTTCAGGGCTTTGAACCAGAGTTTCGCGTGTTCTTTTTCGTTGTTGGCGGTCTGTTCAAAGATGGCGGCGATCTGTTCGTAGCCGTCTTTTTTGGCTTTGCTTGCAAAATAACTGTATTTGTTGCGAGCCTGAGATTCACCTGCAAATGCATACCAGAGATTCTTTTCGGTCTGTGAGCCTTTCAATTCAGCCATGGTCGTATTCCTTTCTGTTGAGTGTTGATGGTCATTTCACTATAGTACCGTTATCTCTTTTTTCAAGATTTTTTCATAAAAATTTGACAATTTTTCTTGATTTTTGTTGAGCAAAGGTTATTTTTCAATAGTCCCAAACAATGAAAAACAGGCGGAATTATGGCAAAGATCACCTTTACACCATCGGGCGTTTGTGCGCGTAGAATGGAATTTGAAATCGCTGACGACGGCATTGTTACCGATGTCAAAGTCATTGGCGGCTGTCCCGGCAATGCTCTCGGGATTGCGCATCTTGCGGAAGGCAGACCGGCAGCTGAACTTGTAAAACTGCTGCAGGGGATCCGTTGCGGCAACAAGTCCACCAGTTGTCCGGATCAGTTGGCGCAAGCCATTGCCGCCCACATTCCTGAAGCCTGAAAACGGATTTCTCATGGATTGTCAGGATTGGCTCAAACGTTCGGTCCTCCGTCTTGTGGGGGAATTGCCGGAACAGGAATATGCTGCGTTGGATGAGCATCTCAAATCCTGTCCATCTTGTGCTGCCCGCTGGGAGGAAATGAACCGTGACTGGCAGGCACTCGGTACTTATGACGGCTCTGCTGAACTGGAACAGTTCCGTACGAAACACCGGAAAAAATTTATCATTCATCTTATCCTCGCACTGATAGTGGGGCTTGTCCTTGTATTTATGCTGATCCGTTACAATGCGTCCGCTCAGACTGAAAAGGAACCGGTCACAACGGAGGCACCCCGGAAATGATCCTTCACGATTTTGCGCTTCTGCTGCCCGGCGGCGGGTCATCCAGTCGATTCGGGAACGGCAACAAACTGCTCCGGATGCTGGATGATCTCCCGGTCTTTCTCCATGCGGTCCGGACTCTGGGACATCTTTTTCCGCCCGGACGCATTCTCATGGCTGTCCCCCACGATCAGATCCCGGTCTTTGAACAACATGCAAAACAATTCCTGCCCGAGATCTCCATCCGTTTTATTTCCGGCGGCAACTGCCGTGCTGAATCGGTTCATAAACTCACCATCGCCGCCGGTGATGATGTGACTTTCGTGGCGATCCATGATGCTGCCCGACCATTGATCGGTGAAGAAGAATTTCTCGCGTGCGCGGAGGCGTGCAGATCAACAGGGGCTGCCCTGCTGTGTCATCAGGTCACCGATACGATCAAGATGGGAAATGACAGCGCTGTCGTTGCTACTGTTCCCAGAGAAGATCTTTTCGCCGCAGAAACACCCCAGATGTTTGAACGGACAAATTTCCTTGATGCTCTGTCGCAAGCCGCCGAAGAACATTACTGCGGCTGTACGGATGATTCCTGTATTCTGGAACAGTATTCGACCCGGACCGTCCGTATCGTGGAAAATACCGGACCGAATCCGAAAGTGACCCGCAGCGCGGATCTCGCATTCTGTCAGACCCTTCTTAATATAAAAAAATCACAGACCGGGACTTGAAAATCCGTTTTCAGCGTATATCTTATGTCAACATATCTATAACAGAATTTCTGAAAATACAACCGAAAGGAGAAAACAATTATGTCCGAACAGAAAATCGTCGCCGGTTTCGGCGAAGTCATGCTCCGCCTCGCTCCGGCTGGAAAACTGCGTTTCAGCCAGATCCTTCCCGGAACCCTGGAAGCCACTTACGGCGGCGGAGAAGCCAATGTCTGTGCCTCCATTGCCATTATGGGCGGAAAATCCCGTTACCTGACTGCTCTGCCGAAAAATATTCTCTCTGCTTCCTTCGCCGCAGAACAGCGCGGATTCGGGACCGATGTGGAACGCATCCGCTATGCCGATAAAGGCAGAATGGGCGTCTATTACGCGGAACAGGGTGCCGCTCAGCGCGGTTCCAATGTGACGTACGACCGGGAATTCAGCACCATTTCCATGCTCGCTCCGGAAGAATATGATTTTGATTATATGCTGGATGGCGTCAGTCATCTTCATGTGACGGGTATCACGCCGGCTTTGAGCGAAAATGCCTACCTTTCCACCCTCGCCATCGTGAAGAAGGCATCCGAAAAAGGCATCCGTGTTTCCTGTGACTTGAACTTCCGGAAAAAACTCTGGAAGTGGGGCGGCGTTCCCGCGAAAGAACTTGCATGCCGCTGTATGAAAGAAATCGTTGCTTACGCCGATGTCATCATCGGAAATGAAGCCGATGCCTCCGATGTGTTCGGTATCGCTTCCGAAGGCAGCAGCGTGGAAGACGGTAAAATCAATATCAAGGGCTATGGCGAAGTCGCACGCAAACTTTGCGCCGCATTCCCCAAGGCATCCCTCGTGGCGATCACGCTCCGCGAAAGCTATTCTGCCGACCACAACAACTGGGGCGGTATGCTCTACGAAAAAGCAACCGATACAGAATTTTTCGCCCCCCTCGCAGCCGATGGCACCTATAAGCCTTACGAGATCAAAAATATCGTGGACCGTATCGGCGGCGGCGATTCCTTCAGCGCAGGTCTGATCTTTGCCCTCGTTTCCGATGAGTTCAACAAGCCCGCTGACGCCATCCGCTACGCTGTCGCAGCAAGCTGTCTGAAACATTCCATCCACGGCGATTACAACCATACGACCAAGGATGAAGTCATCAGCCTCATGAACGGAAATACCTCCGGTCGCGTGAAACGCTGATCCGAAAATAATACAGCACGCGCCCCACACCTCAACCGCAGGGCGCAGCACAAGCCCCGCCGCGGCGGGGCTGCATAAAAACCGGGCGGCTGACGGGGTTCTAATCCCGCCAGCCGCCCGGTTTTTGTGCGCACGGTTCCACCGTGCCGTGCTGCGCCCGTGGCTGAGGTGTGGGGCGCGTGTTTTTGCGTAAAAAAAGAGCGGATACCGGTTTTGGCATCCGCTCTGTGATTTGCTGACAGCAGATCTTATTTTGCGTTCAGGAGAACGGGCACGAAATCGGCTCTGCGGTTCCGGGACCATGCTTCTGCGGTATTGCCGAGGACGGCGGGTTTTTCTTCACCGTAGCTGAGGGTGGCGATCCGGTTTTCAGTGATGCCGCGATCCTGAAGGGCGGTTTTCACTGCGAGTGCGCGGCGTTCGCCGAGAGCGCGGTTGTATTCATGAGTACCGCGATCATCGCAGTTGCCTTCCACCACAACGCCGGTACCGGGGTTCTGGGTGAGGAATGCGGCGATGGCATCGACTTTGCTGCTTTCCGTGGGGGGTACTGCGAAGGTATCGAATGCAAAATAAACGGGCTGGAAAGCGGGTGCATTTGTGATCCGTTTGCCGAAGCCTTCAAGATAATCGCTGCCTTCAGCGGTGAAATCGCCGTACTGACCGGGCTGATTGCTGTCGATCGCGTCGCCAAGCTGACCGTCAATGCCGCTCAGATCGCCGGCTGTGGGGTTGGGATCGGTGTAACCTGCTCCTGCTCCGGCTCCTGAACCGTCAACGGGTTTATCATTGACCCAGAAACGGCTGTCCGGCTGTTCTTCATCGGTTGCGCATGCTGCAGAAAACAGGGAGACGCCGAGGGCGGCTGTTGCGAGAAGTGCCAATTTGACGATTTTCATGATGGCTGATTCCTTATAGTTAGTGATGATTATGGTATGTACCATTAACAATTTAACCCATCTTTGGAAAATTTCAACAAAAAATTACAAGTTTTTCTTGACTATCTTCAGATTTATGGTATTTTTCTATAATAAAATTGCCAAACAACAACCATTTTGGGAGAAATACATCATGTGTTACGAAAGAGAAATCAGAACTGACATTGACTGGGCATCTCTGGGATTCAGCTTCATGCCCACAAGATCGAACATCCGTTACAAGTACAAAGACGGTGCATGGGATCAGGGAACGCTGACCACCGATTTCAATATCAGCATGTCTGTTGCCGCCACCTGTCTGCACTACGGACAGAATGCTTTTGAAGGTATGAAAGCGTTCCGCTGCAAAGATGGCAAAGTCCGTATTTTCCGTCCCTGGCAGAACCATCAGCGCATGAACAGTTCCGCCCACCAGCTTCTCGGTCCGGAACTGCCCGAAGAACTTTTCATCGACGCACTGAAACGCGTTGTCCGCGACAACATCGACTATGTCCCGCCCTACGGCTCCGGCGGATCCCTTTACATCCGTCCGCTTTACATCGGTACCGGCGCTCAGATCGGTGTTGCTCCGGCTGATGAATACGAATTCATCGTCATGGTCATGCCTGTCGGCAAATACTACAAGGAAGGTCTCAAAGGCGTTCCCGCACTTGTGATCGAAGACTTTGACCGTGCCGCTCCCAAAGGAATGGGCAGATACAAAGTTTCCGGCAACTACGGTGCCAGCCTCATGCCTGCCAAACTGGCAAAGAAAGCCGGTTTCCCCATTCCGCTGTTCCTTGATCCGCTGGAACACAAATACATTGACGAATTCGGTACCAGCAACTTCCTCGCCATCACGCAGGACGGCAAGTATGTCACCAGCGATTCCCCCACCATTCTGCCAAGCGTGACGAATATGTCCCTGATGCAGGTCGCGGAAGACCTCGGTATGACTGTTGAAAAACGTCCCATCGTGGCGGAAGAGGAACTGCCCGGGTTCGCAGAAGTCGCCGCTTGCGGTACAGCTGTGGTCATTACGCCCATCAGTTCTGTCACTATCCACGGCAAAAAGATCGACTACTGCAGCGAATGCGGTCCTGTGTCCAAAAAACTTTATGACCACCTGACCGGTATTCAGTACGGCGAGATCGAAGATACGCACGGCTGGATGCTCGAAGTCTGATGTCCGGTAAAGTTCTGCGGATCGGGCTGATCGGCTTTGGTGCCATCGGCAAAGTCCACGCTTGTGCCTGCGCAAACCTGCCGTACTATTACGATATGCAGGGCGTCCGTGCGCAGATCACACGAGTCTGTACTGCTCATGAGGAAACTGCACAGCGTGCCGCTGAAACGATCGGCGGTAATGCCGTGGCGGTTTCCGATTACAGAGCGATCACGGAAAATCCCGATATTGATGCGGTGGATATCGCCACGCCCAATGCTCTGCATTTCGATGCACTGATGTCGGCGATCCGCCACAATAAACATATCTACTGCGAAAAACCACTGGTCGCAACCGTGGAAGAAGCAAATGCCGTGGAGAAGTGTCTCGCTGATTATACCGGGACCTCACGCGTCGTTCTGCAGTACCGGTTTTCTCCGGCTGTCATACGGGCAAAACAACTTATCGATGAGGGCAGACTCGGCACGATCCTTGAATTCCGCGGTCATTTTCTCCATGCAGGAAGTTCACGGCCCGATACCGTGATCAAGCCGT
This sequence comes from Victivallales bacterium, assembly GCA_045589595.1. Classification (GTDB taxonomy): domain Bacteria; phylum Verrucomicrobiota; class Lentisphaeria; order Victivallales; family UBA1829; genus SIG77. Next base: position 105,842 of record JAZNPK010000002.1, read on the forward strand.
GGAAACTGGAAGGCGGCGTTATCGCTGATCTCGGCAGCCATACTCTGGATGTCCTCCGGTTCCTGCTGGGGGATTTCGACAGCCTCGCAGCCACAAGACGCACCGCTTATCCCACCAGACCCGATGGAAAGGGCGGTATCGTTCCCGTACCGACAGAAGATAATATGATGGTTCTGCTCCGCTTGAAAAACGGTGCAGACGGTATGGTCGGTTCGTCAAAGATCACGACCGGCGCGGAAGATGATCTCTGCTTTGAAATCAATGGTAGCAACGGCGCTGTCCGCTTCAGCGGTATGGACCCGCATCACCTCGATTTTTACGATAATACCATTTCCGACAGACCATACGGCGGTTTGAAAGGATGGACAAAGATCGACTGCGGACAGCGTTTTGAAGCACCCGCATCCGGATTCCCCGCCGCAAAATCCGCGATCGGATGGTTCAGAAGCCATATCCATTCCTACTGGGATTTTGTCAGTTGCGCCGCAAATAACAAGATGTCTTCACCCGATATCAGGGACGGGATCTACCTCCAGCGCGTCCTGGACGCTGTCGTTCGCGCCGCAGATTCCGGACAACGGGTAACCATCCATACTGACGCCTGAAACAACGCCGGGGGCGCGATCGCCGGAGCTTGCTCCGGCACATGCCAACCACAAAAAAACGACCACCGCAGGGCGGCCGTTTTTTTTGTGGCTGACATGGAAGCCCACGGGTGTGGGCTTGATCGCGCCCGGCGTCGTTTCAGGCGTCGGACGCTGTTTTTACGGAGATCAGATCTTGACCCATTTGCCGGTTTTATCTGCCTGATAGAGTGCGCCCATCACGAGATTTCTGTCGGCGGCATCCTGAACGGAAATGAGGGGCACATCTTTGCCGTCCATATATCGATCGAGGAAGAGTTCGAATGCGTGGGGCAGGGTGGCGGGCAGATCGGTCCAGGGAGTTTTTCCGTCTGCGCCTTCCACATATTTGCTCTGGAAGAACAGTTGTTCGTTCACATAAACGGCATGACCTTCTGTACCGCAGATCTCGCAGACTACGGGATTGGCGATATCGACCCATCCGGCGGAAATGGATGCGATCGTCTGATCGGCATAAACCATCATACCTTCGCCGTATTCATCGCAATTTTCGCCGTATCTGCCGGTCAGGGTATGGATGCTTGCCATAACTTTTTCAGGTTTGCCCATAAGCCACATCAGAATATCGAGAGAGTGCGTTCCCAGATCGCCGAATGCACCGCAGCCTGCAATGGACGGATCTGCCATCCAACGCCATTCTGTATCGAACCACCCACCGAGTGAACCGGAATGACAGTTGCTGTGGCGGATCCGGGTAATGCGTCCGAAATTGCCGGCTTCGATCTGCTGTTTCAGAAACTGATGAACGGGAAGTCCGCGCATAAAGTAACCCGTCTGAAAAATCACACCGGCAGCTTTGACTGCATCTGCCATCTGCTGTGCTTCTTCCGCTGAAAATCCCAGCGGTTTTTCAACAAACATGTGCTTCTTCGCCGACGCCGCACGGAAAACAAGATCCGTATGACGGTTCGTTTCGGAACAGATGACCACAGCGGTGATCTCAGGATCGTTCCAGATCTCTTCCACATCAGATACAACTTTGGAATGAAGTTTTTCCGCGTTCATCTGCGCACGGGCTGTATCGTGATCCCATACCGCCGCAACTTCAAGTCCTTCACGGGCATTGACCATGTTGACAAATGCAGGCGTGTGAATGTGTCCGCAACCGACAAATGCAATCTTCTTCGTCATAAAAAATACCTTTCTGTTGATAAAATGATCGCTTGATGCGATAACATGAAAATATACCCCGGAATAAGCGAGATTGCAAATAAGTTTCCCAATTCTATGTGTTGTTTTTCGTAAAGTATGAAGAAACTGTGTGCAGCGTTCCGCCGCTGCACCACGGCAAGGGCAGCGCCCTTGACGCGAGCAGAAAACTTGTACTTCGTACGGCGTTTTCTGCCGTAAGTTTTTGCAACGCGGTTGCAAAAACGGTAGAAATAGAGAGAACCTCAAGAAGTCCCATCGTTCCGACGAATAAGCGATAGCGTTATGAGGAGGAACTATATGGTACACACCTGTGTACATTTCGCACTCCGTGCGACCAGCGGACTGCCGCTGGACCGCAGCAAGGGCAGCGCCCTTGACGCGAGCAGAAAACTTGTACTTCGTACGGCGTTTTCTGCCGTAAGTTTTTGCAACGCGGTTGCAAAACGGTAGAAATAGAGTAAAACTCAAGCAGTCTCATCGTTCTGACGAATAAGCGTTAGCGTTATGAGGAGGAACTATATGGCACACACTGTGTGCGCAAAAAAAGCAGTTCGCACTGCTTAATCCTTACTTTTGTCGCCATATTTGTTTAAAAACAAATGGCTCCGGCAGTAGGATTGCCTTCGCTTTGCTCGGCGCACCTTCGGTGTCGAACCTTGACGGTTCGTTTTTGCTGGCGCAAAAAAAGCAGTTCGGCTGGAGCCTCACTGCTTAATCCTACATTCTACGCCATTTTTTGACACAAAAAATGGCTCCGGCAGTAGGATTCGAACCTACGACCAAGTGGTTAACAGCCACCTACTCTACCGCTGAGCTATGCCGGAGCGTTTATAGGTAATAATATGCCCTCATTTTTTGATTTGTCAAGCGGATATTGAAAAATATCTGAAAAATATTCAGAATGCGGGCATAAAAAAAGGATGACCGAAGTCATCCTTGAATTACCAAAAAGTGGTGAGCCGGCGGGGGCTCGAACCCCGGACCACCGCCTTAAAAGGGCGATGCTCTACCGACTGAGCTACCGGCCCACTCTGGTAAATGAAACACTCTCGTGCCTCATGCTCTTTAATGTAGCACTCATTTTCAAAAAATCAAGCCCGAAATTAAAAAAAATCGGGATTATTTTTGACGGAACACGATTCTGCCCTTGGTCAAGTCGTAGGGAGACATTTCCAAAGTAACAGAATCACCGGGCAGGATCCGGATGAAATTGAGACGCATTTTACCGCTGATGTGAGCGAGAACATTATGGCCGTTCTGAAGTTCCACCAGGAACATGGTGTTCGGAAGCAGTTCTTTGACTACTCCTTCAACTCGGATGACGTCTTTAGACACGGGTTAAAACCTCCGTTTGGTCTTCTCCAATGAGAATCATGTGTTCAAATTGTGCCGATTTTTTGCCGTCGGCGGTACGGACGGTCCAATTGTCGGATTCGACAAAGACCTTATGAGTGCCCAGATTGAGCATAGGTTCGATACAAAGCACCATCCCCGGCAACAGTTTCGCACCGTGTCCGTGGCGTGGATCTGTAAAATTGGGGACATCCGGCGGTTCGTGCAGGCGGATCCCGCAGCCGTGTCCCACATAATCCCGGACGATCCCGAGTTTATTGGCATTGGCGACTTTTTCGACAGCTGCGGAAATATCCCGGACGCAATTGCCGTTTCTGGCAGCGGCGATACCGGCTTCCAGTGCTGCAACGGTGCCGTCCAGCAGCCGTTTCTCATCCCCTTCCGGTTCTTCGCCGACATAGACTGCGCGGGCGCAATCGCCGATGGCTCCGTTGATTGCAACGCCCACATCCAGTCCCACGATATCACCTTTTTTGATGATCTGGTTCGGGGAGGCGATGCCGTGAACAACGACGTCGTTGAGAGAAATACAGATATTGCAGGGGAATCCCCCGTAGCCGAGGAATGCCGGTTTCCCGCCCAGAGAACGGATGATCGCACCGGCGATCATATCCAGTTCCTGAGTTGACATCCCTTCCTGAACGGCTTCGGCGATCTGGTCACGGGCAATGGCAGTGGCTCTTGCAGCCTCGCGGATCCGTGTGATCTCCCCGGGGGTATGGATGATATATTTACGTTTCAGCATAAGGTATATATCAGTTCAGAACGGCGACGAGCGCAGCGTAGCCCTGATCTTTCGGCAGGGAGGAATCGATCTTGGAAAGCATATTTTTCTGTTCGTAATATGCCACCAGAGGCGCGGTCTGTTCCTGATAGACTTTCAGGCGGTTCTGGGCAGTTTCCAGAGAGTCGTCGGAGCGCTGATAGAGTTCACCGCCGCAGGAATCGCAGATGCCTTCCTGTTTGGGTTTGCTGAACAGTTTGTTGAAACTTGCACCGCATGCACGGCATGTGAGGCGGGCGGTCAGTCGCTGGATCAGCAGATCAACGGGTGCGTCAAAGAGAACGACGGCATCCAGAGTCATGCCGATTTCTTTCATTGCTTTGTCAAGAAGTTCCGCCTGGGGAACAGTACGGGGGAAGCCGTCAAGAATGAATCCGGCTTTGCAATCATCGGAGGCGAGGCGTTTTGCCACCATGCCAGCAACGATTTCATCGGGAACGAGTTTACCGGCATCCATATAGGATTTTGCGCTGTTGCCCAGTTCGGTACCGTTTTTGATTTCTGCCCGGAGAATATCGCCGGTGGAGATGTGGGCAAGGTTTTCCGCTTTCATCAGCGGATCGGAAAGCGTGCCTTTACCCGCGCCCGGAGGACCGAGAAAGACCAGATTTTTTTTCTTGATCATGTTTTTGACTCCTGTCGTAACAAATTTTTGAAAAATTAAATTTTTATAATATACTTCAAAGCGCAGAGAAGTCAAGCGGATTCAGGAATTTCAGCGGCTTTTTGAAGCATTTGTTTCCTGCCGGGTTTCCAGAATACGGATCTTGTCTTCCTGACTTTTCAACCGGAAACGCAGGGCGCGTATTTCATTTTCTTTCTGATGCAGACTGTGTCTGGTCCGGTTCAGCTGCCGTTGTGTGAAGAACAGCGTTCCGGCAAGCCCCAGAAAAAGCAGCAGCAGGATCACGGCGGGGATCAGGCGTTGACGCGTAAAGATCTTTCTGAACTGTTTTTTCAGTTTTGATTGCGCGTGTTCCGTTTGATTGCCGGGGGTACTGGTCTGTTTGAGCCATTCCCCTTCCGGTGTTTCATCGCTGATGATGGTGGTGAATTTATTGTGATATGCCGCAGGATTGACGGCAAGGAAGAATGTTCTGATCCAGGTATCGGTCTGACAGGACAGCATCCGCGCTACGGTGGAAAGGGATTTTTCCGTGCTGCCGATGAATTGAAGTCCGTCCAGATCTTCAAAAGATGTGGGCAGCGGGGGCGGTTCCATGCCGGGTGAATCGCAGCACGCCAGTTCAAATGCGGTATTGTTCTGCAACGCATCCCGGAGTTTTTCCGGTTGGGCGGTGATCAGTGCCCGGTAAAAGCGGCAGACTGCTTCCCCGGTTGAAAAAAATGTGCCGGGCACAGAGAACATGATCCTGCCGCAATCCGGCAATGAGAGCAGAACGATCCTGCATTCACCGGCTCCGGGCATATCCAGAAACGCGCTGGTATCCTGCCGGAGTGAATTTTTCCAGATACACCATTCTGCCACAACGGCAATATCCTGCGGCCCGAATGTTCCGCTGACGCCGTCTGATGTTTCGTAGCAATAACTGTTGATAATCATTTTTCCGACTTTCTGTAATGATTTTATTAAGATACACCCGTTTGGGAAAAATGGCAAATCATCACGGGATTTTTCAGTTTTTTTTGCTCTGTTCCTTGCGAAAATGCGGGAGCGGGTCTATACTTTATGCGTAATAAAAATCTTTATGGAGGATACAGTTATGACGGAAACAAGCGGAAAAACATCTGCGCTGCAGCAGAAATTTCAGGAAACCGCACGGGCACTTGACCGGGTGATCCGTGGAAAAAACGATGTGATCGAACTGCTGCTGACCGCAATGTTGTCCGGCGGACATGTTCTGCTTTCGGATGTGCCGGGCGTGGGAAAAACGACGCTGGCAAAAGCGTTGGCGCGGACGGTCAGTGCCGGATTCAAACGGATCCAGTTCACGCCGGATCTGCTGCCTGCGGACATCCTCGGCGGTTCGGTGTTCAATCAGAAAACATCGGATTTTGATTTTCTGCCCGGTCCGGTTTTTGCCAATATCATCCTTGCCGATGAGATCAACCGGGCGTCACCGCGGACTCAGTCTGCTCTGCTGGAGGCGATGAACGAGGGGCAGGTCTCCATTGAAGGCGTCCGGCGCACACTGCCGCAGCCTTTTCTGGTGATCGCCACGGAAAATCCCGTGGAGTATCAGGGAACGTATCCGCTGCCGGAAGCGCAGCTGGACCGATTCGCCATGCGGCTGGAACCGGGTTATCCGGATGAAGATGCGGAACTTGCCATGCTGGCAGATCGTGAAAACGGAAATAATCCATTGCTGGATCTGCCGCAGATCCTGACTCGTGAGGAATTGACAGCCGCCGCCGGAGAAGCCGCCGGTGTGTTTGCCGATGAACGGCTCAAACAGTACGCTCTGGAACTTGTCCGTGCCACACGGAACGATCCTGCGATCCGCCTCGGCGCGAGCCCGCGCGCATTGCTCGCATATTTGCGGACCGCGAAAGCGTATGCATGGCTGAACGGACGGGATCATCTGATACCGGATGATCTCAAAAAACTTGCGATCCCGGTTCTGGCACACCGTATTCTTCTTTCCGGAGCTGCAATAGAATCCGGCTCCGGCGTGACTGCTGTACTGACGGAGATCCTTGACCGTACTGCGATCCCTTACTGAGGCGGGGTGACGGATGATCCTGACACGGCTGTACCGGAAGATCCGAAACGGCTGGGATGCGTTTCTGCGCGGTCCCGGTTGGCTTCATCCTGCCGGGATATGGGAATTGCCGTCCGGAAAACGGTATTCCAGTTCCACTGTGGCGCTCTGCCGGTGGATCGCCGGATCATTCAACCGGATCGTTCTGCCCGCGGCGCGTCCTGTACTGCCGCTGTGTCTTTTTGCGGGGATCACTGCTTCTGTCTTCCTCCACGAACCGGTACTTGAAGCTGTATTCTTCATGATGGCTGCCGGTGCTGTGGACTTGCTGGGCGGTCTGATCTTTTTTCCCCGCATTCAGGCTGAACGGCGTCTGCCCCGCCGGGTGATGTGCGGCAGAACATTCACTGCTGAATATACGCTGACGAACAAACGGAAACTTCCGGCATTTTCCATTGTGCCGGATGCGTGGCTGCCGAACCGGAACATTGTCCGGCAGGAAGATGTTGTTTGCGATCTGCCCGGAGAGAAAGGTGCGTGTGTTCACCTCCGGATCCCTTACAAAGTCCGGCGGCGGGGAATATATACGATCCCCCATCCGGTCTGGGAAACGGGATTTCCCTTTCAGATCTTCAAATGTTCCGGCTCCTACGGTACGGCGGAGTGTCTGACCGTTCATCCGGCGTATCATCTGCTGAAATTGCCCCGTGAGTCTGTCCGGGCGGACCGGACCGGTGACCGGGAGTTCCGTGCCTGCCGGGAGTACCGTCAGGGGGATGCCCGGAACAGTATTCACTGGCGTATGACTGCGCGGCATGGAAAATTGATCGTCCGGGAATTTGAAAGTCAGGATGCTCCGGCTTTCCCGGATGCGTCAGTGATCCTGGATACAACTGCGTATCCGGTCCCCGTTCTGCCGCGGCTGAAACAGATCCTGACCGGTGATCTTCTGGCGAAGCCGGCGGATCAGTTTGAAAAAGCGGTATCGACCTGCGCGTCTCTGATCCATACGCTGTTTGCAAACGGGGCGGGGCAGGTGGAACTGATCCTGACCGGACAGGGACGGTGTTATGGCGATGAGGCTGTTCTGCTGGACTGTCTTGCCGGATTGAAGAAAGATCCCCGCCGGAAAAAAGAGAATTGCTGTTTCGATCACATCCAACCCCGTACCGATGCAGTGTTCCCCGTTCTGCAGCAGAAAACTGCCGCCACAGATGCCCTGATCGGCAGACTGAACAAGCGCGTCCGTTATGTGCTGATTGCGGGTCAGGAGGAGGTGGTCCGGTGATTACACAGATGACACCACTTATGCTGTTGGCAAGACTTTTTGCCGTTTTGCCGGGCGCAATTCTGTTCGGTATCAAATTCGATCAGCCGCATGTGCTGATCATTGCTGTTGCACTGTTGATCTTTGCCCGTTTCCTGCCGGAACGGCCGTTCCTTCATTTCGTCGTCTGTGCCGCATTGTTGTTTGTGCCGGATCTGTTTGTCGGGCTGGAGCCGGGGCGTTTCACGCTCGGCGATTCCATGTTCCGGGTGCATTATACGATCCCCGCGCTGCTGTATGCGGCGGCATCGGCGCTGTCCTTCCGGACCACGTTCCGCACGGTCATGACGGGGTGTACCTGTTCTGTTTTTGCCCTGCTGCTTCAGCCGGAAGTCGTGGCAAATCCCGCCATTGTGAATATGGTGATGCCTTTCAGCGGTCTGCTGGAAAAATATAACATTCTGTACCGGATCATGATCTTTCTGAACGGGATCGGAAATCTGCTCCTGCTGGCGGAATCCACCCGTTTGAGCAGACTGGTCTCCGGTGGAAGCAGCACAGCACGGTATCGGCATTTTCTGACAGCGGGCTTGTTTCTGCTGATCCCGGTCGCGGCATTGACATTCCGGGAGATCTACCGGGAAAATGCTCATCTGCTGCGCCGTCTGGAAGGGGAGATCCTCGCGCGCCGCGCACGCAACCGCGCGATGCGTCAGTATCGGCAGGGACACGAAAGTGATATCAACCGTCCCTACCGGAGCAATCCGGATTTTGAACAGCGTATGCTGTATTATCTGCGTCCGGATCAGCCGGGCGGATGGCTGCCGGAGCGTCTGCGAGTCCGGTCTTTTCAGTTCTACCGCAAAGGCGTATGGCGCAATCCGCCGGAACGCGATACGCTTGATCTGGATATGATGGCGCAGACGGATACCGCGCTGACAACGCACATTTTTCTTATGCCGGATATGGGCGTACCTGACGCACAGAAGGACCGGAAATTCACCCTTTATCCGCTGATGAAACAGTTGTCCGGGCTGCTGCCTCTGTGCGGGGAGACCCGGACCATTGAGATGATCGCATCTTCCGCTCAAATGGCGCAGGATGGAACCGTTTCACCCTATAACTGGAATCAGGACGGCGGGATCACGCTGACCGTGCGGGGGCAGGATGACGCCATGCAGCGTCCGGCTGGAACACCGCCGCAGATCTGCACTCATGTGCCGGAACGGCTCCGCCTCCAGTTGGGCGCCTATCTGGAATATCTCAAACTTTCCGGGACGGATCGCGAAAAAGCCATGAAGATCGTGCAGTATCTTCAGAAGAATTTCCGGTACAGCACGGAGCCGCCGGAAAAACTGCCGCGCTGGGCTCCGCGGGATCCGGTTCTGCGTTTTCTGACTGTGACCCGGCGGGGACATTGTGAAGTGTTTGCGTCTGCCGCAGTTCTGCTGGCGCGTCAGGCAGGATTGCCGGCGCGGTATGTTACCGGATATCTTGTCAGACCGGAACGGAAACTGAACGATGATACCCTGTTTATTACCGGAGCGGATTCCCACGCGTGGACGGAGATCTATCTGCCCGATGAACAGCGCTGGATCGCAGTCGATGCCACGCCCGCAGACGCGATCGGCATACAGAATATCTCCGTCGGCTGGATGCAGAAAATGCGTTTCCTGTTTGTGGATTGGCTGCTTGCTGTGCGCCGCGGCTATCCGCTGCGATTCCTTGCCGTGATCTATGACGCCGCCGCAGAACTGCCGCTGTGGATCTGGCTGTTCCTGCCGGTATCCGGTGCCGCGATCGTGTGGCTGATCCGGAAAAAACACAGGCGCGGACCGGGGAAACGCAAACGCACGGTGGAGATGCGCCGTCTGGAAAAGATCTTCCGCCGTCTGGAACGGCAGCACAACATCCGCCGGAAATCTTCCATGACTCTCCGGGAATGGGCGGAACTGCTGCCGCCGACCGATGGTTTGCCGGAACAGATCCGCCGTTACGAAGAACTGCTGTTCGGCAGAAAAGACGGCTGAATTTTTACTTCGGTTTTGCAGTTTTCAGGGCGTCTGTAACTTTCCGGACGGCGTCCAGACGGACAGTCACTTCATCCAGATTCAACAGCAGATACCCCAGTTTTGTGGGCTTTTCAGATTTTTTGATCCCGCCGTTGGCAAGGTCAGGTTCGTAGTACACGGGTTTTCCGGGCGAACCGTTGAAGGACAGTGTCAGCTGCAGCGGCGCACCTGCTTTGGAATCGAGGGTGATCCGGACCCACCGGTAAAACATATCCTGGATCATATCGCACGCAAAACGGAGCCGGTCATTGATCTTGTCGCCCCCGGTCACGGAATCGGTCAGGATCCCTTTCAGAACGCCGTTTCCGGCACCGGGCATGGAGTAGAGTTCACCGCCGGTGACAGCGACACCGTCCGGCGTGATGCTGAAGGGCAGTTTACCGGAGATCTTTCCCTGTCCGGCAAACTTGCCGAGACCGAGTGCTGTCAGGACTGCCGCCAGATCTGCCTGATCGCAGTTCAGTACATAACTGTTGCTGTTCAATGCCGGGGCAACGGTGAATTTTCCGCCGCACCAGTCGAATACCGCCTGTTCGATCACGAAGGCTGAACTGTTGTCCAGATGATATTTCCCCTGTCCGTTGCGGATTTCAATGTCTCCGGCTTTCAGTGAGGCGAAACGGAACGATTGTCCCGGTGCGCTCTGTTTTGACGGATAGGCAGGTCGGATCAGGTCCAGTGTCAGTCCTTTGATCTCAGCCTCTGCCCGGGGCAGGGTGCAGATCCCATCCGCCAGACGGAATCGCAATCCGTCCGCCGGAGACCATTGAACAGTGACCTTCCCATCCAGTGTTCCGTCCCGCAGCGGGGAGCCGGACGGCAGAAAGAAATGAAGCAGTTCCTTCCCGCCCTGTTTCAATTTCTGTTCCGGGAAATCCAGCGTGCAGCTGACCGCATTGCTGCCGGTCAGAGGCAGACGGGACTGTACCGTTCCGGAGAGACCGGAGAGATCAGCCTTTCCGGTAAGCGAGATGACATCGTCTTTGAACTGGACGGAGCCGGAGAGCTTTCCTGCATAAAGTCCTGCAACCGAAACAGATGACGCCTGGAACGAACCTTTTGCCGCGTCCTTGCCGGAAGTGAATTTTATCCCGGTGATCTCCACCGGAACGGGCGCGGATATTTCACATTTTCCATTGTCGAACGCAATACTGCGGATGGCGTCCGGTCCCGGCACAGAACGGTGAAGTCCGTCAGCCGTAATGGTACATTCCGGGATCGTGAAGAGGCTGTTTCCGATCCGGTACTGAAGATTTTTCAATGTGATGCCGGTGCTGTATTTCTGTCCGGCGGTATGCCTGATTTTGTACACTGTTTCTGCGGCTTTCAAGTCGCGCGTCTGCACATTTTTTGCCGTGACAACAAGTTCCTGCAGGATCAGTTCCTTCCGGGGCAGTTCCGGCAGAAGGATCGTCCGGAGGGCGGGGATGACATCTTTCCCGAAAACATACCGGGTCCGGTGGGGCGTCAGAATGATCATCCCGCTCCGGTCCAGTTCAAAACGGTTGCCGTTGATACTGCCGGAAAGTTTTCCGGTGGCACCGTTGTAATGCGCGGAGCCGTGATTGACGGTGTCGAGCCCGGGCGCGCCGGAAAGTTCGGAAATATCCTGAAAATCGAAGTCGGCTTCGCGGATCATATCGGGCATGACCTGTTTTGTTGTATCCAGCACCAGTTTGCGGAAGCGGAAAGACCACGGCAGCCCGGTGAACGGTGTTGCGGCGCGGCATCCGGTGAGCGTCAGCAGTCCGGTCGCGGTATCGAATTGCAGATCAGTTTCAATGGTCCGGGCATTGTCGGCGTACACGGCTCTGCCGCGGATCTGTTTGTTTTGTGCGGTGAATGTGCCGTTCAGATTGCCGGACAGAAAGCCGCCGGAAAAACTGACTTCCAGCGGCATTTCAGCGGAGGCGGTCCGGAGAAACTTCGCCATTTCCGGCAGCATTTCTTCTGTGATGTTTCCGGAAACTGTGAGTTTGCGGCATTTTGTTCCGGGATCGATGACCCGGCTGAGTTGTACGGAAAGATTCTTATCCGTCCGGCAGTACACCGTATTTTCCGTGACGCCGCTGATGGTCAGCTTTGTTCCGAGTTTCCGGTTGATATCTGCCGTAAGTTCTTCCACATTCCGCTGCTCCATTGCATCGGGGATCAGGGCGAAAGCGAGACCGGCACATGCGATCACTGCCGCCAGAAGGGGCAGGACCGTTCTGAAAAAGATCTGTTTGCCGGATGACACGGCGGAACCGTCCGGCGTCTGCGGAATTTCTTCTTTTCTGTTCTTTTTGCTCATTGAATGACCTTTCTGGAGCCATCGGGCGAAAACTCGACCGTTGTAACAGGTTCGCCCCGATAGTAAAGGGTTCCGTTTTCATCGTCGAAGGCGTAAAAACCTGCGGCGAAATCATCGATCACCGGCGGAAAAACGATCCAGTCTCCGTTTTTTTTCAGTTTATGCTGATATGTTGATGCAACTGTATTGAGACCGTCGCCTTTGTATTCGCTCCGGGGTTTTCCCTGTCGGTTTGCTTTACAGACTGCCACGGTCTGCTCCAATGTTTCATCCCAGACGACCGGCATGGGGGCGGATACGCCGAGCAGGGCGCCGGAATCCATTTCTTTTGCACCGGCTGAGACCGGCTGGACCACGATCACGCTGCTGCGGAGACTGGGCAGATGCCGGAGCAGTGCTTCTTCCACGGGGATGGTGTGGAGTCCGACCAGAACGCGTTTGCCGTTTTCAGTCGTGGTCAGGTCTCCGGGGTGGACATTCAGACAGGGGAAATCTTCCACGATATTGCACAGCGGGACGAACCCGGCGAATATTGCAAAATCGATTTTGAAGGGGGCAAGCTGTTTTCGCAGTTCATCGGTCCAGAGTTTCCGGACAGCCAGTCCCTGTTCCGAGCGCATGGATGTGGTTTTCAAGCCGTGCGCATGATAAAATTCCCGGATGTCCAGCAGAATCAGGGGAAGACCGTACTCTTCTGCCAGACGGGGCGCGGCAGAATCGTTCCGGTCCGTTACGATAACGGCAGGCGTCCATGCCGGAGCCGTCTTCTGCCGGTGAAGTGCCAGTATGTGAGCGGCATTGCTGCCGGTCCCGCTGAGAAAAATCGCGGTCCGGAAGGGCAAAGCATCATTTTTTTTCAGAAAATTCCGTAACATCTTTCATCTTTCATTTGAAATTTTCAAGTTTCGTTATAAAATATATAGTGTTTTCCATTTGGCAAGCGCAAAAACGAAAAAAAACGGATTTTTGAAATAAAAACACAGGAGAAACATCGTATGAAGTACGCAAAAACCATCCTTATCGCAACATTTGCCGCAGGCGCGGTCTTCACCGTATCCGCCCAGAAAAAACTCGCTCCCGTCCTCGATGACGGTGGAAAAACTGCTGACGTGAAAGCGGTTGCCGTTGAACCGGTCAAGGCTGACGTCAAGAAAGTTGAAGCGAAGAAGGCTGACGTGAAAGCCGCCGCAAAGAAAGTGGAAGCGAAGAAGGCAGACGTGAAAGCCGCCGCAAAGAAAGTGGAAGAGAAGAAGGCTGACGCGAAAGCCGCCGCAAAGAAAGTGGAAGCGAAGAAGGCTGAAGTGAAAGAAGCCAAGCCCGTTCCCCCGCCGGTCCCCGTTGTTGCAGAAGAAGGTAAGATCGTTGTGGAAACGGCTGCCCCCGTTGCCGCCGCTGCTGATGCTGAAAAAGAAACCAAGCCGGTCGTTTACAAGACCAGCAAACTGATCCGTCGCGTGATCGTCACTGCCAATTCGGATATTTCCAATGCGCTTGTGGAGTCTCTCCGCAAAGATATGAAGATCCCCTACATCATGATCATCGACGGCAAAGATCAGCCGGATGCCGCCACCCGCGTTGCATTCTTCCCCCCGCGTGCGGAAGAACCCCTGATGCTCACCGCGAAAGATCTTTCCAAACTTCTGGCATATCTGCGTCCGGAAGATGTGATCTTTCTGGGCAGTGCCGATCTGCTGCCGGACTTCTATACCAAGGCAGTGACCGGCAGGACCCGCGTTCTCCGCGTCAATGACAGCGACTGGACCAAGAATGCGTACAAGCTCTCCCACATTCTGAATTCTGCCAAACCTGCAAAGGCTTATCAGGATCACATTGCCCGCCGCAAAGCGGAACAGGAAAAACGTCAGGCGGCTTATGATGCCGCGGTGAAAGCTGCGCAGGATGCCGATGCAAAGGCGCGGCAGCTGGAAGGCGAACTCATCAAATCCGTAAAGTGATGTTATTGCCGTGTTGTTGTTTTTTCAGTTGACACGCAATACATTCCGGGAATGTCTGCGGGAACCGGTCTTTTTTCTGACCATTGCAGCTGCGCTGCTGGTGATCGGTTCCCTGCCGGCTGTGACTCTTTTTGTGTTCAGCCGTCAGCTTTACATGATCCTGGATAATGCTCTGGCGCTGACGCTCCTACTCGGTTTTGTGGCGGCGGCGCTCTGTGCCACCAGATGTATCCGGCGCGAAATGATGAACGGGACTGTTCTGCTGCTGTTGTCCAAGCCGGTCCCCCGTTTTGCTTATATCACGGCAAAGATCCTGGGCATCAATGGTGCCATGGCGGTTTTTGCTGTGATCTGCTGTTCGGCTACAATGATCGCGGCACTGGTGGCGTTGAATCCCTTTCACATCGACCGGACTGCGTTGTTGCTTTATTTTCTGGTGTTTGGCGGGAGTGCGGCGTTCGGGGCGGTCCGGAACTATCTCTCGCAGGTATCTTTTGCCGCCAATACGATCCTTGCGCTGCTGTTCTCGCTGCCGGTCCTTGCCGGAGTTTGTTACGGCAAGGCAAATGCAACGCTTACGGTCAACGATGAACTTTCCGCGATGGCATCGTTTCTGCCGTTTGCAAAGTTGTTTCCGGCATTGCTGCTGATCGTGCTTGCCGTTCTGCTGATCGCCACGATCTCTGCCGCATTTGCCACGCGTTTTTCATTCCTCACCAATCTGTTTTTGTGTCTGGGAGTTTTTCTCGCCGGACTTGTTTCCGGTCCGCTGATGAACCGCATTGCCGGGGTGGACTCTTTTGCCGCCGCGATCGTCGGTCTGCTGATTCCTGACTGGCAGCGGTTCTGGATGTCGAGTGCTTTGTCAACAGAAGCTGTGATCCCTGCCTCTTATGTGGGGTGGAGTGTGCTGTATGTTGCGGTGTACGGGATCGTGTGGACCCTCTGGGCGGCGGCATTGTTTCAAAATTCTGAACTGGCAAAGGATTCCCGGGTATGATATCTGCACGGCATCTTTACAAAAAATACGGAAAGCGTACTGTCGTTTCGGATGTTACCCTGCATGTGAAAAAAGGGGAAGTCCTGGGCTTTATCGGTCCCAACGGTGCGGGAAAATCCACAACCATCAAGATCCTCAGCGGTGTGCTGCCGGTCTATGATGGGGCGGTGGAGATCGGCGGTTTCGATCTGACGGAACAGCCGCAGAAAGCAAAAAGTCTTGTGGGCTATCTCCCGGAAAATGCGCCGCTGCCCCCCAATATGACGGTGCGTGCATTTCTTGATTATGTCGCAGCGATGCGGGGCATCAGGGGCGCGGAACGGGCAAATGCCATTGCCGGAGCCGTGAGCCGCTGTGCGCTGACCGAAGTGCTGAACGAGGAGATCGAATCTCTTTCCAAAGGTTACAAACGCCGTGTCTGCTTTGCACAGGCGATCATTCACGATCCGGCTGTCCTGATGATGGACGAACCGACGGATGGGCTTGATCCCAACCAGAAGCGGGAGATCCGGAATCTGATCCAGCTGCTCCGCCGGGATACTGCCGTGATCATTTCCACGCATATTCTGGAAGAAGTCCGTTCCGTCTGTTCCAGAGTTCTGCTCCTTGCCGGTGGGAAGACGGTCTTTGACGGACCTACGGAAGAATTTACCGCACTGGAACGCGCCGCATCCGGATGCGCTTTTGAATTTGAACGCAATGTCCTGCCCGAAGTCGCAGCCTTGATGCGCAGCCATTTCCCCGGGGTGGGACGCCTGGACGGAAACAGATTTATTGTCCCTGCCGGACACCGGGAAATGGACGGGATCCGCAAGTTGTTGTTCGACAACGGGATATGTGTTCTTGCAGAGCAGGAAGTACCCGCAACACTGGACGACGTTTTTGCCGCGCTGACAGCCTCTGCTGCGGAGCAGACGGCAGACGCAGCTGTTCCTCCCCCGGCGGACGCACCTGCGGCTTCTCCTGCCGCCGGAACAGAAGGAGCAGATGACGATGATGACTGATCTTTTTATGCGCACCGGCGCAGTTTTCAAACGGGAATTTTTCTCACTGACCGGCTCCGCCGCGGCGTGGGTCTTTCTGGTGATCTTTCTGGCGCTTTCCGGATTCCTCACGTTTATGGTGAGCGATATTCTCGGGACCGGACAGGCGGATCTCAGCCCCTTCTTCGACTGGATGCCGTGGCTGTTCCTTTTTGTTGTTCCGGCGCTTGCCATGCCGTTGTGGTCGGAGGAACGGCGGACCGGTACGCTGGAACTTTCCCTGTCCTACCCGGTTTCCATCGGTGAACTGGTGGCGGGAAAATTTCTTGCCGGACTGGCGATCCTTGCCTTCGCGCTGCTGCTGACGCTGGGGACTCCCCTGACCATTGCCGCGTTCGGGGAACCGGATGTGAGTGCGGTGATCTGCGGATATCTGGGCGCATTGATGGCGGGGGCGGTCTTTCTGGCGGTTTCCTGTTTCTGTTCTGCCATGACCAGAAGCCAGACTGCCAGTTTTCTGTTGTCGCTGCTGCTCTGTGCGCTGCTGCTCTTTGCCGGCTGGGACAAAGTAACGGACTATATGGTGATGTATCTGCCGGAAACATTGTGCCGGTGGATTTCTTATTTTGCGCTGATCCCGCATTATCAGGCGTTTCAGCGCGGTTTGATCGACACATCCGAAATCGCCTATTCCCTGCTGACAACGCTGTTGTTCCTGTATCTGACGGGGGCGGCGCTCGGGTTTTCTGCATCCGGGATCGGCGGACTGTTTCTGCCGGGTGCCATCAGTGACCGGTACACATGGCGTCAGATCGGGCGTCTTGCCGGCGGTGTGGCGACGGCGTTTTATGTGTATCTCTGCCTGATTTATACTGCCGGAGTGTTCCCGGTGCGTTTTGATGCCACTGCCGACCGGGCGTATTCTCTGACGGAACAATCCCGATCCATTGCTGCGGGGCTGAAAGAACCGGTGGAGATCCGGCTGTATTTCTCCGCCTCCAATGCCATGCCCCGTCCCCTTCAGCTTTACGGGGAACGGGTGGAATGGCTGCTCCGCGATTTTGTCCGTTCCGCAAAAGGCAGGATCAATTTCTCCATCATCCGGCCGGAACAGGATTCCGCCGATGAGGAAGCCGCCCAGCTGGATGGTCTGGTGCCCGTTCATCAGACCGGTACCGGCGACCGTTTTTATCTGGGGATGACCGTTTCCAAAGGCGCGAATATGATCGCTCTCCCGTCTCTGACGCCTGAACGCGAAGCGTTGCTGGAGTATGAACTTGTCCGGGCGGTTCAGAGTGTTTCCCGCAAAAACAAACCGGTCCTCGGTGTGATCAGTGCGCTGCCGGTTCTGGGGGTGGAGGCAGCGAAGCCCGGTGTACGCGGCGAAAAGCCGCTGGATATTGCATTGGAACTGGCAAAAGATTATACGCTCCATGAGATCTCCATGGATACCCCGGTGATCCCGGACAAAATCGACGGCGAGCCGTTGAGCGGTCTGCTGATTTATCATCCGGCGGGGATTTCAAAACGGGCTCTTTACGCGATCGATCAATATCTGATGCGGGGCGGCAAAGCGGCTGTGTTTCTGGATCCGCGTATGAGCAAAATGCTGGGCGGCACTGCCGGAAAAGATATGGAAGCACTCCGCGCCCAGCTGGAAAAACGGCAATCAGATCTTGATCCGCTGATTTCGGCGTGGGGGATCGCTTACGACCGGGATATGATGGCGGCGGATATGAATTTCAAGTTCAATCCGGCACCCGCAGCCGGAGTTATGGCGGTCCAGCCGAGTGTGCTGCTTGTGACGCCTGAAGGGATCAGCCGCAATTCCCCGCTGACGGTCGCATTGACCCGTCTGTTTATGATTTATCCCGGCGCGTTTCCTGTGGCGAAACCGGTATCCGGTCTCCATTATGAACCGCTGGTGACGACTACCGGATTCTCCCGTCTGTTCCCCATTGCCGCGAAACCTCACGAAGTGCTGACGGCTCTGGGCAGCGATCCCAATGCGGCAGACCGTCTGCCCCTGCCTCTGGTGCTGTCTGTCAAGGGGACATTCCCCTCGGCGTTCCCCGATGGTCCGCCGGACGCCGCCGCAGGTGACGGAAAACATCTGAAAAAATCTGCCGGTACGCCGGAAGTGATCCTGTTTGCAGACAGCGATATGCTGTTCCGCAGTGCCACGACCGAAATCCGGACCGATCCTGCCAGCGGACAGCGTACATCCGTGATCTGGAATGACAATATCACGCTGCTTCAGAATGTATTGGAACATCTTTGCAGCGACAGTGATCTTTCCACGCTCCGGACCCGCAAACCCATGTCGCGTCCCCTGACAAAGATCGCGGAGAGCCGCAGCAAGGTGGAGCTGGAATTCAACGAACGGTACAGTGCGCTGCTCCGTGATTTCCGTCAGCTTCAGAATCGCGTGCAGGCGATCCGCCGCAAACAGGTGGCGGGCGGGAACCGTATCCGGCTGACGGATGAGGAAAAGCGGATCTTCTCCATTTTTGCCAGACGCGAAGCTGAATTCCGCCGGGAGGAAAAAGCCATCCGCAACAGCCTGAAAGAAGGTCTGGATGCCATCAACAGCCGCGCCCGTCTGGTCAATATTCTGTTGATCCCCGGCGGCGTGATCCTGTTGGGGATCGGCTGGGGGATCCTTCGCAGAACCGGCAGAAAAGGCAGAAAGGCATAATATGATGAACAAACTGAAAAAAATCTCACGCCGTCTGATCGTGATCTCTGCCCTTGTGATCTTTGCAACGCTGGCGGCTCTGTTGGCACAGTGCGGTGAACAGTACCGTGAACAGGCGACCGGTGCGGTCCGTTCTGTTTCCGGTTTGCCCGATTTCAAAACGGAAGATGTCAGAGCCATTGAATTGCGGTTCGGCGCCGCGCCTCCGGTCCGGTTGGTCCTCCGGAACAATGTCTGGAAAGTGCAGGCGGATAAAAAGCCGGAAATGTTTGCCAATGCCCGGAAGATCGCGGAACTGCTCAATGAATTGAACCGTACCCGTCTGCTCCGGGAATTGTATCTGACGGACGAAGCCGCCGCCGAACAGTTGGCGTTGGCGGATTATCAGAAAGGGAAAACCGTCCGCAATGCACGGACCGGAAAGAATATGACCTATTACGGCTGCGAACTGCTGATTTACGGCGCTGACGAAAAACGCCCTCTGCTGAACATGATGTGCGGCAACGCCCATTACAAACCGGCGGAAATGATCTCCGGCAATTACAGTATGCAGACGCCGGACGGCAGATACATCCGTCTGACCGGAGCCGACGGCAGAAAATCTTATTTCCTCATCTCCCGGATCTTTGAGGAATGTTTCCCTATGTCCGGTCTCTGGATCGAACAGCTCCGCTGCAATTCTTTTGACGCGCCCCGCTCCATCCGGTACAGTAAAAAAGACAAAACCGTCTGGCAGGTCAAAGGTCTTTCCGGACGGAATTTCTATCTTGCGGAACCTGCCGGTAAAAAACTCGCGCATCAGAATATCGACAGCAAACTGAAATTGATGTTCAGCCCCTTCACGCGGGACATCGCGCCGGAAGGGACCGTCTTTACGCCGGAATCCACGCTGGAGATCGATCTGGAAAACGGTATGAATTATGTGATCCGGATGCAGGACGATCCTGTCAATGAATACAAACGCCTTTGCTCCATGACGGTCACTTTTGATGCCGCAAAACTGGTCCGCAAATCCGGTGAAACGGATGAACAGTTTGAAAAACGCAAACGGATCCTGACACACGATGCCGCCGTCGAAAAAGAATGGTTTGAAGGAAAGATCTTCATCCTCCAGCCCAATGTGATCCGTATTCTGGAAGAGATCCCCGAAGCAGAGTGAGCCACGATCATGGAACAGCGAAATACAGACACCGGAAAACATTTTGATGTCATTCCCGCCGCACTGACCATTGCCGGCAGCGACAGCGGCGGCGGTGCCGGGATCCAGGCTGATCTGCGGACTTTTACCGCTCACGGTGTCTTCGGCTGTTCGGTCATAACTGCAGTCACAGCCCAGAATCCGCTGGCGGTGACGGATGTGGAGCCGGTATCGCCGGAAGTTGTCCGCGCCCAGATCCGTGCAGTTTTTGCCGCGCTGGATATCCGCGCTGTAAAGACGGGTATGCTCTTCTCTGCAGAGATCATCGATGCAGTGGCGGATGAACTGGAAAAACGGGATCCTGCCGTCCCGCTGGTGGTGGATCCGGTCATGATCTCCACGAGCGGAAGCAAACTCCTGAAAGACGATGCCCTGGCTCTGCTTCAGACACGGATCCTGCCCATTGCCGACTGGATCACGCCCAATATGCCTGAAGCGGAAATGCTTTCCGGCAGAAAGATCACGGACCGTACCTCCGCAGTTGCCGCGGCGGAACTGATCGCTGCCCGCTGGAATGTGGGGGTGATCCTGAAAGGCGGTCATGCGGAAGGGGAGCAGGAATCGACAGACATCATTTGCGTCGGGGAAAAGAGATTCAAACTTTCTTCGCCCCGTCTCGCATTGCCGCCCTTGACATCTCACGGGACCGGCTGTACATTCAGTGCGGCGCTCGCTGCAAATCTGGCAAAGGGAATGGCATTTTCTGATGCCTTGTGCCGCGCAAAAGCTTTTGTATTCGGGTCGCTGGCGGAGGCGAAATGTATCGGCAGAGGAAATCTGTGCGGCATGTTCCCGCCGCAGGATGCTGCATCTTATTTGAAAATGATCTCGATCGGAACCGTTTGACTGTAGAAAGGAATTTCAGATCTATGTTGATATACTGCAAAAAAATGCTGCTGCCGGTCTGTCTGGCATTCTGTATGTTCGCGCCGCAGCTGACGGTTGATGCCCGCCGGACAGCGAATGAGCCGCGCCGCGCAGCCGCCAAACCTGCCGCCAAACCCGCCGCCAAACCTGCTGTAAAAAAGCAGACGATCCGTTACATCATCCAGAACAAACGGCGTTATTTCTCTCTGCGGGATGTGGCTGCCTGTTTCGATATGCTGCCCGGCAGAACGCAGACGGGACCGATCCTTTTTTCCCGGACCGGCAGAGTTGATTTCACCGACGGAAAACGCACCGGAAAAATCAACAAGACGACAGTCACTTTTTTCTATCCCCCGGTCAAAAAGAACGGGTTGGACTACATTTCCGAACACGATTACCGCAAGATCCTGGAACCGGCACTGCGGAAAAAACTGAAACGGCATACCCTCAAACGGATCATGATCGACCCCGGTCATGGCGGAACGGATCAGGGGGCGCCGGGTCCTGTGGCGCATGAAAAAGTCATCAACCTGAAGATCGCTCAACTGCTCCGCAAGGAATTGCTCTCCTACGGATTTGAAGTCGTAATGACCCGCAGCGGGGATCAGACCGTATCGCTGGCAGACCGCTCCGCTCTCTGCAAAAAACACAAGGCGGATCTTTATCTTTCCATTCATTGCAATGCCACCACGAACAAGAGCGTGACCGGGATCGAAACATGGCTGCTTGCTGCCCAGGGCGGACAATCCGCAAAAGAAAGTACGCCCAAAACAAAGTTTGATACCGGAAATAAATTCGATCTGCACAATTTCCGGCTGGCATACGAACTCCAGAAGGGCTTGAAAAAAACATTCCCCAAAAGCAAAGACCGCGGCGTGAAGCCGTCCCGTTTTGCCGTATTGAGAAATGCCACCGCGCCCGCAGTTCTGCTTGAAGTCGGTTTTCTTTCCAACAACCGGGAGGGACGCAGTCTTGCCACCGCAAAGACCCAGAAGTTGATCGTGGACGGCATCATTGAAGGTCTTACCGGATACGTGGAGGCGATCCGCTGACATTATGAAGATCCTGCATACAGCCGACTGGCATCTCGGCGCTGCTCTCGGCACGGCAAGGCGGTATGAGGAATTTGATAAAGTCCTCGCATTTCTGCTGAACGTGATCCGGGAACAGCAGGTGGAATGTGTGATCATTGCCGGTGATGTTTTTGATACGCCCCAGCCGTCCAACCGGGCGGTGGAACAGTATTATTCTTTTCTGACAGACTGCGCCCGGAGCGGCGTCAAACACTGTATCGTACTCGCCGGAAATCATGATTCCCCCTCATTTCTGGAAGCACCCGGCAGACTTCTCCAATTGTTGAATGTGCATGTTTTCGCACGGTGGCAGACGCCGGAGGAACATCTTGTTCCGCTGGATGGTGCTGTCGTCGCCGCGATCCCCTTTCTTCATGACCGGGATGTGCGGAGCGCAATTTCCGGCGAGACTTATGAAGACCGTCTGCGTGCAGTACAGACGGGGACTGCCGCCATTTATCAAGCCGCGGCGGAAGCGGCAGAACGGCTTTATCCCGGCGTGCCGCTTATCGGGACCGGTCATTTCTGGGCAGTGGACCGCAAAGAATACAATGCGCTGGAGCAGGTGGGGAACCTGAGTGCGCTCCCGCTCGATCTGCTGCCGATGGACAAATTTGCTTATCTGGCTCTGGGGCATATTCACGGCTCTTATGCGGTGGACAAATATCCCAATGCACGCTACTCCGGCTCCATTCTGCCGATGACATTTGCCGAACATGAAAAACAACTGGTCCTGCTGGATACGGACAACCTTGACGAACCGCAGTTTATTGATATTCCGCAGTTCCGGAAACTGGTGGAGATCTCCGGTGATATGGATACGATCGCCGCGCAGATCGCAACGTTGAAACAATGCGGGATGGATGTCCTGCTGAAAGTGGAACATACCGGCGCATTTCTTCCGCATCTCCAGAAAGAACTGCTGGAACTCTGCAAAGACAGTTCCATTATCCTCAACAGCTGCAGAAACAGAGAACCCAATCCTGCCATTCTCCACCGGACAAATGTTACGGAAACGCTCTCCACCCTGACGCCCGAAATGGTGTTTATGCGTCTCCTCAAAGAACAGGATCTGCCGGAAGAGGAACAGAAAGATTTGCTGGATGTGTTCCGGATCGCGGTCCGGGATATGGAAAATGCCCAGCGGGAGGAACAGGCACAATGAAGATCCTGAAACTCATCCTGCGGAATATCAACAGCCTGTATGGAACATGGACGATCGATTTCACCGATCCCGCATTCTCAGGTGGAATTTTTGTCATCACCGGGAAAACCGGATCCGGAAAAACAACCCTGCTGGACGGTATGGCACTGGCACTTTACGCCTCAACGCCCCGTATCCCCTACAGCAGCAGAAGCGCGGAAGTCGTCAGCCGCGGTGCCGCCGATTGTCTGGCAGAACTTACATTTGAATCCGGCGGTCATACCTACATCGCTTCCTTTTCCTACAGCTCCTACAAAAAAGGTCCCAAAAAAGGTCAGCTGAACGAGAAATACAGTCATACCCTTGCCAGAGACGGAACCGTGATCGCGGACCTTTCCACACAGGTTCAGCAGCTGGTGCAGGAAGTCACCGGTCTGGACCGGAACCGGTTCTGCCGGACCGTTATGCTCGCACAGGGAAAATTTGATGCCTTTCTCAGTGCCAAAAAAGATAAAGCCCCCATCCTCGAACAGATCACCGGTACAGAGATCTATACAAAAATCGCCGCCGGAATCAAGGACCATTTCGATCAGGCAAATGACGATCTGGAACGCATTGAGAACGATTGTCAGGGAATACAACTGCTCTCCGGTGAGGTGGAAAACGAAAAAATACTCACCCTCCGGAATACAAAAATTCAGCTCGAAAATCTCATAACACAGCAGAAACAACTGGACGATCACCGTCAGGCGTTTCTGGCGGCGGAACGGTGCCGAAACGATCTGACGGAAAATTCTGCGGAGCTGCAGCTGGTGATGGATGAGATCCGGGCGTTTGCGCCGGAAAAGATGCGTCTGGAACTTGCTAGAAAAGCCGAACCGCTCCGTGTTATCAAAGAGGCGCTGGATGATCTGAAGCAGAAAAATACGGAGACCATCGAAAAACTGGAACTGCAGGAAAAACTGATCCCTGCATTGGAAAACGGAGTCCGAACAACGGAAACCGCAAGAACTGCCGCTGCGGCTCAGACGGAAAAACTTCTTGCGGAACAGAATCGTCTTCAGGCTCTTCTTGTTGAAGTGCGTGAACTTGACCGGTTCATTGCGGAACATACAACATCTCTTGCTGCATATCTTAAACAGATCGCCGAAGAAAAGAAGATCCTTGCTGCCGAACAGAATAAAATCTCCCAATACCGCAGCACTCTTGACGAACTCAACCGGAATTTTGAGGCGGATAAAGCCTACTGTTCAACGCACGGAGAGGATTCTTCCCTTGCCGAACGGGCTGCACGCTGGCGGGAATCTGTCAAAAATATTGCATCTCTGTGGCAGAAGATCCTGCAGATGAAAAAGTCTCTTGTTCCGGCTGCGGAGGAACATACCGCTGCGGCAAATGCCGTGACGGCGGCAGAGAAAAAGAAAGTCTCCCTTGAATCTGCATGGAAAACACAGCAGGATCAACTGGAACAGCTCCGTCAGCAGATCGCCGGTTGTGAAGCCCGGTCCTCGCTGGAAAAACGCAAAGAATCGCTGCTCCGCAATATGAGCCTGATCCGCGATATCCTGAATTATGAAGACGCCCGGAAGCATCTGCAGGATGGTTTACCCTGTCCGCTCTGCGGTGCAAAGGAACACCCCTTTGCCGCCGGAAATATTCCCGCTGTGGATCAGAACGAAGCGGAGCTGGCGGAAATCGGTGCCGCCCTGCAGGATCTGGATGTGCTTGAACAAAAGATCCGGTCTGCGGAAACGGCACTTCAGAACGGGGAAAATGCTGTTCACCGCGCCGAACTGGATCTTCAGATGAAACAACAACTCCGGGATGGTGCGGCACGCAGACTGCAGGAGTTGCAGACCGCTGTTGATTCTGCTGAAACGGAATACCGGAACCTCTGGAATGATCAGGATCAGGAATTCAAGTCTGCCGGTTTCCAATGGGATGGAACATTCCCGGAAGAGATCGACCGCCGGATCCGGGCGTGGCGCGATGCTGTGGCGCGGCAGGAAGATTTTGAACAGACAAGCCAGTCTGTCAACACGGAACTCTCGCTCGCACGATCCAGAGCCGACGACGCCGCAAAGCGTTTGCAGGCGGCTGAAATATCTCATACTGAAAAAACGGCTGAACTGGAACATGTTACCGCAGTGCGTACAGAACGCTTCGGCAAACGCGATCCCGATCAGGAACAGCAGCTGATGACGGAGGCTGTCCGCAAAGCCGAACAGGAAAACCGTACTGCATCTGTTGCCGCCGCCCGTGCCGCGTCTGCATTGGAGCAGGCGCATCAGCAATGCGAAAAATTCCGTCAGGAGATCGGACAGTGTGCGTCGGCGATCGCGGAATCGGAAAAACATTTTACGGAAAAATGCCGCGAACTTTCCATTGATCCGGCTCAATGTCCCC
Organism: Victivallales bacterium; assembly: GCA_045589595.1. GTDB lineage: Bacteria > Verrucomicrobiota > Lentisphaeria > Victivallales > UBA1829 > SIG77. The sequence goes on from JAZNPK010000002.1 coordinate 131,394, forward strand.
TGATGGATGCGGAGGATCTGGACCGCCTTTCTGCCGCGTCCGCCAGTCTCACTGCGCGGGAAACTCAACTCCGTCAGGATGCGCTCCAACTTACCGCTGAACTTGAAAATGTCAGCGCATCTCTTCCGGAAGATTTTGATATTCAAAGCGTTCAGGAAATTCTTGCATCTCTTCCGGATCAACTGAACTCCATTTCCAACAGTATCGGTGCATTGGAAATGGAACTCAAGCACAACGCCGCGGAAAAAGAACGCCTCGCCGGAAAAATGACGGAACTGGAAAGTATCAGGAAAAATGCGGACCGCTGGGGCAATCTTTACAATCTCATCGGCAAAGGCAACCAGTTCCAGCGGATCGCCCAGGGGATCACTTTGGACAACCTGCTTGCCATGGCGAATCTGGAACTGAAGCATCTCTGCAACCGTTACGAATTGATACGGTCAGAGAAAGATCCGCTGGAGCTGCTGATCGATGTTGTGGACTACGATCAGGGGGGCGAAATACGCTCAAGCGACAGCCTTTCAGGCGGTGAACGCTTCGTGGTGTCCCTGTCTCTGGCGCTTGGCTTGAGCCGTATGGCGGGCGAACGGATCCGGGTGGATTCCCTGTTCATTGATGAAGGGTTCGGAACTTTGGATGAAGGAATCCTGCAGATCGTGATGAATGCCCTCGGAAAACTCCGTAACGATGGAAAACTGGTGGGGATCATCAGCCATGTTTCAGGTCTGGAAGAACAGATCTCCTGTGTGTTGGAGCTGACATCTTCAGGAGAGGGACGCAGCGTCCTTTCCGGTCCGGGCGTCACCCGGGGCGATGACTGAACAATATGGTGCGCGACGCGGGACTTGAACCCGCAAGCCTTTCGGCGAAGGAACCTAAATCCTTTGTGTTTGCCATTTCACCAGCCGCGCATCAGATGAATCTGTTTTAATATACATCCCCTTTGTGAGAAAACAATACCGCTGTGAATAAAAAAAGCCATCCGCGCGGATGGCTTTTTCTGTCCCGGTCGATCAGCGGCGGCCGCGGCGCGGCGGGGGCGGAGCATGACGCCGCGGGGGAGGTGCCGGACGGTAATGACGCGGCGGCGGGGGAGGCGGTGTTACGATCACCGGACGCGGCGGCGGGGGAGGCGGCGGTGCCACAACTACTGCCGGAGCGGGCGTATTGCCGCTGAGAACAGAGAGTCCCACCAGTGAGTTGGTTACAATACTTACGATGTCAGCCGCGCGACGCAGATTGCGTTCGCCCTTGCTGGGATCGTGATGGTGTCTTGCGGAGAGTGCGCCGAGTGTCAGGACGCAGAGTGCAAGCGTGCAAATCAGTTTTGTTGTTCTTGTCTTCATAGTACAACTCCTTCCTTCCGGTCGCCCGGACCATTATTGTGTATCATCTTTCTACCTACGATACACCATTAACGGAAAATGTCAAATATTTATTGCATCTTTTTTTGAGAAAGTTTGATTTTTTAATTATTTGGTATTCCAAACGACTCCATCTTTCAGCGTGACCGTTCTGTCGGCGAGGGCGGCGATGGATTGATCGTGTGTGACCATAACGATCGTCGTATTCTGTGTTTTGCGGATCGTTTGGAAGATTTCCAGGATCCCGCTTCCGGTGACGGAATCCAGATTCCCTGTGGGTTCGTCCGCCAGAAGCAGATCGGGGGAATTGATCAATGCTCTTGCGATGGCGGCACGCTGCTGTTCACCGCCGGAAAGTTCATTGGGGCGGTGTTTCATTCTGTGTGCGAGCCCTACGGAATCCAGCAGATCCGCGGCGCGCTGCTGCGTTTCTTTTTTGTTCCCGCCGGCGAAAAGCATGGGGAGCATCACATTTTCCAGAATGTTCAGTTCGGGCATGATATGGTATGCCTGAAAGACAAACCCGATGTGTTTGCGCCGGAAATTCACGAGGGCATTACCGGAAAGTTTTGCAGGATTTATTCCGTCGATCATGACCAGCCCGCTGTCCGGCGTTGAAATGGTGCCGATGATGTCGAGCAGAGTTGTTTTTCCGCTGCCGGATGCGCCGAGCAGGGTGATCCATTCGCCCCGTTCAGCCTGCAGGGATACCCCCTTGAGGACTTCCAGACCGGTCCGTGCGATACGGAATGTTTTACGGATCCCGGACAACTGCAGGAAGGGCGTATTCGGTTCTGTGTTGTTATTCATAGCGCAAAGCCCTCGCCGGATCCAGTTTTGCTGCCCGTATTGCAGGGATCAGTGCGCCGCAGGTGCAGAGTGCAATACTGATAATTGTGATCAGTGCCACATCCCCCCAGACGATATGAGCCGGCAGTTCATTGAAAAGATACATCTGTTTCGGGAAGATCTCCGCCCCGGTGATCAGCCGGAGCAGATCCAGGATCTTCATACGGTAAATGACAACCAGATAGCCCAGCAGGATCCCGAAGCAGGACCCGATAACGCCCACAAATGCGCCCTGCAGCACAAAGATCCGCATGATCGCACCGGAAGGCGCGCCCATGGATTTGAGCAGGCCGATCTCTCTTGTTTTCTGGATCACAGTGGTGATCAGGGTATTGGTGATGCTGAATGCCGCCACAAGAACGATGAAGATCAGCAGGAAGAACATCATATTTTTTTCCACTGCGAGAACGCCGAGGATCTGCCGGTGCATATCATGCCAGCTGAGATACAATACGCCGAACGCCCGCGGCTGACGCAGTTCCTGCCGGACAGCATCGCTGAAACTGTCCATGTGGAAGGGATCTTTTGTCCAGAGGAAAATGTGAGTGGCATCGCCCCAGGAAAGACCGAAAAGGTCGTTGGCGTCTTCCAGCGCCATAAAGATCACGTTCCGGTCGAAATCGTATTTATCGAAGGAATAGATCCCGGATACGGTAAATTCGGCAGGCAGATATTTTTCCGCATTTTCGTCCAGCGCATATCTGCCGTTTTCATCTTTCTTTACCATACTCATCAATCTGCCGGGGGTATGAAGAATGATCTTGCTTCCGGCTTCAAGACGGAATTCATCCGCCATTACGGAACTGATGAGGACTTCACGGGGACCCAGGGAGTAACTGCCCATGGCTCTGGGGAATTGCTGATTGTCTGCCGCGCGTTTCACAGCTTCGCGCAAGGGGAAATAAGGCGTTTCTTTCGTGGCGTCCAGCGCGATCAGGAGTTTCGGATTGAAACTTTCGCCGACCTGCAGCAGAACCGGCGATTTGAGAACGGCAGCCGCATCCGCAGCACCCAGTTCTTTCAGCCGGTTGACCCAGACCGCCGCTTCCAGTTCGGAAAATTTACCGGCTGCGCCGTTGGGATGCCGTGCAGAAGTGATGACCTGTTTCTGGAGTTGACCGTGTGCGCCGGTTTCCAGCAGTTTGTTTTTCAGATGATCGGTAAAGCCTGTCATAACGGCGAGGACCACGATCAGTACGCCGACGCCGAGTGCAACGCCGATAACGCTGATCAGGGTGATCACACTGACCGCACTGCGTTTCGGCTTGAAGTAGCGCCATGCAAGGAAAAGTTCTGTCCGGAAACTCATTTTTTTACGATCGACCGCAGGGTTGATATCTGTACTCTTTTCTGTAATATAGCATCTAATTCATACATTTCCATTTGTATTTTATAAAAAAATGCGTTATATTCCGTTGAAAAGAAACAGAATCCTCACTGATAACAGGAGAAAATACCATGAAACACATGATCGCTCTCTCATTTCTTGCCGCAGTCCTGCTGACAGGGACCGTATCCGCCGCAGACGCAGAGGCGCCCGCCAAGACCGTAAAAGCCGTGCTGTGTGAGCCGGGTGTTCCGGTGGAAGGTGGTTTCGACAACCGGTTCGTTCCTTACCACAAGGACAGCAAAGACACCATGCCGGAAACGTCGTTCCGGGTGGATTACAATGAGTTTTTCTGGGCGCTTGACATCCGTCTGAAAGAGCCGGATAAATCTGTTGACAATGTGCTTGAGATCTTTTTTGTGCCGGAAGGTGCGCCCTCCTACTATCAGCTTTACGGCAGTGTGCGGGACAGAACTCTGGCGTTTTATCCCCACGGAACTTTCCGGGACCGGACGCATCCCTATCCCCAGGAAGATTTCGGGATCAGTTACCACGAAACGCCGGACGGATATCAGGTCCGCGTGATGGTGCCGTGGTCGAATTTCCTCTATCAGTTTGAAAATCCGGAGTGGAAATTCAATCTTGTCCGGGCGCGTGGCGCTGCACGTTTCACCTGGCAGGGCGAACTGCACAAACCGGAACAGTGGGGGAAGATCTCCTTTGCCGGTTTGGATCAGGAAACACAGGCAAACCGCTACCGTCAGTTGATCCGCCGTCTGAATGAACAGGCGGCAAACCGGACGGGATATTTCCGTTTCGATCCGGACAGATACAACAACCGTTCCCATCAGATCTGGTGCGATACGCTCGCCAGAGAATTTTCTCAATACGCCAAACAGATCGCCAATCTGGAAAATGTGGCGGAGAATGTGGATATTTCCGTCTATAAAAATATGTTTGAAAAGATGCGGTCCCGTCTGGAACGCCGCAGATTTGTGGCGACTCTCCCCTTCTACAGACTTACCGGGACCGGCGACTGGAATTATTACAGCGCCGTCCGGAATGACGATGGCTCGTGGACCAAAACACCGCTTGACAATGTTCAGTGGAACGAAATCTGGCAATTTTCAACAGCTGCCGGCAGTAAATGGAATACTCCGTACCGCATTGCCGAACACGTGATCACTCAGGAAATGGAGCCGGACGCTGAACTTTATCTGACCAACTTTGCCGCACCTGCATCTGATCCGGAGATCGTCTGGATCGCCCTGCATAACGATAAACAGGTCGCCACCGGAAAGATCAAAGATCTGCCGCTGAACATCAAGATCGGCAAAGTCAAAAAAGGCGACCGCGTCGGTGCCGCCATGGTCCATCCCGGGAAAAACGGCAGACCCCATCTCCGTTTTACGCTGGAAGTATGCCGGAACGGGATCCAGCCCGGTCCCGCATTCCAGACAGATCGCCCCCGCGCAACGGAAGCCGCCCCCAAACGGCTCCCCGATGGCAGTGTTCCGGGCACTTATCTGCATCGTACGCTCGGACATCTTTATGCCATCCGGAAAGCTTGTACAAGCGGAAAAATGCCCCGGGTCTATTTTGTGGGCGATTCCATTACGGACGGTCTCCACGGGAAAGCCTGGGATACGATCGCCAAGTACCGCCCCTTCAATCTGGGGATCAGCGGCGACTGGACCCAGAACGTGCTGTGGCGTCTCCAGAGCGGTCCCTTCGGACAACCCGGACCGCTGGATGAATGTAAACCTGAACTCCTGGTGCTGATGATCGGCACCAACAACGGCACTTATTCCATTCAGGAAGTGGCGGACGGCATCAAGGCCATTCTGGAACTGACGCGGCGGAAATCGCCCGAAACAAAGATCCTGCTGCTGGGGATCTTCCCCCGCGGAAAATTCCATGCCGTGGATTGCCGTATCGAAAAAATCAACGCCATCATCAAGACCTATGCAGACAACCGGATGATCTTCTACAAGGACCTCGCTTATCTGTTCATTGATGAAAACCGGAATGTCCGCCGCGATCTGCTGCCGGATGGACTCCACCCCGGCAGAGTCGGAAATCAGGTCTGGATGGATGCCATGCTCCCCCTGCTGGATCAACTGTTGCCGGAAAAATGAGAACCGATAAACATACCATCCTGTTCGATAACGACGGCGTTCTCGTAGATACAGAATCCCTGTTCTATGAGGCGAACTGCGTCATGCTGCGGGAGTACGGCGTTTTTCTGGATGAAAAAACATTTGCCGAAATGAGTATGACCCGCGGAATGAGTCTGGCGGATATCATTGTCAGCCTCGGTAAAACGCCGGAAGAGGCGGAAGCCGCCAGACAGAAACGGAACGGGATCTATAACATCATGCTTCAGGAACGGAGCGGCTCACTGGTCATTCCCGGTGTGCCGGAAGCGTTGGAAAAACTGCATCGTCATTTCCGGATCGGCATCGTCACCTGTTGTCAGACCATCCATTTCAATACGATCCATGAATCATCCGGTTTGCGTCCCTACTTCGATTTTGTGGTGGGCGATGACGATTTTGTGCTGCATAAACCCCATCCGGAGCCGTATCTGACGGCGTTGCGTCACGCCGGGATCGAGGATCCGGCAGGGGCGATCGCGGTGGAGGATTCGGAACGGGGGATCATGTCGGCTCAGGCGGCTGGGATCGAAGCAGCTGCCATTCCCCGCGGACCGAGTCTTTTCGGCGATTTTTCAAAGGCGGATCACCGGTTTGAAACGATCGGGGAATTTGCCGCCATGATGCTGGGGGACCGGACATAAAAAATGGCAACCTCATCAGGATTCGAACCTGAACTAAGTGGACCAAAACCACTTGTGCTACCATTACACCATGAGGTTGCGCAGAAAAGAAATTGCGCTTACTTTAGCACCGATGCGGAAAAAATCAAGTCCCGCACCTGTATTTCCGATAAATTTTTCTCTTAACAGAGACGGTATTTTCCGGCGGAGAAAGATTCCAGATTCAGCGAGAATTTTCTGTCTTCGGGAACTTTGTAATCCGGATCCGTCTTCAGCACTTTTTCCAGAACTTCCGTACATTTCCCGCAATGGGTGCAGTTCACCGCACAGGCTCCGGCAATGCCGTCCGTGATCCAGTTGTCCGGAAACGCTTTGTTATCAAAGTACAACGCCCCGATCTGCCCGCTGTAATCCGGATCGAGGATCCGCAGCAGGTTGCCGTCGTAACTGCCGTTGATATATGCCTTGAGGATTTCATTGTGCTGGGTGTGACAGCGCGTGGAAAGTTTGAACACTTCCACATAAGGCGCGTAGTGGTGAATGTCTTCCGGACGGACCCAGGTGGCACGCAGCACTTCTTCAAAAAGATGCCGCTCCACGATCAGATTCCAGCACAGCGTCGCTTCCGAACGCATCCGCAGGACTTCGTTGGAAGACCGCTGGAACCCGTGGGCGAGCAGAGTTTCGTGGAATGTCTGGGACGGACAGTTCCGCAGACAGCCGCTGTTTGCCAGCATACAGAGTTTTTTGCCGTGGGCGGAACACCATTCGCTGAACTCGCGGATCGTTTTCAGATCGCGCTGAAAATCCCGGCTCATGTAGAAGGAATCGTAGAGATCCGACACATATTCCATGGCGAGGGTGGACCCGATCTTCAGGTTCACGCTGGCGCGGATCTCGATTTCCGGATATTTTTCACGCAGCACTTTTGCCACAAAGGGGCTTGTGGTCGTGACGATCTCCGGCTTCACCCCGTTGTCGTCCAGATACGCAATGGCACTGATGATGGTTTTGCGCCACTCGGCGGTATAGGATTTTTCCCCGTAACAGGTGGCATTGATCAGCAGGTCCAACTTCAGACCGTAACCGCGGATGGTCCGCAGATCCCGGAGCAGAGCGGCACGGAGTTTTTCCGGATCGCCGTCCAGTTCCCGCGCGGAAAGAATACCGGGCAGGGGGAAATAAACTTCAGCCAGTGCCGGGATATAGGGGGCAATGGCATCCATGAATGTATTGGGCTGCGCGCCGAAAAAGTATCCGACTGCAAATTTTTTCAGGTAGGGGAATTTCTGTTCCATCGTCTTATCACTCCAATCTTATCTGATTCTTTACTTGTCCGCGCAATATATCACAACTTTCACCAACTGTCAAGCCAGTCTGCTGCAAACAAGATCCGGTTTCAGATCACCAGTCGCCGTTTCCGCCATCTCTGCCGTGGTGAAGCCGGTCATGACCAGCACGGATGTCAGACCGTTCCGGTTGGCACCCTGAATATCACTGGTCAGCAGGTCGCCCACCGCCGCAACGGCGGAAGGATTCCGGATGCCGAAGCGGGACAATGCCACTTCATAGATCGGGGTATGGGGTTTGCCGAGCAGGATACGTTCCTTGCGGATACCCCGTTCCTCCAGCAGACGGATGACCAGTTCCATCTGTCCGTTGGAGCAAATGTGAAAACCATTCTGCAGCGGACAGAGGATATCCGGATTGGATACGATCAGCGGTTTTTCCGGAAACACAATAAAAAAGTTCAGCACAGCCGTCATGATCACCCGCCAGTCGTAAACACTGCCGTTGTGCAGAACACCGTCACATTCCATGATCTTTGCCGGATCTGTTTCAAACCGGACAACGCCCGGAATATCTTCGCATTTGCCGATCAGAAAACAGTTCCACTCTTTGCCGCCGTTATTATGGTTGCGGAACCACGGCTCCACCGCGTCGCGGCAGGTCACGATATTTTCCTGACTGACCGGCAGCCCGATCTTGTTCAGACGCCCCGCAATGCGTTCCCGCGTATCCGAGGAATTGTTGGAGAGACACCCGAAGGGAACGCCGTCCTCACGCAGCCGCGTCAGCAGTTCCACTGCGCCCGGAATGGGCGTCCCGCCCAGCCACAGCGTACCATCGATGTCGAACAGGAACGCTTCAAAACGCTTCCGGTCCTCCAGATAAACTTCAAGAAGGGTTTTCATCTGCGGGATCAGTTGTCTTTCCGGATCTCGTTCTGCATGGCGACCAGCCCTTCCGCACCGTATTTTTTGCGGAGCAGGGGCTTTTCGATTTTGCCCGTCGGATTCCGGGGGACATCCGCAAAGATGATCTTCCGGGGACGCTGATAACGGGGCAGATCCAGACAGAAATTCTGCACGTCTTCTTCCGTAAGTGTGAAGCCCGGCTTGATCTCAATGATGGCAGCCGCGATCTCACCCAGACGGCTGTCCGGCAGTCCGATCACAGCCACATCCTTGATGGCATTGTTCTTGCGGAGGAAGTCTTCGATCTGGACCGGATACAGGTTCTCACCGCCGGTGATGATCACATCTTTTTTGCGGTCAACAAGATAGATGAAGCCTTCCGCATCTTCCTGCGCCATGTCGCCGGTATAAAGCCAGCCATCGGCATCCAACACTTCCAATGTGGCTTTTTCGTCTTTGTAGTAACATTTCATCACGCCGTCGCCGCGGACTGCCAGTTCACCAACACTGCCGCGGGCGACAACCTGCCGTTTTTCATCCACGATCTTTGTTTCCCAACCGTAACCGGCAACACCGATGGCTCCCACATGATCAATGTTCTCAATGCCGAGATGGACCGCACCGGGGCCGATGGATTCGCTCAAACCGTAGTTGGTGTCGTAATCGTGATGGGGGAAAACCGTTTTCCAGCGTTTGATCAGACTGGGCGGAACCGGCTGGGCTCCAATGTGCATCAGACGCCACTGATCCAGCTTGAAATCTTCCAACTTGATGTCGCCGCGTTCTATGGCATCCAGAATGTCCTGCGCCCACGGAACAAGCAGCCAGACCACCGTACACTGTTCCTGTGAAACCGCATTGATGATCCATTCCGGCTTGATCCCTTTCAACAGAACCGCTTTGCCGCCGACCAGAAAACTGCCGAACCAGTGCATCTTCGCGCCCGTATGATACAGAGGCGGAATACAGAGGAACGTGTCCTCACGCGTCTGATGGTGATGATTCTGTTCCACAGCACAGGAATGAACAAGACTCCGGTGACGGTGGACAATGGCTTTCGGGAAACCGGTGGTGCCGGACGAAAAATAGATCGCCGCTTCATCGTCATCCGAAAGCTGGATCGCAGGCGATTTGCTGGAACAATAGGAAACAAGATTGCCGTAGGGTTCCGCAAAAGAGGGGCAGTCTTCACCCACATACAGCATGGTTTTGACGCGGGGCAGGCGGTCGCAGATGGATTCCATACGGCCGATAAATTCAGGACCGAAAAGAAGCACTTCCACATCCGCCAGCTCCAGACAGTATTTGATCTCGTCTGCCGTATAACGGAAATTCAGCGGCACAGCCATCGCTCCGCTCTTGAGAATACCGAAATAGATCGGCAGCCATTCCAGACAGTTCATCAGAAGGATCCCGACTTTCGTGCCGCGCTTGACATGACGGGTCAGAAGAAAGTTCGCCATCCGGTTCGCTTTGCGGTCAAATTCATCCCAGGTGATCTGGGACCGGAAACTGTCCGTGGGACTCGGCTCGATCAACGCATATTCACGCCACGTCGTGTGACGCTTTTCCAATTCCTGAGGATTGATCTCCACCAGCGCAATATCTTTGCCAAAATCACGGGCGTTCCGCTCCAGGATCTCTGTAATAGGCATAGGACTTTCCTTCCTGAAAAATGACAGGTTTTTGTTATTAATGATCAATGATGTCGTGGCGTAATATACAGCAGTAGAAACAGATGTCAAGAATCTCCGGTCAAAGAATAAAACTTTTTTCAGCAGAAACAACCACACACACACCGGCGTGGAGCCGCGCCGGTGTGTGTGTGGTTGTTCTGCGGGGCGTATTACTTGTGATTGAACTTGCTGCAGAAGAGGCATTCGGGATCATCGCAGAGGAGCACGTTGGGATCTTCGCGGATGATTTCCATGCCGATCTTATATACTTCCTGCAGATCCATAAGGATCAGTTCGTTCATACCGAGTTTGACTCTTTTTGCGTTCAGCCCTCTGGCGTAAGCGCGTTCGTAGAATTTACATTCTTTGCCGGGGCTCACGTGATAGAAATCGCGGTCGCCGGGGAGATGTTTGGGCAGGATATATTTTTTCGTGCTGCCGTCGGGCATTTTCACGCCGCAGACTGCGTCATCCAGATAGGGCAGATTGCTGGCATCTTCCAGATAGTGGAGGAAGGTGGAGGGTCCGAGTCCGGTCCCGAAGTACAGGACTTTACCGCCCATTTCCATGGCTTTTTCCAGAGGACAGTCTTTGCCGGTGGGAGCGGCATCCGGTTCGTGGGCGTCGAGACATTCGTGGATCTTTTTACCGAAACCTGCCCAGGAGTGTGTGATATGGCGGCTGCGGACGGCATCCGGATATTTTTTCAGGACGGTTTCGCCCACTTTTCCGGTCCAGACCTGTGACGGATCTGCGGCATCGAAAGGCACATAACCGGCACTGAGGCTGCCGCCGAGCAGGATGTACGGATAAGTGAAGGTGGTGAACATGGAAGTTCCGGCAGTTTCGCGGATGGCGTCGATGAGCGTCGTCGGACCGCCGGAGATATAGCCGCAGTTGGATACGGATGCGTGAACCATGAGCACATCATCGCCGGTGACACCCAGTTCTTTCAACGCGGCTTTGATATCATCGCCGGAGATCTCCGGGCGGCTGATGACTTCCAGATACCCGTAATCTGCCAGATGATTCATACTCATGATGTATTTCTTGACCTGACCTTCGCTGAGCTGCTGTTCCCGTTCCGCTTCCGCTTCCAGGATCAGTTCCGCCAGATTCTTTTTGCCGTCCATATTGCTCAGCACATTGCTGATGGGACCGTAAATAATGCCGTCGGGCATCGAGATTTTTTCATCACGGGGAACTTTCACCTGGGAATAAGGCAGCCCGATCTCTTTCCGGGCAAAGACCATTTTTGCCGCGTAGTCGCGCCACGGGGAACTGACCGGTTTCAGGGTGAGCTGTTTCGGTGCAGGTTCTCTGCCGCCGCTGTTGGCAACAGTGTAAAGGTACATACTGGCGAAGGCCAGATTTTCTTTGTAGCGGGGCCAGTTGAAGAAATCGGGTTCGCACTGACGGCTGTTGTGCCAGAGTTTTTTGTATGCTGTGTTCATCAGCCATGTCGTCGGCAGACCGGTGCTGTAATCGCTGAGGAACATATCGTCGTGAAATTCTGCCTGAGCGTAGATCAGTTTGCGGGTATCTTTGAATTCTTCATAGACTTCTTTCAGCACTTCGTTCATGATGCAGGGAACGTAACCGGAGGGACACAGTTTCAGATCGTCTTCCCCGTACACTGCGCACATGCTGTCCAGATTGCAGCCGCCGATGACCTGACCTTTCAGATCGCCGCCGCGGGATGCTGCATAAGCTGCGAAACCGTACAGTTCCATTGCGAAAACAAGGCGCACCGAGTAGTCCGGCGTACCTTTTGCCATGATCTGTTTCGCCACTTCGATCCCTGCCATAACGCCCATACAGTCGTCGTTGAGCATGGGTTCAAACAGGTGGGCGAGGATCCATACTTCCTTCTTGCTTTTGCCGGGAATGAGTGCCGTAACGGCGGGCAGGATGCCCTCATAGCGGCGTCCGTCACATTCCACTTTGACTTTATAAGTTCCTTTGGCGGCAGCCTGACGGATCTGATCGCCGGTGCGGGGCGACACACTGAATCCGATGAAGGGGCGGTCAAGGGCGGTAACATGCCAGTCTCCGGCTTCCGTACAGGCAACGACCCACTGGATATGATCGGGCGTCTGATAACGATCCACAAGATAATCGGAAACAAGACCGAGTCCGCCGCGGTCCAGAATGGGCTTCATGATCGCCGGACGGGGATCTGTCATAGGATTGAGCATCACAAGACAGTCTTTCACATCGGCACCGGACCGGAACTGATCTTCCGTAATGATTTTTGTAATGATCCCTTCCGGCGGCGTGGCAACGGATGCATGGATCAGGTGGAAGGGATGTTTCTGATAGTCGGCAATGACCTGCGGTTCCTTTCCCGGGATCAGATGGCTCAATCTGCCGACAGTAGCATCCCATGCAATGGGCATACGCTTGTCCAGATAAGCAGTTTTTCCATCAGCGGGAAATTCGAGCAGTTCCGCATTGGGGATCCCTGCCGCTTTGATCTGTTCCAGCGTGTACTGTGCTGCTTTGTATTGGTGGGTACTTGTCTGCCCCATTTCGATTTTGCAGAGGTTTACAGTTCTTTCAATGAAGGCGTCAATGTCGATTTTTTCCAGAAATTCCTGATACAGTTTTTTCATTTTTTGCATTCTCCTTGCGTGATGATGGTTCTGCTGTTCCAACAAAGATAGCACCAAGCGTAACAAAATCAAGTGCAGATAAAAAATAAAAAACATTTTTCCGTCTTTTTTGTGACAAAACTCAGTTTACTGCTTGAAAAGTGGTGATCTGCACTTTATATTGGGTCCGGACTGTCATAAAATTTTGCGAAAAATCATACGGAAAGGATCGGTCTGATTTATGAAAAAACGGACATTGCTCGCAGCGCTGCTGATGTTTGGATTTGCGGCGTCACCTGTATTTTCTGCCGGGAAACTGCTGGATACCGGAGCTGGGAATCTGAATAAAAATGTCACAGTGGAAAACGGGGTGATCTCCATCCGACCGGAAAAAGGCAAAAAAGCCGTTGCTTTCAGATCGGCTTATGTTCTGCCTTCCGATGAACGGCAGAAGTATTTCCGTTTGAGCTTTTCCTGTCGTTTCCCTGAAACACCGAAAACGGTGGAAGTCGGTCTGGTGCTTCAACAGGCGCACGAAAAAGACCGTGAAGCGAAACGGGCGCTGTACTGGCTTCTTGATCCGGAAAAAGGGAGTCGTGTAACTGGTTGGGTCACAGGTGGTTATACCGGTATTCCTGCGTGGAAACGGGAAGAATTTGATTTCCCCGCCATGAATGAAACGGATTGGTATGAATTTCAGATCGCCAGAAAAAATACCATCATCGAAGTCAGTATGAAGATCGATGGTAAATTTCAGCCCATCGGAGCGACCCGGGCTGATCAGAAAATGCTGTTTGCAGGCTTGACTCTTGCCGCTCAGAATGCGGTGGATGTGAAAGATGTGAAACTTCTGCCGGAGGAAGAATCCCGTCCGGAGAAAAAAAAGACAAATAGAAAAACTTCTGCTGCCGGCAAAGATGAATTCATCACGATGGAATCCAGCGATCCGATCCTTTGTCCGGCATCGGAAAAATTCCGGATCGAGTTCCGGACCAATCTGTTTCCCGCCTATGTGCAATGGAAGATGCTTGACGGCACAAATTCTCCGAAATATTACAATCTGACCTCCTTCACGGAAAATATCACCCGCAAATACAAAAAGACTGTGGAAGAGGAAGTTGACGGCAAAAAGACCAAAAAACGGATCGATGTGGTTGAAAAATACCGTATCAATGATGCCGGTATGAAATTTTTCGGCTACGGCATATCCCGCCGTATTTTCCTTTTCTCCCGCGCCCGTATCAGCTCCAGATACCACGCCAATCAGATCCCGGATATGCTCAAGGAACTGGAAAAGAACGGTATGCCCGGCTCCCGTGATCTGCACCGGCTTGAGTTCATCCGCATCGATGAGGAAGGCAAACACTGGCAGATCGATTACAAAGGCAGTCTCCTGGCGGATGTCAAACTGGAACATCCTCTTCAGAATGTGCAGCTTTTTATGCCCTATGGAACGGAGTACAAAATCACCGAACTGGAAAAAGAACGGATCCACCCGCTGCTGCATCTGGTGGAACCGCCCGGAGAAGCGGTCCGCGTTGAAAAATACAAAGGCGTTTCCGTGAAAGTCTGCAAACCCGAAGACGCATTTGATACCTCTCTCTGCAAAGTGAATCTCGGTTCATTCATGCTGGAATGTGACGGCTATCTCTCCCGTCAGGCGTTTGACAGCCCTCTCGACAGTTATATCCGGAAAGTGCCGAACACCCAGTACATCCGCGCGCATGTCATCTGTTCGCTTGAGCCGGGTCTGGAAAAAGAAGTGCGGGAAGGCAAACGCAATACGATCATGACCGTGCGCCTCGCAAACTTTTACAGTCCTTACTGCGAAGGTACCGCAACGGATATGATCACGCACAACTTTGTTGAGCTGCCGCTGACGGAAGATGATCCCCTTCCGCCCAATGTGAGACGGATCGGGAAAAATAAATTTCTGGCATCGCTGGATCTCGATATCGGCAAGATCCAGGACATCACATTCATGCGTAAACTTTCCGGTATCGACCTGGAAGTTCTCGGCGATTTGAGACGCTTTGCCGACAACTATTATGTGAACTGTTTCGACAAGCCGTCCCTGATCCCCTCCATCGTAAGAGTCCACGGCGTCACGCTGGAAAAATCCCCCGCTCTGCTCCGGGTGGATTCCGGCGTCACCGGCAACTATTATGTGGGCGGAGAAGTCCCGTTCAGCAATGTGACAGTCACGGCTGTCTGCCCCGGAAAATATCAGATCCGTACCGAAGTCTATGATCTGGATAACAAACTTGTTCAGACCAATACGAAAAATCTTGATCTGAAAAAAGCCGGTGAAAAAGTCGAATTCAAAAATTCCTTTGAAAAGGCAATGGAACTGGGACACTACCGCTTTGTCACCACATTGCTGCCGGCGGATGGCAAGCGGGAATATGTGAAATGTACCGGCTCATTCATCCGGTTCGCGCCCGATACACGGAAAGCCACGCCCGCAGAATCTCCCTTCTTCACCTGGAACTTCGGCGGCGCACACGGTACGCCCACCGACCGCGATCTGGTCTGCCGTATCGCCCGCCGTGTCGGCTCCAGACAGACTATGTTGTGGAATGATAAATACTCCGAGGAGGAAATGAAGTCCTACGGTCTGATCCGCGGCCCCTTCAATCCGCTCCGCAATTTCAAAGCCAAAGATAAAGCCGGCAGAGCGAAAGAAATGGATCAGAAGATTCAGGAATGGATCCGGCGTTATCCAAGTACAAGAGTCGCAATGATCTTCCATGAAAGAGGCGGCGGCGGACCCGCACCGCTGGAACTTCTGGGCGAAAAAACACCGATCACGCCCGCACAGAAAAAAATCGACCGCATGATCACGGATGAAGCGATCGAAGTCGCGGAAGCGTGGCGCAGAAATGCACCCCATATCCGTCTGATCGTCGGCAACAGCGGAAGCAGCATCAACATTATGGCACAACTTTTCCGCGAAGGTTATCCCAAAGAATATATCGATACCCTCGGCGAAGAATCCGTGGGGCAGACTGTGTCGCCGGAACGGTCCACCGCAGGCAGTTTCTGGGATCTGAAAGAACTTGCACGCATTTACGGTTACAACGATGTGGGCGTGGAAGCCAGTTATGAATGGAAAGGCAGAAAATGCCCCACATTCTCCGACCGGGAACGCGCCGCATGGCGTATCCGCGATATCCTGATCGCGCTCGCGTGGAACTCAAAAACCATTCCGATCCCCTCCGGTCCTTTCCATTCGGACTGCTATGACAACACCGTGTGGGGCGGCGGCGTCTTCACAAGATGGCCCCTCTATCAGCCTTATCCCATTTTCTGCGCATCCTCCGTTGTAACGCAGATGATGGACTGCGTGGAATTCGTCCGTATGGTCCCCACAGGCTCCAAAACTGTTTACGCTCTGGAATTCAAACGGAAAGCTGAAAAAACAGCAGACGGTCAGCAGGATGAATACGTTTATGCCCTCTGGTCTGCACGCGGTGAAGTTGATGCACAAGTGAAAAACAGCGTGGAAAAAACACTCCGCACCGATCTCTACGGCAGAGCAAAAGAACTCACCGGAAATGATTTTACATTGAAGATCACGCCCGAAGCAACTTATCTCACCCAGACCGGAAAGATCCAGTCCATCAGCGTTTCAATGCAGCGGACCTATCCGTGGGAAACACACCCCGGTCAGGAAAAAGCACAAGTCGCGTGCGCAATGGATGATGTCAATCAGTGGACACTCGCCATGGGCGAAGATAAGAGAATGCGTCCGCCTACCGGATTGAATCCGTATCGCCCCGGAGCTTTCAAACTCGAAGGCGTTGAAGATATCCTGAAAGGAAAATGTCTGGAACTGACACTCCTCCGCGAAGGTGAAGTCGCGCCGCGTATTCAGGAATATGCTTTCATGCGCCTGAATACACCGGTGGAGATCCCCGGAACGCCCAATACCGTGGGCGTCTGGGTCAAAGGAAACAGCAGCTGGGCAAAACTCTATTTTGAAATCATTGACGCCGAAGGCGAAAAATGGATGACCGGCGGATCCGGAACATATTACGACTGGCCCGACAGACTCGGCGTAAATTTCGACGGCTGGCATTTCCTCCAGTTCCCCCTGAACGATCTCTCACCCGTCAAAGTCCCGTGTCCCGGCGAAGGATACCGCCAGTGGCGATACGGCGGCGGTAAGGGCGACAGAAAAATCACGTTCCCCATCAAATTGTACGGCGTCGGCGTGTCCATGTCAAGAAAAACACTCAATATCCTTGAAATGGAAGATCCTCCGACACTCTCACTCCGCTTCAAAGATTTCTCCGGTTATTGAACCCACCGGAAATCACGGATATAACGGCGCGGCTCCGCGCGGTCCAAGACCGCGCACACCGTCCGGTGGAACGGACGCTTTGGAGCCGCGCCCCCCGCGCACCGCACGCGATCTGTTTTATCTTTTATCTGACTTTATTAAGGATGAGCATACAATCGCCGTAGCTGAAGAAGCGCATTTTATTTTCGATGGCGTATGCGTATGCTTTCCGGATCGGTTCCATCCCGGCGAATGCGGAAACGAGCATCAGCAGGGTGCTTTTCGGGAGATGGAAATTAGTGAGGAGCATATCGGCGGATTTGATTTTGTATGGCGGGTAGATATAGATCCCGGTTTCGCCGCTCTGCGGAGTGAACGACCCCTGTTCATCCACGCATGATTCCAGTGTCCGGAGGCTTGTTGTGCCGACGGCGAGGATGCGTTTTCCGTTTTTTCTGGTATTGTTGAGTTTTTCTGCTGTATCGGCGGGAAAGAAGAAGCGTTCGGTGTGCATGTGATGTTTTTCCACTTCGGTTTCTTCCACGGGTTTGAATGTTCCGGCGCCCACATGGAGTGTCAGGCGTGCGGTCTCCACATCTTTTTCTTTCAGTTGGCGGAAGATGTCCTGCGTGAAATGGAGTCCGGCGGTGGGTGCGGCGACTGCGCCGGGGATCTCTGCGTAAACGGTCTGATACCGTTCGGAATCGGATTCAGCGTCCTGCCGTTTGATGTACGGGGGCAGGGGAAGATGACCGCAATCGTGGAGGATCTGTTCGGTTTCGGCACCGTAAAATTCCACGATGCAGACGCCGGTCTCTCTGTCTTTCGAGATGAGTTTGACGCGATAGGTATCGGAAACCGTTACACCGTCGTGCAGAAGCATTGCCAGACAGGTTCCTTCCGCGACCCGTTTTGCCGGTTTCATAAAACATTGCCAATATCTGCCGTCTCTGCCGCCATCTGCGAGACCGAGAAGAAATATTTCGATTTTTGCGCCTGTTTCTTTTCTGGCGAAGAGTCTTGCCCGGATGACTTTTGTATCGTTGAGCGCGATCATATCGCCGGGCTGCAGATATTCCGGAAAGCGTGAAAACGGCACGATCTCCATTGTTCCCGCGGCGGGATCGAGTACGAGCATCCGGGAGCCGCCCCTGTTTTCAGCCGGTTCCTGTGCGATCAGTTCTTCGGGCAGAAAATAATCAAATTCATCGATGAGCATCTTCGTACATCCGCTCGTATTGTGAGGCTGTATTGTTCCAGGAAAGATCTTTGTTCATGGCGTTGATCCGCATGGCTTTGAAGGCTGCCGGTTCTCTTGTGCGGACATCTGCCGCCCAGCGCATGGTCGCCGCCAGTGCGTCGGTATGAAGATCATGGAACACGAATCCGGTTGCCTGATCCTGATTTTTGTAATTGAAATTCGTGACGGTATCCGCCAGACCGCCGGTTTCCCGGACGATGGGCAGAGTGCCGTAGCGCATACTGTACATCTGGTTGAGACCGCAGGGTTCATAGCGGGAGGGCATAACAAAAAAGTCTGCGCCCGCCTCCACCAGATGGGAAAGGCTGTCCGGGGCGTATCCCTTGAAGAATGCGAATCTGCCGGGGAAGCGGCATTGGAGGCTGCTGTACCAGTTTTCCAGACCGGGATCTCCGGAGCCGACCAGCACGAACTGAATATCGGCGCCTTCCTCAAAAAGTTTTGTCAGAGCGGCGGCAAGAACATCCAGTCCTTTCTGATATGCAAGCCGGGAAATGGTAGCGAAAACGGGCGTATTTTCTTTGACCGGCAGGTGAAAATATTTCTGCAGTTCCTGACGGCATGTCATTTTTCCGGCGATCTTTTTCGCAGTATAATTTGCGGGCAGAAGCGGATCGTGTTCCGGATCCCATTCTTTGATGTCGATCCCGTTCAGGATGCCTTTGAGTCTGCCGGAAAACGCGCAGCTGCGGAGCGCGGGATCCAGTCCGAACCCGTACTCCTGCGACAGGATCTCCTGGGCATAAGTGGGGCTGACGGCGTTGACCATGTGCGCGGTCATGACGCCCGCTTTGAGAAAGTTGAGCTGATCGTAATATTCCAGACAGTTGTGGTTGAAATATTCCCAACCAAGTCCGGTCCAGTACAGATTGTCCTTGGAGAAGATGCCCTGATACCCGATATTGTGGATCGTCAGCACACTCCGTGCGGAAGCGAACCGGGGATGACCGTTGTAAAGATGACTCCGCAGATAGACGCAGCAGAGCGCGGCGTGCCAGTCATTGGCATGAACGATGTCCGGCGTCAGACCGAGTGCGATCACTGCCTGCATGGCTGCCCGGGAGAAGAAAATGAACCGTTGTGCGTTGTCGCCGTATTCCACGCCGTTCCAGTCGTAAAGTTTCGGACGGTCAAAAAATCGGTCGAACTCAATAAAATGGAACCGCAGATTGTCATTGATCTCCAGCGTTCTGATCCTTGCCCATTCCGTGTTGTCTCCGAATGGTACGCCCAGCGGATCGGAGAGCGCAGAGAACTTGAGTCCCAGTTTTCCGGTAACTTGAGGATAGTAAGGCATGACCACATCCACCCGATGCCCTCTTGCCGCCAGTGCGTCCGGCAGCGCCCCGGAAACATCTGCCAGTCCGCCGGTTTTTGCATAGGGAACTGCTTCGCTTGTGACCCAGAGTATATTCATTCCGCGTGATCCTTTCTTCTGATCCGGTTATTTTCCGCTGCGCATCTGTTCCCGCGCCTGACGCAGCCGCGCCAGTTCTTCCTCGGAAAGACTGTTGATGCCGTGAAGGGAGATTTTATCCAGCAGTGTATCCAGTTCCTTCTGGGTCACTCTGCCGGTGGGCGGCGGGGGCGGCGGTGAATAGCGGTCATCCCGGACGCTCCATCCTTTCGGGGGCGGCTGTGTGCCGGTGGGATTGCGGCGAGGATCGTTACCGCCGGAGAGAAATGCCAGCGGATCCCACGTGACAAACCGTCTGAATGCGGAACGCATCAGCAGCATACCGCCGATGAAACCGCCGATGTGCGCAGTGTAAGCGATCCCGCTCATGGTGCCGACGCTGATCTGGTTGAACAGTTCGATACAGATGAACACGATCGCCATGGTACGCAGTTTGATGGGGAAGGGGATGAACAGCAGAAACATTTCAATATCGGGCAGCATCATGGCGGAAGCAATGATGATCCCCATGACCGCACCGCTTGCTCCGATCAGCACATGAAAAGAGGACCAGGAGGTCGCCATCCAGAGAAGATTCCCCGCGATCCCGGACACAAAATACAGCAGCAGGAAGCGTTTGGGACCCAGGATCGGCGCAATGAGAGAGCCGAAGATGTACAGGGAAAACATATTGAAAAACAGATGGAAGAAATCGTGATGCTGAAACAATGAAGTTGCCAGCCGCCAGACTTCCCCTTCTTTCACTGCCGGAGCATAAAGCTCCAGTCCTTTCAGATCCATGATCCAGCAGAAAATATTCAGAACAATGACTGCGATCAGGGCGTGAAAGCCGCCGCGCGCATTGCGGACGGGATCGGATGGATTGCCTCTTCCCCGCGGATCCCGCATATAATCTCTATCTCCAAGCATTGCTGCATTCCTTTCTTTGATGTTGGTCGAAACTCCCTGTAATATAACGCGCGAAGCTGTTTTTTCAAGGCGGCGTACTGAAAAAGCGCAAGAGAGTCTGATCCGTCTTGCAATCCGCGCGAGTGCGTGCTATATTAAGCAAAGATAAGAGACAACAGATTTTCCGGAGTATATCATGGCATTGATTTTAGGCATAGAATCCAGTTGCGATGAAACGGCGGCGGCAGTGGTGGAAGATGGACGCAGAGTCATCTCCAACGTGGTCGCATCCCAGATCGCCAAACATTCACCTTACGGCGGTGTGATCCCTGAACTTGCAGCACGGGAACACCTGACTGCCGTGACGCCCGTTGTGGAACAGGCGCTGAAAGATGCCGGGATCACGGCAGGTGATCTTGATGCTGTGGCAGTGACCCATGCACCCGGTCTGGTCCCCGCATTGCTGATCGGTATGACTTTTGCCAAAGGTTTCGCCGTCTCAAACGGTCTGCCCCTGATCGGCATCAATCATTTCCTCGGTCACATTTACGGCGCGTTTGTCGGTGAAGAAAATACCCGCCGCTTTGACGATCCGGAACTTTATCCCATGCTTGCGGCAGTGGTTTCCGGTGGACATACCAGTCTGGTGGTGCTGACAAAAGACGGCAAGTCCCACCTTGTCGGCACAACATTGGACGATGCTGCCGGAGAAGCCTTCGATAAAGCCGCAAAACTGCTGAATCTCGGTTATCCCGGCGGACCTGTGATCGAACGGCTGGCAAAGAACGGAAATCCGCAGAAATATCATTTTCCCCGCTCCCTTACCGGGGCTGCCGGCAAACCTGTCGCACCGGAAAACAGATTCAATTTCAGTTTCAGCGGTTTGAAAACTTCCATGCTCTATCACACCCGCGATATGGGCGGACCGGAAGCGATCACCAATGAGGAACTGTACGATTGCCTTGCCTCGTATCAGGAAGCGATCGTGGATGTGCTCTGCACCAAGATCTTTGATGCCGCCGCCCATTACCGGGTGAGATCGGTGATCCTCTGCGGCGGTGTCGCCTGCAACGGCGCCCTGCGTGACAGATTTGAAGCGTCTGTCCCGAAAGGACTCCTTGCCATGATGGCTCCCCGGAAATATTGTACGGACAATGCCGCCATGATCGGCGGTCTGGCATGGTATTATCACCGCGCCGGACATTACAACGGTCTGGATATGGACGCACTGGCACGGCTGCCGCTCAGTACAGAACTGCCTTTTCAACCCGGCTGCGGAAAGTGAGGCTTGATATGACAGAAAAACGCTGCATGGTTTTTGATCTTGACGGAACACTGGTGGATACCCGGCTGGATCTCGCCAATACCGTTAATCTGATGCTCCACTATTACGGCGAACCGCCCCTCTCGCTGGAGCAGGTGGTCGGAATGGTGGGCGACGGTATGAAAAAACTTCTGGAACGGGCGTTGGCAAACCGCCCCGCCGGAGCCGCCCCCATCGATTTTGATGAGGCGCTGGAAGTGATGCAGCGGTCCTATCGGGCGAACCTGAATCTGACCGCATCACTTTATCCCGGCGTGTACGTGACCCTGAAAGAATTGCAGGCAAAAGGCTGGAAACTGGCTGTTCTGACCAACAAGCCGGATGATTTCTGTAAATCCACGCTGTATGATCTCGGAATCGCACCCTTCTTCAACGTGATCCTCGGCGGTACACCGGATTTCCCCCTCAAACCCGCCCCGGACGGGATGCAGTTCATCCTGGATATCCTCGGCATTGAAGATCCTTCCGATTGCTGGATGGTGGGCGACGGCGCACCCGATCTCCTCGTCGGAAAAGCGGTCGGCATGAAAACCGCATTCGCCGCTTACGGATTCGGAAATGACTTGAAGGGCGCAACTTATGACATCAAAATCGACCGTTTCGAACAACTCAAGGAACTTTGAAATATGAAATACGATCTGCCCGATGATGTAAAACGATCCATCCGGAAAATATCTGATGAGATCCACGCAAATCCAGAATTGGGTTTTCAGGAATTTACCGCCGCCCGGCTCCAGACGGAATTGCTGGAACAGTGGGGCGCACAGGTGACACGCGGCATTGCCGGTCTGGATACCGCGTACCGGGCAGAATGGCGTTTGGGGACCGGTGACGGACCGGCTTTCGCCATCTTCTCCGAGTACGATGCACTGAAGAAGATCGGTCACGCCTGCGGACACAATCTGATTTGTGCATCCGCTCTCGCCGGAGCGTATATGGCTGTGGATGCCCTTGAAAAAGCCGGTGTGAACGGAAGATTCGTTCTCTTCGGTTCTCCCGGAGAAGAACAGCTCGGTGGAAAAGTTGTGATGCAGGAGCATGGCGCGTTTGAAGGTATCGATGCCGCCATCATTTCCCATCCCTATGATGTAACTTCCACGGATGACGGCGCATATTCCGTGACGCGTTTTCTTGTGCAGTTCCACGGCAAAGCCTCCCACGCCGGTATGGCACCGGAGCAGGGGATCAATGCGCTGGATGCCCTGATCCTCTTCTTCAACGGGATCGGTCTCTGGCGTCAGCAGATGGCGGAATCCGCCCGGGTCCACGGCATTATCCGCAAAGGCGGCGATGCCCCAAATGTGATCCCCGATGAAACGGAAGCGTTTTTCTATCTCCGCGCTCCGGATAAAAATACAGCCGTTGAACTGGAACGCCGTTTCCGTGAGATCGTTGCCGGAGCCGCGACCCAGACAGGATGCACCTGCGATTGTATCCGGACCACCGCTTACGATCCCTGCAAAATCAATGCCCCCCTCAACAATGCGTATGCCGATTATCTGGAATCCATCGGTCATAAAGTGATCCGGGCAAAAGGAAATGAAGGCAGAGCAAGTACGGACTTCGGCAATGTTTCCCAGATCATGCCGGGCGCGAATCTTCATTTCGGGATCTGCCATGAAGAACACGGCACCGCGCTCCATACAGTGGATTTTGAAAAGGCTGCCGGTATGGATCACGGCTTTGATGAGGCAATGATCTGCGGCGGTGCCATGGCGCATATCACACTGCGTTACTTTACCGATGATGCGTTCCGCAATGAAGTGCATCAGGCATTCGATGAACAGAAATAAAACATAATCAAATATTCCCGGAAAAGGAGAATCCTTTATGAGAACAGCTACAGTGGAACGGACAACAAAAGAGACCAGCATCACTGTCACCATCAATCTGGACGGAGAAGGCGGCAGCACCATCAATACCGGAATCGGTTTCATGGATCACATGCTGACACTTTTTGCCAAGCACGGAAATTTTGATCTGGACCTGCAGGCAAAAGGCGATCTGGAAGTGGATTGTCATCACACCATGGAAGATATGGGTCTGGCGCTCGGTGAGGCGATCCTGAAGGCGCTGGGGGACAAATGCGGGATCCGCCGTTACGGCAATTTCATGCTGCCCATGGATGAAACGCTCGCCCTGGTGGCGCTGGATCTTTCCGGCAGACCATACCTCGTGTACGATGTCACGCCTGCCGTCCCCTACATCAAAGACATGGACACCGCGCTCTTCAAGGAATTTTTTACCGCCCTCGCCACAAAAGCCGGTATGAATCTGCATATCCGGATGTTGGCTGCCGGTGAAACGCATCACATCTTTGAAGCCGTGTTCAAAGGGTTTGCACGAGCCCTCTGTGAAGCGGTCAGCATCGATCCCCGCGTCAAAGGCGTTCCCTCCACAAAAGGTGTGCTCTGAATATGTTTTTCGACGACGGCGAACAGGAAGACAGCCTCTTTTCCGGAAATGTGCAGCGGCCTCTGGCTGACAGACTCCGCCCTGCAACACTGGATGACATCGTGGGGCAGGATCATCTCCTCGGTCCCGATGGTCCTCTGCGCCGTATGATCGAAAGCGGAAAACTTTCCAGTTTCATCCTCTGGGGTCCCCCCGGATGCGGTAAAACGACCTGCGCACGGATCATGGCGCAGCATACAAAAATGCGTTTCGTGGCGATCTCCGCCGTCTTTTCAGGTATCGCCGAATTGCGGAAAGCATTTGAAGAAGCCAGAAAAAGACGCCTCGCCGGTGAAGGTACGCTCCTGTTCGTGGATGAGATCCACCGGTTCAACCGCGCGCAACAGGACGGGTTCCTGCCTTATGTGGAAAACGGGACCGTCACGCTCGTAGGCGCAACAACGGAAAATCCGTCCTTTGAACTGAACAGCGCTTTGCTTTCACGATGTAAGGTGTTCGTTATGAATGCGTTGGAGCGCAATGCACTGGAGAAGATCATTCATCGTGCCGAAAAGGAATCCGGCAGGACTCTGAATCTTACCGATGAGGCAAAAGCAACGCTGCTTCAACTCGCCGACGGCGACGGCAGATATTTTATCAATCTGATCGAAACGGTGTTCGATCTTACGGGCGGAGATGAAACGCTGGATGCCGCCGCATTGATGAAGATCGTGCAACAGCGCGCGCCCGTTTACGACAAGGACCGGGAAGGTCATTACAATCTGATCAGTGCCCTTCACAAATCCCTGCGCGGCTCCGACCCGGATGCTGCGCTGTACTGGGCTGCCCGGATGATGGATGCGGGGGAAGATCCTCTGTACCTGCTCCGCCGTCTGACACGGTTCGCCATGGAGGATGTCAGCCTTTCCGATCCCAATGCGCTTCAGTTCGCCATTTCTGCGTGGGATGCGTATGAACGGCTCGGTTCGCCCGAAGGAGATCTTGCCATTGCGGAACTCGTGGTCTATCTGGGGACTGCGCCCAAATCCAACAGTATTGAAACGGCGTGGCCGAAAGCACTTCAGGCGGCGAAAGAGACCGGTTCTCTCAATCCGCCCGCCCATATTCTCAATGCGCCCACCCGCCTGATGAAAGATCTCGGATACGGTAAGGGCTATCAGTACGATCACGATACGGAAGACGGTTTCTCCGGACAGAATTATTTTCCGGACGGTATGCCCAGAAAAACATTCTATCAGCCGCCTGAACGGGGATTTGAACGGGAAATCCGCAAACGGCTGGATTACTGGGCAAAACTCCGCCGCGAAAAACAGAAAAAAAACTGACCGCCCGACCGTTGATCAGACGGGGATCGTGTTCCCCAGTTTCTGCAGGACCCGGGGCAGGGCTGCCGCCAGATCATCGGCAATGATACCTGTATTGCAGGAGAGATCAACGCCTTCCGGTTCACCTGTCAATCCATGAATGAATGCACTGATCCGGGCAGCATCAAAGGCGTCGTATTTCTGCGCGAGAAACGCAGCCGTGATACCGGTGAGGACATCACCGCTGCCGGCGGTGGCAAGAACGGGCGAACCGGAAAAATTGTATGCCAGTCTGTCCGCAGCGGTGACTGCGCTGTAAGGACCTTTCACAATACACACGGCGTTGGTTTTCCGGACAAGTTCTGCCGGATCGCCGCCCAGCCGTTTCAGTTCCCCGGCGTGAGGCGTCAGCACGGAATGCCGGGGCAGACGCGTCAGCAGTTCCGGCTGCAGCGACAGCAGATTGAGGGCGTCCGCGTCGAACACGGCGGGACATGACAGCTGTTCCGGCAGACCTGCCAGAAATGCGCCGGTCCCCTCTTTTGTTGTCATACCGGGACCAACAGCCACGGCATCCATCTTCGGCAGCAGTTGACCGGTCAGCGGCAGGGCATCCGGCTGGAATACACCGCTGCCCTGATCGGGAACCCGGCGGACGATGACGGCTTTCGGTACATGACAGACGATTTCAGCGGATGCCGGTAAAAGGACCGTGACCATTCCCGCCCCGGCGCGCAGCGCCGCTTCCGCCGTGAGAAATGGGGCAGACGGATAATCCGATGAGCCGCCGATGACCAGCACGGATCCGCGTCGCTGCTTGTAGGTATCGTAGGGAACCGGTTTCAACAGACGGCGTACGGTTTGCAGATCGGTCACATCGATCCCCCCGGGTTGAGCGAGGATCTCCGGCGGGATCCCGATGTCCAGAACCGTGATCCTGCCGCAGTGACCGGGACCGGATCCCACGAGAAGTCCGATCTTCGGCGCGGCAAAAGTCAGCGTGTTTTGAGCGCGGACCGCGATGTCCGACACCGTTCCGTCATCGGCATTGAGTCCGGAGGGGATGTCAATGGCAACTACGGGGCAGGGGCATTGATTGACCGCATTGATCCAGGCACCGAACGGATCCCGCAATCCGCCGCAGATCCCGGTCCCCAGCAGACAATCCACGATCAGGTCGTGGGGCGTGATCCCGTCAGCTGAAAAGGTGTCGCGCCTGATAACGACTTTATCCGGGACCATCTGATATGCGGCAAGGGCATCGCCTTTGAGTTGACTTTCATCTGCGGTCATGTGCAGAAAGATTTTTCCCGATCCGGCAGAAGCGGCGAGCCGCGCAGCAATGATGAAGCCGTCGCCGCCGTTGTTGCCCCTGCCGGTCAGAATGTGGCAGTTGTTGATCCCGGGATAATGGCGGATGATCCAGTCGGCGGCAGCGTTTCCGGCATTGGACATCAAGGTGATCCCGGAACAGTATCCGCTGTTGATGGTATCGGAATCGGCTTTCCGCATTTGTGCGGCTGAAAAAGCTTTCATGGGCAGGTCCTTATGTTGATGCAGTTTTCCGTGAAAAATAGCATCGGGACACCGAAAAATCAATATTTATTTATAAAAAAGTAGAAAAAGAGATTGTTAAAAAGGCAAAACGGGTGTAAATTGTAGGGATTGTATCAATGAGGTCGAACTTTTATGGCAATATTTGAAGAAAAAAAGACGAATCCATGGGTGGCAGTATTCCTTTTACTGCTGTTCTTTGCCTTGTCCTGCCCGCTCTGGCATCTTCAGGACCGGGAGATGTTTTGGGTGGAAGGCGAATACGCCGTTGCCGCTCTGGAAATGTCATCCTTCCCCCCCGTCCCCATGGCGCACGGACATGTTCTTTCGGATGTTCAGCCTTTGTATCTTGTTTTGATAAAAGGACTTGTGTTTCTCGGGGTGCCGCTGGAGTTTGCTTTGCGTTTCCTTTCCGTCCTCTCCTATTTTGCGCTGACGTGGCTTGTATTCTGGGTTTGTAAACGGAACTGCGGGCTGCAGGCGGCGTGTGCTTCGGCGGCGGTCATGTTCACGACAACTGTCGTTTTTGAGCGGATCGGGATCGGTTACCCCATGGCATTGACGGCGTTTCTGCTTTACAGCGGCTGGATGATCTGGATCGAGTTGACTCTGCGGCGATCCGACTGGCAGCGGGCGTGGATCTTTGCCGGATTGTTTGCCGTGCTGATCTATTTCAATGCCGGGGCGATGGGATTGATCTATTTTATTGTGCCGATCATTGTACAGCGCCGTCCCCTGACGGTCTGGCAGAAAATCAATTATCCCGGCTTTTATATCGCCTGTCTGCTGGTGGCGGCGGCGATCCTGATGCGTATGCTTATGGCGGCGGATCTGCCGGAGGACCCCCGTTCCGCACTGCCGTCCCAGTTCAATACATCGGAATATCTGCTGGAACTTCTGAGTTTTCCGGTCAATACATTTTTCCGGCTGATGCCCTGGTCGCTGCTGTTGTGGGCGCCGTTCTGTGCCGCCTTGATCCCGCTGCAGGAAAATCCTCTTTTCTGCAAATTCCACCGGATCGCATTTCCGGCATTGCTGCTGGTGATCTGGTTCAATCCCTCGGCTACGGCGCGTGACCTGTTCTGCCTGATACCCCTGCTTGCTGTTATGACCGGGTCCTGTTACTGGATCGTGGTGCGGCGGTACGGACACCGGATAATGCGGATCGCCGTGTTGTGTGCGTGGCTGCTGGCAGGGGCGGGGATCCTGGCTGCGGTGTATCTGTTCCTGCCCACGGCAATGCTTGAAAATGTCTTTCAGAGGATCGGTTTTGTGCCGGAATATTCCCTGATATACAAAGAGGAACAGCGGGCGTTGATGCTCGCCGCCGGGGAAGTGGTCATGGCTTTGCTTCTGGCGTTTCTGGTCCTGCGGATGCTGCGCCGTGACCGGCAGCGTCCGGTGTGGCTGATCGTTGCCATGCTGTTCAGCAGCACGGTTCTGCTCTTTGCCGCTGTGAAGTTCCCCTATGGTGCGCAGAACCGTTCCAAGCGCGGTTTCGCCGAACAGATCCGGTTGGCACTGGCGGAAAAAAAGGAACAGACCCCGGTGTACTCCAATCTTTACGGTTTGTTCGCGGAAGGGTATTATGCCGGATTGACACTGCGCTATGCGGACCTTGATCAGCTGCCGGAAAAAGAGGAACTTGTCTATATCATTACCACCGATGCCCCATCCGATCCGAACCGGTTGTGGAGCAAAATTCTGGATACAAAATACAGAGATACACGCTTCTTTATTTACAAGGGGCAACTGATCAGAAGTGATGAGGAGAATGACGATGTCTGAAATGAAAAAACCTTTTCTTGCAGCTGCAACCAGACAGGAACTGCAGGATTTTATTCTCTCTGCCGGAGAAAGCAAATTCCGTGCCGATCAGGTTTATCAGTGGGTCACCCGGAAATGGGTGTGTGATCCCGATGCCATGACCAATCTTTCCGCCTCCGTCAAGACGGCGTTGAAGGAACATTTCATTACCAATGGTGCCGTGCTGGATGAACATTCTGAAGCCGGTGACGGGTCCGGAAAATATCTGATCCGGCTCCACGATGGCGAAACGGTGGAATGTGCATCCATTCCGGCTGAAGACGGCAGGATCACTTTCTGCCTGAGCAGTCAGGTCGGCTGTCCGGTCCGGTGTGCGTTCTGCGTCAGCGGCGGAAACGGACTTGTCCGCAATCTGGATGCGGGTGAGATCATTGAGGAATTTCTGCTGCTCTGCCGTCTTGCCGGAAAAACACCGGATAATATTGTGATGATGGGCGTGGGCGAACCCCTGCTGAATTATACCAATCTGGAAAAAGCCCTCGATACGATCTGCGATCCTGACGGGATCGGTGTGGCGCAGCGGCGTATCACCATATCCACCAGCGGCTGGACGCCCGGTATCCGGAATCTGGCTGAACACGGCAAACAGTGGAATCTGGCGGTGTCACTCCACGCACCCGATGACAAGACCAGAGCGCTGCTGATCCCCGATCCCTATCGCCGGGACATTCAGGATATTCTCAGCGCCTGCAAAAAACACCGCGAAGCGACCGGCAGACTTCTCACTTTTGAATATGTTCTGCTGGCGGGGATCAACGATTCCCCGGAACAGGCGCGCCGTTTCGCACGGATCGCCGGTGATGCAAAGGCAAAGGTCAATCTGATCCCTTACAACAAAGGACGCGGCGCTTTTGAACGCCCCTCCCGTGAAGCCATCAAACGTTTTGAAAATGCTTTGAAAACCATTCATATCCCGGTGACGACCCGCGTGGAAAAAGGTTCCGATGCCAATGCCGCATGCGGTCAGCTCCGGGCAAGTTCGCTGGAAAAACCTGCAAAAGGAGACCGGAAAAAATGAAACGATCCCTGCAAAAAACATTCTGTTTCACCCTGTGCGCCGCCGGAGCCGCGATCTTCGCCGCCGCCTGTGCCGCACCCGAATTGACGATCGAACAGAAAAATGTGATCGCACAGATCCGTAATGCCGATCAGACCAATGTGGCACTCCCCGCCAATGTGAATTTCTGCGAGCCGGAAAGCGGCAAAACGCCCCTTATCCATGCCGTGATCAGCAGAAAGCAGTCCGTCATCAACAGTCTGCTTCAGGCTGGTGCAATGCCGGAAGTCGGAGATGCCAAGGGAATGACGCCTTTCCATTATGCCGCTGAACAGGAATCGACTGCCATTGCGCAACTTCTGTTGGACCGCGGTGCAAATGTCAATACCGTTGACAAATACGGCAAGACGCCGCTTATGGATGCGGCGCGTCTCGGCAACCGGGAAATGGTCAGCTTCCTTCTCCGCGCCGGAGCCGATCCGGATATTGTCGACAAGAAGGAACGCAAAGCTGCCGTTTTTGCCGCAACTGCAAAAAATCATTCCGCCGAACTTGTGAAAATGCTTCTGCCCGCTGAAGCCGCATTGCCGGATGTGATCGGCCCCATTACAGCAGCAATCCTTGCAAAAAATCACGATACCGCCATGGATTTGTTCACCCGTTATTTCCCCGCAGATCTCAGCTCGGATCAGAATATCGTCCTGCCCGGTCTCGCAGTGATGAAAGCGGCGATCTATGCCGGTGATACCACGTTCGTGAAAACACTTATCGACCGCAAACTGACACTGAATACCGATACGCATACCGCATACAAAATGCTCCGCTATGTTCAGATGAAAAACTGGTTCAAAACATTTGCCCGGGCGAAACTCATAGACGACGGAAAAATGCCCCTGTTCTGGGCGGCGGAAAAAAATAATGCGGAAATCGTGAAAATGCTTCTGAAAGCCGGTGCAAATCCCAAGGCACAAGATCATCACCGGATGATGCCCGTGGATTATACCAGAGACTACGAAGTTTACCGTCTCCTGAAAGACGGCATTGACGAAAAAACGGAAAAATAATGCCCGCGCGTCAACCCTGCGATACAAACTGTATCCTGCTGCGGAAAACCCCTTTTCAGGAGAGCAGTCTCGTCATTGCCGCCATCACCGCCGGATACGGACGGGTCGATTTTCTGCTGAAAGGTGCAAGGACTGTCGGCAAACGGAAATTTCCCGAAGCTGAATTGTTCCGGGAGTTTCATGTGATCTTCCGCGAAGCAAAAAATGCCGACGGTCTCGCCAGTATCATCGAGTGTGAACCCGTGGCACAGCACGATGCAATCGCAGAAAAAACAGAACATTATATGGCAGCCTGTTCCTGCGCCGCTTTCTATCTCAAAAATACAAAACCCATGCTCCCCGTGCCGGAATCCTATCAGGCGTTCCGCACAATGCTCCTGCGGATGGAAAAAGAGAAAGAGACCGAGCCGTGGGCGTCACTCGCACGGTATGTGCTGCTCAACGAAAACGGATTCGTGCCCGCATCACCACAGGCGGACAGATTGCTGAAACTCGCACTGGATCCCGATGTGATCCCGCCCGAAGATCATAACAGCTTCTGGAACAGATTCAAAAACTGGATCGATAATCTCTGCCTCTGGAGCGGAATCGAAAAATAAAGCATCATATCACCGCCGCCAGTGGCGGCGGTATTTCAGGCGTCAGTAGCAGGGGATGATCGCCAGCAGGACGAGGGGGACATCGCCGATGGATTTGACGGCGTGACCTTCTCCGCCTCTTGTGACGATGCTGTCGCCGGTTTCGAGGGTAACGGTCGTACCGTTATCATCGGCTTCGGCTCTGCCGGACACGACGTAAAAGATTTCTTCTTCGTTTTCGTGAACGTGATAACCGATGGATGCGCCGGGTTCGAGGATCAGTCTGGCGTACATGCGGACATTGGCATTGAGTCCATCGCCTTTTTTCCAGATGTGCTGGATCTTGACGGTTCCGTTGCCGCCGCGCATTTCAAAGCGTTCTTCCTGCTGAAATTCATTTTCTCTGCGGATCATATTTTTCCTCCTGTTGACAGATTACTTTTAATCTTTCAGTTGTCCGGCGGTGAGTTCTGCGATTTTTTCCGCGCATCCTGCCGGGTAGTGTGTTCTTCCGGTTCCGGTTGAAATGAAGTCCTGATCGGCGGGCAGACCTGCCTGTTTCAGCAGCAGGGGCAGTTCCACAAATTTTGCCTGATAGGACCGGCAGAGATTTCTCAGATCTGCCACCAGTTCCGCTTCGGTATCGGCGGTCCGGAACATTCCGGCGGAGGGGATCGGTCCGCTGACGAGGGTCAAAACTTCCTTGCCGGCTGCGAGATGCCGGATCAGATCCAGAACAAACGCCACACATTTTCCTTCATCCCGCACGGAGATCGCAGTCCTGCGGGATTGCATGGGCGGGATGATCAGGATGGTATCTGCCTTGTGTTCGCTCAATGCCAGTTTGATTTCGTTCAGGGCTGCGGGCAGGGGCGCACCGTTTTCTGCGGGATAGGAAACGAAGTGTTTCAACTGATATCCGGCGGGCAGATTTTTGTTCAGTGCCGCTTTGAAACCGGGAATATCTTCCGCGATGACCAGCAGATTTTTTGCACGGGATACGATTTTCAGCTGACGCAGTACCTGCCATTCCCGCTGTTCGTTCAGAGTGGGTCTGTGCATTACGGGGATCAGAATGGTATCCGGATCGTCCGTCAGAACCAGTTGACCGTTATGGTACCGGAAGTCCGGCATATCGGGCGTGACCGGAACAGTCCGGACATTTTTTGCCGCAAACTGTGTGCCGCCGAAACGGAGTTTCATGGGGATCTCTTTCCCGTTGTACAATGCGTCGCCATCCAGAGGCAGACTGAATTTTCTGCGGCTGGAATCAGAAAAACGGTTCTGCTGTTCCGGTTCCACCGCCTGAAAACGGATCTCTTCCGTGCGGTCACCGAGGATCATTTCCCCTTTGATCGCAACCGGCAGACGGGATGCCGCTTCCAGTTCCAGCGTCAGATTTTCGTCATCGAACATCAACAGGGGCGACCAGGTTTTCAAGGTCAGTTCCGCCGGTACCCGCACGCGGGGATAATAGGGATCCTGAAGCCGGAACATGGTGCTGTGCTGACCGTCATCCAGTTTGATCTGCGGGATCCCGGCTGCAAGTTTATCAACCGGATCGCTGGGGCGTTTTGCAAAGATCAGCTGTTCTTTTCCTGTGATCAGGGCTTGAACGGAACAGCAGATCAGCGTTTCCATTTTTTCCGTAAAGAGAGCCAGATCATCCCGGTAGCGGAACAGCGGATAACCGGTTCCATCCTGATAAGAGATCGACTTGGGCAGCAGGGGTACGCCTGCGGAAAAATCTTCCAGACGCATGACTTTGAAATCACTGTCGCCCGGCTTCTTCCACTCAATATGGCTGAAGAGGATATCGGAATCGTGATGTGCAGAATAGGCAAAGGAGTGGATCCCCTTCTCCAGTTCGATCTTCACATGAGCTTCCGGCTTCATGGAGAAATCCTGCAGAACAGGTTTATCATCGATCTTCAGGAAACGGTTGGAATTTGAATGAAACAGAAATTCGTATTCCGCTTTTTCCGGCACATAGATTTTTCCGCGGTAAAACAGCGCCACGCTCCGGGATGCACGGCGGGAAAACGAGAGGGAGGACGACGGCATTTTTTCGCCCGGAGACGTCGCCATAAAGCGTTGCCACACATCTTCTTCCAAGCCGATCTTCGGATCTTTTTCCCGGTCGGCTCTGTCCTGTTCCTTCAGTTCCTTCATCGTTTTCTTGTAAGTGCGCAGCCGGTAATTGATTTGACCGGGGGAACAGTGGGATCTGAATTTTGCCATCTGCACATAATCCGGCTGGGACGGAAAATATTTATTGCAGCAGAAAAATTGATATTCCGGCAGATTGTTCAGATAGAAATTTCTGGCAACCTGATATTCCGCCGCCAGCAGAACATGCCGTCTGCAGTAGGGAAACAGATAGGACGGTCTGTGGGAGTAAAGTCCGAATGTACCCCATGTGGAACCGCAGATCATCCCTTTATCTTCCTTCTTGACATGATTGCACACGATAAGTGACCATGGATTCATGTTCCTGATGGTATTGCTGCGGACATTGGATCGGTTCCGCAGAGAGTAACTCAACCATTTTTCCGGGTCCTGCGGCGGCAGATTGTTGCGACTGAACAGAAACGCAAGCCGTTCTTTTTCTTTGAGTTCTGCAGTTGTTTCACAAATCACTTTTTCGTTGTACCCGAAATAAATGTAAACGGTCCGGTCACCATCAGGTGACGGCTCAAGAATAAAACCGTCCGTTCTGTGTGCGCCGGATTCGATCAGACGCAGGGGAAGACCGTTTTTGTCAAAAGCCCGTGCGCCGTTGGCTGCATCGAATGGCAGACAGAGGAAAGACATATCCAGAAACGCCGGATCGTCCGCCTGTTTCTGTTCATATTCCAGTCTGCAGGGTGCGTTGAGATCGTGCCACGGTGTTGTTGCCCGGAGAAGGGATGAAGTCAGCAGTATGGCAGCCGTCAAAAGGAAAAGGGATGTCGTTTTCATTTGCTCATGATCCTCCGGATCTTCAGTGCAGTATCAAGACGGAACGGGGGAAGTGCGACCTTCCGGATCGAACCGTCATGCCGGATCAGTTGCGTATGAGTAACATCGCCGGTAAATGTGTCATAGACCGAAACGGCGTAATCGCCGTGCCGCAGTTCCACCGGGAAGTCGATCACCTGTCCGGTGACCCACGGCAGTTCATCCAGAGATTCCGGCAGTACGCGGGTCTGTTCATGACGGTACAGCCATGCACAGTAAGTGGAATCCCCGAGAGTCATCCACGAATGGGCAATGGCATCGCCGTAAGTGAACGGATGGAAAAATGCCGACGGCGCCGGAGCCGCTCTGCGGATGATGTCTTCACTCAGATCCACAGGCTTGAGCTGATGCGCAAATCCCTGATAACGGGGTCCGGCAAGAGTGGTTTTCCGGTAACCGAAAACCGGTTTTTCCGACAGAAGATCGAGTCCTTCCATATAGCGTGCAAAAGCGGCATAATGGTGATAAAGATCGCGCTTGTGAACAAAGTCGTGCCACCACAGAGCGGGCGTGCCGCCCTGTCCGCTGAACAACGCTCCCCAGAGCGCGGAATGAACGTCCCCTTTCAGCATCTGCTGGGAGGAACCGCCGGATGTTCCGCCGAATTCCGTAACGACCATGGGTTTGCCGCCGTAGGAAAGAACTCTGGTATGTCTGCGGAGCTGATCCGCCATGTGGATGCCGGGACTGCGGTATGCGTCTGATACCACATGGGTGAATTCGGGCGGATCGATACAAATCTCGCGGTAATGATGGGTGCTGTCTCCCACGCCGCAAACGTGAGTCGTATGCAGGGTTACCGCCTGAAGTTTCGGCATGATATCCAGATACGCCTGTCCATGCCAGAACTGAAGCCAGCCGCGTCTGTACAGCCCGGACCCGTTTTTGACAAGGTCAACTTCACTCCAGTATTCGATGGCGAAAACATGAGGATCTGCACCCCAGCGTGCCGCAATATAACGGTTCCGTTTGCTGTTGCTGACCCAGGCTTTGAAATCGCTCCAGAATTTTTCCGCATCATCCAGGATCGCATCGTTTGCCTTTGCAAATGTCCCGCGTGCGTTCAGGGGATGATCGCCCCATTCCTGGTCACTGGAACTGGAAAGTTTACCGTGTGAATCCAGCACGAGATTGACATAGATCCCGTTTTTCTGCGCCAACTGCATCACGCGGTCCATACGCCACGCATTGGCAAGACTGTATCTGCCGTTGCCGCCGTAGCCTTTCCGGGCGGAATCCCATTCAATGGCATAAGTCCAGGACGCCATCCAGATCTCCGCCATGGAGATCCCGGCTTTACCGCACGCATTGAGATAATCTTCATAGTCGGCAGTACCGCGGTCCGGCAGCATACCCCACTTGAAAATACTTTCACTGCGCCGGTCCGTATTGGCGTGGATGTTCATGGAGACCGGATAATAAAAGTCGCCGTTGGCAAACTGGAAATACATACTGTTTTTGTGGGAAACATGAACCGGACCCCGCGCGTCGGACGCTTTCACCGTGACCGTGCGGAACGGTGAATACAGAATGTCGCCGGTCGTTTTGTCATGGACCCGGAGCCTGAGCCGGACTTCGCCGGGATGTTTCGGCAGATAACGGAACGCCCAATAGGGCAGCCCCACAGCTTCCGTGATCTCTTCCGTAAAGTGCATCCTGCGGAGAAAATCCTGTCCGTAGAACGCGGGATACCGCTGAAATTCCGGTTTTTCCAGCGTCTTTTCGTACTGCAGTTCCAGTTCCGCCATGGGGCGTTCCTCCCACGGCAGAAGGGTTTTTGTCACGCGCGGCAGAATATCGCTCACATGGAAACGCTTTGCCACAGGGACAGGTCTTTTTTCCGCTTTGCTGTCGTCAATCTCAAAATCCACTTCGATCTCGTCCGGATCGAAAGGATTGAAATATTCCCGGTTCAGATTGAAACGGGATTCCACCATAACATTCTGCGTCATTTCTGCGGGCAGCTGCCAGTCAATGATCTCAAGAGGCGTTCCGTCCGCTTTCTTTTGGGGAAAGACCGGATCTTCAGCCGTCAGGGTGTAAGGCGTATCGCTGTCGTCGGGATCGGCGGGGCAGAGCGTGAGTCCGTACTCATAAATGGCGCTTCTGATCCGTCCGGACCAACTTTCCGTATGACCGGAGGGCAGCCAGTTTCTGCCGGGTGCCTGCAGCGGCACGGACAGAACGGTTTTTTTTCCGTCTTTCAGAAGAAATTCTTTTTCAGACTGGAACCAGACACCGTCTTTATCCGCAACGAAAAGCCACCCCTTCAGGTCGCAGCCGTTGGCGGTCACTGTGACATCAAAAGATTCCGCATTGAATTTCACCGGATCGGGACGGAACAGTTTTCTGTCGCCTCCGGTCAGATAAAGATTGACAGAACCGCTGATCTTCTGATCTTTCAGCAGTTCTGTTCCTTTTCCGGAGCGCAGCAGCCAGTCCGCGGCAGCCGATCCCGTAAAAGGGGCAAAGAGAAGCAGGGATGCAAGGAGCGTTGGAAAATATTTCATAAACTGTCCTGCCAATCGGTTTTACTTTCAAACACATTACCGGTGGAAGAAACGTTCAGGATCGGTTCCAGATCTTCGTCTGCATGCCAGAAACAACGGATCAGCGGCATTTTCGTCATGTAAGACGGAGACGATTTCAGAACGCGTACCTTCATTTCCTGCCAGGAGCCGTCAATCGGCTGGATCACCGAACCGGAAAGAGAACGGTCCGTCCAGCCTGCAGGCCAGAGTCCGCCGCAGAATTCATAAAGATAACTGACTTTCGGAACCTCATCATTGGGTTTACTGTATCCTTCCACCGTTGCCGTGCCCGGACGGTCGAAAGAGGCTTTCACCTGATCAAAGTCCACGGATCCGGCCGGACGGTTGATGGAACGCATCGCGCCCTCCGTTGATGCCGCATCTTTCGGGCAGACAAAAAGCGCAAGATCCTCCACGCCATTGGGATAAAGATTGGAAAGCCAGGAGGGATAACGCTGCTGATTTTCCGCCCAGTACATATCCACTGCCACATAAAGTTCACGGAGCGAGCCGGAACATTTTGTTTTGTCCGCACGGTCACGGATCCCCCCGATCACCGGAAAAAGAATCGTTGCCAGAATTGAGATGATGGCAATTACAACAAGAAGTTCTGTCAATGTAAATGTATGCTGCCGTTTGATCAT
This sequence comes from Victivallales bacterium, assembly GCA_045589595.1. Classification (GTDB taxonomy): domain Bacteria; phylum Verrucomicrobiota; class Lentisphaeria; order Victivallales; family UBA1829; genus SIG77. The sequence continues at coordinate 169,270 of JAZNPK010000002.1, forward strand.
AAAATCCTCAACTTTCCGGCTGCCCGGCAGTCCCTTCGACTGCTGCCGCGTCCAGCCCGTGTTTTGTTTTTTCCCAATAAAACGGTTTGTGCAGGAACTGGATAACGCCCTTCCACGCACCGATCGAGATCAAGACCCAGTAAAACGGCATGAACAGCGCCGCCGGGATCAACCGGTAAAATTTCCGCTTGATACACGCCGCAACCTGAATGCCGATCAACGCAAAGTTCATCAGAAACAGGAAGATCCCTCCCGCAAAAAGAATCTGGGACAGAGAGGAATACAAGACATTTTCATTGGCACCGCAGTACACCAGCGGCCACGCCTTCAAATGAAACAGACCGCAGTCGATCCCCCGGTACAGACTGCCGCCCGCATGGGGACCCACGATCAGAGACGACAACGTTTCACCGGCGCAGAGACCGTGGATCAGCAATGTTCCGTAGAGCAGGATCACCGGCCAGAAAATCAGGTTCGTGAGCATCATCAGCACAGAGCCGCCCACATAGGCATAGCACCCGAAGAATCCGCGGAGACCCAGCCGTTTCAGTGTCCGCAGGGGATTCCGGTAATGGACCAGATGCGTCTGGAGAAAACCTTTCACCCAGCGGGACCGCTGCCGGATCCAGTTCCAGACCTGGGAGTTCGCTTCTTCCCATGTGGTGGATTCCAGCACTGCCGTCTGATAACCGTGTTCGTACAGGCGGATCCCCAGATCGCAGTCTTCCGTTACATTGAAGGGATCCCAGCCGCCGACATCGCGCAACTCTTTGGAACGGAAGTGGTTGCTCGTTCCGCCGAGGGGCAGGGGCAGGTGGAATGACTGAAGACCGGGCAGCTGCAGGTCAAAGTTCGCACTGTATTCCACCGTGAAGAAACGGGTCAACAGGTTCTGTTCCGGATTGTAATAATTCAATTTCGCCTGAATACAGAGCAATTTCTTTTCCGTATCCTCCCGGAAAAAGACCACCGCTTTTTTCAGCTGATCGGGTTCCGGTTTGTCTTCAGCGTCATAGATCACGCTGAATTCACCGCGGGCAGCCTCCAGACCGTAATTGCAGGCGCGGGGTTTTGTGCGGGGCTGACCATCGGGAACCACGATCTTTTCGCACCAGAACGGAATGCCGGAGCGGTCGAGGGCGGATGCCGTTTCGTCATCATCGGCTTCCAGCAGCAGTTTCACATCCAGTTTTTCTTTCGGATAGTCCAGAGCGGCAAGACGCTTGAGGATCTTTTCCGCCACAGCAGATTCGTGATACAGGGGGATCAGAATGGTGTAAACCGGCAGCTCTTCATCTTTCAACGCGGCGATCTCTTCCGGCGTTACATGGCGTTCCGCATTCTTTTTCAGAGACTTGACTGCCGCCGCCACACGGAGAAAAACCGCAACGGCATAGCAGAACATCAGGAGGATGCTCACCACCAGAATGAACAGGTCCCATCTGTAAAGGAAAAGGATCAATCCCGCCACGAAAAGTGCAGGAAAATAAAATTTTTGAAAGGTGCCGACCGGTTGAATGGCGCAAAGTCCATCGCTCCGTTCGACAAACCGTTTTGTTAACGGGTCAAGTGTTGCCGGTGCTGCTGTCTGTTTCATAAATGCGTCCTGACGGTCATTACGTTATTATACCTCTATTATGTAATACACACGCGCGCGTTCAAATCTTACACCGGAAAATTATTTTTTTTCACTTTGTGCAGAAATCAGTACGTTATCCACTTTGTCCGGAATGATCTTTGTGACGGAGACCCCCGGTTTATGAATGTGGCAGCGCACCGGCACGCCCATGTGTTTTTCGCCCGGGGAAAGTCTGGTGAGGTCCACATACGGATAAAGATCCGCGGGACGCAGTTCGCTGATGACGCTGTTGCTTCCTTCCACCCAGACTTTTACCTTTACATCCGGCATTTCCACGCTGGATGCTGTGACTTTTCCGGGGGGCAGCAGCGCACCCAGACTCAGATCCGCAAAATTCTGTCTGGCCAACCGGTTGATCCGGATCGTTACCGGCAGCGTTGTCCGTTCCAGATTCAGATCCTGGATGGGATTGATCTTTGCCACCGTGGTAAAATCCGCCACCTGATTTTTCAACGAGATCGGTTCCAGTGTCAGTTGACGGATATTTTTCAGGATATGTTCCGGACCCGTGACGCGGATCCTGCCCGTTTCCGGAAATTCCACCCGTTCCACTTCGTAATCTTCCGGCAGTTCGCGGAGATCGTAACATTCTCCGCTGATCTCCAGTTGTTTCGTGATGATCTTGGAAATGTTCAGGGGATAATCGTTCGGCTGGACTTCCACGACTTCGATCAATGCGGCGTTGGGGTGGTGACAACGCACATCCGCAGGGGAAAAACGGATAAACTGTTTCCCGTTTTTATTGCTCTTGTATTCCGTTTCGCCGACGGTCCGTTTCAACTCAAAGTCTTCCGCTTTCAAGTCGATCATTTTGTTGCGGGGACCGCGCAGACGCAGGGTTACGGTGCTGACATTGTCTTTCCGCCACACATAGCCGTCATCCGCGATCAGAAAAGGCTGAACATTGTTCAACAGAAAGGAGTCAACTTCACTTTTCCGTTTTTCGGAATAGACCGTAGCCGTTACAAGGATCGCAAAAAGCAGGGCAAAAAATTTGCGGAGAAAATCATGCCGGATCAGATGCGGCACCCATTTGAAACGCGGATTGCTCATTGTTCGTCTCCTTTTTCTCCGGTTTTTGCCGCTTCTTCCGGCGTATCAAACAGATCCGGCTGGGCAGGTTGATTTTTCTTCGGATTACGCTTGAATTTGCCCATGACCGTCCGCTGCTGTTCCACCAGCAGGGTGTTCAGCATGGATGTCAGTTCTTCAGCGGTGGTGCAACGTACCAGACGCCCTTTGTATGCCACAGAAACTGCACCCGTTTCCTCCGAAACCACCAATGCCACCGCGTCCGTTTCTTCCGTGATGCCGATGGCTGCCCGATGACGCGTTCCGAAACGGCGGGCGGGCATGTTCAGACTGTCCTCCGGCGTCAGGGGCAGAACTGCTTTTGCCGCCACGATCCGGTTGCCGCGGATGATCACGGCGCAGTCATGAAGCGGTGAATTTTTGAAAAAGATGGATTGGAGTAGCAGGGAATTTGCTTTTGCATCCAGACGGGTGGAGGTCTTGACAAAACCTTCCAGACCGATGTTTCTTTCCAGCACGATCAGTGCGCCGGTTCTGGTCATGGACATCTGGAATGCCGCGTTCGCCATTTCATCAATAATGCCCTGGGAGGCATCGCTGCTGCCCTTTCCTGAATAGGAAAACATACTGCCCGCTTCCGCAAGAAAACGCCGGATCTCCGGCTGGAAAATAATAATGATCGCCACCCCGAGGATCGGCAGCAGACCGCTGAGCAGCGCACTGATCACCGTCAATTGGAGCAGGTTCGCCAGAAGAGAGGCTGTCACCAGCAGCACCGTGGTCCCGAACAGCACATTTGCACTTCTTGTACCGCGGAGAAAGTACAGCAGCGCATAAATCAGGATCGTGATCAATGCAAAGTCTGTAATGACCGCCGCCACCCGCATGGGATGAAAACTTGCAATATAATTCCAGAATTCGATCAGAGTTGACATGATTCTTTATTTTCCTCCTCCGCATTGTGCCGCCGCCCGGATCACATCCCGCGCCGCCGCCGTATTGTGAACACGCAGAATATCCACCTGTTTCAGCGTCAGTACCGCCAGAACACCGGCAGTGGAAAAATCCCTTGCCGCCGGATCGTTTCCGCCCAGAAACGACTTTCTGGAAACACCGTACCACAGCGGCAAACCGTGGATCCGGAAGGCGTCCAGTTGACGGATCAGTTCAAAGTTCTGTTCTGCCGTTTTTGCAAAACCGATGCCCGGATCCAGCATGATCTGTTTTCTGTTGATACCGGCTGCTTCCGCTTTGCCGGTCTGTTCCGCAAAAAATCCGTTGATCTCACCGATCAGATCCCGATAGATCAGATTCTGCTCCTGCTGCATGGTCTCCGGTGTCCCGCGGGAATGCATCAGCACCAGCCCCGCAGCCGGATATTGTGCCACGGCATCCGCCATTGCCGGATCGAACTGCAGACCGCTTACATCGTTGATGATGTCGGCACCGCATTTCAGGACCGCATCTGCCACGACGGCTTTTCTTGTATCGATACTGATCACGCAGTCCGGCAGTTTCCGCTTCAATTCCGTAATGACCGGCAACAGGGCATCGATCTCCGTTTCCGCCGGGATCTCTGCCGCACCGGGTCGGGTCGATTCCGCACCGATATCCAGCAGATCCGCACCGTTTTCCAGCATTGCCATACCGTGTCTGACTGCGGCGGCAGTATCTGTGTACTTACCGCCGTCGCTGAAAGAATCAGCCGTCAGATTCAGGATCCCGGCAATGCGCGGCAGGGGCAATGACATCAATTACTCTCCGTCAGCGGGTGTTTCTTCTTCCACGTTGTAGATCTCGTTGCCGTCCTCATCAAAATTCTGAGCGGCGAAATCGGTACCGGAACCGGCTTCAGCGTAATTTCTGCCTTCCTGTTCTTTCACTTCGGGAATTTCCACCTGAACGATACAGGACACACTGGTGATCCGGTCGCCCTTCCGCAGATTCATGATACGGACACCCTGGGAGTTTCTGCCCACGCGGCGGATCTCATCCACAGAGATACGGGTGATCAGACCGCGTTCCGTTGTGATCAGCAGTTCATCACCGTTTTTGACATACAGTGCCGCCACGACAGATTCCCCGTCTTTCAGATTCATATTGCGGACGCCTTTCGCGCCGCGTCTGGTCAGACGGTATTTTTCCACATAACTGCGTTTTCCCATACCGCCGCTGGTCACCACCAGCAGCTGGGGTTTGCCGTTGTCTTCTTCCGCAGCGTCTTCGTCTTCTGCATCGGTTCCGTTTTCGATTTCACCATCCGTATCGGTGTCGATGGCGTCAACGGGTTCTGCTTCTTCTGCCGTTTCATCGGCGGCATTTTCCGCCATGGCTTCCGCTGCCTGAAGTGCCGCTTCCGGATTTTCGCCGGGCACGACTTCCATACTGACGATGCTGTCGCCTTCCAGACGGAAACGGATCCCGGTAACACCGCGTGCCGCTCTGCCCATCACACGGATATCGGTTTCCAGGAACCGGCACGCCATACCTTTTTCGGTGGAGAGAATGATCTCGTCCGTACCGCAGGCAAGTTTTGCACCGATCAGGTCGTCGCCTTCTTCGATGATGAGGGCGCGGAGACCGACTTTCCGCAGATTTTTGAACTGGGAAAGGGCAGTTTTCTTGACAACGCCGTTCCGGGTTGCCATAACGATAGACATATTGGGCATATCGAACATGGGCATTTTCAGCGTCAGCATGGCGCGGATCTGTTCGCCGGGTTCGATCTTGATCAGGTTCACAATGGCTTTGCCTTTGCCGGTTCTCGCACCTTCCGGAATGTCGTAAACATTCAGCCAGTACATAAAACCTTTGTCCGTGATGAAGAAGATGATGTCGTGGCTGTCCGCATTGAACAGATGCGCCACATGGTCCTCTTCCTTCGTTTCCATACCGATCACGCCCATACCGCCGCGGTGACGTGTCTGGTATGTATCCGCCGGAACGCGTTTGATGTAACCGGTGTCGGACACGGTGATCACGCAGGAATGGCGGGGGATCAGGTCGGCAATATCCAGATCACCGTCATCGTATGTGATTTCCGTACGGCGTTTATCGGCGTAGCGTTCTTTCACATAGAGCAGTTCCTGTTTGATGAGTTCGATGCGTTTTTCGCGGCTGGCAAGGAGTTCCTTGAGATAGGCGATCTGACGCATGACTTCATCATAATCCGCCTGCAGGTCTTCGATCGCCAGTCCTGTAAGCTGATGCAGACGCATATCCAGAATGGCATTGACCTGGATCCGGGTGAAGCCGAAACGGTCGCACAGGGCGGTCGCCGCCATTTCTTTTGTGCGGGATTCACGGATGATCTTCACCACTTCGTCAATGTTGTTGACCGCGATGAGCAGACCTGCCAGGATGTGTGCGCGGGCTTCCGCTTTTTTCAGATCGAACTGGGCGCGGCGCGTCACCACTTCAAACCGGTGATCCAGAAACGCCTGAAGGATCTGGGGCAGATTCATCACCCGGGGACGGTTGTGGTCAACGACCAGCATATTGCAGCCGATGACGCTTTCCATCTGCGTATGGGAATAAAGCTGATTCAGCACCACATTCGCCATGGCACCGTGTTTTACATCGATCACGATACGCACGCCGTTTTCCTTGGAGGATTCGTCACGCAGATTGGAGATGCCGGTGATCTTTTTATCTGCAACGATCTCTGCGATCTTTTTGACCATCAATTCTTTGTTGACTGCGTAGGGGATCTCGGTAACAATGATCTGTTCCTTGCCGTTCTTTTCCACGATTTCCGCTTTTGCGCGGACTTTGATCACGCCGTGACCGGTTTCGTAGAGACTCCGGATCGGATCGATACCGCAGATGATGGCACCGGTGGGGAAGTCGGGACCGGGCAGACAGCTCATCAGTTCGCGGACAGATGCCGTGGGGTGTTCCAGCAGATAAACGGTGGCATCGATGACTTCACCCAGATTGTGCGTGGGGATGTTCGTTGCCATACCGACACCGATCCCGACGCTGCCGTTGACCAGCAGGTTGGGGAACTTTGCCGGCAGAACTTCCGGTTCCAGATTTTCTTCGTCAAACGTGGGGACCATGTTGACCGTATCTTTTTCGATGTCGTTGAGCAGTTCATCGCTCAAACGTTCCATACGGCATTCCGTATAACGGTAGGCAGCCGGGGGGTCACCGTCGATAGAACCGAAGTTACCCTGACCTTCCACCAGCGGTTCCCGCATGGAAAAGTCCTGCGCCATACGGACCAGCGTGTCGTACACAGAGGCGTCGCCGTGGGGATGATAGTTACCCAGCACTTCACCGACCACTTTCGCGCATTTGACGGTGGCGTGGGATTTGGTCAGACCAAGTTGACGCATGGCATAAAGAATACGGCGGTTACAGGGTTTCATCCCGTCCCGCACATCCGGGATGGCACGGCCGATGTTCACACTCAAAGAGTACTGCAGATACGCAGTATGCATGATGTCCTCAATACTCACGAGGAAATCGTTGGGGCTGTTTTCGCTCATTTTTTTCCTTTCAGAATGTTCTGATTTGTTTTTTTGAAAATATTACCGTAATATACACCCGCTTTCGTTTCGCGCAAGCGCATACGCGCGTATAAAGAAGAAAAAAATCAAAAAAAACAGCCGTAAAGGGCTTCAGAACGCAAAAAGAAGGGGCGGGGAGGTATGAGATACCCCTCCGCCCGTCAAAATGCCGTATGGGAGTGTTTCTGCCGTTCAGAACGTTGCAGAGACAAAGAAGCAGACCATGCGGTCCAGAAAACTTTTGAATTTTTTGATGAACCCGGACCGGTTCGGATGCGCTTCATGATCCCGCTTTTCGTCGAAAGTCTCCGCATATTTCCGCAACAGATCTTTCTGATCGTCGGTCAGTTTCTTGGGAACTTCGATGATGAAACGGACATGGTGCGAGCCGAAGGAACCGCGTCTGCGCAGAGAGGGCATTCCCTTTCCGGCAATACGCTGCATATCGCCGTTCTGCGTTCCTGCGGGGACCATGAACTTGACCGGACCGTGAATGGTGGGGATATCCACTTCACCGCCCAGTGCGGCAATGGTGAACTTGATGGGGACTTCGCAGTAAATATCGTCTTCGTTCCGTTCAAAAAGATCGTGGTCGCGGACGGTGAGATCCACATAAAGATCGCCGTCTCTTCCGCCACGCAGACCGGGTTCGCCTTCCCCTGCAACACGCAGTCTGGAGCCGGTATCCACGCCGGGCGGGATATGGACTTCCACCGACCGTTTCGTGCGGATTTGTCCCGTGGCATTACATTTTTTACAGGGCTTTTCGGGAACGGAACCGGAGCCGTGACATTCCGGACATTCCTGCATCATCGTAAAGAAGCCGTGGGAGACCCCCACCTGACCGCTGCCTTTACACCGTTTACAGGTGACCCGGATGCCGGATTCACAGCCGGTCCCTTTGCAGTCCGGACATTGTGCCATGCGTCTGAATTCCAGTTTTTTGGTGATCCCTTTGACAGCGTCCATAAAGTCGATTTCCAGCGGATAACGCAGGTCACTGCCCCGTTCCGGCGCGTTGGGATCACGCCGTCTTCCGCCGCCGCCGAAGAAGGATTCAAAACCGCCGCCGCCCCCTCCGCCGAAGAACTGATTGAAAATGTCGAAGGGATCGCTGCCGAAGCCGCCGCCCCCGCCTCGCGCACCGTTTCCGGTCACCGCATCTTCACCGAACTGGTCGTAAAGTTTGCGTTTTTCCGGATCGGAAAGGACATCGTACGCCTGAGCGATCTTCTTGAACTTTTCCTCGGCAGTCTTGTCGCCGGGATTTTTGTCCGGATGATATTTGACTGCAAGACGGCGGTACGCTTTTTTGATTTCGTTTTCGTCTGCGGTTACAGGGATTTCCAGCAGATCGTAGTATGCGGTATCGACAGCCATTTATTCTGCACTCAATTCCTGTTTGATCGCATCTGTCATGAGCTGCACCGTACGGCGTGCGAATTTTGCCGGATCGGGCAGGGTGGCACCTTCACTGATCAATGCCTGATCATACAGCAGTTCCGCATAATCATTCAGAGAGGCGGCATCCGGATTTTTTCCGTAGAGATTTTTGAGGGACTGGATCAGAGGACTTTCCCCGTTCAGTTCCAGGATACGCTTGACTTCCGGACCTTCCTGTCCCATGGCTTTGAACAGACGCTGCATGGATACAGACGGATCGTAAGCGTCGCCCACCAGACAGCAGGGGCTTTCCGTCAGACGGGAGGAGAAACGGACATCCTTGACTTTGTCTTCCAGTGCTTTCTTCAGAAATTCCACCAGTTCACGGTTGTCTTCTGTTTCTTTTTTCGTCTTTTCATCCAGTTCCTTCTGGACAGATTCATCGAATTTGACTTCACCCTTCAGGACAGATACAAGGTCTTTTTCCTCATACTTGCCGATGTCGTCCATAATGATCTCGTCCATCGGTTCATACAGGAACAGCACGTCATATCCCTGCTTGCGGAACATTTCCAGCTGCGGAGAGTGTTCCAGCGCCTCTTTCCGGTCGCCGGTGATGTAATAGACCGCCTTCTGTGTGGCGGGCATGGCATCGGAATATTCCTTGAGCGTGATCAGTTTGCCGGAATTCATGGATTCAAACAGCAGCAGATCCCGGAGTTTTTCCTTGTTGGCGTAATCCGTATGGACGCCGCCCTTGAGCATGGGGTTGAATTCCTTGTAGAATTCTTCGTAGGCTTCGCGGTCCTTCGACAGCATCTTTTCCAGTTCGGAGAGGACGCGTTTGACAATGCTTTTGCCGATCCGGGCGATCTGGGGATTGTCCTGCAAAGTTTCGCGGGACACATTCAGCGGCAGGTCACTGGAATCCACCACACCGGCAACGAAGTTCATATATTCCGGCAGCATACCGGGGCAGTTGTCTGTGATGAAGACCCGGCGGACATAAAGCTGTACCTGTTTGTGGTCCTTCATCATCCCCATACGGTAACTCATGGGCATTTTTCCGGCAATGAAAAGCAGCGCTTTGAATTCGGAAATACCTTCCGCGTGGAAATTGATCCGGCGTGCAGGTTTGCCGTAATCCTGAGAGATGTGCTGATAGAACTGCTCGTATTCTTCCTCGGTCACTTCCGATTCGGGACGCAGCCAGATGGCTTTCATCGTGTTGAGCGTGCTGTCTTCCTCCACATCCTGATCCTCTTTTTTCACCGTGTGTTTCATACGGATGGGATATTCGATGAAGTCGGAATATTTCCGGACAAGGTCCGCCACGCGCCAATAATCCATGTATTCGGTGAAATCGTCTTTCAGATAGAGGGTCACGCGGGTGCCGCAGCTGTCTTTGCTGATTTCCTCAACGGTAAATTCGTTCTGACCGTCACTGGTCCATTTCCACGCCTGTTCTTCGCCGTCCTTCCGGGTTTCCACCGTGACTCTGTCCGCCGCCATGAATGCGGAATAGAACCCGACACCGAACTGACCGATCAGTTCCGGCGCATTTTCGCCGCCGTTCTCTTTGGCTTTTGCCAGTGCTTCCGTGAAGGCTTTTGTGCCGGAGTGAGCAATGGTTCCCAGATTTTCCACCAGTTCTTCCCGGCTCATACCGATGCCGTTGTCGGTGATCATCAGGGTTTTTGTGCCGGCATCGGCTTCGATCCGGATCTCCCAGTCCCGCGTGAGATCGGGATTGGTCAATGCCAGGAACCGTGCTTTGTCGATGGCGTCCGCCGCATTGGCAATGAGTTCACGCAGAAAAATATCTTTGTTGGAATAAACGGAATGGATGACCAGCGAAAGCAGTTCGCGGATCTCTGCTTTGAATTGAAGATTTTCAGCCATAATAGAATTTCCTTCTTTTTATCGTTAAGAGTTGTGTTTGCAGGCACAGTCGCCGGAACAGGTATGGGCGTGTTCACAGGCGGGGGCTTTGGAGGGAGATGCACTGTTGTGTGCGTAATCGGTGCAATAGAAACCGCTGCCTTTGAAAATCAGCCCCGCACCGGTTCCGATCTTGCGTTTCAGGGTTTCTTTCTGACATTCCGGACAGGTTGTCAGGTGTGCGTCCGACATCTTCTGGAATTTACGGAATTCAAAACCGCATTCCTGACAGACATATTCATAAGTAGGCATGATTCAGACCTTTCTTTTCTTCTTTGTTCTGTTGACATCATCCCGTTTTATAAGCAAAATGTATGCCATTTTCAGAGCGTTTTATGTAATATAAAAGAGTTTCAATAAGTTACGGATCGTCGTGTTCCGGTTGTGTCAGGCGCGGTGTGTCAGAATGTCACGCTTTGCTGCGTCGCATTGTGTCACTGCTGCTGTTTGGAGATGGCATAAAGCGTCATGGCGCAGACCATCAGAACTGCCATGATGAAACGGCGGATCCATGCGCTTCTGCCCACGCGCGGCTCGTATTGTGAAAATCCCCAACGGAGCAGAAGGACCCCCAGCAGAACTGAAATGACGCCCCGCGCCGATTGCAGAATGGTCCCGAAGATCACCCCCATACTGTTGAAACAGTCGAACAGGAACAGCAGGGATATGAACCAGCAGAGCCCGTAAGGCGCGGAATCCAGCATGGTTTTCCAGCGGAATGGAACGACCCGGAACACCATCATCGGCACCATAGTGATCCCGGGCAGCAATGCCAGAAGGGATGTACAGGCGAAGGATGTGAACAGACGGTTTTCGCCGTCGATCATCGTGAAGACGTGGGCTCCCGCCAAATCGCTCATCGAATAGCCCAGCAGGGTCAGAAACAGCCAGAATCCCGCTTTTGCCGTAATGTGTCCGCCGGTGAAATTCATCCCGACAGCCGCCACTGTCGCCAACAGGATCGCCGTCCATTGCAGCCAGGAGATGGTATGACCGAAAAAGATCATGCAGATCATACCCAGCATGGCGATCTTGAGTCCCAGCAGACTGGACAGACGGGATGCCTCCAGCAGTTTCAGCGTCTGGAAAAAAGCAAAATTCGCCAACATGCCGATGAGAGACGCCCCCAGCACGAAAACAAGATTCCGCCAGTGCAGTACCCCGCCTTCCATCCCGTATTTATCGTGGATCAGCAGAAGAAGCACCGCCCCCAGCAGCCCCTGAAAGATCTGGGCATTGACCGTCAGCTGGAAAGCACTGCCGTGGATCAGCATGAACCGTTTGGAAAAAATATAGGATGTTGACATCAGTAATGCGGCAGTCAGACCGCAGAAAATACCGTACGCCATAGAGAATGAACCTTTCCTGCTTGTATTTTATCCTTATAATATACACGGTGCGCGTCAAATTGCGAACCGGATCATGATTCTTTCCGCTTTTTTTACAAATTCCCTTGCTTTTTTGTCATTCTGACATTATAATATATCTCTGATATGTTTTAAAATAAACCGGTATCAGCATACTTTACAGGACACATGAACACCATCGGCTTTGACAATGATTTGTATCTCCGGCAGCAGTCGGAAGAGATCCTCCAGCGGGCGGCACGCTTCGACAACAAACTGTATCTGGAGTTCGGTGGGAAACTGGCGTACGATTTTCACGCGGCGCGCATTCTTCCCGGCTTCGATCCCAATGTGAAACTCCAACTCCTGCAGCGTCTGAAAGACAAAATCGATGTGGTGATCTGTATTTATGCGGGCGATATCGAACGCAAAAAAATGCGGGCGGATTTCGGGATCGCTTACGATGCCGATACCATGCGGATCATCGACAACCTCCGGGACCGGGAGATCTGTGTCAAGGCAGTTGTTGTGACGCGTTACGATGATCACCCCGCCGTCAACAGTTTCATCACCAAGCTGGAACGCCGCGGTATCCGCGTGTACAAACACCGGGCGATCAAAGGTTATCCCGCCGATGTGGATCTGATCGTCAGCGAAAACGGTTACGGTGCCAATGAATACATCGAAACCGATAAACCCATTGTCATTGTCACCGGACCCGGACCCAGCAGCGGAAAAATGGCGACCTGTCTTTCGCAGGTCTATCACGATCATCTCCGCGGTGTGGCTGCCGGTTATGCAAAGTTTGAAACATTCCCCGTGTGGAATCTGCCGCTGCATCACCCCGTGAATATTGCTTATGAAGCCGCCACCGCCGACATCGGTGATGTGAATATGGTGGACTCCTTCCATCTGCAGGCGACCGGTGTCCAGACGGTCAATTACAACCGGGATATTGCGATCTTTCCGGTTGTCCGCCGGATCTGCGAACGGATCATGGGCAAGGATCAGGCGTACATCTCCCCCACGGATATGGGCGTCAACCGCGTCGGTTTCGCCATCAGCGATGATGCAGTTGTCTGCGAAGCATCGAAACAGGAAGTCATCCGCCGTTATTTCCGGTATCGCTGCGAATACGCACTGGGTGCCGCCGATCAGGCGACCATCGACCGGATCAAAGTCCTGATGGACAACCTTGATATTCAGGAAGAGGATCGGGCAGTTGTTGCTCCGGCACGGAAGGCGGCGGAAGACGCTGCCGCCACGCCCGGCAAAGGCAACGAAGGCAATTTCTGCGGCGCAGCTCTGGAACTGCCGGACGGAACGATTGTCACCGGAAAAAATTCTCCGCTGTTCCATGCGGCAGCCAGTTGTATTCTCAATGCCATCAAAGCCGTTGCACAGTTGCCGGATGAAATGCTGATCGCTCCGGCGGTCATTGATTCCGTATCTCATTTGAAACACGATATTCTGAACATCCGCCGGGTCAGTCTGGACGTGGAGGAAACGCTGATCGCCCTTTCCGTCAGTTCGGCAAGTGATCCCACTGCGAATCTGGCAATGAATCAACTTTGCAAATTGCGCGGGTGTGAAATGCACATTTCCCACATGCCGTCGCCCGGCGATGAAGCCGGTCTGCGGAAACTCGGGATCAATGTGACCTGCGATCCGAAATTTGCCAGCCGCGATCTTTTTGTCGGCTGAAGAACGAAACGCTTTTTTACTACTTTTACATCAACTCAACCATAAGAAAGGAAAGTCAATCATGGCTGAAACAGTTCTGGACACCATTCGCGCAAAAGCGAAGTCCCTGGGCAGAAAAGTCTGCCTGACAGAAAGCGACGACCCCCGCAATCTGGCGGCTGCCGCAAAACTCGTGGAAAAAGGTTATGCAAAACCCGTACTCGTCGGTGACGAAGATGCGATCCGCAAACTTGCAGCGGAAAACAATATTGATCTGACCGGAGTGGAAATCGCGGACGTGCTGAAAAGCCCCAATCTCCAGAAGTACATCGATACGGTTGTGGAAATCCGCAAAAACAAAGGTCTCACCCCCGAACAGGCGCGTGAATGGCTGAAAGATACCTGTGTGTTCTCCGCAGCCATGGTTTGTGCAGGTGATGCTCACGGCTATGTGTCCGGCGGCGGCAATCCCAAAGGCTACAACCACAATACCGCCCAGAAAACGAAACCTGCTCTCCAGCTCTTCAAGACGGCTCCGGGCAACTCCATCGCATCCGCATTTTTCATTATGCAGATGCCCGATGACCGCTTCGGTTACAACGGCGTTATGTTCTACGCGGACTGCGGTCTGAACATCAACCCCAATGCCGATCAGCTCGCCGAAATCGCTGTCACCACGGCTAAAACCTTCCGTCAGTACACCGGTGCTGAACCGAAAGTTGCCATGATCAGCTGTTCTACCAAGGGCTCTGCCAAAGATCCCATCATCGAAAAAGTTGTGGAAGCGACCGCCAAAGCTCAGGCAATGGCTCCGGATATGCTCATCGACGGCGAAATGCAGTTTGATGCTGCGCTTCTGCCTTCCATCGCGGAAAAGAAAGCACCCGGTTCTCCGGTTGCCGGTCAGGCGAACGTGTTTGTGTTCCCCGATCTGAACTGCGGCAACACCATGTACAAGGCAACGGAACGCCTTGCGGGTGCTACTGCCATCGGTCCCCTGATCCAGGGACTCCGCAGACCCTTTACCGATGTTTCCCGCGGCTGCTCCGTGGATGACATCGTGGACTGCGCAGCTGTTGCCGCCATTACGGAATGGGCATAAGCTGACAACGGCTTGATCCAAAGCGATTTTTGATCCATAAATGGGTCCGGTTCAAACGCCGGACTCATTTTTTTTGCGGAATATTTGCAGACCGATTTGATTTTTGACCGGATTTGTGATATTATTGCAAATACAATCGTAAAACTTTTTACCACAATCACATTTGAAAGGAATGTCGAACATGTCATTCAAAAACGCCTGTATGCTTCTGTGCGCGGGTATCATCGGATTCGCTCCGGCTGCTTATGCCGCAGTGAAAACGAGTACGGTCTTCAACAATCACATGGTACTGCAGCGGGAAACACAGGTTCCGGTGTGGGGAACGGCGGATCCGGGCGAAGAAGTCACGGTCACATTTGCCGGACAGACCGTGAGCGGAAAAGCGGACGCAAATGGCGATTGGTCCGTAACGCTTCAGCCCATGAAAGTCAATGCCGCAGGTTCCGATATGGTGATCAAAGGCACCAACACCATCACCTACAAAGATATTCTGGTGGGAGATGTCTGGCTTTGCGGCGGTCAATCCAATATGGAAATGACATTCCGTTGGGGAATCCTTGACGGTGCAAAATTTATGGAGGAAGCCGGTAAATATCCCCAGATCCGTCATATCAAATTTACCAAAGTCAATGCAGCGTTCCCGCTGAAAAATCCTTATGTTTCACCCTGGACGGTCTGTTCAAAAGAAAACATTTCGGGCTATACGGCAGCCGGATATTTCTTTGCGCGCCGTCTTGTGGAGGAAACCGGTATTCCCATCGGTATTCTGGACAACAACTGGAGCGGCAGCAAAATCGAAAATTTCCTGGCTGATGCTCCGTTCAAAACGGCGTTTGTCCCCGCAAACAAAGAGGAAGAACAGATCAAACCCTGGTTTGACAGCATTCAGAAACGTGTTGAGACGTTTGATATGACCAATCCGGAATCCCGCAAAAAAATGCTGAAAGTCATTGACAACTACCGTGAATATGCGGAAAAAGCATCCGCGCAGGTCAATGCCGGAAAAATTCCTGAAGAAGTCCCGATGACTGCAATAACTCATCCCGGCAACAAAATCGCATGGAATGCCATGATGGCACCCATTGTCCGTTTCCCCATTACCGGCGCGATCTGGTATCAGGGCTGTTCCAATGGCGTTGACGGTGAACTTTACTACTACAAACAGAAAGCCCTCATCGAAAGTTGGCGGGCAGCATGGAAAAAAGATTTTCCGTTCTACATTGTGCAGCTTGCCGCATACACACCGGCAACGGATGATCCCGCCGGCGGTAACGGCTATGCCCGGATCCGTGAAGCCCAGCGCCGCGCATTGACGCTTCCCAAAACGGGTTTGGCTTGCGCGATCGATATCGGCATGGAACGGGATATCCACCCCAAGAACAAGCAGGATGTGGGCGAGCGTCTGGCACTCTGGGCGCTGCGCGATCTCTACGGAAAGAAAGATCTGGAAGTCTCCGGTCCTCTGTTCAAATCCATGAAAGTCGAAGGCAATGCCGTGCGTATCTCCTTTGATCACGCCAAAGGGCTCTGCACCGCCGACAAAAAAGGATACGCGGCTCCGGTTCCCACACCGGGTACTGCGCCCCGCCATTTTGCCGTTGCCGGAGCTGACAACGTCTGGCATTGGGCGGATGCAAAAATCGATGGCGAAGAAATCGTCCTGACCAGCAAAAATGTAGCTGCTCCCGTGGCGGTCCGCTATGCCTACCGCGCTTATCCTGCGGGCGTGAACGTTTACAACGCTGCAGGTCTGCCCATGGTTCCGTTTTATGAAAAAGTGAAGTAAAACGGTTCTCACGCATCAACGGAAAAACCTCCATGCTCCCTGCGGATCATGGAGGTTTTTTTATGCCCGGGAAATTTCACGCACGGTGTTTGCGGTCAGTCACGGGTGATATTTTTTACCCACTTGTACCGTTTGAAATGATAAACGACCCAGGGGACTTTGCCCACTTCATCCAGACAGGTGCAGGCGAAAACGATCAGCACGCTCCATTTCAGATAAAATGCGCTGATAAATGCGCAGGGCAGAGCAAGGAACCACATAAAAACGATCAGACTGTACACATCGAAAAGCGTATCGCCGCCCGATGCAAAGATCCCGTTGATCACAATGGTGCAGACACAGCGTCCGATCATATACAATGCCAGGAGCAGGAACATGCCGATCATATATTTGTGCGCCTGTTCTGTCAGGTCCATATAACGCGAGACCAGCGGAATGGTAGCAAGGACGATCAGGGCGGAAATACAGCCGATGATAAAGGAATAGATCATGGCGCGGTCGCCGTATTTTTTCCCCAGTTCCAGATTACCGGCTCCCAGTTCGTTGCCGATCATGATCCCCGCACCGGCAGCAATGCCGTTGCACAGACAGCAGATCAGGTCACGCACCACCGCGGAGATGGCATTTGCCGCTGCCGCATCCGGACCGAGATGTCCCATAATGGCAGTGTAGGATGTGAAGCCGATACCCCAGAGCAGACAACTGCCGAGGATCGGAGCGGTGTACCGCCAGAAATCGGCAGTCAGACGCCAGTTGAACGTGCAGAGATCTTTGATCTTCAAGGGGATGAAGTTCTTTTCAAAAGTGGATGCTACGCACCAGAGCAGTTCAATGATCCGGGCAATAACAGTGGCAAGCGCCGCCCCGCAGACACCCATGGCGGGTATTCCGAAGCAGCCGAAGATGAACACAGCATTCAGGATGATGTTCAGGATCACCGCGCCGGAACTGATCCACGCGGATCTGGGGGCGTGATCACTGACACGCATCACTGCCAGATAGCACTGACTGACGCCCGTCAGCAGATAGGACCAGCTGGCAACCCGCAGGTAATCCGCACCGATGGAAATAAGTTTTTCATCACCGGCAAACGCTTTCATCAGCATTTCCGGCACCCAGAAACAGCCGGCAAAGAAAATCACAGATACAAGAAGTGCCTCGCGGACCGTCTGACCGAAGATCTGCCCCAGAACTTTTTTGTCTTTTTTGCCCCAGTATTGTGCGCCGAGAACACCGATCCCCGAAGCAATGGATACCAACAGCATGTTCTGAACAAACTGGATCTGGGTGGCAAGGGATACTGCCGCCATGGCATCCTGACTGACTTTGCCCAGCATGATGGCATCTGCCGCCGCCACAAGGGCAAGCATCAGACTCTGCATGGTAATAGGGAATGCCAGTGAAAATAATTTGCGATTGAATATTTTATCGCCGAACAAATCGTTCCAAGTCATTTTTCCGCCTGCGTTTTATGTTTGTCTTGCAAAAATTAATGCGTAAAATATACAGCATAAACTCAATTTTGCAAACGGAAAATAAAAATCCTCCCTTGTTTCTGACAATTGCTTGTCACCCCGTTTTCCGACCGTCGCCGGAGTACGCCTCTTTTTCTTTTACGCCGCCCTCGCGCGACTGCTCCCCTCAATCAAACGGTAACGATAACTGAACGTACTGTTCCACCGGTCGCGGCATCCGGATCTCACGGATTTTTTTTGCCGGTGCATTGTGTTTGCGGAACATATCAAAAAATTTTTTCAGCATGGCTTTTTTCCTTTCTCTTGAAACATGCTTGATTTTGCGTTCTGAAGATACTATAGTACATGCAGAGGGACATTTTATGTCCGTGCGATCCCGGAACCGTAAAAAAAAGAAAGATTTTTTTCCATGCCTATGCAGAAAGCCCGTTTGCACCGCCTGATGCGGATCACTGCGGAATTGAAAGAAAACCGTTATCCCAACTCGGAATCTCTGGTAAAAGAGTTCCGGCGAATTGCGCTGGAGGAGGGGATCGAGATCGATTGCGGCAAAAAGACCATTCTCCGCGATATGAAAGTGCTGGAGGAGGAATTCAACTGTCCCCTGGCTTATGACCGCGCCCGGAACGGTTATTATCTCAAACATCATGGCTGGGATTTTATTGCGCCCGCCCTTCTGGATGAAAATGAGATGCTGGCATCCGTGATCGGGGCGAGGATCTCGGAATCCATTTTTCCGCCGCCCATCAAAAACAGGATCCGTGAGGCGGTGGATTATCTGCTCCAGAACAACAATCCGGATTTTCTGGATACTGCCAATATGGACAGTCTTTCTATTCTTTCCGGTTTGTATGTGACCCTTGATCCGCAGATTTTTCTTGCGGTGTTCGAGGGGTGGCAGAACCACCGCTGTCTCCGGATCTCATACGCGGATTACATCGGTAATATTTCGGAACGGATCATCGAACCGCATACCATGGTGTTCTACAACAATGCGTGGTACACAAAAGGGTTCTGCAAATTGAAAAAAGAACCCCGCACTTTTGCGCTGCACCGGATCAGAAAAGCGGAGCTGCTGACCTCCGTTTTTACGCCCGATGACGCCATTATTGAATCCATCAACCCGGATGAATTTCTCGGTTTTGAAAAAGTGCGTGATGTGAAATTGAAAGTGGGCACAATGACACTGGACCGGTTGAACGCCGCACCGCTGCACAGTCAGCAGGAATTGGGGTCGGACGGTATCGTGATGATCCCGGCGGTGACAAAGGAAGTGTTGTTTCCGTTTCTTTTTTCCTCGCGTGGCGATGCCGTGCTGCTGGAGCCGGAAGATCTGCGTGCCGAATTGAAAAACGAATTGCAGACGATGCTGAAAGATTATTGAGCGCGGTTCAATCTTTTCTGTGGGGAATGAAGACCGTTTTACGGATCTCTTCCAATTCTTTTTCCAGAAGTTTATCCGCGTCTGTTGCGGGGGCGTGTCCCACCTCGCGGACGCGCAGAATACGGTATTCTTCCGGAATGGAGTTTGCCACAGAAAACTGTCCCGGGGGCGGCACATTGTGGTCGCACAGAGCGGGCGTCACCAGTGTCGGGACCCGGATGAACTGCGCCGCAGCGGATGCACTGCAGAGATCCAGAACCCGCATCCCTGTTTCGCTTTCAAGGGCTTTTGTCCGTCTTGTTTCCGAGGGATCACCGGGCGTGCCGGGATATTCCAGCATGACTCTGCCGCCCAGCGTGGGTACATTCAGTTCCCCGTAATGGATCCGTTTGTCCCACGGAATACAGAGTGCGCCCATACCGCCGCCCAGACTGCCGCCGCTGTATGTGATGTTATCGGCAGTATCCGGGAACATATCGAGCATAATGGTCAGGGAGATCCAGAGATCGCGGACGCCGCCCACAAGCACATAACGCTCCGGCGCATCGAATCCGTATCCGGCATGGTCGCGCACCACCCACGGGATCTCTTTGCATTGAGACAAGCCGAGACCGCGGATGCATGGCATGACGATCGTTTTACCCGGATTTTCAGTTGTCTGCGGCGTGGCAACATTCCCGTAGCCCTGTCCCACCAGAATACCGCCGGTGGAGTGTTCCGGACGGGCGATCCACAAGCCGATGGAGAAACCGTCGGTGGATGTGAAACGGATACGGTAAATCCGGGTATTTTCAACGGGCGACCAGATTTCGTCCTCCACGGTGTATGCACATTTCCAGTTGATTGCTTCCTCATATTGTCTGCGCCAGAATGCCTCGAAGCCTTCAACTGGTGTATCTCCTTTGAACTGAAGAAGTTGTTCCAGTGTGAATGATGTGTTTCCTGCCATAATTGTTTTCCTGTGGTTGATTGCAGTTCTTTCTCCGCATACCATAATGGCGGTGCGGCGTGTTTTCAATCCTGTTCTGCAAAAAATAAAACATTTTATCTGTATATCGTTATTGACGTTTGCAAAACAGATCCGGCTGATTTATATTAAGTATGATCACCCCAAAACAAAACATCAGGAGAACGGAATATGTCCACACTTGAATTCGCATTTGCAAAAGAAGATATTACACCGGCATACGGCGCACCGCTGAGCGGTTATTTCAATCCCCGCCCCAACAAGGGTGTCTATGACCGTCTTGCTCTGAAAGCGGCAGTGTTCCGCAACGGCTCTGAATATGCCGCCATCGTGTCCTACGATCTCTGCTTGCTGGATTCAAAATTTCTGCTTGAACTGGATGGACAGCTGAAAGCCGCCGGTTCGCCGGTTGCCGGAAAGACATTGTACTGTGCCACTCATACCCACACGGGACCCTTCACCAGCCATCTTTTCGGCTTTGCTCCGGATCCGGCATACATGAAGGAACTGGCAGACAAAACGGTGTTTGCGCTGAACAAAGCCTGCGCAAATCTTGCTCCGGCGGAACTTTACACCGCAGAAACGGAATGCCGTACCCTCGCGTTCAATCGCAGATTCATTATGAAAAACGGCAAGACTCTGACCAATCCGGGGAAACGGAATCCGGAGATCGATCACCCGGAAGGGGGCATCGATGCCGCGATCCCCATGCTGGAAGTCCGGCAGAACGGGATTTCCGCACTTCTGGTGGTGAATATTTCCAATCATACCGACACCATCGGCGGCGATTTTGTGTCTGGGGATTGGCCCAATGCCATGGAAAAAGCCATTCAGAACGGACTGGATTACGATGTGCCGGTCATCACGATCATCGCGCCGCAGGGCAATATCAATCATTTCGACATTGATTATCCCGGCAATCAGACCGGCTATGAGGAAGCGAAACGGATCGGCAAAGGTTATGCGGGAGTGATCCTTTCCGCGCTTTACAAAATGCAGAGACTGGAAAATACCGCCATCCATACCGCATCCCGGGAGATGGAAGCACCGTATCTCCAGTTGACAGATGCGGAGTATGCCGAGGCGAAACAGATCTATGAGGAAAACAAAGATGCCGTGGCAGAGGACCGGGACCTGACCAGTGAAGACATCGCAAGAGGCGTGCCGTTTGTTAAAAAGATGTTTGCGGAAATGGCGATCGGCTGTCGGGAAAATCCCATTACGGAACGCCGTGTGGAACGGCAGATCAAAATCTCCTTCGGCGATGAAGTTGCTATCGTTTCCCTGCCGGGTGAACCTTTTATCGAGATCGGCGAAGCCATCCGGAACGGCTCAAAATATCCCAAAACGATACTGGCGGCGCTGGGGCAGGGCGAAGTCGGTTATGTGGGGATGCCGTACCATTACGGCAACGGCGGTTATGAGACCAGCCCCAGCCGTGAACTGGCTGACCGTCATGTGGGCGAAGCAATGATCGAAGGCGCACTGGAACTGCTGAAATAAAATCCCCGTGATCTGGTAGCGGAGAAAGGAGAAAATAATGAATAACAGTGATGTGTTGAAGGTACCGCTGATCGTATCTGTTGTCGGTCATAAAGATATTACGACACCGGAGACAGTGCTGAAGGCGTATTTTGATGCATTCTGGCAGAAGTTGCGGGCGGAGTTGGGCGAAAACACGCCGTTTATTCTGCTTTCCTCTCTGGCTGAAGGGGCGGATCATCTGGCTGTGAAATATCGACCGGAAGACGTGCCGTATTATGCCGTATTGCCATTCGCCATAGAGGAGTATGAAAAGGATTTTTCGGGGACTGCGACTGCGCTTGAAGACTTCCGTACCGATCTGAAAGGTGCTTGCAAATGCATCACCTGCGACGCAACGCCGGGGGATTATACCAAAGCGTCAGATTATGTGCGGAAATATGCCGATGTGATCGTCATGCTCTGGGACGGCATAGAGACTTTGGATGAAAATGGCAATGCTGCTGAAGGCGGGACTTATTATGTTTTCCGGAAAGTGATGCAGCTGGATAAACTTCTGATCAGGCAACCGGAAAAACATCATCTGGTCGTTACTTTTTCCGTTACCCGCAACAAGCCGCATAAGGAAAATGAAAAGAAATTTTTTGAAAGCGATAGCTGGGGTACACCGATCCCGGACGAAGGTTCGTATCCGTTCAGGATCGAGCCGGGAACAATATCATTCTCGGTAAATCCGGAGATCCTCTCCAACATAGAACATATCCGCGAACACAATAACAAATGTGCGGTGGAGCAGGATCCGGCAGAAATGAGTTATCTTTACAACGGCTGCAAAAATCAATTTCCTGATCAGTTTGAGCTTGTGAAGAATGATTTTCTGCGTTATGAATATTTTGACCGTGTTGCCCTGGAAAATCAGAGAAGCCACAAATGGGAATTTCTGGTGATCGCAATTTTATCTTTCGCTGCCGGTTTTTGCGGGCAGTTATGGGGAGATGTGACGTTTTGTAACAATACCAATATGCATGAATGGGTCGTTCACGGCGTGATCTTCGCTTATTTGAGCTCCTGTCTCTGGGCATTTTTGTATTACCGGAGCGTAAAGAAGGCGAGGCATTATGAGGAATATGTGGAACCGCGTGCGATCGCAGAACTTCTGAGACTCAATATCTTCTGGAAACTTTCTGCCATCGGTGAGGATTTTGTTGAAAATATTTTGTCCAACAGTGCAAATTACTGGTGCTCTCTGGCGATTTGTAACTGGAACATTGCCGCGCCCCCGCTGACTGACGCTGAAAAAAGTTTGCTCGAAGCTGAAAAGCTGCAGAGTTTCCCAACGGTCAGAGATATGTGGGTCAACGACCAGAAAATGTATTATAAGGGCTACATCCTTTCCGATACGAAATCTGCTTTCAGGATCCATTCCAATGAAAAACTGCCGTCGTGGAGAACTCCGGTAAAACGCATCAAAAAATATTTCAGACCCTACCGGCGTATTGACAGATGTTTCGGTCTGCTGAAAGGTTTTTTCTTCTGGCTCGGTTTCGTGTTGGCTGCTGTGCTTCTGGTTGTGTTTGCAATGGCAAAATTGAAATGTTTCTCCTGGCTGGATGATCATACCGAGATCACATTCATTATGAATTACAGAGAAATCATGATCGGATTATGCCCCTTCCTTGTCGCTACGATCGGGTGGCTTCTGGAAAAAAATCAGTGGAATGCCATCGGGGAACGCTATCTGAAATTGTACTATGCTTTTGAAAAAACTGCAGCTGTCCTCGAAAAACCTGACGTCAAACCTGAAGTCAAGCAGAAATTGATCAAAGAATTGATGATTCTGGCGCATCAGGAAAATTCGGAATGGGAAAGCATCAAAAAAGGTTCCACCCCTGAACCGATGCTCTGACGCCTGCAATCGCGCATTCGTCAGAAGATCCCGGAAATCTGCAAAAAAATCTGTTTCTGCAGTTGTTTTTCAGCGGCGGAGAGATATATTGACTCTGCCGCGAAAAAAATGATCATACAGAGGAGACATCATCATGAAAGCGGATATGAAGTTTCTTTTTCAGGGCGATTCCATTACCGACGGGGGCAGGGGACGCAACAACGATCCCAATCACATTCTCGGTCACAGTTACGTCTTGTTTGTTGCGGCGGAACTGGCGAACCGGTATGTACATCTGAAACCGAAATTTTACAACCGGGGTGCGAGCGGGGAAACCACGTTTCAGATCCATTCCCGCTGGCGGACCGATGTTTTTGATATCGGACCGGATGTGTTGAGTATTCTCTGCGGTGCCAACGACAACGCTGCTTTTTTTGCAAAATCCGGCGGATATTATTCCGATGAGACCATTGCGGAAGCCACTCTTGAACGCTTTGAATATCACTACCGTTCCATTCTGGAAAAATCAAGAAAACAGAATCCCGATCTGGTCATTATGCTGGGACTCCCCTTCCGGTTCACTGTCGATACCCTGGATGAACGGTTCCATTCTGCCGGTGATGAAGAAGAACGCGCATTCATCATGAAGATCCGCAACTATGCAAATACATTGAACCCGGAAGTCACGTTTGAAGACAAAGAAGCGGTGCGTCTGGGACAATGCCGGATCATCCGTCAGCTCGCAAAAGAATTTGATGCTGCGATCGTGGATTATGAGCCCGCATTTCAGGAAGCTTTCCAACTCGCTCCCAGAGATTATTGGATTTGGGACGGTGTCCATCCCACGTTCCCCATGCACATGCGTCTCGCAAAAGCATGGCTGAAGGTCTGGGATTCTCTCGACATCAGCAAAGTGAACTGATTTTTTTCTTCAGATCCGGCTTTTTTCTGTTTTTTTGCAGTTTTTTCTGATCTTAAATGTCAAGTGGACACAAAATGTCCGGTTGCCCGGTGTATCGTATTGGTGGAAACTGGCACTCTCCCGTCATGTAACGGCCATGTAAAAACGGAATCATAAAACACACTTGAACTGGCAAAGGATTTTTTAGCACCCCGGATCAAGAGCAGCACCCACTCTGGATAAAATAGCTGCGGGAACGCCAAGGAATAACGGAAGCGGATTGAGAAGTGCCAGCGATCCGGCGAATGCCGCTGCGTAGAGAAGTATCGCTAAACCGTAAATAAGCGTACTTGTAATGGCTTGAAAAGTTTTCATGTTCCGGAATCTCCCTTGCTTCACTAATTTACACCATATTGCAAAAAAAAACAAGAGAAAATCATAAAAAAATGTCAGTAGAAAAACTGCCGCGTCCGCCGTAAGATCCGGGCGCGGCTTTTTTGTATTTCAGGCGTCGGCGAAAAGTATGTATTTGTGGCGGGAAAACGCTCTGCGTTTGAAGTTGATCAGCTCCTTCATGATCCCGTCTGCCGAAGAAAAAACATGGTTCTGCGCCGTATTCACATACAGTTCCAGCAATTCCATGACTTCCTGCTGCTGCAATTTCATATCCCGGAAAAAGGTATGCAGATCCACCACAATGGCGCGACGCAGATTTTTTGCTTTCCGCAGCCGTGCCACATCGATCCAGAAGATCTCCATATTTTCCGGCGTATCGCCGCGGAAAAGAAAATTGCGCGGGTGTGACGCTTTATGGAAATATCCGGCATCGTGCAATCGTGCCATGAGGATCAGATTTTTTTCGCAGTACGCGTGGCGCAGAGCATCGTATCCCTCCCGGAATTTTCCCCGGGGCATAAAGATCCGCCCGTCAGCGGTCCCGTCCAGAAATGAGGTGATGAGGAAAGATTCCCGGAGGATGAAACATGTCCGCGTGTCGCCGGAGGCGAGAACTTGCGGGATGGGTATGTTCAACTTCTTCAGAATCAGATAGTTCCGGCATTCGCGCAGGGGAAGGGATGCCCGGAACATATAACGCCAGAACGCTTTGCCGTCCTGACTTTTATACGCAAAATCGTATCCGCCGTCCTGACAGCGGTACACATATTTTCCGCTGGAGACATTGATCAGGTGGTGTGTATCGTCTTCCGGCACGACACCGGAACGCAGCCGGGCAAGAACATCTTCAAATCCGGCAACACAGGCGTGCCACGAGCAGAAAAAGCGTTTTCGTGATTCGCAATCCGGTTCAGCAATATGGTCCATAGTGGTGAATATCCTTGTGTTTCAATCGTTTGATCTGTCTAATATAACCTGTTTTCCGCTTTTTTTCAAATCTTTCCTGTCCGGCTGGGAAAATTCCTTGCGGTTTCCCGCTCCCTTCTATTTGAAAAAAACCGTTTTGCGTGTATCTTATAGCGTTTGCAATGACAGAAAAACAACAGAAAGGTCCAAGCCATGGTAACTGATACCGTCCGTACCCGTTTTGCACCCAGTCCCACCGGTTTTATGCACGTGGGGAATCTGCGTACTGCGCTTTATGCGTACCTGATCGCCAAGTCTCAGGACGGAAAATTCATTCTGCGGATCGAAGATACCGACCGGAACCGCTATGTGGAAGGTGCTGTGGATGTGATCTACCGTACCATGAAAGCCGCCGGATTGAATCACGATGAAGGTCCCGATGTGGGCGGCGCGTACGGACCCTACATCCAGAGCGAACGGAAAAATATGTATCGCGGCTACGCCGAACAGCTGGTGGAATCCGGCGCGGCATATTACTGTTTCTGCGATAAAACGGAACACGATTCCAACGGTGAGGAGATTTCCGAAAATCCCGAACACGAATGTCACTGCCGCGATCTGGATCCCGCTGCCGCAAAAGCACGCGCCGCTGCAGGTGAACCTTGTGCCATCCGTCAGAAAATCGACCGCGATGGCGTCAGCACTTATTCCGACTGCGTTTTCGGCGAGATCACCATCGAAAACAAGGTCCTTGACGATCAGATCCTGCTCAAACGCGACGGTATGCCCACATATAATTTCGCCAATGTGATCGATGATCATACCATGAACATCACTCACGTGGTGCGCGGCAGTGAGTATCTGCCTTCCACGCCCAAATACAATATGCTCTATGCCGCATTCGGTTGGCAGCCCCCGGAATATGTTCACCTGCCGATGATCATGGGACGCAATGAAGATGGCAGTATTGCAAAACTTTCCAAGCGCCACGGCTCCGTCAGTTTTGAAAGTCTGGTGGAAGAAGGTTATCTGCCGGAAGCGATCGTCAACTACATCGCTCTGCTGGGCTGGTCTCCCAAAAATGACCGGGAGATCTTCAGCTTTGAAGAACTGGTCTCCCTGTTCAAAACTTCCGGACTGAATAAATCCGCCGCTGTTTTCGATTACGATAAACTCAAATGGATGAATGCGGAATATATCAAAGCCCTTGCGCCGGAAGTGTTTGCGGAACGGGCGATGCCTTTTGCAAAAGTTGCCGGGACCATTGTGGAACCCCATTGGTCCATGCTTGCCGCACTCCTGCAGCCCCGGACGGAAAAACTTTCCGAGATCCCCGAAAAGATCGCATTCCTGCTGGAACTGCCGGAATTTGACAACGCTCTGTTCAACAACAAGAAAAGCAAATGCGATCCCGAAAAAGCACTTGCCATCCTGAACGATCTGCGGGAGATCTACGGCGCGCTTGCCGATTGGCAGAACGAAGCCATTACGCAGGCTGTGACGGATTATGCCGCCGCAAAAGAAATGAAACTCGGTCTGCCCATGTGGGCGTTGCGGATCGCTGTTTCCGGCACCGCTGTCACGCCCGGAGGACCCGGCGAGATCATGACCGTTCTCGGCAGAGAGGAATCCCTCCGCCGTATGGATCTTGCCATCGGTAAACTTTCCTGACACAAAAAAACGGAACCGGTCGCCCGATCGGTTCCGTGATCACAAACTTCCGTATCGACTGCGGATGTTTTATTTTATGCCGCGTGCGTTGCTGATGGTTTCGTATGCCTGATTGATCTTGCGGCTCTGTTCATTCGCAAAGGCGATAAAGGCGTCCGGCAAGCCCTTGCCTTCGATTTTGTCCGGATGGAACTCAAGCGCTTTTTTACGCCACGCCTTCTTGACTTCTGCATCCGTTGCTGAAGATGTGATGCCGAGCAGTTTGTACGCTTCATCCAGTTCAGATGGGGATGTGTAAGAAGAATCAGATGCCGATTTGCCGGAACCCGATCCGCTGTTTTCACGGAAAAATTGATCCGTAAAGCCGCGCAGACCGAAAATATTTTCCGCCTGTTTCAGCAAATTCATTTCAGCAGGGAGAACCTGATCATCTGCAAGAACAACAATACAATAGGTCTGCATCACAATACGATAGGCGTCCGGCTGCCATGAGGCGGCAACATCATTGACCATATCCTGCCATGAGTCTGTAGAATTTTTGCCTTCATTGAACGCCGCGATCAACTCCTTCTGATCCTGAGGCGTAAGACCATTGATTTCCTTCAGTATGGATTTGATAAAGTCTGCTTCTTCCTGTGAGACGACACCATCGGATTTTGCCAGTTTGCCCAGACTGCGGAACATACAGCGCAAGTGAAGCGATGAAGACACAGATTGCGCCTGATTGTTTTTGTCTCTGGTCAGATATGCCCCGATCCCCGCTCCGACAATCGCACCGAACGGCCCTCCGATAAAACCGCCGATGATCCCACCGACCAATGTTCCGCGCCAACCCATTTAAAACTCCTTTGTGATTGCAGATGATATAAATAACAACAATGTAATATAACTTGCAGATGTGTTATTTTCCAGTTGAAAAATAAAAAACACTTGCAAAATAAGATGGGGCGTGTATATTGAATGAAAACCCGTAAAAATATGAGGTGGAAAATGACACTGCTGAATAAAAAACAGGGCGCACTCGTCCTGGCATTCGATGATTACGGCGGAGAAAACTGGCTGAAAGCTGACGCAGTTTTCAAAAAGTATGACGCTCATGTGACATTCTTTGTCTGCGGTGAGATCACAGAGGAAAGAGCAGATGTGATGAAAAAACTCAGAGCCGCCGGACATACCATCGGTCTCCACGGCCTCCACCACCGCGACGCAGCACCCCTGCCGGAAGATATTCCCGATATGGAGACCTATTTCCGGCAGCAGGTACAGCCGCAGCTCGACGCATGCGAAAAAGCCGGATTGACCGGGATCCGCTGTTTCGGATATCCCAACAACCGGCGGGACGAAACAAGCGATGCCCGCCTGTTTGAAGTTTTTGATTATCTCCGGGCAGGATTGGAACCCGCATGCCAGACCGTTTATCTTCCCGTAAGTGAACTGCCGGAAAAAATCGTCCTCCGGGGCGGATGCATCGGAAAATACTACGATACCGATCTGGATGTGGTCAAAACTCAAATCCGGCAGGCCGCTGAAAGCAATAGCCTCATTCTGTTCACATCACACGATATTTTCCCCGATGCACCACGCGTCCATATGCCGACAGAATGGCTGGAGATCATCCTGCAGACAGCCAGCGAACTCAATATGGCGGTCGTCGGCATGGATGAACTGAAAGATCTGAACTGATCCGACACATAACGGATACACCGCCGCAGAGCGGCTGCCCGCATCGCACGCACGCGCGTGCGATGCGGCGTTTCTTTTTTCCGGGGGGCGGCACCGGATGCCCCCCGGAAAAAAGAAACAGCCCCGTGCCGTTGTTACGGCGCGGGGCGCAGCCGCCCTGCGGCGGTGTTTCATATACCTGATCGGTCAGGCGCGTTTTCCGTGGTGGTTTCCGGAGAGGATCCCGCGTTTGGAAGACTTGACGAAATCGAGGAATTCGACAACTTCCGGCAGCCGGGGAAGTTCTGCTTCTGCCTTTGCGATGGCATTTTTCACATTCAGTTCCTTCCGGAAGAAGATATCGTACAGCTGTTTGATGGCGCGGATGGTATCGGCGGGGAATCCGGCGCGGCGCAGACCGACGATATTATATCCGCGGACGCCGCCGTTTCTGCCGTCGCCGATCATAAACGGGGGCAGGTCCATGGAGATGGCGGAGCCGCCGGAGAGGACAGCCATCCGTCCGATCCGGCAGAACTGATGTACGCCGGAGAGACCGGAGATCAGGCAGTTGTCACCGATTTCGCAGTATCCGGCGATCCCTGCCATCGGGACCATGATCACGCCGTTGCCGACCTGACAGTTATGAGAGATATGGACATTTGCCATGAAGAATCCGCCATTGCCGATGGTGGTGGTCGTCCCCGCGTGTGTACCGCGGTTGACGGTGACGCCTTCACGGAATTTGTTGTTGTCGCCGATCTTCGTAAATGACGGTCCCTGGGTGGGATCATAGGCATAGTCTTCCGGATCGGTACCGATGGAGGCAAACGGATAAAGAACATTGCCGCTGCCCATTGTGGTGTAATCGCCTACATGACATTGTGCGATCAGGCGGCAGTTGTCGCCGATCACAACATGGTCACCGATCACGCAATGGGGACCGATTTCCACATTGTTTCCGATCTGAACATCTTCACCGATCACGGCACTGGGATGTATTTTTGCGGTCATATCTCTCATCTCCTTCAGGATTCAGTCTTTAAAAATGAAACAGGCGATCCCTTTATCCGGAATCGCCCGCTGCACAATTACTTTTTCTTTGCGTTCTTGATCGCTTCTTTGATGCGTTCTTTTACGCGCTGGAGGTAATTTTTGCGACGCGCTCTTTTCTGAAGCTTGTTATACTGTCTGCCCATTTTGACTTTTCTCCTCATGGTTGATTTTGTTTCAGGTCAAACATCCTTACAATTTATCACACCTTTTCTTTTTTTCAAATCTCCTTCCGCATTTTTTCCCGTCTTTCCTGTTTTTTTCTGTTTTTTTTATCGAACTTTCTGTTTTTCATTTGAAAAAACGGCGTTTTCTGCTATTCTTATAGAGCATAATAACAGACTTCCTGAAACGATGAAAGACGATGACATATATGACAACCCGTTGGAAACACTTCTCCGGTATGATGGCGGCATTGCTGTTGACCGTGTTCCTTTGTGCCTGTGAGAAAAAACAGGCGGCAGCGGTCCCCACGGAACAGACGGAACTGCTGCTGGAGATCCTGACGGATATGGATATGGAAAAGTATGCCGTCGCTCTGCCCAAGATCCGCCGTTATCAGACCATTGACGAAACCAATGCGTTTATTGCGGAACTTGAGGCTGTCGCCATTACAAACGATACGATCCAGAAACTGATGCCCCTTCTCAAAAAACGGGATTATGAGGCTGCGGATAAACTGATGCAGCAGCTTCTCCGCGAACATGATTCCCGGACCGATCGTGTGGAGATCAGCCGCATCGTGGCAAATTTGAATGCCGCCAATAAATTCATCCGCAAACTTTCCGGTCCTCTCTCCGCTGCACAGATGGCGGAAGCTGCAGACGATTTGAAATATGTGGCAAAAAATCTGCCCGATGCAAAAATTCTTCTGCAGTACGCAAACCGGAAAGCGCAGGATGCTGTCGAACTTGAAAGACTGGAACAGGATCGACGTTTCGCATGGTGCTGTTTTGAAGCATTGGATGCCAGAGCTGCCGGAAACAGCAGAACTGCCGACACCATTGCCGCTTATATCGCTGCCAATCAGGCAGAAGGCAGCCGCAATGCCATGGTCGTCCGCCTGTTGAATGACGGTATGTTCAATGTGGCAGAACCGGATTCAAAAAGGGAACCCGGAAAAAAATAACTGAAAGCAGGAAAACAAATAACGTCCCCAAGAAAGGTAAACGCTTATGAAAGCAACAAAAATGATGTTCGCCGCCGCGCTGATCTCAGCAGCAGCAGCACTCTCCGCCCAGGCTCCGGCTCCCGCAGCCGCCGCACCTGCCGCCGCCGTCAAACCCGCAGAAGCTCCCAAACCGGCTTCGCTGGAAGAAATGCTGGCATTCCTTCCGGAAACAGTTGCCCAGGCGGAAGACGCCAAGATCACCAAGAAAGAAGTGATCCAGCGTCTGCGTGATATGCGTGTTCCCCTGGACGAGATCGCAAAAATTCCGGAAGCTCAGTTCAAGGGTATTATCAAACGCATGGTGGAAAACCTGATCCTTGAAAAACTGATGCTCAAGAAAGCAGCCGCTGCCGGTTTCACCGCCACGGAAGAATGGGCAAAAGCCGCGATCATGAAACGCTTCAAAGAACTGCCGAAACCGCAGCAGGATCAGATCCTTCAGACCTCCAAGAAGAAAGTCGAAGAAATCGCTGCGGAAGGCGCGAAAAATGCCACCCAGCGCAATTACATGGCGATCCAGTCCTACATGGAAGGTATCTTCAAAGCGGAACAGGCGAAGATCTCCGATGCAGATGTCACCAAGTTCTACAACGATAACAAGGAAAAAGAATTCAAACAGCCCGCGAATGTTACGGTTTCCCACATCCTCGTTCTCGCCAATGGTCAGTCTCCCGACGGCAAACCGCTCTCCAAGGAAGAAGCTGCCAAACAGGATGCCGATGCTCAGAAAAAGATCGCTGATGTGAAAGCGCGTCTGGACAAAGGTGAAGATTTCGGCAAACTCGCCCAGGAAATTTCTGATTGCCCCTCCGGCAAACAGAACAAAGGTCAGCTGCCCGCATTCTCCGCCGGTCAGATGGTCCCCGAATTTGAAAAGGCTGCTTTCGCAATGAGCAAACCCGGTGAAGTTTCCGACGTTGTGAAAACCATGTTCGGTTATCACCTGATCAAATTCCACGGCAAAAAAGAAGCCGGCTATATCCCCCTGAATGACGCCCTCAAGAAAAACATCAAGGACGTTCTTGCCGGTCAGGCAACTGACAAGCAGATCAAGGCGATGGTTGAGGAACTCAAGAACAGCGGTAAGATCAAAATCAACGGTTTTGATGCGCCCGCCGCTCCCGCTCCCGCCAAAAAGTAATTGAGCGGTCAGCCCGATTTCAAAACGCCGGATCACAAGTCCGGCGTTTTTTTTGCGTCCGGGATTTGAAAAATAATGGCGGACTGCTATATTTTTTCAGATCGGGATCGTTTTTCAATGCAACAAAAAGGATGAACTGTGTTCAGAGATTTTTTTCAGGGTGCGGCATTTGTATTCCGGGGGATCCGTGCATTTTACTGCGACGGAAAAGCATGGAAATACACGGTTCTGCCCATGCTGCTTCTGCTTCTGCTGTACTGGTTCGTTTACCGGTGGATCACCAATACGGCGGAAAGACTCGGCAACAGCGTATCTGATGCGTTGAGCGGACTGCCTTCATGGCTGTTGTGGCTGCAGGATTGCACGGTGTTTCTCATCTCCGTATCAGGCGTTGTTGCAGCAATGCTTCTGCTTGCTTTGACCGTCAGCACCATGTATGAGATCGCAGGCGGATTTTTTTTCGATCCTCTGGTGTCGTATCGGGAAAAGCAAAGATCCGGACTCGAACCGTGTAAACTCACAACTGCGCAGAATATCCGGAACATACTGGATTCCATTTTCTGGGGCATCCGGACCGCATTGCTGTTTCTGCTGTTCTTCCTGCTCAGTTTCTTTCTGCCCCTGATCGGTCAGATCCTGCTGGTGATCGTAATGGGACACCGGATCGGACAATCCTATCTGATCGTGCCCGGATTCAACCGGGGGATGACGGTCGCCGGTGTGCAGAAAATTTCCCGCGTCAGATATGCCATGACTGCCGGATTCGGGGTGACGGTCTATCTGTTGTTCCTGATCCCCTTCGCTCCGTTGCTGCTGCTGCCGGGGATCGTGATGGGGGGCGCAGATCTTTTTTACGATATGAACAACAGATCGCAACAGCCATTAAAGAAATGTCATGCCGCACGGCCCGGAAAGATCGGCGGATAAAGTCACTTCCCGTTTCCGCCAGCCGTCATAAGAACTGCCGTCGTTTCCGGCAGGGATCCCCGTAAAGACTTCCCCGGCGGAATCAAAATCGGCATCGCCTTCAAGTTCGCCGGTATGAATGTCCAGCCATGTGTCAGCCGGATAATCCTCTTCCAGAAAAGAATCGCCCTTGATCCAGGCACGAAGCTGTTTTTTGTATTCCAGCGTGACAGATGCCGGTTCTTCCGTATTCAGATAATCGAGCGTGGAACCATTGTAACCTTTCGTTTCCGCATATTGGCGCTCCACACGCAGCCGCTGATAGGGAACGTCGTAACCGAACGGCGTAAATCCTGCTTCTGTTCCTGTAAATTCTTCCGTGCGGCGATACGCAAAACTTGAGTCTTCATCCACCGTTACCCAGTCATTGAGATCCCACGCCGTCTGTTCGGAAGGTTCGTCATCGAAATAATACAGAGAGGATGGATTACTCGCTTGTGTTCCCGGGAAAACGGCATAACCCGCCGTCTCGCTGGAATAAATTTCAAATGCCCGGTAGTACGCCCGGCTTTTTTCCGCAACCACATCTTCCAGCCATAATTTCATACCGCGGACCGGATAAATCAGGTGTTTCAGGATCCGGTACGCATTCTGAAGCCACGGGATCAGCGAGGAAAATGTATCGCCCACCGGCGCAGTGACCGGATACAACTGAGGCAGCGTGGATTTTTCAAACGGCGATAACGAAACTTTACCCAGTTGATTGGTGTTGAAATGAAGCAGATAACATTCTTCCGTTACATTGAGGCTGATGAAACCATGATCGATCCTGAACTGAAATGTCCCGTAGTCCAGTTGCTGCGAATGGGTGAAATCTTCCAGCGGGACCTGCGTGAAAATCTGTTTGTCTCCATCCGGTCCCGTGACTTCAAGCCTGCGGATCAAACCATCCCGGATGTCCGGAAAATAAGTCGGCAGTATCTCAAGATAAGGCGTCAAAACAGCGACCGCTGCCGAAATCGACCCCGGAAACGGAAAAGATTTCCCGATCCCTTCACACGGAATGCCGCACAATAAACAACGCTCCAGAACCGCTTTGCGGATCGCTTCCAGCCGGAGCCTGATCGACCCCGGAATAAAGTCCGGAATGTCTTCCCAGCTGCCCGCATCTTCCCAACAGTTGATCTCATCCGCCGCCATAACCGTAATCTCCTTCTGTTATGCCAAAATGTTTTTCCTTTGACAAGATGCCACGCGTCAAATAAAATGCACTCTGTGTGGCAGCGTTCCGCCGCTGCACCGCGGCAAGGGCAGCGCCCTTGACGCGAGCAGAATATGCAGGCATATTCTGCCGTAGTCAAAGCTGCTGCACAGCATTGACGGAAGAAAAAGATAGAACTTTATCAGCCTCATCGTTCCGACGACCAAGCGCAGCGTTGGCGTTGGAAAAAAACTCTGTTTGCCTCATCGTTCCGACGACCAAGCGCAGCGTTGGGAGGAGGAACTATATGGCACACACTGTGTGTTAGAAGAAGTTGCCGAAAGTGAGTGCGAGGGGATAATCTTTCAAGGGCAATTCGACAATTTTTTCCACTGCGGATCCGGCGTTAAGATCTTTTTCGGCTTGATAGACGGAACCGTTTTGGATCAGGTCGGGCGAGATCTCATAAATGGATCCATCCAGCAGGTCGATGAGGCGGACGGGGTCAGGCAGACATCGTTTCAGGTATTGGATATTGACGAGGCTGTCGATAGATTCTGTCATCAGGTTTGCGGGTTTCCAGTAAACGATCGCCGCGCTGCCGTCCGGACGCCGGAAGCAGAGATGTGTTTGTTGCGAGAAGCGTTCCGGCTGACGCATTGTCCGCCATGAGATACCGGTATCGTCCGTATTTCCAATGGGCAGATCGTCGCAGATCTCCGGGGAATTTCTGAAAACGGCGGCGATGGTCTGGAGTGCGCGATAAGATTTTTTCGGTGTATATTCTCCGGTGGCGAATCCATTTTGATCAAAATCGGCACCGAGTACGCCGAAATAACCGTAATCCAGCCATGATTTCTGATCGCCGGCGACCCCGTTCAGTGCTTCGATCATATCCATCGTTGAAAAATAGGATGTGAAAAGTACATTTTGTGACAGATGCAGGAACGAGGTGCGCAGCAGATATTTTGCCTGTTTTTCCTGTGTCCAGGCGCCGCAATGCAATGCGCCGTTTCCGTCATCGCGGGAGGGACATCCGGTTTCGCCCTGGATCAGCGGCAAATGAGCAAGACCGTGCAGTTTGAGCATCGCACGGATGGAATGGGCGATCCTGAATGGTTGTACGGTTTCATCAAAACAATAAGCGTGATAACTGAGGGCGTCCATATATTTTCCGGCGCCGGTACTGAGCATGGCATCAAGCCATCCGCTTTCGCCGCAGCAGACTGCCCCGCCCACGACTTTCGCTTCGGGATCGGCGGCTTTGACGGCGCGGCCGGTATCAATGAGAAATTCCCCGTATTCCCTGCCGCTGACGCCGTGTTTCCAGCACCAGTTCCCGTCCGGCTCGTTCCAGACTTCATACAAACTGATCCTGCCTTTGAAATGGGTGACGACTGCGCGGACATAATTCTGCCATGCGGTACGTTCCTCATCTGTATGGATCGGGGGACATCCCACCGCCCCGAAAACTTTTTTCGCATTTTCCGAGTAGAGTTCATTGCCGTAGCAGAGGCACATCCACGGTTCCGTTCCGATGGCAAGCAGTTGATCCACAATGGCATCCAGCCACTCAAAATCGTAAACACCTTTCTGCCGTTCTGTGCGCTGCCAGCCGGATTGGATCCTGACATGTTTCACGCCGATCTGCGATAATTTTCCGTATGCTTTTTCCGGATCAAAAACATTTCTGTCCAGTTTTTCAAATCCGATCCCGAAGAAAGAAGTTTCCACATCTTTTGCAGCATAAACGGGAACATCCCCGATCCGTTTGAAGTTTTTGTTTTCGATCATGATATATGGTTCCTCTGATGATTTTTACAGCATGACATCCAGTTTTTTCAACGCTTGTTCCAGCAGACCTGTTTCGTAAAGCAGATCGAGAACGGTGTAACGGATACGGATCAACTGCGCGGTCCGGATCCCGTGGAGAAACTGTTCCGCATCCAGTCCGATTTCTGCGGGTGTGACCGGACAATTCGCGGCAAGCAGCATTTTTTTGAGTACGGCGTAAGGAATGATCTGTTTGCGCAGACGCTGTTGAAGATCTTTCCAGACCCTGACGATCTCTGCTCTGCGTGCGGCAATGGCATCGCCTTCCCGGAATTTTTTCATTGCAGTTTCTTCCGGTGCGGAACCGTAACAACCCCGTTTGAGCAGCGCTGCGATCTCCGCTTTCCGTTCGCTCCGTGTGGGGGCAGGTGGCAGATCAACAGGTTCGTTTTCGAGGATGAACTCATGCAGAAGCGTTGAAGCCAGCAGCCCGATCCCCACTTTGAAGCCGTGGGAGATGTCTTCTCCGTTCATCGTCAGCCCTTCCATTTCCCAGACATGGCTGAAGAGATGTTCCGCGCCGGATGCGGGGCGGCTGTCCTTGTACATCTGCATCGCATATCCGGTGGCAGCGAGACCGGCAAAGATGTTCTGCATATCGGCGGGATCGGCGACCCAGCTGCGGATATTGCCCTGAATGAGCTGCCACACATCATCACGGATGGGATCTTCTTTGAGTGCATCGGCAATGATCCAGTCCGCTCCGGCAGGGATCTTGGTCAGCAGATCGGCATACCCCGCTGCAAACATGGGGGCAGGGGCAGAGGACAGGATCTCTGTATCGGCGCAGATCGCGCAGGGCGGCGGACATTGTATGGTCTGTTTTGTGCCGTTTTTTGTCAGGGCGGAACCGGAGGCGGTGTAGCCGTCCACGGAACAGGCTGTCGGTACACAGCAATAGGGAACATGATTCAGACCGGACGCACATTTTACAAGGTCGTTGATCACGCCGGACCCGATGGCAACGGGAATACAGTTTTCGGGCATGATCTCTGCCAGCATTCGGGAATGTGTGTATTCCGGATGAAGTTTCGGGGTGCCGGGGAAAAGATACGGACCGTCAAAATCGAGCCCGGCTTCTTTCAAGTATTCCACTGCGGCTTTTCCGGCAGCCTCCCAGGTATTTTCATCGGCAACGAGCCACGGCGTTTTCCCGGGAAAATAAGTCCGGATCAGTTCGGGCAGATAAGTAAGGGCATCATTGGACAGAAGGAAATATTTTGTATCCAGACCTTCAGGTATGGTGATTTCGGGCATCGGCATTTTTTGATTCTCCTGTATCGGTATTCCGGTCGTTCTTCAATGGGGATAAGGTAGCATTGTTCAAACTGTTTTTCAAGT
Source organism: Victivallales bacterium (assembly GCA_045589595.1). GTDB lineage: Bacteria > Verrucomicrobiota > Lentisphaeria > Victivallales > UBA1829 > SIG77. The sequence goes on from JAZNPK010000002.1 coordinate 207,071, forward strand.
TTGCTGCACGGAAAACCGCGGTCTTATCTGACTTTCAGCAGCTGATCCCATTTTGTTGTGTAACTGTGACTGAGCATTTCACGCCGCATCTGCCACGGTTTACTGATCCCTTCCGCCAGCGTGAAGACGGAGCCTTTCCCGAATTTCGCATTGATCAGATCCACTGCTTTGAATAATTCTGAACGGTCCTGTTTCTGACGCGCCTGCTGTTCTGCAAACAGATCGGGCTGTTCCACACTGCCGGATTCCAGACCGTAGAATATGACGCCGGATTTCTTGTAGCGCCGCCCCTCCACAAAGATCCCGCGCAGTTTCGGGCGGATGGCTGACAGCATTTTTCCGGTATCGTCTGTCGGCTGTTCAAATGGGATCGTGGTGGATGTCACTGCCGCCTCCAGCCGCACCGGTTCGTATTCGGGATACATCTGAAAATAAACATTGACGCCGGACGCTTTCTGTCCTTCCTGACGGAGTTTCACGGCGGCACTGGCGGTGTAGGTCGCCACCGATTCCTCCAGATCACAGAAATCGATCACCGGATGACCGAAGGAACGGGAGCAGGTGATGCTTTGCGAGAGTTCATCCGGCGGATCGTCTTCGATGCAGGGCGTTCCGCGCAATTCCATGATCGTCCTTCCGAGCATAACACTGAACTGTTTCCGGAGGCGCGGCACATCCTGCTGCGAGAGCTGCCACGCGGTCCTGATGCCGGAGCGTTCCAGTTTCGGCGCCAGTTTTCTGCCCACTCCCCAGACTTCTGACACCGGCACACGGTTCAGGACGGACTGCAGGTCTTCCGGCATGACAAACACCCCCTCCGGTTTCTTTTTGCCGATATGATTGGCGATCTTTGCCAGTGTCTTCGTGGGGGCAAAACCGACACCGCAGGGGATCCCCACCCATTGCAGGACCGTTTGCCGTACCTGCTTTCCGTAAGAAAAATAATCCGCCTGCGGTCCCAGTTCCGGGTAAATGAATGCTTCATCAATGGAATACTGTTCCACACGCGGGGCGAACTCACGCAGCGTTGCGATGACGCGCCGGGAGAGATCGGCATATAATTCATAATTACTGGACCGCAATATCAAACCGTACCGGGCGATCAGCGGTTTCAGTTTGAAGTAGGGCGTTCCCATGGGAATATCCAACGCTTTGAACTCATTGGAGCGGCTGATGCAGCACCCGTCGTTGTTGGAGAGTACCGCTACGGGTCTGCCTTCCAGCGCAGGGGCGAATACACGCTCGCAGGAAACAAAAAAATTGTTGCCGTCCACCAGACCGATCATGAATGTACCTGCCGGGTAAACTGGTGGATGCAGGCTGTCACCACGCCGAAAAGACGTACTTCCATCCCTTCACTGAAACGGATCACCGGATAGCGGGGATTGGCTGGTTCCAGACGGATACCGCCCGCATCCTTCCGGAAATATTTTACCGTAAATTCACTGTCGATACAGGCGATCACGATCGCACCGTCCTGCGCGTCAAGTGATCTGTCAACCACCAGAATATCGCCGGACCGGATCCCCGCTCCGGACATGGAATCGCCTTCCGCACGCACAAAATATGTTGCCGCCGGTGTTCTGACCAGCAGATCGTTCAGGTCGAGCGGCGCTTCCGCGTATCGTTCCGCCGGAGACGGAAAACCGCAGCAGACAGCGGATTCCATCAGGGGCGCACCATTGTTTTTATGTTCATCTTCCATAAGTATTCCGTGATCCCGGAGGCGGTTCAGTGTGATTTTTTTTCCGGCAAATGCCGCAGCCGTATGCTTTTTTCAGGGGGTCCTCCGGAAAGGAAAATATATCTGCATAACCATTCTTTTCAAGGAGAAAAAAACAGAAATCCGGTTATTTTTTGACCACCGGGGCAGGGCGGCAGTCTGTTCAGGAATACGGGGTCTGCATGTGTTTTCTGCGGGGAAGAAAAAAAGTTAGGTATTTTTTTATCTTACCCGTTTTTTTCTCTTGATTTTACGCCGTTCTGTGCTATATTATGGCTTAACCTGCTGAGCAGGGGATGGAAGAGATCGTTTTTCAACATTCAAACATAGTCGCAAGGAGACTGAGTCATGAAGGTATTCAACTTCAACGCCGGTCCGGCAATGCTGCCGGAAGTCGTGATGGAACGCGCACAGAAAGAATTTTGTGATTACAAGGGCAGCGGCTGCGGCGTGATGGAACACTCCCACCGCAACAAACTCTTTGATGAAATCCTTGCGACCTCCAAGAACAATATCCGCGAAATCATGAATGTTTCTGACGATTACGAGATCGTGTATATCCAGGGTGGTGCCTCCATGCAGTTTGCCATGATCCCCATGAACCTGTATGTTCCGGGTCATGCCATGGAATTTGCGGATACCGGCACGTGGTCCAGCAAAGCGATCAAGGAAGCCAAACCCTTCGGCGAAGTGAAAGTGATCTCCTCCAGCAAGGAAGATAAATACACCTACATTCCGGATCCTGCATCCATGACGCCTTCTGAAGATGCCAGTTTCTTCCACATCACATCCAACAACACGATCTACGGCACTCAGTACCAGACATTCCCCGAATCCAAATGCCCCATGATCGCGGATATGTCCAGCGATATCATGTCCCGCAAAATCGATGTTTCCAAGTTCGGTATGATCTATGCCGGTGCTCAGAAGAACCTCGGTCCCAGCGGTATGGCTGTGGTGATCATCCGCAAGGACCTGATTGCCCGCACGCCGGAAACGGTTCCCACCATGCTGCGTTATGCCACCTACACGGAAAATGATTCTCTCTACAACACACCGCCCACCTTCGGGATCTACATGCTCTCTCTGGTGACGGATTGGGTCAAAGAGATCGGCGGTATTGAAGAAATTGAAAAACGCAACAACGCCAAAGCGGAAATGCTGTATGCCGCCATTGATTCTTCCGATGGCTACTACCGCAATCCTGTTCAGCCCGGCAGCCGTTCCAAGATGAATGTGATTTGGCGTCTGCCCTCCGAAGAACTGGAAGCGGCGTTCGTGAAGGAATCCATTGCAGCCGGTATGATCGGTCTGAAAGGTCACCGTTCCGCAGGTGGTATCCGGGCAAGCATCTACAATGCAATGCCTCTGGAAGGAATCGAAAAGCTCGTTGATTTCATGGCGGAATTCCGCAAGAATCACTGATCGCTGATTTGATTTTCCGCGTGCGCTGTCTGAAAAAGCGGCGCACGGTCGATATGAGTTTTGCCCGTTTCCGCAAAAAATTGCGGATCGGGCTTTTTCGGGCTTGAACAGAAGAAAGGAACGCGACAATGCTGCATAAATTTTCTTTGATCGACGGACGCATTGCGCGAGATTCAGAGGGGACCATTCCCGTTGATATTTATGTGCTGCCGGATGAAACGGAGCGCCGTCATCTCATTGACGATCACGGGATCGATGAACACACATTGAATTCATCCGTTGACCCGGACGAAACGCCCCGTATCGAATTTGAAGATGACCACGCCGCCATCATTTTGAAGTATCCGAAAAATTATTCTGCGGACGATAATTTTCTCTTCCGCGTCAAGTCGATGGGACTTTTCCTTTTTGCCGATCATGTGATCGTGGTGGTGGACGATAACATTCAATTTTTTGCGACGGCGAAAGCCTCCGCCAGGATCCAGTCCGCTCAGGATGTCGTTCTGCGGATCCTGCATCAGACGATCCGGCACTTTGAAAGCCATCTGCGCGTGATCAACATGTGTTCCGATGAGATCGAAACGGAGATCAACGAATCCAGCGACAACAGCAGTCTGCTGAATATGTTCACGCTGGAAAAAGGTCTGGTGTACTATGTCAATGCCCTCAGCGGCAACCGGCGGGTGATCGAACGGCTTCGTGCCAATGCCGCAAAATTCGGGTTCACCGAGGAAAATGTGGAATTGCTGGATGATCTTGCGATTGAAAACCGGCAGTTTCTGGATCAGGCACAAGTCTATTCACAGGTCCTTTCCGGGCTGATGGATGCACGGGCGGCTTTCATCAACAACAATCTGAATGTGGTGATCAAAAATATGAATGCCGTAGTTATTGCGGCGGCGATCCCCACCTTTTTCACCGGTGTGTTCGGTATGTCCGAACTTTCTATGATCGTGGGAAAAAACAACTGGTATATCGCATTCCCCTGCTTCGTCCTGCTGATGGCGATGATCGGTATGTTTGCTTACTGGCTCATCCGGAAATGTACGCGGCCCTGATAAGGATTTGACCTTATGAAAAAAACTGATTTGGTGAAATTGATCGGAAAACTCGGCATTGCTCCCAGTAAGAAACTGGGACAGAATTTTCTGGTGGACGATCAGTTTCTGGACTGGATCATCCGCACTGCTGATGTTCACGCGGAGGAGCCGATCCTGGAAGTGGGGCCCGGCCTCGGCGCTCTGACGGAACGGATCCTTGCCGCCGGTGCCAGACTTACTGCCATTGAGTTCGACCGGAAACTGGCGGAGTATCTCCGGTCCGCCCTTGTCCCTGCCGGATTGACGCTCATCGAAGGCGACGCCTGTAAAGTCAGAATGGAAGCCGTGTTCGGTCCGGGCGTGGATTTCCGTGTGATTTCCAATCTGCCTTATTCTGCCGGTACGATCGTGGTGGCGAATCTGTTGGATCTGCCGCTGCCGCCCAGAGAAATGATCGTGATGCTCCAGAAAGAAGTCGGGCTGCGCTTCGTGGCGGAAACCGGATCGGATGACTATTCCGCTCTGACCGCGCGGATCGCCGCCGTTTACAATACGGAGATCATCCGGATCGTGCCGCCGGATCTCTTTTATCCCAGACCGGAGATCGATTCCTGCATCGTCCGTATGGTCCGGAAAGATGATCTGCCGCCTCATCCCCTGCGGAAAGTCCTTTCTCAACTCGCCCGGACTGCCTTCGCGCACCGCAGAAAAAAGATGTTCAAGCAGACCGCCGCCGTTTTCGGTGCAGAACCGTTGACTGCCGCTATGGAAAAAGCGGGCGTCGATCCCGATATCCGGGCAGAACGGGTGACGCCGGAACAGTTCCTGATCATGGCGCAGTCCCTGATGCCGGAGGAATGATCCCGCAATGGCACAGGAACAACGGAAAGTCCTCTGGACCGGCGATGGTATGGGATATACCATCGGCAGGGATACCCTGCTGAAAGATGCGTTTTTCTCCATTTTCGACGGCGAACGGGTCGCCCTCGTCGGGCGGAACGGATGCGGAAAATCCACATTGCTGCGGATCATCTGCGGACAGGAGCAGCTTTCTGCCGGGACTGTGACGCAGGCGCGGGATCTGCGGATCGCGTTCATGCCACAGGATTTCGATTGGAAAAGCGAAAAAACTGTCCGGGAAGTCGTCCGGGAAGGTCTTGAAGTTTTTGAAAATGCCATCCGCGATTATGAAGCACACCGGAACCCGGATCAGAACGCGGCATTTCTGGATTTTCATCAGGCGTGGAATACGGAAAACAAACTGGATGCCATGCTGGATAAGATCGGGTTCGGCGGCAGTCACGGCAACAGACCGTTTACGGAACTTTCCGGCGGGGAACGCCGCCGCGCTCTGCTTGCACGCGCGATCATCGGCGAACCGGAACTGCTGCTGCTGGATGAACCGACAAACCATCTGGACATCCATGCCGCAGCCGGGATCGAAGCGTTTCTGGAAACGTACCGCGGCGCATGTCTGCTGGTGACGCATGACCGGTTCTTTCTGGACCGTGTCGCCACACGGATCGTGGAACTGGATCACGGCAAACTTTATTCTGTTGACGGCTCTTACGCAGATTTCCTTGAAGCCAAAGCGGAACGGGAATACAACGAAGATGTGCTGGAACAGAAACGGAAAGCATTTTTACGCCGGGAGATCGAATGGGTGCGCCGGTCACCGAAAGCCCGTCTGCGCCGCAACCTCGGACGGGAAAAACGGTATTATGAGATCGCTGCCCAGACCGGACCGGAGCGGACCGGAGATATGGATCTGGTGATCCCGCCGCCGTCACGCCTCGGAAATAAAGTCGTCGAATTGAAAGATATATCCCTGTCGCTGGGCGGCAAAACGCTGCTGGATCATTTTACCTGCGAATTTACCGCCGCAGATAAAGTGGGGATCGTCGGAGCCAATGGCGTCGGCAAAAGTTCTCTGCTGAAACTGATCACCGGAGAACGGATGCCGGACAGCGGTTCTGTGGAAGTTGCCCGGACCGTTGAGTTCAATCTGATCGGGCAGAACCGGGAACAGCTGGAACCGGAAAAGACCGTTCTGGAAGAAGTCGGTGCCGGCAAAGAATTTGTCCATTTCGGCTCGGAACGCCTGACCGTCTGGACCTATCTGAAACGGTTTCTGTTTACGGATGACCGGATCAAAACGCAGGTGAAATATCTTTCCGGCGGCGAAAAAGCCCGTCTGGCTCTGGCAAAAGAATTGAAGAACGGCGGCAATTTTCTGATCCTTGACGAACCGACAAATGACCTTGATCTGCCCACTTTGCGGATTCTGGAAGAGGCACTGGCGGCTTATCCCTCCACCATTCTGGTTGTCAGTCATGACCGCTATTTTCTGAACCGGGTCTGCAATCATATTCTGGCATTTGATGAGCCGGGACACCCCACGATGGATGTCGGCGATTTTGACTACTATATGAGCCACCGTGCAAATACCGTTCAGACGCCGTCGAACAGCGGCGGCAGCGGGAAAAAATCTGTCGCCGCCGAGCCGGTCACCGCAAAGAGATCCGCCTCCAAAAAACTCTCCTACATGGAGGACCGGGAGTTGAAACAGCTGGAAGACCGTATCCCGGAACTGGAAGACAGCATCGCCGGGATCGAAGCAAAATTTTCCGATCCGGCAGGGATGTCCGCCGCCGAAATGCAGACTCTTACCGCTGAACTGGACGAAAAACGCGCCGAACTGGAAAAGATGTATGCGCGTTGGGAAGAACTTGCCGCCAAACTGGAAGCTCTGACGCAGGGCTGAAACGAATCTGATCCCCGAAGGGCAGGGAGTTACTTTCTTGCCATCTTTGTGATGTAATACAGACCGAATGCCTGATAGAGGAACGGTACGATCCAGATGATGTACTGGGGATAAAGATTGGCTTCTTTCCGGAGCGCATCCGCAAACAGCACGTTGGCAAAATAAATCCCCGCCAGAAGCACGCTGAGGAACAGCCCCACACTGGTCTCCCGGCGACTGGTCCGGATGGCAAGAGGCAGCCCCAGCAGCAGAAACGCGATGGGCGCCAGTGCCAGACAGACCCGTTTGCTCAATTCCGTTTCAAGTCTGGTGGAATCCTTACCTTCCCGTTTCAGGATCACGATACGGGCGAGAAGGTCGTTCAGCGGCAGGAATTTTTCGCGCATGGCGATACGCCCGGCATTGAGCTGCTGTCCGTAATCCCAATCCACGCGGAATTCATCCATAAAGCCCACGACCGTATGGGGATTTTTGCCGCCGGATCTGGTTTCCACCTGTGCATCGTAAAGGACGATCTGCATTTTTTTCGCTTCTTTATCCACGAGGACTTTGCCGCGGGCGGCGGTGGCGTCTTCCTGGATCCCCTTCTCGGACACACGGTAAACCTGAACAAAATAAATATTGTTGTCATCGTCTTTCGAGGCAAAATAAAGGGACGTTCCGGGCATGAAATTTTTCATGTCCACCGGTCTGCCGGCGGTGAAAAATGCCAGCGGATGATTTACCGCGATCTCTTCCACAAGATTCCGCGCCCGTTCCATGGTCATGGGACCGGTGTAAAGCTGGAGCTGCAGGCAGACCGCTGTAAAAATGATCGTGGTGACGATCAGCGGGGAAACGATCTGAAGAATGGAAACCCCGCACGCCCGCATGGCTGTGATCTCACTGTCGGCAGACATACGCCCGAAAACGAGCATGATCGCCACCAGAGACGCCCACGGGACAGTGAAGCAAAGCGCATGGGGAATGGAGTAAAGCAGCACTTCAAGCGCAACGGATGCGGGGATCCCCTGCGCAAGAGAGTTGAAGATCTTGATCAGCTGGGCGCCCGCCATACCGAAGGTCAGAACGCCGATCGCCATAAGAAATGTGGCGAGAAAACTTTTTGTGACATACAGGTTGAGTATTTTCATCCAGAAACATTCCGTTGTGTTGATGCGGTCGAAAAAATGTTATTCCCTTACAATAGCACAACTTTTGTATATTGGAAAGCAAAATTTGAAAAAAAATGCTTTTTTCAGTCGTTTCCGTCTCTGCCGAGTGCTTTTGCCGCAGTTCTGAAATGCATCTTCGCGAGCCGTGTCAGCAGTGTTTCCCCGCCCTGTTTCGCCAGTTCAGCCGCCACGGTATCGGTCTGGACACCGGCACCTTTCGGCAGCACGGTCCCGATGGAATCGCCCAGAAGTTTGATCCTGCGGACAAATTCCGCTCTGGCGAGGATGGACGCCGCCGCCACGGCAATATCGCTTTCCGCCTTTGTCTGCTGACGGAGTCTGATGCCTCTGCCGCTTTCCATCAGCGCATTCCGGATCAGGTGTTCCGCCCCGAATTTATCCGCGAGCGCTTCGGTACATTCCGGCGCCTTCTGAAGCAGGTTCTCCAGGGCTCTGGCATGACCCCACGCGAGCAGCCGGTTGAGACTGCCGATTTTGGCGTATGCCCGGTTGTATGCCTCCGGACCGATGGCAACGATGGCGGTCTTTCCGTGGAGGATCGGCGTGATTTGAGCGGCGATCTCCGTGATCCGGGCATCGCTTTTGATGGTTTTGGAATCCCGGACACCGAGAGCTGTCAGTTTTGCGACGGCACTTTCATCCGCGACAAATGCGCAGGCAATGACAAGCGGACCGAAGAAATCGCCTTTTCCGCTTTCGTCGATCCCGGCATGAGGTGTAAAGACCGTTTCCGCGGCACTGTCTGCGTCCGGAGATGTGAACGCGGCTTCTTTGAGGACCTGCGGTTCCAGCAGAAACTCCAGAAATTCAGCTGTCCCTTTTCCCTGAATGACCAGTTTGCCGGATGTATATGCCGCGATGCTGATATTTTCCCGTTTGGTTTTGAATACACAATAAGGTGCATCTGTCAATTCCCAGCTGCCGTCTTTCAGGATGCGGTGCAGTTCCTGCATCTGTTCCGGCGTCAACTGAATGACTTTGCAAGTCGGTGAAGCCTTTTCCGTCATAGTATATCTGTTCCTTATTTTTTCGTAATTTTGCACTGATCCGGCAGATTTGCTCTTGACTTTCTGTAATTATGACTATAATTTACTATGGTGCAAAGAAAAGTCAACTGTAAAACCGAAGGATGATACAACGAAATGAAACGGCAGAACCTTTACCTTCTTGCGATCGTCGCGGCAACTGCAGCGCAGTGCATGCTTACCGCACAGGAAAAAAATTCGTCAGGAACGGCAGCCGCCCAGATACTGGCACAGCAGAACAGTGAGTATGCGCTTTCCCGTCAGCGCAGAGCGCGGATCGAACAGATCCTGGCGGAGGCTGTGAAAAACGGTGCGGACATCACCCGCCCCGATGCTGTTTCCGCCATTGAAACACAGATCTCAAAAGAAATGCCCCTTTCCCCCGTCATTGAACTGCGCAGTGAGTCGGTTCAGAAACTGGACCAGGAAGCGGAACGTCTGATGCGGAAAAAATTTGATGCGGCTCTGGAGAAAAAACTGCAGGCTGCCGCAGAAAAGAAAGCCGTTGAAAAATATCCTGCCATCGCCCGCGGAACGGAAGTCACATTCACCTACGAAAAAGGACGTTACGCCGGAAGCACCATCAAAGGCGTGTTTTTGTCTGCGACAGCACGCTATGTGCAGATCGGGGACCGCCGTATCCCCTACGTGGATATGGAAAGCAATCAGCGGGCGATGTTTGATGCGCAGTACAATCAGGAACAGCGCAGCCGGTATGTCCGGGAACTGCTTGGCAACTTTGCCGCAAAGAAGAAAGAGACCCGGCAGGAGATCTTCCTGCAGCTTCTGGCAGGACAGCGTCTGGAAAATGAAAAGAACGGCTATCTTTATGACACGCAGAAGATGCGTTGGGAAACTGCCAGACAGTATTTCCAGACGATCCTGAAGCCCGCCCAGGAAAAGGCGAAAGTCGAGTTCGCAGCAGCCGCCGCACGCAAAGCTGCGGAGCAGGCGGAAAAACAGAAAGCACAGGATGCCGTCGGTTACAGCGAAGGTCTTGCAAAAATCGATACCAGCGACAATGCACGTTATGAAGAGATCATGAAGGATGTGACCGCACGCCGTCAGGAGATCTACAAAAAATTTGCCGGAGTCGATGCCTGTCAGGGATACGGTAATGCCGTCTGGGGCGTGAGCCGCAGTGAAGTCGCCTACATCTTCTCCAAAGAAGCCGGGGCTACGATGAAGAGCAACCTCGCCGGTGATACTGTCAGCTTTGAAAATGGCACACCTGCCGCAGTCCGTTTCTATTACCGGAACAACAAACTGTACAAAGTGGAAGAACTTTACGGCACGATATCTTTTGAAGTCTTTGAAAAGGTCAAAGCCAATTGCCACGAAGCACTGGGGAACTCCACGGAGGAAAAAGCCCGCAGCGGACAGGATCTGTTCAAAATGCTGGAACGCGGCGAGTTGAAACCGGCGGACATCCGTTCCGCTGAGGATAAAGACGCCTACGATGCAGATGTCTATGTGTTCCACTGGACCGGTGAATATTCCAAAGGCATCCTTACCTTCGTTTACAACCGGGAAGAAGATGTTTACGAAGGCGTCACTCTGACCAAAGAAAATTTCAAAGAGAACGCCGGGAAATAAAATGTCCAGAGAAGAAATTCTGATCCGTTCTTCTGTGGATGGAACGATGCAGAAAGCATTGCTCTATGCCGCAGAAGGGACTGAGCCGCGGCCTCTGGTCGTGGCGCTCCATACATGGAGTTTCGGCTGTGAGCAGAACCATAATGCTTACAGGGATGAAGCCGCAGCCCGGAACTGGCACATGATCTATCCCCATTTCCGCGGAAAGAACACGAATCCGGAAGCACTCTGTTCCGATATGGCGGTCGGTGATATTGCGGACGCTGTTGCGTGGGCGAAAGAACATCTTGCCGTGGATCCGGACCGGATCTATCTGATCGGCGGTTCCGGCGGCGGTATGTCAACACTGATGCTGGCGGGGAGACATCCGGAACTGTGGACAGCCTGTTCTTCGTGGTGTCCGATCTCCGATGTGGCTGCGTGGCACGATGAGACCATCGCAGATTCCCGTTTTTCCTGTTATGCCGGAAATATTGAAGCCGCATGCGGCGGAAATCCGGCGGAGAATGAAGCCGCCCGCGCCGAAGCATTGCGCCGTTCCCCCATCACATGGCTCGGAAATGCAGCGGGTCTGACGCTGGATATTGCCACCGGGATCCACGACGGACATACCGGCAGTGTTCCCGTCCGTCAGGCAATGAATGCATACAATCTGCTGGCGGCGGAAACTGACCGGTTCAGTACGGAAGATATTGAGTACATCTGCCGCAACGAAGCGATCCCGCATCATCTTCAGGCGGAAAACGAACAGGATCCGTCCTACGGCACCCGTGTGATCCATCTGCGCCGGTCCTCCGGCTCGGTCCGGCTGACATTGTTCGAGGGCGGGCATGACTGGATCCCCTTTGCCGCATTCGACTTTTTTGAACGGCAGGTGCGCGGTGCTGCGCCCGACTGGTCGCCCGGTACTGCGTCCGCCGGGGGCTCCACAGGTTTGAGCCGGTAACATCACCAGCGTTTTTGATTCAGCGATCCGGAACAGCTCTGCAGGCGTTTCCGGATCTTTTTTCCATCCAGTGCGGCGACCATATAACGGAGCGCATCCATTGCATGGTCATTGAGTTTCAGGGGTTCTTCTTTCGCAGCTCTGCTGTCTGATGCCGGAAGCCATTGGTAATCATACATTTCCGACAAAATATTTTTTAAATCGCTGAAAAAGAACAACCGTGCTTTTCCATCGCCGGCATCTGCCAGTCTGCATTTGACCCGCTGGATCCCGCTGATCACATTTTTTTCGGCGGCTTCGGTCCTGATACCAAGCATTTCCAGTTCTGCCCGTTCTGCGGCATCGTGATCCGCCACAGTGACGGTGTACCGTTCGTTGCCGGAGAGTTTCCGGATCATTTCCGCGTGTTCGGCGGTGCGGGTGGCGGACTTGTACCATTCCCGGTAGATATAGAGTCTGCCATCGGGATCGACAGCGCCCCAGAGGCAGACAAAGGGATTGGTGTAACCGAAGTCGATGGCACGGATACGCTGCCAGTTTTCCGGGATCGGGAAGGGGGTGACCACATGTTTTTCCTCATCAAATTCCTGATAAACGGCTCCGGTATTATCGCACCAGATCCCGTCCAGCATCCGTTTTTTCATGATTTCGGGCAGCGCTTCCAGCGCGGAAATATATTCCGGCGGCAGATTTGCCCGATTGTCGTAAGCGCTCCAGGAGAGACGCGCCCACTTTGCTTTGTCAGCAAGATCATTTCCTGTTTCCGGATCGGCGTGCCGGACGCCCACACTGTGCAGCCAGTGACGCGGTCCCCGCGGGTTGCAGTCCAGAATCAGTTTCGGGATCGCCTGCCGCTGTCGGGCGTCGTATGCTTTCTGGGCGAGACGCGTCGCCGCCATCTGTACGGTCTCCCATGAAAATTGTGTGGCTTCGTTCAGAAAAACGGTAATGAATTCGTTGCCGAGGACTTTTTCGCTCCGTTCCGCATCGTCCAGACCGGCTACAAGGATTTCCGATCCGTTGAGAAAACGGATGCTCAATTCGCTTTCATTGTACCGGTAGAGCGCTGATGAAACAAATCTGCCGAGATAACTTTTCAGCGTATTGTTCCAGAGAGATGTCTTTGCGTGGACACGGCATTTCCGTGCGGCAAGCTGACGGGAGCCGGGATACTGCAGTGCGCGCCGGACAAGATATTCGGCGATGAGAGCTGTTTTTCCGGATCGGGATCCGCCGTCGAACAGGATCCGCGTTTTGTTTTTTGATGCGAGAATGTTCCAGCCGCGCTGCTGTTTTCTGTTGAACTTCAAACCCATGATGAACCTCTTTTTTTTCTGCAGAGGTCCGGAGCGTCAAAGAAAGGTGGAAAAACATCGTTCCTTCTGCTTGATTCCTACTGCGCGCGGGTGTATATTATAGGGTCAGTCACCATTTTCAACAAACAAACCAATTATGAGGAAAAGAAAAGATGGAAATCTCTCCTTTGCAGGCTGCCCGTAAAGCATACAGCCCCAAACTCCCCGCCGCACTGCGCAACGGTGCATCCGTAAACGTTGTCAAAGGCAATCCCCTGCCGGCATTTGCCGACACGGAAAAGATCGCCCAGCTCTTCCCCACCACCAGCAATATGCCCGACCTGACATTCACTGCCGGTACCGGTGCAAAATTGGACAAACCCGTGAATGTGGGTGTGATCCTTTCCGGCGGTCAGGCACCCGGCGGTCACAACGTCATTGCCGGTATCTATGACGGGATCAAGAGTCTGAACCCGGAATCCCGCCTGTTCGGTTTCAAAGGCGGTCCCAGCGGTCTGGTGGATAACGAATATGTGGAAATCGATGATGCGTTCATGGATGCCTACCGCAACACCGGCGGTTTCGATATGATCGGTTCCGGCAGAACGAAACTGGAACTGCCCGAACAGTTCGACAAGGGCGCGATCAACGCGCAGGCTCTGGGCATTTCCGCCATCGTCATTATCGGCGGTGACGACTCCAACACCAACGCCTGTCTGCTCGCAGAATACTACAAGGCGAAAAACATTCCCATCCAGGTCGTCGGCTGCCCGAAGACCATCGACGGTGACCTGAAGAACTCCTTCATTGAAACCTCTTTCGGTTTTGATACTGCCAGCAAAGTGTACAGCGAAGTCATCGGCAACATTGCACGTGATGCCAACTCCGCCAAAAAATACTGGCACTTCATCAAGCTCATGGGCAGATCTGCCTCCCACATCACGCTGGAATGTATCCTCAAGACCCATGTGAACCTCGCGCTGATCTCCGAAGAAGTGGAAGCGAAAAAACAGACCCTGTCTGAAATCGTTGATTCCATCGCAAAAATGGTTGCCGCCCGCGCAGCCAACAAGGAAAACTTCGGCGTTCTGCTGATTCCCGAAGGTCTGATCGAATTCATTCCCGAAATGAAGATCCTCATCGCTGAACTGAACGATGCCCTCGCCAAAAATGCAGAAGCTTTCGCGCAGATCACCGAAAATGCGGAAAAACTCGCTTTCGTTACCGGTCTGCTCACTCCGGCTTCCGCCGCTGTGTTCGCCAGTCTGCCGGATGCCATGCGCCTCCAGCTCTCCATGGACCGCGACCCCCACGGCAACGTTCAGGTCTCCCAGATCGAAACGGAAAAACTGCTGGCTGAACTGGTCAAGAACCGTCTTGCAGAAATGAAGAAAGCCGGTGAATTTACGGGCAAATTCTCTGCTCTGACTCACTTCTTCGGCTATGAAGGCCGCTGCTCCGCTCCTTCCAACTTTGATGCGGACTACTGCTACAGCCTCGGTTACAATGCCGCCGCCATTATCGGTTCCGGCGCAACGGCTTACATGTCCTATGTGAGCAATCTGGTGAAACCCGCCGCCGACTGGAAAGCCGGTGCTGTGCCCCTGACCGCCATGATGAACGTGGAACACCGTCACGGTGCCGATAAGCCCGTGATCCGTAAAGCACTGGTGGAACTGGACGGCAAACCCTTCCTCGCCTATGCCGCCAAACGTGAAGAATGGGCAGTGAAGACCTCCTTTGTCTATCCGGGCCCCATCCAGTATTTCGGTCCCTCCGAAGTCTGCGATATTACCACTGAAACGCTCCGGATCGAGCACGAATAATCAACGACAGACGGAGTTTTGCCATGTCCGAACAGAATAGCGGCGGAATCGATGTCCGCAAGGTCGCCGAATTAGCGCGCCTGAACTTGAAAGACGAGTTGGCTGACCGTCTCCAGACGGAGATGGCGGCGATCGTCGGCTACGTTGAAATGCTCAATGAACTGGATGTGACCGGGATCGAACCCACAGCACATGCAGTCGATCGCGTCAACGTAACGGCGGAAGATACTGCCGGTACGCCGTTTACCCGCGAACAGATGCTTGCCAATGCACCGGAAACGGTAAACGGCGAGCTGGTGAAAGTGCCGCAGGTACTTCCCGGGGAGGGCATGGCATAATGAGTACAAAATTTGATCCGAAGACCATGACGATGCGGGATGCCGCCGCCCTTCTGGCGGAAGGCAGCATCACTTCTGTGGAACTGACACAGGGATTCATTGACCGTATCCACGCGGTGGAACCGCAGGTGGGCGCGCTGCTTGCCGTGGACGAACAGCTCGCGCTGGATGCCGCCGCTGAATCCGATGCCCGCCGTGCTGCAGGAAAACCCCTGAGTATTTTTGACGGTGTGCCTGTCACGCTGAAAGACAACATTGCGGCAAAAGGGCAGCAATGTACTTGCGCCTCCCGTATTCTGGACGGCTTTGTGTCGCCTTATGACGCCACTGTGACGACCCGTTTGCGGAATGCCGGTTTTGTTCTGCTGGGCAGAGCCAACATGGACGAATTCGCCATGGGATCTTCCTGCGAAAACAGTGCCTACATCAAAACGAAAAACCCGTGGGATCTCTCCCGTGTGCCCGGCGGCTCCTCCGGCGGTTCCGCTGCTGTTGTGGCTGCCGGTGAAAGTGTGATCGCCCTCGGTTCCGACACCGGCGGTTCCATCCGTCAGCCTGCAGGATTCTGCGGTGTTGTCGGTCTGAAACCCACCTACGGCAGAGTATCCCGTTCCGGTCTGGTGGCTTTTGCCTCCAGTCTGGACCAGATCGGACCGATCGCCAAGTCGGTTTACGATGCTGCCGCCATGCTGGATGTGATCGCCGGTCAGGACTCCATGGACTGCACCAGTCTGCCCCAGGAACCGGAACATTTTGCCGAAGACCTGGTGGAATTTGAAAAACTGCCCCGTCTGGACGGCGTGAAGATCGGTCTGCCGAAGGAATATCTGGCAGTGGATGGCGTGGATGAGGGCATCAAGGCTGTTTTTGAACAAGCCAAAGCGGTCTTTGCGGAACTGGGTGCGGAATTTGTGGAAGTTTCTCTGCCCCACACAAAATATTCCATGGCATGTTATTACATCGTGGCTCCCGCGGAAGCCAGTGCGAACCTTGCCCGGTTCGACGGTATCCGTTACGGTTACCGCAGTGCGGAAGCGCAGAGCATTGACGAAACATACTTCAAGTCCCGCGGCGAAGGGTTCGGCATGGAAGTTGCACGCCGTATCATGCTGGGGACTTATGTGTTGAGCAGCGGTTATTACGATGCCTATTATCTCAAAGCGCAGAAAGTCCGGACGCTGTTGCGGAAAGACTTTGAAGAAGCATACAAACAGTGCGATCTGATCCTGACACCCGTCAGTCCTGTCCCCGCGTTCAAATTCGGGGAAAAATCCGATCCGCTGCAGATGTATCTCTCCGACATTTTCACAACGGCATTGAATCTTTCCGGCGATTGCGGGATCAGTATTCCTGCCGGTCTGGATGCCGGAACCGGTATGCCGGTCGGGATCCAGCTGATGGCGCCCGCCATGGCGGAAAAGCGTCTCCTGCGTGCCGCGAGAGCATTTGAGATCAAATGTCCGGTCCCTGTTGCGCCGTTGTAATTCTGAACCGCCGTCATCTGGAGGTCTGATATGAAAATGAAAACCGGAAAACGTATTTTTTCTGCGGTGCTGTTTGCTTTTGCGGCGCTGCTTTCCGCTGTGGAACCCGGCGGCACGCTCAAGCATGAAGACCTGACTTCGGCTGCCGCAAAAGTCCTTTCCGCCCGCAGTACGGAAAAGATGGAACCGCAGTATGATGTGATCCTTTTCTTTGATGTCCTCGCCCCGGATGCTGTCAATGCACTGCGGATGATGGATGGTATTCCTGATATTTTTCCGGCGCAGAAGATCCGGGTGTCTGCCTTTGCCAGAAACAGCGAAGGCACCGTTGCGGAAGCGTTGGGGCGGTTTCATACGGAACTGCTCAATGTGTATGCCGATGACGCCAAAGGTTCCCTTTTTAATGCTTTTATGCGCGGCGAAGTGGTGATCCCCATTGCCGTGATCGTGCAGGATGAAAAGATCCGCTGGAAAGGTGCGCCCACCGATGCGGAATCTGTGCTCGGGCGTATGATCTCCGGATCGTTCAGTCTTCAGAAACAGGTCCGGATCAATATGCTGCGGAATGATTTGCAGGGTGCTGTTCAGGCGGGATTGCCGGAAGTGATCCTGCGTTCCGCCGATGAGATCCTGAAAGTCGATCCTGCTGATACTCTGGCGATCCAGGCGAAACTGTATGTGCTGGAAGGCAGAAAAAGAGAAGATCTTGCCAAAGCATTTCTGGCTGAACAGGTCAAAAAAGCACCGGACAATGTGACGCTCCGTCTGTTTCTGCTGGATCTGATGGTGAATACCGGAGACCGGGACGGATTCCGGAACGCATTGACCGCCGCGCTGAATGAGATGAAAGCGGATGTGTTTTCCGTGACGCGGCTGCTCGGATTTTCTCTGAACAACGCTCCGCTCGGCTGGGTCCCGCTGGCAGATGCCAATGCCGCAGCTGCAGGTCTCTCCGCCGGGATGACTGAACTTTCGCCCCGTGTTCAGGCATACAGACTGGAGATCACAGCGCGTCTTGCTTATTTTTCCATGCGGATCGATGATGCCGTGCGTATGCAGGAAAGCGCCGCAAAGATCTATCCTGCCGGAAATGCCGGGATCATGCTGGATTACTACCGTTCCGTCAAGGCGCTGAATGGAAAATGACCCGACTTCTCTTTTTTTCCGATTCTCATGAAGAAGCCAGTTTCCCCCGCGGACTTGACAAGCGGGTGCTTGGTTTCTGCAACAGTCATTTCAAACGCCGTTATCAGCACGATCCGGCGTGGCTGAAAGCGGCAGTCGATCAGATCCTGGCGGAGCGACCGGATGCGGTCCTGTTCGGCGGCGATGCGGTCAGCACTGCCGATCCCCGCGAATTTGAGCGTGCGTTGCCGTATTTTCTGCCGCTTGTGCGATCCGAAATTCCGTTTTACTGTACGGCGGGCAATCACGATTGTTACGTCAGAAACAGTGCATGCCGTCGGGCGATGCTGGATTTTTATGCCGCATTGGGCAACGCGGATATTGAAAAACCGCGCTGTATCCGTCTGAATGATCTGCGGCTGATGATCCTGCCGGAGTCCTGTCCCACGGTCCCGTGGCTCTCCTGCGGCAGACTGGATGATGAAACCATTGCAGCGGTAACGGAAGAAGTGGAAAAAAATGATGCCGTGCCGTTGATCGTTGCCGGACATTTCCCCCTGCGTGTCGATACGTGGCGGCGGGGATTGCGCAAAGCTGAACCTTTGCGGCAGATGCTTGCGGAGAGAAAAATAGCCCTTTCGCTCTGCGGTCATGTGCATAAACCGTCTTTTGAGGACGGGGAAGTGATCGCGGGATCTGTGACCCGGTTCGGATCGATGACAGAAGTCCTTGTGGAAAACGGTGATATCTCCGTAAAACGGATTTCTCTGAAAAAAACATAAAACGGATTGAAAAAACGGCTTGTGCGTATATAGTAGGAATTCAAAACGACAGCGTAAATTGGAAAACGGGTGAAAATATGGAAAACCGGCTCGCAGAGCGGATGAAAAATGGCGTGACCGTCTTTGACGGCGCAACCGGAACTGAACTTTACAAGAAAAACTTTTTTGTCAATACATCCTATGAAAGTCTTTGTCTGACTCATCCGGATGCCGTGCGTGCCATCCATACGGCGTACCGTGATGCGGGCGCGGAAGTGATCACAACGAACACATACGGTGCCAACTTCAACAAACTGAACAAGTTCGGGCTCGGCGACAAAGTTGCGGAGATCAACCGCGCCGGTGTTGCGCTCGCCCGGAAAGCCGCCGGACCGGATCTGCTTGTTGCCGGCGATGTGGGACCCCTCGGGGAATTGCCGCCCGGTGTGGAATATGATATTGCCCAATGTTCCGCGATCCTGCAGGAACAGGTTGCTGTCCTTGCGGCGGAATCCTGCGATTTTATTCTGTTTGAAACACTTTCCACCCGGATGGATGTGGAAGTGATGCTGCATACCATTGATGCGTTGTCCCTGACCAAACCCTATGTTGCCAGCTGCAAACTGGATGAACAGGGCAATATGACGGACGGCACATCCGTTGCAGATGTGCTGGAATTGTTGAAAGCCGCTCCCGTTCAGCCCTCTGCTTTCGGGATCAACTGCGGGATCGGACCCGAACCCATGCTTCAGGCGGTGGAATTGGTGATGGGGCTTTCCCCGTACCCCGTGATCGTTCAGCCCAATGCGGGCGCGCCGAAAAAAGTGGACGGTCGTATGATCTCCATGTGCAGTCCGGAATATTTTGCCACATACGGTATGCGGTATGTGACGCTGGGCGCAAAAGGTGTGGGCGGCTGTTGCGGTACTATGCCGGACGATATTGCCAATCTTGCCCGTTGGGTGCATCCCATGGTGAAGACATTGACCACGAAAGATATTTTTTCTGAAAAGACAGAAGCGCCTGAACTGGAAGAAGTTCCGGCAGCAGAACGATCCACTTTCGCAGAAAAATTGATGTCGGGCAAATGGGTGACAAATGTGGAGATCGTCCCGCCCCAGGGATATTGTCTGGAGCAGACCATTGAAAAGGCGAAGATCTGCCGTGATGCCGGTTTTGACGCCATCAATATTCCGGATGGTCCCCGTGCAAGTTCCCGTTTGTCCACGCTGGTGACGGCGTATCAGATCCAGCAGCTTGCGGGGATCGAAGCCATTCTGCATCAGTGCTGCCGCGATAAAAATCTGATCGGGATGCAGGCGGAACTGCTCGGCTGCGCCCAGTTGAATGTGAACAATATTCTTTTCATTACAGGCGATCCTCCGAAACTGGGTGCATATCCTTTTGCATCCGGCGTATTCGATCTGGATTCCATCGGCATGATCAAACTGCAGAAGCGTTTGAACCGCGGTCTGGATGTTGCCGGAAAATCCATCGGCACTGTGACGAAAGCCTTTATCGGTGCCGGAGCCGATCCCAACGCCATTGATATGGAGCGTGAGATCCGCCGTACCCGCGAAAAGATCCAGTCCGGCGCCCAGTTCATCATCACCCAGCCGGTGTTTGATGTGGAGCCGCTTCTGCGTTTTATGGATGCCGTTCCGGAATTGGCGGATACGCCGCTGATCGCCGGGATCTGGCCGTTGGCAAGTCTGCGCAATGCGGAGTTTATGAAAGCGGAAGTGCCGGGCGTGGTCGTGCCGGATTCCATCATGGAACGCATGGGCGCCGCCTCCACAAAAGAGGATCAGCGTCAAACCGGTATTGCGATCGCCAGAGAAGCCATTGATGCGATCCGTGACCGTGTGGCAGGCGTTCAGGTGAGCGCACCCTTCGGCAATGTGAACACGGCGATCGCTGTGGCAAGGGGATAAAAATTTACCGGAAAACGGTGTTTTTTTCATGTTGCGCGCACCTCTGTACTTTAAAAACACAGTTTTTCGTGTATATTATGCAGATTCATTCCGGGTTGTAAGTTTCCGGATGATATAGTAAGAACGCAAGTTGAAAGGAAAGAAGAAAATGACGAAGCGTGATTTGGTTGTCCGTATTGCCGCAGAAACAGGATTCATTCAGCAGGATGTTGCAATTGTGGTTCAGAAAGCTTTGGATCACATCGCGGATGAACTGGCAGCCGGAAATACGATCGAACTCCGCAATTTCGGCGTTTTTGAAGTCAAACAGCGTAAAGGTCGTACCGGCCGCAATCCCCACAAGCCTGAGATTGAAGTGCCGATCCCTGATCGTATGGTCGTTAAATTCCGTGCCGGCAAAGAATTGAAAAGCCGCGTACTCTCATTAAAGAAAGATTGAGTTCAGAAAGGGGCTGTTTATTATGTCCAAGTCGTCTCCGCCGCCGGGAACAAGTGATATTTTTGCTGATGAAGTCACTGCCTGGCTTGAACTGGAAAACACAGCACGGCGCATTTTCTCTCTGTATGGTTACGGCGAGATCAGAACGCCTGTATTTGAGTTTACCGAAGTCTTTCAGCGCGGACTCGGCAGCGAGACAGAAGTCGTTCAGAAGGAGATGTACACCTTTGAGGACAGAGGCGGCAGAAGCCTGACCCTGCGTCCTGAAGGAACGGCGGGCGTTATGCGCGCTCTCGCCGGTACGGATGCCATGAACGGCGTGGAACAGCGCGTGTTTTACATGGGCCCCATGTTCCGCGGTGAACGCCCCTCTGCCGGACGCCGCCGCCAGTTCCATCAGATCGGTGTGGAAAATGCCGGGCGGGTCGCACCTGAACTGGATGCGGAATCCATTGCCATGCTTGCTCAATTCCTGAACGAATCCGGAGCCGGCGGTTTTGAACTGCTGATCAATACCCGCGGCGTCAAAGAAGACCGCGGTCCGGCTGAAGCTGCCCTGCGTGAACATTTTGCCGCTCATATCGATGATATGTGCGAAGACTGCCGTACCCGTCTGGAACGGAATGTATGGCGGATCCTGGACTGCAAACAGGAATGTTGCCGCAAGTATGTGGATACTGCGCCCGATGCCGCGTCCCTTTTCGGGCAGAACTCCCGCGATTATTTCAAGCGGGTCTGCGATATGCTGACCACGTGGGAAGTCCCCTTCAAAGTCGAACCCCGTCTTGTCCGCGGGCTTGACTACTATGTGCATACTGTGTTTGAACTGACGCATACCGCCCTCGGCGGACAGAATGCCATCGCAGGCGGCGGCAGATATGAATTGACCGTTCCCGGTTTCAACCGCCCCGTTCAGGGCGTCGGTTTCGCAGCCGGTATGGAACGGCTGCTCATGGTCCGTGAAGCCGCCGGAAGAATGGCACCCGCCGCCGCAACACCGGATGTGTTTCTCGTGTCGCTGGGCGAACGCGCACTGGCTTACAACGGGAAACTTGCCGGAGATCTCCGGCTCGGCGGTATTTCAACCGCGTTGGAATATGAGGCAAAAAGCATGAAATCGCAGATGCGTTCCGCTGACCGGCTGAAAGCAAAAAAAGTGCTGATCATCGGTGATTCTGAACTGGATGCCGGTGAAGCTGTTCTGAAAAATATGGCGGACGGCAGCCAGAAAAATGTGAAGTTCACCGAGATCCAAACGGAGTTGCTGCAAAAATGAAAAAAGTTAATAACCTTAATATTTTACGGGAGTTTCCGCTGCCGACGCCCAGAGAAATTCTGGCAGAAATGCCCCTGACAACGGAAATTACAGAACATATTTTTGATGCCCGTTCCACCGCTGAAGCGATCCTGCAGCGGAAAGATAAACGGATCATGGTCATTTGCGGACCCTGTTCCATCGACAGTCTGCCCGCAGCGCTGGAATATGCCATGCACCTGAAACGCCTTCAGGAAAAAGTGGCAGATAAAATGTATGTGATCATGCGCGCCTATTTTGAAAAACCGCGTACCACTGTCGGCTGGAAAGGTCTGGTCTATGACCCCGATCTCGATCAGTCGTACAACATCGAAAAAGGTCTGCGTATGGCACGCAAACTGCTGATCCAGCTGGCAGAAATGGGTCTCCCCGCCGCAACAGAATTTCTGGAACCTATCATCCCCCAGTATTTTGCCGATCTGATCACCTGGGCATCCATCGGTGCAAGAACCAGCGAATCCCAGACACACCGTCAGCTGGCAAGCGGTTTGAGTATGCCCATCGGCTTCAAAAACTCCACCGACGGTCAGATCCCGGTGGCGATCGATGCCATCCGGACGGCCTGCGCCCGGCACTCCTTCCTCGGTGTGATCAATGACGGCAGAACCGGTATCTTCAGCACCAGAGGAAATCCCAACGGTCATGTGGTCCTCCGCGGCGGCGTCCACGCGCCCAATTATACTTCGGAATATATCGCCTTCACCAAAGAATTGATGCGGCGTCAGAAATTGAACGTGCAGTCCATCGTGATCGATTGCAGCCACGCCAATTCCCTCAAGAATCCGGCAAATCAGCCCAAGGTCCTCAACGATATCGTCAGCCAGATCAACAGCGGCGAAACCGCGATCTCCGGCGTCATGCTCGAAAGTTATATCAAACAGGGCAGACAGGATATCAATGCCGATCACGGAAAAATGATCCCCGGCCTCTCCCTCACCGATGCATGCCTCGGCTGGCAGGAAACCGAAAAAACGATCATGGACGCTTATAACGCCCTTAAATTCTGATCCCGCGATCAGATTTCCGCCCGCCCGCAAAAAAAAATCGCGGCGCGGCTCACAGGCGCCCGGTCAGCCGACCGGACGCCTGAACTGTTTTTATGGCGGGATACCGGATCCCCCCGCCATAAAAACAGCAGCCCCGTTTCCGGGGCGGAGCCGCGCCGCGATTTTTTTGCGGGCGGGGCAGATGTGTTATGTTTATGTTTGCGTATGGTTTCTTATCGGACCGGATTGATATTTTAAAAAAGTGGTGTATATTATAATTTCTGCTTTTTTATCTGGAGGAGTTTCCGGGACCGGTTCTGTTTACTCCTTGTTTATTTGACGAACTTGTATGGAGACGACGACACATGAACCGTGATTTTTCTTCTTTCGGGCTTTCCCGGACGACCCTTGATGCGCTGGCTGCCAAAAATATCACGACGCCCACGCCGATCCAGGCGGCGGCGATCCCGCTGCTGATGACGGGTGAAAAGGATGTGATCGGTCAGGCGCGGACAGGTACGGGCAAGACTGCGGCATTCGGTATTCCCATCATTGAATGTATCAAACCGGGCGGCCGTTCACCTCAGGCATTGATCCTGACGCCGACCCGTGAACTTTGTATGCAGGTCGCTGCGGAGATCAAAAGTCTGGCGGGTGACCGGCGTTTGTTTGTGGCGGCGGTTTACGGTGGTGCGTCCATTGAAGTTCAGCTGCGTTCTCTGAAACGGGGTGTCGATATCGTTGTCGGTACGCCCGGGCGTGTTCAGGATATGATCGACCGCGGTGCGCTGGATCTGGATGATATTCTTTTTTCTGTTCTGGATGAAGCGGATGAAATGCTGGACATGGGGTTTGTGGAAGATATTGAAGCGATCCTTTCCCGGATGCCGGAGGAACGGCGCACCCTGATGTTTTCAGCCACGATGCCGCCGGAGATCATGGAGATCGCGGAACGGTTTATGCGGGATTGTGAGATCGTCCGTGTGGATGCGGAGCCTGCGAGTCTGGACCAGATCAATCAGTACGGCTATGTATTGCGGCGGGACGACAAGGTGGAAGCGCTGGTGCGTCTGATGCACATGGATCCGGAAATGTATGCGCTTGTTTTCTGCCGGACCCGGGCGGATGTTGATGAACTCTGTGATGAACTCCTTGCACGCCGCTGCCGTGTGGAAGCGCTGCACGGCGAGATCTCACAGGCGCAGCGCACGAAAGTGATCCGTCAGTTCAAAGACGGTGTATTCCGTATTCTGATCGCAACGGATGTTGCCGCCCGCGGGATCGATGTTGCCGGATTGACGCATGTGATCAACTATTCCCTGCCGCAGTCGGCGGAGATCTACATTCACCGTATCGGGCGTACCGGCAGGGCAGGGCGCAAAGGTGCGGCTGTGACATTTTTCAGCCCGGGCGAAAAGAGAAAACTGCAGGAGATCGAAAAAGAACTCGGCATGAAACTTGAGTTCCGCGAACTGCCGTCGCCGGACGAACTTGTCGATGCCCACAAAAATGAATTGATCCGTACCCTTGACGGCTGCGAACTGGCAGATGAATATCTGGATTTCGCTGCGGAACTCATGGATAAAACATCGGATCCGGACGCATTGGTCGCAGCGTTGCTCCATGCCGGTTTCGGCGATCGTTTTCTGCCGTCGGCATATCCTGCCATCGGTAAGATCCGGGTACGCCGTGATGAGCATACCGACGGAAAGAAGCAGGGCGGCAGAAAGCCTCCGGAACACAATCCGGACTTTGTCCGGCTGTCATACGGCAAAGGGAAACTGGATGGTATGACGCCCCAGATCCTGCTGGAAATGATCTTCAATGCGGTACGGATCACGGCGCGGAGACTGGGCAAGATCACCTGTCTGCCGAAAATTTCTTTTGTGGAAGTCCCAGCCAGTCTGGCATCCAGGATCGTATCCGGTGTGAATGGTCATTCCCACTCAACGCTGATGCGTTTTTCCGATGAACGGTCCGGGGGAAAACCGAAAAAATCTTCCGGCAAAAAACGGAATTGACTTAAATCTGGTCATTTTCTTGCAAAGAATATTTGCAAAACGCCGTTTTTTATGCTATAATTGCCACTGTTGATCAAATATCAAACTGTTTTGACGGCAGGAGGACAGAATGTTTGTACGGCAGAAGCTTGTTTTATTCTTTTTTGTATTGATCACTGTTTTGTTTCAGTGTTACGCTGAGATCCCGATCATGCGCAGTGTTGTGCTGCTGAAGGGGAAAGACGGAGCCGGTTCCGGATTTTTTACCGAACTGAACGGCGAAAATGTGGTGCTGACCAACAGCCATGTGTTTCTCGGCTCCAAAGATGTCCGGATCACTGACGTCAACGGCGGGGAATATCCTTACAGCAAAGCCTATGTATCCAGAACGTTGGATCTTTCTGTGATCCCGGTGAAACGGCAGAATATCGATCAGATGCCCAATCTGAAATTTCATTATACGCCGGATATGCTGAACGGCGGCGCGGCTGTTTCCGCCTGCGGCGACCGGTTCGGCAATGGAGTTGTCGTATCGGTGCAGGGGAAATTTCAGGGGATCGGTCCCGGTATGATCCTGGTGGATATCCCCCTGACGGACGGTATCAGCGGCGGACCGGTCCTGGATGATCAGAGCAAGCAGGTGATCGGGATCGCCACGGTCCAGAAAAAACTGCCGCAGGATCTGACAAAATTCCAGACGGAGATCCGTTCCTTTGCGACCCGTGTCGATCAGATCAAGTTTGCGGAACTGGAGGAAGTCACGCTGGAACAGCTCCGTCAGGATCGGGAACATTACGCTGTGATCGCTGCTTTTTACAACGATGTGGCGGAAGTCATGCAGAACAAAAATCTGAATGACGCCCAACGCCGGGACGAATTGAAAAAATGCTTTGGGAAACATACCATCCCGACGGTGGAAAAATGGCATACGACCTACCTGAAAAAATGTTTCGATGAGCGGGCGGAACTCCTTACCGCGCTGAAAAAGGAAATGCTCCCCGATGCCGTCGCCGGTGAGGGTGGCAGTACCGGTGGCGGATTCCAGCCGCAGGACCCCGCGCCTGCCGGAAAACAGTCTGTCAGTACCGTACCGAAAGCGCGTGTTGCGTTTGACGCCAAGGCGCTGGAACGGAAATGGATGGCGGAGCTGAATACAGTCGCATTCAAGAAGTCCGGCAATGTCACTGCCCGTTGTCCACGCTGTTCCGGAATGGGTAAAATGATCATCCGGAAAGAGGGTCGTCCCGGAAAAGTGGAAGCCTGGCACCGGACCATTACCTGCGCCGTCTGCCACGGTAAAAAACGGATGGAAGTTGTCCGTTCCGTGGATTACGCCGTGATCCCCCAGACGTTGATGGAGGATCTGACGGCGGGTATCATGCCTGCAGGAGAAGATACGCTGGGCGTCCGTCTGGGATCGGATATCGTTGAGTATGTCAAATCTCTGCCGGATGGCCGCTATGTGCGGAGCGGGTGTTATGTGGTCGCCAGTGTACCCGGCAATCCGCGGCTCAATGGTGCGGAGGAGACCCGGTTCTGGGTGCTGGGTGATAAATTGATGCGGATCGATCTTGTTCTGCCGGCAAAAAATGCACAGTATTGCGAAGTGACGGTCAAAAATTTCACGAATGAGTTTGCCCGTATTCCCCGTGTCCGTCTGGAGCCGGTGAAATTTTATCATCCTCTCGGCAGCGTTCCGGCGACCGCACGGAATATCTCGCACCGGCGCGGAAATTTTGTGTGGGATATCGATCCCCTCGACAACAGTGAGGAAGGCTTGAAAAAATTTGAGGAACGGCTGCGTACGCTGTTCATGCAGATCCGGCGCGATACGGACCCGCAGGGAACATATTTCACCTGTCTCGACCGCGGCGGCAGCTGCGCGATCCCGGAAAATTACAAAGTCTGGGATGATACACAGAATCCGTGTCTTTGCGCGCGCGACCGGGAGATGAAAGGTTTTATCGTTCTGACGCTGACTCATGAGCATTTTCACTTTTTCAACCGTTTGATGTCCCAGCGTGAACAGGGGTTCAGTTTTGATTGATTCCCCCGGACTGCGTGAAATGAGGCTTTTTTCAATTACTTTTTAGTTATCATATCTTGCAAAATGCAATATTTTGTGCTATAATTGCGTTAGTCTCAGCAGAGAGAGCGGATCGGATTTTTGAGAAGACCAAAATTACATAAGGAGAATGAATGATGAATCTGAAAAAATGGCTTATCGGAACATTTATGTTCGCCGGTGTGTTCGCATTTCTGGATGCGGCAGAAGACCGTATCGAAGATGTGTATGACCTTTTCAGTCCTACCGGCAAAGTGGAACACATCTGGGTTGACATCGACGGTGAAAAAACCAACAGCCGCGTGTCCCTGAAAAGAGGACGCAATCCCCTTGTTGTTCCCGGACCCGACGGCAAAAAAATGGAGCCGGATCCGAAGTACAAAACGGTCTATTGCAAACTGAACAATTACGGTGCAGAAGATAACCGTTCCTTCCATCTTAACAATCACCATGTTCCGGTGAAAACGGATGAATGGACGAAGGTTGTTTTCTCCTTCATACCGCGCAGAGACGGTAAAGTCCTCGTGGAATTCGGTTCTGAAGGCGGCTGGTGGTATCAGCAGTCAACGAAACAGAGATCCAAATACCGCAACCTGCATTATTCCTACTTTGCAAAGTTTGACAGCGAAAATGCCCAGTTCAAAGATCCGAACTTTACGAACTTCAGAGCCTGGAATGTCCAGACGACCTGGAATCCGTTCCGTCAGCTGAAAGCAGAAATAATCAATGAAAAAGATGGTCCCGCTCTGCGCGTTATGAAAGTGATGGACCGCCTTTCCCAGATCATCAATGTCAAAAAGGATAAAGAGGTCGTCTTCTCGTTCTATGTCAAAGGCGGCGATACCTTCAAATGCAAACTGCTGAAAGAAGAGGATGAATAATGAAACTCACGGTTAAAGTTTTTCTTGCTCTCGTTGTAATGGCACAGTTTACTGTCGCCAGCGCGTTTTGTCCCGATTGCACGCACCTTGTGGATGATGTGTACGACTTTTTCCAACCCCATGGCAAGACCCAATGGCTTGCAGTTCTGGTCCGCGGCAATCTGCCCCAGGGGAAAGTATCTCTGCGCGAAGGTAAAAAAGAGATCGTACCTGCCTCAATAGAAGGCGTTCAGTGCGTTTATGCTCCGCTGAAACCCTGGGGCGCAGAAGACGTCCGGGCTTTCTCCCGCGTTGCACTGCCCCGCATTTCCCATGATTCATGGACGAAGGTCACGATCACATTCTTCCCCCGTCTGGATGGTAAAGTGATGCTCAGCCTGGAACCGGAATATGGAACATCAAAACAGATGTGCGGCCATGAATACGTCCGCTTTTTCCAGATTGCAAAAGCGGAAATCAACGGCGCATCCGCAATAAAAGACCCCATGTTTGAAAAGAAAAATCTGAGAGACTGGGGCTACAGACCCAGCCACTACGGCAAAGGCTGGGAAAAGAAATTGAAATTTACCCAGGTCAAAGATCCTGATGCTCCCGGCGGCAAATATGTCCGTACCTGCCGGAACCTGCAGCAGATCGTCAGCGTCAAGAAAGATAAAATGGTCACCTTCTCTTTCTATGTCCGTGCCGACGACGAATTTGAACCGAAGAAGTAATTTCTGATACGAAAAACAGCGCGGTCGCCCCGGTGCCGGATCCTCCGGCAGCCGGGGCTTTTTCTTTTCCGCCATGCCATGCCGGAGCATGGCGGAAAAGAAAAAAAAGCCCGTCTTTCGCGGGGCGAAAGACGGGCTGGACCGCGCGTCGCGTGTGGTGGTGGCAGGGCAGGGGGGCTTACAGTTGATCGAGGGCGAGGATCCCGGCGGCGAGCAGATCGATATTTTTCCGTATGGATCTGAACAGCCAGAATTCGTTGATCTTGTGTGCGGTGCCGGGGTCATCGGGGAGACAGACCCCGTACGCGAGGATATTGGGGAGATGTTTGGCGTAAGTGCCGCCGCCGACAATGATGCCCTGTGCATCTTTTTCGCCGGTGACATCTCTGTAAGCCTGAAGCAGGGATGTGACGAGGGGCGATTCCGGATCATAGAACAGGGGTTCATCGATTTGTGCGGTAACGAGTTCCCATCCGGTGGACCGGGTCGCGTTCCGGAGGCGTTCCAGAACTTCTGTGCTGCGCATGGTGAGGGGAAACCGGATATCGCACTGGATGGTGACGCTTTCCGTATCGCCGTTGATGACGGACGGCACGAATGTCAGTTCCGAATATTGATCTTTCAGGTCGATGTTCAGATCTTTTTTGTTGAGGAGCCGGAGAAACTTTGTCACTTCGCAGGGACCTGCGGCTTTTTCCAGTTCAGCTCCGAGTTTCAGGATCGCGTTTTCGCCGTCCTGCGGCAGGGATGCGTGAGTGGTTTTTCCGATTGCCTGAAGGCTGCCGCCGTTCCATTCTGCGTATGCTTCGCCGGGAACGGCATTGCGTACAAAACCGCCGTTGATCTTTGTAAGCGGATTTTCACCGGGTGCGAATTTCCGTACAAAATCGAAATGTATCAGACCTTTTTCGCCATAGATCAGCGGATAATCGCAGTCGGCAGTGAAGCCGTATTCCGGGATCTCGCCATGTTTGGAGTAATATTCCATACATTCGCTGCCGGTTTCTTCGGCGCACCCGAAAATCAGACGGATCCTGTGTTTGAACGGCGTATTTTTCTCTGTCAGTTTTTTCAGGATCTCATAGCAGAGCAGGAGGGGACCTTTATTATCCAAAACGCCTCTGCCGGAGATGCGGTCGCTGCCCACAGTCATTTCCAGCGGGGGCGTATCCCAGCTGTTTTCGTCTCCGAATGGGACGATATCCAGATGACAGGCAACAGCGATCATCTCTTTGCTGTCCGGATTTCCGAATTCGAACCATCCGCAGACATTCCCCAGTTTTTCAGCGCGGATCCCGTTTTTTCTGCCGAATGCCACCATGTGATCCAGCGCCTCCAGCATTTCCCTGCCGAAAGGCGCGTCACCTTCCTGTTCTTTCCGGACGGTGTTGAATGCGATGACCGGCTTCAGATCCCGGAGAAGATCCTGAAAGATCTCCTCCTTTTCACTGTCGGTAAAAATGGACACAGCCACGGTTTCAGCCTTTCACGGTCTTTGCGATGACTGCCGCGATCTTCTGAATGGTTTCTTTGTCGAGATAAGGGTGCATGGGCAGCGCGAAAATATCGTTTGCACATGCTTCTGTCACCGGGAAATCACCTTTCTTGCAGCCGAGATATTTCATTGCCCCGAGCAGATGCATGGGGATGGGATAATATCTGGCGCTGGGGATGCCTTCTGCTTTGAGGGCTTCCTGAATGGCGGGATAATCTTTGTGACGGGGACAGAACTGCGCCCAGACGGATGTGTAGCCGGGCAGGATGGTGGGCAGCGTAACGAGTCCGTCCAGTGCTTCCATATAATTGGCGGCAACGGTCTGACGCAGTTCCACTTCTTCCGGGAACAGTTTGAGTTTTTCGATGAGGATCGCCGCCTGAATGGTATCGCACCGGGCATTGAGACCCAGCCGCACATTGTCGTATTTATCTTCCGCGCTTCTGCCGTGAACGAGGATCGAGTACAATTTTTTGTACAGTTCATCATCATCGGTGAAGACTGCGCCGCCATCGCCGTAGCAGCCCAGAGGTTTGGCAGGGAAGAAACTGGTACAGCCGATCGTTCCGAGCGCAGGTGCTTTTTTCCCGCAGGGACAGACCGCACCGAAGCCCTGACAGGCATCTTCGATCACCGGCAGGCCGTACTTTGCGGCAATGGCATTGATCTCTTTGTAATTTGCCGCCTGACCGAACAGGTCCACGGGCATAATGGCTTTCGGTTTGAGTTTGCCTTCCTTGATGACCAGCTCAATGGCGGCTTCCAGTTTGACCGGGTCCATATTGAAGGTCTTTTCGTCGATATCGGAAAACACGGGCGTCGCACCCACCAGCGCAATGGATTCGGGAGTGGCAAAGAACGTGAACGGCGTCGTGAAAACGGCATCGCCGGGCCCGATCTCCAGCGCCATCAATGCCATCAGAAGGGCATCTGTCCCGCTGGAACAGGCGAGGGCATACTTGGTTCCGGCATATTCGGCAAGTTGTTTTTCCAGCGTGGCGACTTCTTCGCCGAGGATGTAATGACCGCTTTCCAGAACTCTTGCAATTCCTGCAAGGACATTGGATTCAATGCGTTTGTACTGGTGTTTCAGATCGATAAACGGGATCATGGCTGCAACTCCTTCTGTTGAACTGTTAAATAAGATATTTTTCTCACTTATAATATAGAGCCGAATTCTGTTTTTTCAACCCGATTTTGCAAAAACAGGTGTTTTGGGCTTTTTTTATAACAAATTTCTTTGAAAAAAACAGGTTCATGCAGTATTGTATATGCTGACAAAAATCTCCGGTACGCCGGGATGCCCAAAACAAATCTTTTATGGAGTATAAGAACTTATGTTAGTCAAGACGACACCGGTTCCCCCCCGCGGCTGGAACAGTTACGATTCTTACGGCGTTTATATCAATGAAGCACAGGCGATCGCCAATATCGATGATTTTGTGAAGCGCCTTGCTCCCCACGGATACGAATATTTTGTGCTGGATGCCTGCTGGTACTCTGACGGCACATTCATGGATACCTACCGCCTCCGCAGCACAAAGACCGGCGACCGCAGAAGTCATATCGACTACTGGGGACGCTTTATTGAATCGCCGGAACTGTTCCCCCACGGACTGCGCAGCCTCGCGGACCGCTGTCACAACGCCGGTGTCAAGTTCGGCGTGCATCTGATGCGCGGACTCCCCGCACTCGCTGTGGAATGGAATACTCCGGTCAAAGGCGCACCCGGCATTTTTGCCAGAGATATTGCCGACTTTGAAAAGCCCTGCGCGTGGCCCGCACCCTATATGGGACCCGGTATCGATATGACCAAACCCGGCGCGCAGGAATATTATGACAGCGTGGTGGAATATCTGGCTGAAGTCGTTCAGGTCGATTTTATCAAGTTTGATGATGTACAGGAACATCTTGCTGATATTGAGGCACTTGCGCTCGCTATCGAAAAAGTGGAACGCCCCATCGTCCTGAGTATTTCCCCCGGTCAGCAGACCCGCCCGAAAAACTGGGATATGCTGAAAAAATATGCCAATATGGTGCGGATCACCGCCGATGTCTGGGATGGCGATCACGCTCACTGGAGCGAAAAATACGACCGCTGGGAGCAGTTTGAAGAACTGGGCGGACAGGATTGCTGGATTGATCTGGATATGATTCCCATCGGCGGGATCCAGGCTCATGTGCCTGAGGATACTGCACCGGAATATTATCCCGTTCTCGGATGCCGCAGAAAATCCAATAACTCCGATATGGATAAACGCCTGCTGATGACCCAGATGGCTCTGGCGCGCTCCCCTCTCTTTTACGGCGGGGATCTGCCTATGAGCGATGAACACGATCTTTCGTTTGTGACCGATCCTGATATGCTGGACTGTAATTCAAACGGGACAGGCGGACGCTGTATTTACCGTCAGTATCACGCAGACATCCGCCGTTCGGACAGAGTCGGCAGCAATGGTCAGCACGGCTGGATCGGTGTATTCAACCGCTCCATGCTGAACGACCTGACTTTCCGGCTTCCGGCGTCCGCATTCGGCTTTGAGTCTTTCCCCGCAGAAATGCGCGATATCTGGGAAAAACAGCCCCTGACACCCGGCGATGACGGGATCCTGGTGGTCAAATTGCCGAAGAACGGCTGTCTTTTTATTGCATTCTGAAAAATACGGGATCATAAAAAATTATGACATTTGCTGAAAACTTGCCGGAAAGAAAACGGAAACGCTATAAAAATTATGCGATCGGAGCCTGTCTTTGCGGTTGTGTCTCTGAAGTGATCGTGGATACGAGTGCCATCATCATTCTGTATATGACCTGCCTTCAGGCGCAGCCGTCTATGACGATGTTTGCCACATCCATGACGCCGATCGCATCGCTGCTGCTGCTGATCCCCTTTGCCGGGATCACGGACCGGATCGGGGTGAGAATGGTGACATTTCTCTCCTGTGTGGTTGCCTGTATTTCCTTTTTCTCCATCGGGGCGGCACCGTTTGTTTTCAATCACTCGGTTTCCAGTATTCTTGTTGTGATCGGTTTGTTTGTGTATGGTGTGACGCGTCCGCTTTATACGGCGGCGTGGTATCCGCTCATCGATAATTTTCTGATCCCGGATGAACGTGCCGGATTTTTCGGAAAGATGCGCTGTATTTACAATCTGACCAACGCCTGTCTGATCTTCGGTGTCGGACAGCTGATGGTCCGTTTTCATGCACCGCTCTGGCTGCTTCAGATCACGCTTTGTGCGGCGGGTCTGCTCCAGTTGGGGCGTTATTACTTCATGAGCAGAATGCCCGTCAGCCCGGATACCAGAAAAAAAGAAAAATTCCAGTTCCTGGTCGCGTTGAAGACCTCTATGAAAAACTTCCCGCTGATCGGGTTTTCGGTTTATCTCTGCTTTATGCTGGTCGCCACTTCCTCCGTGGTGCCTCTCTCATTCATCTACATGAAAGAATCGCTCCTGCTGCCGGATTCTGATGTGCTGCTGATCACTGCTGTGATGATGCTCGGCAGTATCAGCGGATTCGGGATCTCCGGCAGAATGATCCGGTGGATCGGCGCAAAAGGCACGATCCTTCTGATCCATTCCGGCTTCCTGCTGGTAACGCTTTCCCTGCTGCTGACTGCTGTGCTCACCGGACATACGGCGATCATGGCGTTGTACCTTGCGGCGTTCTTTGTCAACGGTGTTCTGGGCGGGTTCTGGAGTGTGATCAATTCATCGGAAATGCTGGCATTGGCGCGTCCCGGAAACCGTGTGATGGCAATGGCTGTCTGCCAGACATTCAGTTCTATCGGTATATCCGTTTCCCGCTTCTCCAGTACATTTGTGCTGGGTGTCGGGCTGTTGACGCCTTCCTGGCCGCTCTGGTCCATCAGTATGCGGAGTTATCAGGCTTGCCTGCTGTTTGCGGTCGCGGCGATCCTGTTCAGTGCGGTGCTGCTGCTGCTGGTACCCGCAGTGAATCCGGATCCGGATAAGGCTTGAATTTCAATGAACGGGAGCCGCCCGGATCGCCGATGATAAATCTTTCCCGCTTTATAAAACGCTTCTGGAAGATCATGCTGGTTGCCCTGATGGCAACTGCGGCACTCTGTATCGTTTTTGATGCGTTTCTCTGGGAGCCTGAAACATTTGAGGTGAACGCCCATACCGTCTATCTGAAAAACTGGCATAAGGAACACAACGGTATGCGGGTGGCAGTGTTGAGTGATATTCATCAGCTGAACACGCCTCACGATTACGCACGGCTTGACCGGATCATTCAGGCGACGAATGATCAGAAGCCGGATCTGATCCTGCTGCTGGGCGATTTCCTCGGCGGGACGATGGACTGGAAACGGATGAATGCGCAGCCGCGGCAGATCGCCTCCTGTCTGAAAAAACTTTCTGCAAAACACGGCGTTTATGCCGTACTCGGAAATCACGACTGGTGGCTGGATGGACAGGGGATCAGAGATGCGCTCCTTGCTGTCGGTATCCGGGTGCTGGAAAATCAGGTGGAAACATTGCTTATTGATTCCAAGCCGTTGAATATCATCGGTTTACCGGATGCTGGCACAAGACAGCACCTGTTTGATCGTGATGCGCTGCCCGATGAGTCCATTCCGGCGCTGGTCATGGCACATGATCCGGATTCGTTCAGCAATCTGGATCTGCCTTACGAACTGACTCTTTCCGGTCACACGCACGGCGGTCAGGTGCAGCTGCCGGTCATGGGGGCTGTTACCTCATATTCGCCCCTGCTCAGTGCTTATGTGGAGGGGATGTACGAAAAATCCGGACGCAGACTTTTTGTAACGCGGGGACTTGGCACCAGTCTGATGAAAGTGCGGTTCCGCTGTCTGCCGGAAATTGTGATCCTCACTCTTTACCGTCAGCCTGAACAGTAAGCAGATCCGTCAGCGGGGCGATCACATCTTTCACATCCCCGGCACCGATCACAGCCGCAAGGTCTCCGCTCCGGATCTCTCCGGCAGCAGCTTTTGCGATCTCTGCCCAACTGCCGGATACGGCAATGGCGGTATCCCCCCCGATGGCATCAGCCAGATCGGAAGAATCTACTTTCCCCCCGGCAGTCCACGCGGCAAAAACGGGCGTGATGAAAACTTTATCCGCTTTTTTCAGTTCTGCGGCGAATTCATGAAAATACCGTTCCAACCGTGCGTAACGGTGCGGTTGAAAGATCACGATCAGCCGTTTCCCCGGATAAACTTCCCGGAGTGCTTCCAGACTGGCACGCAGTTCTGTGGGGTGGTGGGCATAATCTTCGATCAGCAGATGTTCTGCCGACTGATACCGTACTGACATCCGCCGTTCCACACCGGGAAAACGGGACAGGATCGCGGCGGCTTCTGCGGGCGTAAGGTCGCCCAGTTCCTCTGCGGCGGCGAGGGCAGTCAGGGCATTGAGTTTCTGATAACGCCCCCACTGTTTCAATGCCGCGGGATCGAACAGGGCGAGGGCGGCGGCATGTTTTTTCAGATCTGGATCGAGACGCCGTGCCGATGGATGATCCGCAAAAAGCCGGTCGCATTCTGCCGAGCCCACATAGATCAGCCGTTCTGTTTTCCGGGCGTATGTTTTGAAATTTTCAAAGAGTTGCTCTCTGCCGCCCACGCTCCACGCGTGATCGTCTTCCACATTGGTGACGATCCCGATCTTTGAATACATTTCCGTATGTGTGCCGTCGCTCTCATCCACTTCCGTGATGAACAGATCGTTTCCCTGACCGGCCTCACCGTTTTTCTCCGCCCAGCCGGGCGCGGAAAGGAAACCGCCCACAAGATATCCCGGCAGCAGACCCGCCTCCTGAAACAGAAATGCCAACATCCCGCTGACACTTGTTTTTCCGTGGGAGCCGCTTACGGAAACAGTCCGCCGGTACAGACCTGCCACAGCCGCCAATGCACTGCCGCGGCGCAGAATGATATGATCCCGTCGTGCTTTTGCGGCAAGGATCTCCGGATTGTCCGGCTCTGCTGCAGAACTGTGGATCAACAGCAGAGGCGCCCCGTCATCCGGCGGCAGATGTTCTGCACTGTGTCCGGTGAAGCAGGGGATGTTCAACTGACGCATGGCATTGGTCGGAGCCAGATCGGACCCGGAAACGCGGAACCCGTTTTCCAGAAAGATCCGGGCAAGGGGTAATGTTCCCACACCGGCACAACCGACGAAATGGACATACCCCTTGCGGAAGCGGTCAAGCGCAAAACTCATTTTCCGATACCGAACTTTCCTTCTCCGGCAGGAACTGCGTAAGAGACTCCGTCAACGATCAAGGTGTACGGAGCATTGGAAACGGTTTCGATCACGCCGTCTTTGTAAACGATATCCGTCACGGTATCGCCGAAAGAATAATTCCGGACACCGATGGCGCCTTTGATGGTTTCCGGCAGATGCCACGTGACCGTATTTTCAAAAGCATTTGCACCGGTGATGCCGATGATGTTTTCGATGAACAGACTGATGGGACCCAGCGCGGACCAGCCGCAGAAATCCGGGCGCACCTGATCCGTACGGTGTTTGGACGGACGGTGATGTTCGGGGCTGTAACATTCCCAGATGGTGTGGGGTTCAAAATCCACATAGGTCCTGTACATGTGTTCCATGATCCTGCGTGCGCAATCGTTGGCAAGTTTGAATTTGCCGTAATTTTCCAGCGATTTGATCCCCATGTAAGCAGTGGGCAGCCAGATCGCACCGCGCCAGTACTGACCGTCCTCCCCGCAGAAATCGAGGTCGTTGCGTGCGATGGTCGGCCACGGCACAACACCGCCCAGCAGAGCGGGATCGGTCACGATTTTGCACATCCGTTCCGCGCGTTCCTGATCGGGCATGAATGCCAGCATCGGCCAGAAAGATGCTGGCGTGAGACATTTCATTTTTTCCAGCGTGATACCGTGGATGTCGTAGTAAATGCCGTCGTTTTCATCCCAGTAGAGTTCGTTGACTTTTTTCTTGAAGGATTCGTAAACGCTGAGCCAACGCGCCGCCATGGCGGGTTCGTCCAGAATTTCTGCGATTTTGGAGATGAACAATGCGGAAAGACCCTGCTGTGAGATGGCGTCCACCCAGAGCATATCGGGGTGATTGGGGCGTTCCGCCTGTGCTTTTCCGCCCACTCTGCCGCGAGGGGTGTTGTCCATGCCGGATCTGCCGCCTTCCCAGAGGTAGCCGTTTTCTTTTTTGACCCAGCAGGTCGGGGCGCGGGTGTAGGTGTCTTTGAATCCGGGTTCGGTGAGATTTTCGAGAAATTCAAAGTAACGCTGGGGATATTTCTTTTCCAGCATGAGTTCCTTGAGATGAGCCTTGTCGCCGGTCATGAGGGCGTAGGAGTATTCCGCCCACGCAAAGAGAGGCGGGTTGTCCGGAATATGCAGATGGATCTGGATCCATTCGCCGTGTTTGAAGCGGGTTTTACCTTCCGGATCGTTGATCTGCACCATGGGCAGGGATGCTTTTTCCAGAATGGGTTTATAGAAATTGTTGAGCGTTTCGATGCCGGGAAAAACATCGGGCGCGTATTTGCAGAAAAACATCATGAAACAGGTGTCCCAGATCCAGATGTCGGCGATGCTGCACGCTTCATCCATATAGGGCGTCTGAGGCATCCCGGGAATTTCCAGAACATGTGCGTGTGCCAGTTCCCACGCGCGGTCGTAAAATTCCAGATATTCCGGGCGTTCATCGAACACGGGAACGGGAACAGATTTTTTCCAGTCGGGATTGTGGATATCGTAATTTTTCGGTTTCATATTTTTTCCTTCAGATTTTGATGGTGCTGTTTCCTGCGGGAACGGAGTAAGATGTGCCGTCAACGATCAATGTGTACGGCGCATTGGATACGGTTTCGATCACGCCGTCTTTGTAAACGAGGTCCGTAACCGTATCGCCGAAAGAATAATTCCGGATGCCAATGGCGCCTTTGATGGTTTCCGGCAGATGCCATGTGACCGTGTTTTCAAAAGCGTTTGCACCGGTGATGCCGATGATGTTTTCGATGAACATACTGATGGGACCCAGCGCGGACCAGCCGCAGAAATCGGGGCGGACCTGCACATCCAGATGTTTTGCCGGACGGTGATATTCGGGGCTGTAACATTCCCAGATGGTATGGGGTTCAAATTCCAGATAAGTTTTGTACATGTGATCCACGATCCGGCGGGCACAGCGGTTCGCAAGCTGGAATTTACCATAATTTTCAATGGATTTGATGCCCATATAAGCGGTGGGCAGCCAGATGGAGCCGCGCCAGTACTGACCGTCTTCCGGGTGGTAATCCGGGTCATTCCGCGACACAGTGGTGAAGGGGACCGGACCGCCGAACAGATCGGGATCTTCCAGTGTGGCGCAGACTCTTTCCGCGCGTTCAGCATCGGGCATCAATGCGAGCAATGGCCAGAAGGAAGCGGGCGTCATACATTTCATTTTTTCCAGAGTCCGGTTATGGATGTCGTAATAGAATCCGTCCTGTTCATCCCAGTACAGACTGTTGACTTTCTGTTTGAAGGATTCATAAACGCTGAGCCAACGCGCGGACATGGCGTTTTCGCCGAGGATATCTGCGATTTTTGAGATGAAGATCGCGGAAAGACCCTGCTGGGAAATGGCGTCCACCCAGAGCATTTCCGGATGATTGGGACGCTGTTCCACGGCGTGAAGCCCCGTTCTGCCGCGGGGGGTGTTGTCCATGCCGGATCTGCCGCCTTCCCAGAGATAACCGTTTTCCTTCTTGACCAGACAGGTCGGAGCGCGGGTGTATTCTGTACCGAATCCCGGTTCCGTCAGGTTTTCCAGAAAAGCGAAATGACGCTGAAGATATTTCTTTTCCAGCAGCAATTCTTTGAGATGTGTTTTGTCACCGGTCATCAGGGCGTAGGAATATTCCGCCCATGCAAAGAGAGGCGGGTTGTCCGGAATATGAATCCTGAGCTGCGTGGTCGTACCGTCTTTGAATCCTGTCCATTCCGGGGGATCGTGGATCGTGACCATGGGCAGGGGCGCCTGATCCAGAAGGGGTTTGTAGAAATTGTTGAGCGTTTCGATGCCGGGGAAGACATCGGGCGCGTATTTGCAGAAAAACATCATGAAACAGGTATCCCAGATCCAGATATCGGTGATGAGGAACGCTTCATCCATGTAGGGCGTCTGAGGCATACCGGGAATTTCCAACACATGATCGTGGGCGATTTTCCAGGCAAAATTGTAAAAATCGATATAGCCCGGCTCCTCGTCAAAAACCGGTACGGGGATGGATTTTTTCCAGTCGGGATTGTTGATGTCAAAATTTTTCGGTTTCATAGAGTCGAATACTCCTCACATTTGTTTCATATCTGCATTGAGTCTGTTCAACAAAATATAATCCGGTCAAATGGAAAATCAAACACAAAATATACTTTTTGTATAAAAATGTGAACGGACCGGTACCGGAACAGGGGTTGCAATCTTTATGCACAGTGCTATATTAACGCTGACAGTATGAGCAAACAGGATCTTTTCTTTATGACAACAACCTTTGATATACCTTCCGATCCGTCGGCGGCATGCGATTTTTATGATGCGCACGGTTTTTTTCCGGAGGCGGGAGAAACGGAAAGCGCGTTCCTCGCACGAGCCGCGGCTGAATTTGCGGCTCAGCCGGATCTGAAAGACTGTCCGGAGATGACAGACGCTGTGCCGATTCCCCCGGCTGTCCTGCAGGAAGGGGCGGAACGGACGGAACGGCTGTACGGTTTTTCTGTGGTCCGGACGGTCCCCGGTTATTTTTTGAATCACGGATTCGGTTTTCTCTGGGGCGGTTGTACAGCGCAGGACGATCAGGACCTGCCGTTTTTTCTGCTCCGCGGTGAATTTGCGGACCGGAAGCGGTGGTTTATTTATGACCGCAGCGAGATCCTTTCCCACGAACAGTGTCATGCCGCACGCACGCCGCTGAACGATATGGAGCAGGAAGAATTTTTTGCTTATCAGACATCCGCAAGTCCTCTGCGCAGATATGTGGGAAATTGTTTCCGGACGCGCCTTGACAGTTTTCTTTTTCTGGGCGGACTTCTGCCGCTGTTCGCCATGGAAGCAGCCGTTATATGCGGATTTGTGCCGCTGGATTTTCCGCTGTATCCCTTTCTGCTGTTTGCTCTGGTTTATCCCGTTTTTGCTCTGATCCGGAATCAGTTGGCGCGGAACCGTTTTTTTCGGGCGCGCAGATACCTTGCAGCCTTATCCATATCCCGTCCCGACGCCGTGCTTTTCCGGGCAGTGTCCTCTGAAATACGGGATCTTTCCCGCTGCCGGTCCGTGAAGGAGGCGGCAACTTTTGTGGAGGATCTGGCATCCCGCGAACTGCGTTGGAAGATCGCGTTGCGCCGGTTCAAATGACCTTTTTGCGTTTGTGCCACGGCAGAAACAGGAAGTAGAACAGATTCGGCAATGCCGTGGCGTATGTGGCGAGTGCATACCCCAGAACGATCCCCGTCAGACCCCATCCGAACCAGATACCCAGCAGCCAACTGAATGTGATCCGGAACACGAAACCGTCCAGCAGCGCGATGATCAGGCTGAAAAATGCATCCCCGATCCCCTGCAGAAAACCGTTCGTTCCCTTCATGATCAGCAGGGCAGGGTAGTGAAGCAGGATGAGGGAAAGGATCAGCGAAGAAAGTTTCAGCACCTCCGGATCGTCCGTAAAGATCCCGAACATCTGTTCCGGATAGAACCAGAGCAGAAATCCGAACACCAGAAAAAATCCGCCGCTGATGATCCAGGCATCCCACACCGCCCGGCGGATACGGTCAAATTTTCCGGCACCCATATTCTGGGCGGTAATGGTGCTGACCGCCATCATAACGCCTTGAGAGATCTTGTTGGCAAATTCATCCAGCCGCATGGCAACGCCGAAAGCCGCCGATGCCGCCACGCCGATGGAATTGATCAGCGCCAGTACAAACAGCATGGAAACATTGATTGCTGCAAACCGGATGGCAAAGGGGATACCAAGTTTGATCAGTGCTTTCAGAATCGCCCGGTCCATTACGAAGGAACGCAGTTTGAAATCGAAGCCGAACCCCGCCCGGTTCCGGTAAAGATATTCCAGCGACAGCGCAAAGGCGACGATCTGGCTCAATGCCGTGGCAAATGCCGCTCCCGCCACGCCCCACTTGAACCACGCTACAAACACAAGGTCAAGCACAATATTCAGCAGGGATGAGATCACGATGAACAGGAACGGACGGAAGGAATCTCCCACTCCGCGCAATACCGCCGTTGCCATATTGTAGCCGTAGATGAAAACGGAACAGCCGCCGCAGATCATCAGATACGCAGCGGCATCATCAAATGCCTGTTCAGGCGTCTGCATCAGGTGCAGTACCGGTTTTACAAGCATCACGGAAAGCAGAGACATGGCGATCCCCAGAAGCATTACCATGGAGAACAGCGTGCCGATCACGGGACTGAGCCTGTTGCGGTCACCGCTGCCGACCACCTGAGAGATCATGACCTGTCCGCCGGTGGAAAAGCCCATCCCCAGCATCATGATGATAAAGACAAGCTGACCGGCAATGGTCACGGCGGAAATTCCGTGGCTGCCGATGAATTTCCCCACAATGATCATATCCGTCATGGAGTACAGGACCTGCAGGGCATTGGAAAGCATGAACGGGATGGAAAAGAGAAGCAGTCTTTTGAAGATGGGACCCTGTGTGAAGTCCTGAATAACGTCTTTGCGGTTCATCTTTCATCCTGTGGTTTCTGTTCCGATATCATGACCTGAAATATAACATAAAATCGTGAAAAGTCAATCCGTACCGCCGATTTTGAGGACAGTGGAGAATTTTTTCGGATGATCCTGCTCTCCGCACGCTTTTTTTGGAAAATTTAACTGCGGAACTTGACTTTATACGCAGGAACATTTATATTTTACGAATCTCTGATCAACCAACCAGAAAGGTTTCCGAATATGAAAAGAATTGCCTCCGTTCTCCTGTTCGGTGCCGCAGCACTCCCCGCAATGCTGTCTGCACAGAAGATCACACTGGACAAACCCGCAGGTCTGTACGACAGCAGCAAAGACAAAGAGATCGTCTTCACTGTTGATACAGAAGGCAAAAATGTGTGTGCGGATCTGATCAAGCCCTGCGGCAAAGTCGAAGCTGTAAGAGTTGAACCGGGCGCAAAAACGTTCAAAGTCACAGCTCCCGCAGTTATCGGCTGGACCCAGTTGAAAGTCCGTCAGGTCGATCAGAAGGGCAGAGGGATCGGCAGATTCATTCACGCCGGAGCCCTGACAGACCCCTATGCCATCAAAGCCGGTGCGGAAGACCCTGCCGATTTTGATGCGTTCTGGGCAGCCGAACTCAAAAAGATGAGCGCAGTTCCCATGAATCCCGAACTGAAACCTGTGGAAGTTGCAGACAAACGGATCAAAGCCTGGACCTTCAAACTGGATTGCGGCGACGGAAATTTTGCCACCGGATATCTTTCAATGCCGGCTGACGCCAAAGAAAAAAGTCTGCCTGCCATTGCCCAGTTCCGCGGTGCAAGCACCTACGGTCTTCCCAAAGTTTCCACGTACTATGCGTATCACTCCCTGTATGTGGTCATGTCTCCCCATCCCACTGAATGCGGCAGAGAACCGGAATACTACAAAGAATACGTGAAATCTGTGTCCGGCTATCCGAAAAAAGATGCCGACAACCGGGATAAATATTTTATGAAGGGGATGATCCTGCGTGTGGTCCGTACCCTTGAATTCATGCGCAACCGTCCTGAATGGGACGGCAAGACTCTGGTAACCCACGGTGAAAGTCAGGGCGGTTTCCAGTCGATCGTCGGTGCGGCACTGGATCAGAACGTCACCTTCTGTCTGGCAATGGTCCCTGCCATGAGCGACCATCTGGCTTACAAGAAAGGTCACATCAATGGTTGGCCGAAAGTTCTGACGATGAAAGACGGCAAACCCGTTGACAATGAATTCAATCAGAAGGCGGATAAAGTTCTGCCCTATTTCGATAACGCCATCTTTGCCAAACGGATCAAATGCCCCATCTGGATCTCCACCGGTCTGCTGGATAGCACCTGTCCGCCCGCCGGTGTACTGGCAGTTTACAA
Source organism: Victivallales bacterium (assembly GCA_045589595.1). Taxonomy (GTDB): domain Bacteria; phylum Verrucomicrobiota; class Lentisphaeria; order Victivallales; family UBA1829; genus SIG77. Next base: position 250,524 of record JAZNPK010000002.1, read on the forward strand.
CAATCTGCCCGATGGCATCGAAAAACACATGGTCATCGAGCCGCTGAAAGGTCACAATGCCGGCTGCGCGCCTGTTGTGGATACGCTCCACAGCATCATTCTGCCGCCGCCCGTTGAAAAATGATCCCGGCGTAAATCATCAGAAATGACAGAAACGGCAGTCGTGAGCGGCTGCCGTTTTTTTATGGATTCAATACCGCAGTTCCTGTTTGAAATGGGTACCGAGTACATGCCGGTCACGGAGTTTATTGTACTTGGCTTTGTTTGACCAGAATTCTTTGAAATCCTGATTGAACCGGTCCATATCGATCCCCGCCCACGCGGCGGCACAGGCGGCGGCAGGATTTCCGGTCGTTGTCAGTTTGTCAAGATAAATGGCGGGGATCGCGGCATAACGCGCAGAGATCATCCGGTCTTTGTGGGTGGTGAATCCCTTGTAGATATAACACATCAGGGCGAATGCCGCGCGGTAAGTGCGGTCTTTGTCGGCGTAAAATTCCTGATAGGAAAGACTCAACAGTTTCCGCACATCGGCATAGGGACTGAACAGAACTTTCCGCGCCTGTTCCAGATTATCCCGGGTGATCGCCATGGAGTAAGTGTCTTCCCGCTTCTGATAGTCGATCTTCTCAAAATAAGTTGCGCTTCCTTCATTGAACCACGCCTGTGCTTCCGCGCCGTTGGTGGTATGGTGGAGATACTGATGGAACAGTTCGTGATGCAGCACGGCTTTTTTCTGATATTCCTGTTCATCGGCGGACATCTTTGAATCCAGATAAAACACCAGTTCCTGCCGGGACGCCATCCAGCAGCCCGCGCTCCATTTTTCCATGCCGGAGTAGGCGAGATAATCGGATTTCCGTTCAAAAATACGGATCACCGGCACGGATGTCACGGCGGCTGTGGTCGGGATCAGGTCTTCGTAGGCGTTGTAAACTTTTTCCGCTTCTTCCTGTATAAAATGGATGTTTTTGTGTTTCCGGAGATCGGAAATGAAAACAAAGTGTTCCGTTTCGTGATACCACCAGCCCGGCGCATTTTTCAGACTGTCAATCACCCGCTTCCGGCTTGCTTCCTGAGCTTTGCGGATGGTCTTTTTCAATGTCCGTTCCGGCTTGATCTCAACAGGGGCATCGTCCTCTTTCTGCGACGCTCTGACCTTCAGAAACTGAAAACTTTTGATACTGGCGGTCAGGGCTTTCCGCATCGCTTTTGCGTCGTTCTCATCATAAGGCGGGAACTTGTATTCGATGACGAACCGTCTGCCGTCCGTGTTTTCCACCGACAGATAAAACAGGAATCTGCCCATTTGGGATTCCGCTTCATATACCGCGTACTTGAAATCTTTTTTTCCGATTTCAAGATCTGCTTCTTTCAGTTCCGTTCCGCTCAACATTTTCAGCCACGATGTCATTTCCGGCGCGTCTCCGTCTTTCAACCGTTTCTGCCGGATCCAGTTGTCAAAATCATCCAGCATCACATATCCATCCGGAATGTTTTCGGCGGGCAGTTCGGGACGGAAGATCCGGATGGAGATCTCCTCATCTGAAATGAAACAGGCGTGTGTTTGTTTGTACCGCCAGTATTCTCCGGACTCGACCAGTTTGTTTTTCCGGTCCTTGTCCGTATCAGCGTAATAGACCGCGTAGAACGGAATGGGTGTGAACCGGCATTTGCGGAATACGCGCATACGCAGTCCGCCGTCCTCCAGCGTGACTCTTTCGCCGATGCCGGGGCGTGAAAGTTTTTCCGGTTTCTTTTCCGGAGCCTGACTGTGCAGGGAAAGTATCAGACCGCAGCAGAAAATGCCGAGAATCAGGTTGCGAATGATTTTTGTTTTCATTTTTTTCGTGTTTTCTTTTGAATTTGATTTGAAAAAAAGGGGTTCGTGGAGTATATTGATTGATCTTCAGATTGCATTATGATATAATGTAATGTGGGATCCCGGAATTACCAATTAAAATTTTAATTTTTTGAGAGGATTGTTGAAATGAAAGAAGGTATCCATCCTGAGTACGGCCCGGCAAAGGTCATCTGCGCATGCGGCAAAGTGTGGGACATCTACTCCACCCGTAAAGAACAGAAAGTCGGTATCTGCGCAGAATGTCATCCGTTCATCACCGGCAAACAGAAACTCGTTGACGTCGCCGGTCGCGTGGAAAAATTCCGCCGCCGTTACCAGAAGGGCGATGCGAAGTAAGTGCTGTTGCGCTTTCTGCACTGAAAAATCCGTTTTCTCCCAATCCGGCGGGGAAGCGGATTTTTTGTTTTTACGGCGATGGCTATGACACCACAGGATCTGGAACAAATCATTGCACCCATGCGGACCCGCTGTTCTGAATTGGAATCGGAACTGGGGGATCCCGCTGTGTATGCCGATCCGGTCAAATCCGGCAGACTGCTCCGGGAACGCAGCCGCCTGAGTCATTTCTTTTCGCTGTACGATTCGTGGCGGCAGATCACTGAAACGCTGGCTGATGATCAGACGATGCTGGGATCCGAACAGGATGCCGCACTGTTGGAAATGGTCCGCAGTGAAATGGAGCTGCTGAAAGAACAGCTCGCCGCCGCTGAAAAACAACTCCTTTCCGCATTGATCTCCCCGGATCCCTGCGATACCCGCGATACTATTGTGGAGCTGCGTCCCGCCGCCGGCGGAGATGAAGCCGCCCTCTTTGCGGCGGAAATGTTCCGGATGTATCTCCACTATGCCGAGCGGCGCGGATGGAAAAGCGAAGTTCTGGATTTGAGCGAAACCGGACTCGGCGGTGTGAAGGAAGTTACATTTTCGCTTTCCGGGACCGATGTGTTTTCCCGGATGAAATTTGAAAGCGGTGTTCACCGTGTGCAGCGTGTACCGACAACTGAGTCAGGGGGCAGGATCCACACCAGCACCATCACCGTTTCCGTATTGCCCGAAGCCGATGAACTGGACGATATCCAGATCCGCACAGAAGATCTGGAGATCTCCACATTCCGTTCCTCCGGTCCCGGCGGACAGAATGTGAACCGTACCGATTCGGCGGTCCGGATCGTTCACAAACCCAGCGGCATTGTGGTTGCCAGTCAGCAGGAACGGTCCCAGATCCGGAACCGTGAGATCGCGCTGCGCATCCTCAAGTCCAAACTGCTGGAGATCCGGAATCGCGAAGAAGCGGCAAAGCAGGCTGAAAGCAAACGGTCACAAGTCGGGACCGGCGACCGCAGTGAGCGGATCCGGACCTACAATTTTCCCCAGAACCGGATCACAGATCACCGGTTCGGGGTCTCCGCATTTGATCTGCCGGCATTGATGGAAGGGGATTTGGATCTGATCCTGGATCCTCTTTTTGAAACCGTCGGAAAAAAACAGTTGGAGCAGCTGACAGCTCCCGCGATAAACTGAAAGGAAAAACCAATGCCCCCACCGCATTTCTTCTCGGAACATCCGCCTAAAAAGTTTACCTGGCAGGAACAGAAAGCCATGATCAAGTCTTTCATCCGCTACTATCCGCGCCATAAAAAACTGATGTGGATCGACCTCTTTTTTGTGTTTATCTCACCGCTTTTTTCCACGGTTATGCCCGTGATCGTCTACAACGCGTTCCAGACATATCTGCCGGAAAAAAATGTCAGAATGCTCGCCGTCTGTCTGGGCGGGATCTTCTGCCTGACGGCGTTCAGCATCGTTTCCAACTACATCCGGATGCGTTTCGGTCATGTGCTGGGCGTCCGGATGGAAGCGGATATGAGAACGGACCTTTTTGCCCATTTGCAGAAACTTTCTTTCAGTTACTTTGACAAAACCAAGACGGGGCATATCATGTCCCGAATTTCCAACGACTTGAGTATGATCGCCGAGGTTGCGCATCATTGCCCGGAAGACATTATTTCCGCATTCCTCCTCCTTTGCGGCGGCTTGACGGTCATGCTGTGGATCAATCCGTTCCTGACGCTGCTCACGCTGCTGCCGGTGCCGTTTATGATTCTCTGGAGTACGAAATATCTGCCGAAAATGCGGGAATGTCACCGCAGTGTCCGCAAAGAGATCGCGGAGATCAACAGTCAGGTGGAAAATTCCATTCAGGGCGTCCGCGAAGTCAAGTCCTACACCAATGAAAATTACGAAGTCCGCAAATTCAATACGGTGAACAATTCGTTCCGGAAAGCCCGCGAACGGGTGTTCTCCATGATGGCGTTTTTCCATTCCGGCATGATGTTTTTCATGAACGGATACACCATTATTTTTATTGCGCTCGGCATCCTGATGATCTATCTGGACAAAGCCAATGCGGCGGAACTGATCACCTTTTTCATGTATTCCAATCAGATCCACATGCCCATTATGCGACTGGTCGGTTTCGTGGAACAGTATCAGCAGGGAATGGCTGCATTTGAACGGTTCCACGAAGTCATGATGGAGCAGCCGGATATTCAGGATAAACCGGATGCCATCACTGCTTTGCCCGGACCGCTCCGCGGCGGGATCCGGTTCGACAATGTTTCTTTCAAGTATGCGGATATGAAAGACGAAGAAGCCAATGTGCTGAAAAATATTTCCTTCACTGTCCAGCCGGGCGAAACCGTCGCACTTGTCGGTGAATCCGGCGCCGGAAAAACGACGCTGGCGGCTCTCATCCCCCGGTTCTACGAACCGCAGCAGGGAACGATTTCCATTGACGATATCCCCGTGGGTGATTTCGCCCAGCGGCTCCTCCGTGCCAATGTGGGGATCGTTCAGCAGACGCCGTTCCTTTTTGATGCGACCATCCGGGAAAATATCCTTTTCGGCAGACCTGAAGCGTCGGAAGAAGAATTGATCGAAGCCGCCAAAGCCGCCAATATTTACGATTTCATCCAGACGCTCCCTGCCGGATTTGATTCCAACTGCGGCGAAAACGGTGTGCGTCTTTCCGGCGGTCAGAAACAGCGTATCAGTATTGCCCGTATCTTCCTGAAAAATCCCCCGCTGCTGATTTTTGATGAGGCGACAAGTTCCCTTGACAACGAATCAGAAGCCTTTGTGCAGGAATCGATGGACCGCCTCTGCCACGGCAGGACCACGGTCATCATTGCCCACCGTCTTTCCACCATCAAAAATGCGGACCGTATTTTCTGTATGCGGAGCGGTGAGATCATTGAGCGCGGTACTCACGCCGAATTGCTGGAACTGGGCGGTTACTACAAAGAACTTTATACCATGCATTCGTTCTGATCAGCCGCGCCGGAGCAGTCTGGCGGCAAATGCACGGAGCGTTGTCGCCAGACGGAATCCCAGCACGAACAGACGGGAAAATCCGTTCCGGCGCAGGACTTGCACGACTTCTGCGGCGGCTTCTTTTCTGCGTTTTGTGCTGATGCCGCCCAGGGCGAATACCGTCAGTTCCCGGTCGAGATAATGAAATTTGACGCCGGAATGTTTCGCCCGGATGAACAGATCAAGATCCGCACAGATCCGGTATTGTGTGTCGTATCCGCCAAGAGATTCCCATACGCTTTTCCGTATGAAACAGGCAGGATGATAGATCCTTGCACCGTGAAACGAGGATAACCCGCCAGGCGGCACGATCCGCCGTCCGGTGACACGGATATTGCCGTGAACGATCCCCGCCTCCGGGTGATCGGCAAATGCCTGACGCACGGCATCAAGCGTGCCGGGCAGATAATGGTCATCCGCATTGAGCCATGCGATCACATCGCCGTCTGCGAGCCGCGCGCCTTTGTTCATGGCGTCATAGATCCCGTTGTCCGGTTCGGAAAGAACACGGGCGTCGCCCGGTTCCGACAGCAGCCGCCGCGTCACTTCGTCTGTGGAACAGTTGTCAATAAGCCAATGGGCGTCCGCTCCGTTGCTTCTGACGGAATCCATACAGGTTTTCAGGGATCCACCCGTGTTGAAAACTGCGGTTACAACAGCGATCCTGACCGGTTCAGCCATGATGGGTTCCTCCATATTGAACGGTTTCTTCATACAGCGCCAGATAATCTTTCAGCGGATCCGGTTTCTGTTCGGGGATCCGGATCTGATCCGGATGAAATGCCGCCCACATGATCTTGTCGGCAAGTTCTTGAGTATCATAACATTCTGCCAAAGTATCGAGCCCTGTCATCCCCGGCGTTCCACCGGTCCGGAATGCCGCAACGGGTGTGCCGCAAGCCAATGATTCCTGTATGATGCAGGACGCATTTTCGATCAGACTCGGCTGGATCAGAACATCAGCCGCCGCATACAGCAGCGCCATCTGTTTTTCATCGGTGACGGTGCCGAAGGATCTGTGGGGCAGAGGGATGCTGTCCCCCATTTTCCCGGATCCGAAACTGCAGAGCAGAAACCGGTCTTTCTGATCGGCAAAAAACTGCAGCGATTCCCGGAGCAGGTGCATCCCTTTGACAGGCGCAGCGTTGCTCTGGGCTCCGGTCAGCAGGATCTTTTTATCTGCCGGAAGACCGAGAGATGCCCGCGCATCGGCTTTGTCCATTTTGCAGAAGATGTTGGTATCGATCATGTTGGGAATGTAAGAACACGCCTTTCCCGCAAAAAGTTTGCTGTCGCTGAAACGATCCGCCAGCCATTGACCCGGCGCTGTGAAACGGAAGGGCAGATCGCTCCAGCCGTGACGCATTTTTCTGCGCCATGTGACGCTGTTCAGATCAAAACAGGAGCCGTTGTAGCCGGTTTTATAGCGGGTGTCTCCGGGATCCAGCGGATTGATGTAATGCTCCGCACCGCAGAACGCCCAGGTATCGTGGAGTGTCCAGATCACCGGTTTGCGGATGCGGGGGATCTGACGGATGGACAGCATTTCTCCGCCGGGCCAGTGCAGATGGATCAGGTCCGCATCGCTTCCGTTGATGGCATCCAGTGCCGCCGGATTGTCAAAAAGATTCAGGGAATGAGCGCAGGGATTGCCGTCATGGATCAGGGAGATCAGCCTTGCGGAAAGCCGTTGGGAGATGACCGCACGCCGGTATGCCGCCGCCGGAAATTCTGTTACGGACGGATCGTCAGAAGTCTTTTGCATCACCAGCATGGATGATTGTGCCGCTCCGCTGTTTTTGAGTGCAGAATGAAGCCGGAACGCCGCTCTGCCGCTGCCGCTGTACTGATCGTAATATGTTACATGAAGGACCTTCAGCATCAGAAACCGAGTCCTTTCTTGAGACGCCGATAGGTTTTCAGCAGAGGCTTTGGCGTCAGATCACGGAGAAAACTCCGCAGCAGTTTGTGCCACACCATGTGATTTCCCTTCCGGTACATGGCGACCATGGCATCTGTCCCCTCCTGAGAGCAGACCGGTTCCTGAAAACGGACATCCACCGGTGTTTCACGCCGGCAACTTTCCGCGTCGGCATCTGCGGCTCCGGAAAAATGCGTACCTTCCGCGTAACCGGTATGCGTCACAAGGCTGATCCGCGTGTTCAATGTCAGTTTTCCGGAGAGAAATGTGGCGGCGTACCAGCGGATCGCCCAGGATTCCGTATTGCCGCAGACCTGTCCCCGCAGCATGGCACGGTAGGGAAAAGATCTGTTGTAATCGAACCGCGCCCGTTCGCCGGATTTGTCCAGTGCTTTCAGCAGTTTTCTGCCGTCGGTCTCCATAATGTCCCAGCCGCGTTTCCATGTTGCCCAGCCCCAGCAGTTTGCGCCGCGGAGGAAAAATGTTTCCGGCAGACCGGCGGGATCGGCGGGAAAATGCGCGTGAATACTGACGACCTGTTCGCAATCGGCGTAAAGAGTCAGGGCATCGTTCATATATTTCAGGAAAAAGGGACTTGGCAGCAGATCATCTTCCAGAACGATAACGGAGCCGTACCGGTCCACCGTATCGGTCACACCGTGGATGATGGATGCGGCAAGCCCGCGGTTGACCGGTGAATCGTGCCGTTCCACGGAGCGGAATCTGCCTTCCGCCGTATCAAGGACTGCCCGGACCGCCGCAACTTTTGCCTGATCTTCCCCGTTGTTTTTTGCGCCGTCCGACCAGACAATGAGATCGGTCTGCATCGCCCCGGGATTTTCTGCAAGAGCATCCAGCGTCCGGCGCAGAAGATCCGGGCGGTTATAAGCAAAGAGGGCAACCGGGGCAGTCATGATAGATTGTTGTTCCGTCAGATTTTATGATCGTTGTTTTTCTGCGAATATACCACAGCCTTGTGTATTTTTCAAGTAAAAAGCAAATATCATCTTGACAACTTCACAAAATTATGGTAGAATACCCGGAAGCAAATGAACTGAAAAAATGAAGGAGCGGATCATGGCAAGAGCGAAAAAAAAGACGGATAAAAAAGGATTTTCACTGCGCAAAATCATCAGTATTCTGCTGTTTCTGATGGTTGCAGCATATTTCTCTGTGCCGGGATTCGGACACATTGTCCGGTATTACGGATTGGAATTGCAGGATAAAGTTCTGGAAATGACCGGAATGGCGCCGCATTATGATAACCTGATGCTGGGCGCACCCCGGGGACAGGAGCATAAGATCACGCGCGTTTTCAACCGGGAGGGATACGCCCTCGGTTACAGCGAAGGCTATGAACAGCCGCTCTGGGTCACTTACCGCCTGACTGCCGACGAACTTACCGGACCGCGCTGCCGCCGTACCGATGATTTCCGGGAAGATCCCCGCATCCTGACCCGCTCCGCTGATCCCGATGATTACAAAGGGACCGGCTGCGATCGGGGGCATCTCGCACCCGCCGCTGACATGGCGTGGAACGAAAAAGTGATGAGCGAAAGTTTTTATATGAGCAATATGTCGCCGCAGATCGCATCCGTCAACCGCGGCATCTGGAACGAACTGGAACAGGCGGTCCGCGATCTGGCGAAACAGGAACAGGAACTTTTCATTGTGACCGGTCCCATATTTGAAGAGGGGAAAGATATCCGGACCATCGGCGTGAAAAATAAGGTCGCCGTCCCCCACGCATATTACAAAGTCGTGTACGATATGACGCCGCCGGAACGGATGATGGCATTTATTGTGCCGAATTATGATACGTCAAAAAAGGTTACGGATTGTATCGTGACGGTCAGAAAAGTTGAAAAAGAAACGGGTCTGACCTTCTTCCCGGAACTGCCGGAAGAAAAAGCGGAAACGCTGAAAAATATGCCCCGCACCAACTGGGTGATCAAAAAATCGGCATTCCGGAAACACTGACGTTTATTTGCCAAGCAGTTTATTCAGATATTCCAGACTTTCGATCGTACTCTGCATGGGATCCTGTTTGCAGGCATCCTGTTCATAAACGATCCATCTGCAACTGGAGTGCCGCGCTTCATACACACACGCGGCGAGGTCAATACTGCCTTTGCCGAGTTCCGTCCACGATCTGTCATTTTTATCCATATCCTTGAAGTGCAGAATGTGGATGCGATCGTTGTATTTTTTGATGTATGACACGGGATCTTCGCCGCCGTATGCGACCCAGTACATGTCCAGTTCCGCCAGTACAAATTCCGGATTGGTATTGGCATAAATGAGGTCAAGGGCGCACTCGCCGGAGGATTTTGCAAATTCGGCGTGGTGATTGTGATAGGAAAAACGGAATCCCGCTTCCGTTGCGACCTGACCGGCAAGTTCCAGTTTCGCTGCCAGCGGCTGCCATTCAGTGGCAAAATCGCAGAAATAACTGCAGTTGATATTTTCCACTTTCAGTGCGCGGGCGTAGTCGTATGCCGGATCATCGGGGTTGATGAGTGCATCTGCACCGCTGACCATCCCGCACGCCGTCACGCCTGTACTGTTCATAAATTCTGCCAGTTCCTGCGGTTCCATATCGCCATACTGACATGCGAATTCCACACCATCGCATTTTAATTTTGCCAACTCACGGATCACGCCTTTAAAATCCTGTTTCAACGCCTCCCGGAGGGTGTACAACTGAATCCCGGTTTTCAGTTCTTTCATTGCCCATTCTCCACAATTTTGCGGTTTACGGTTTTATGTTTTTTCAGTACACGGAAAAAATTGATGGAAAATATAATACACGCTCCGGAAGGGAAGTCAAAGAAAAAATGTAATGATTTTGTAAAAAAAGTTAAAAAAATTACAGTTTTTCCGGAAAAATTGCAGAAATCATTTGTTTGGCAAGAACTTTTTTATCTGTCAGAGGCAACGGGATCACTTCGCCGTTCCTGCCGTAAAGGGTGATTTCGTTCTGATCTGCCTGAAAACCTTTTCCGGGAACGCCCACAAGATTGGCGGCGATCCAGTCCAGATTTTTCTTTCTGAGTTTTTTCAGCGCATTTTCTGCAAGATCATCCGTCTCGGCGGCGAAGCCTGTCAGGAGTTGATCCGCCCGTTTCATTCTGCCGAGAGCAAGCAGGATATCTTCGGTCCGTTCCAGATGAAGAACCAGGTCGTCATCTGTCTTTTTTATTTTGCTGTTTGAAAAGGAAACCGGACGGTAATCCGCGACGGCTGCGCAGAGGATCGCCCCATCCATCCGGGGGAATCGGCTCTTGACGGCTTCCGCCATTTCAGCGGCGCTGATCACCGGAACAAATTCTGCGAGACCTTCCGGCGGATCGAGTGTGACCGGACCGGAAACGAGGGTGACTTCCCAGCCGTTTTCAATTGCTGCCGCCGCAAGGGCATAGCCCATTTTTCCGCTGGAATGATTGGTGATGAAGCGGACCGGATCGATGGCTTCACGGGTGGGACCTGCAGAGATCAGAAGCTTCATGATCTGTCATCCATTTTGCGTACTGTTCCGCAGCGAATGACGCAGCGCGCGACATTCCGGACACATGAAAAATTCCAGTCCGAGGATCGGCGTAGTTTCGCCGGACAACCGCAGTTCGGCTTCTTCTCCGGCGTTCAGCGTGATCTTTTCCGGCGCATTGTCCGCCACCATTTCGCAGGGACCGCGGAGGATCTGTACCCGTACGACCGCCGTCTCCGGCAGCACCAGATGATTGACCAGTTCCGTGCTGTTGCTGAATGCAAGTCCGATCCCGGTGCGGAACACGCTGTGGGTAATACTGCGGTAGTAGGCGGTGGAACCGTGGACTGTGGAAAGCCCGACGCCGTCCCCAACGATCTCCCGTCCGTATAACTCGTTGTCGATCCAGACTTTATAACGCATGGCGCTGACATAGTTGCTGTTATGGATAAAGACATCGTTCAATGCCTTGAGCGTCTGACCGTTGGCTGTGCCGGAAAGTTTGGGGAGCCGCGTCTGCTTGAGTTCGCCGTCGCGGAGCGCTTTGATCTGGAGCGGCAGCGTATGACGGCAGCAGAGGGGCGCGGCAATACTGTCCCGGATCGGCATTTTCAGTTTGCCGGGATACTTGTGTTCTGCACCGAGCATGGCACCGTCTCCGCCGTGGGTGACGATGAGATCGGCATCTTCTGCTGTGCCGGTGATCTGAAAACCTGCCGCTTCAAAATGAGGGACGATCGTTTCCAGAGATCTGCCTGTCAGAAAGATCTTCATAGTTTGCTCCTGATCATGTAGTTGACAAAATTAAGATACAGCTTTTCCCTGAAAAAACAAGTGCGGATCCCCGGAAAGACGGGAAAAAGCGTAAAAAAGTGAATTCTGCGGGAATTTTGTTCAATAAATTCCGGATCGTACCTTGAAAAATCCCCCGACCGTGCTATAATTGTTTATGTAAAATAAAAATATTATTAATTACCCACAGTAAGCAGGAGGAATTTTTGCTATGAAACGCAAGACCAACCCCCCGATGTTCCGTTTGGAAGACCGTGTTTTGTTTGAAGCCGGTGCCGTGATCCAGGCAGCCGAAGCCGCCGCAGCGGCGGACCCGCAGGCACAGGAACCTGCGGCAGATCAGGGTGATGCTCAAAATGATATTGCCGCGGACGTGCAGGATTTTGCCGCCGCAGTCCTTCCGCCGGAAACCGTGGCTGCTGCTGCGGATCCTGCAGAAGTTACGGAAACGAAAGTTCTGGTGGTCATCAATTCTTCCGTGGCGGAACCGGATGCAGTGGTCAACGATCTGGGTGACGGCTACGAGATCCTTCAGCTCCAGTCCGGCACAGATGCCATGGATGCGATCAATGCCTATCTGGATGATCATGCCGACACGGTTTATTCCGCGCTCCACATCGTTTCCCACGGCAGTGACGGTGTGCTGATCCTGAACGGGGAGACGATCGACAATGATACGCTGAATCCGGCAGACTGGAAAGAGATCGGCAAACATCTTTCCGCAGATGCCGACATTCTGATCTACGGCTGTGATCTGGCGTCTTCTGATGAGGGCAGGGCGTTTGCGGATGCCATTGCCGATCTGACCGGAGCGGATGTGGCGGCGTCCACCGATGCCACGGGCGGAGCTGACGGCGACTGGGATCTGGAATATCAGACAGGTCTGATCGAATCCGCCACCATTCAGCCGGAAAATTATGCACACACACTGGAACCGGTCGTGATCACGGTCAACTCCGTGACGGATGCGGCGGTGGATCATACCGATGATGCATCGGTTATTACGCTGCGCGATGCCATTGACACCGTCAATAAGGCGGCAGGCGATTATCAGATCGTGTTTGACAGTTCTCTGTTCAGTGACCGCCTCAACACCATTACGCTGGACAGCACGCTGGGCGGTTTGAATGTCACCACTACCGGCTCCCTTGTGATCGATGGCGATACGGATGGCGATGGCGATATCGATGTGGTGATTTCCGGCGGAACGGTGTTCGAAGATGGCACTGTGACGACGGCGGGGACCAATATTTTTACATTCGGTGCTACTGCCGGAGCTGATTTGGATGTCACGGTCAAAAATCTGGAACTTTCTCACGCTTATGCTGATGACGGCGGCGAATGGACAAACAATGTCAACATGGGAGCGGTATTCCGTGTGTACGGCAATCTGACGGTGCAGAATGCGGAGATCCATGACAACTACGCCCATTCTGCAACGGTTTTCAGAACCTACGGCGGCGGATCAAACCTTGTTGTGGAAAATTCCGAATTCTACAACAATACCAGCCGGAAAAATTACTCAATTCTGGGATTGGCAAATGGCGATCACGCCGTTTTCCGCAATTCATATCTGCATGATAACGGTGACCTTTTCTGGCTGCAGAACGGTAATATTGCCGGACATACGCTTGATGTTATTTCCTATACATTTGAGGACAACAGCGGTGCATTTCTCGGGAATTACAGCGGAACTGTAACGGTTACGGACAGCGTCATCAGAAATGCTTCGATTCCTCAATGGGGAGCATTGATCTCTAACAACGGCGCATCCACATTTTTGATGGTCAATACGCAGGTTACCGGAACGACCGGGGCTGGAAGCGATCGTATTTTTGCGTTGGGATCCACGGATGCTGCCTGTCAAATTACTGTTGTTGACTCCACATTCAGCGGAGATTCCGCATGGTTTGCCTATCTGTCCGCAGCGACAGTGAACCCCATGCGGGTTGTCAACTGCGTTGTGGAAGGTGTGGATAAGTTTATGTATGCCAACGCCAATGGTTCGACAGGAGTCAATACGCAGGTGGTCAACTCCATTATTGACTCGGCTGAAATTGACGCGCCTGATTTTGACAGTTTGAGCAAATCGACACTGGATAAATTCTCCACGGATCATCTGGGCGAAGATGTGATCGATGAAACCGGCACGATCACGGTGGGCGGCGTGGTAAAAGCACCCTTTACCGTTGTGAAAGACAGCAGCGCCGCTGACGGAAACGGTTTGTTTGTCTGGTACAGCGAAGACGGATCGACATACGCTTATTCCACCACGGCGGAAGGAACGGATAAAGTTCTGATCCGCGGTACGGATAAGTCTGCTGCAACGATCCTGCTGACGCATGACAGTACCGGACGGGAAATGCGCAACAGCAAAGCCTCTGTGGGCAGTGTTTACAGTTTCACGAAGGAATTGCCGTCTCTGGTGGTGAATACGCTTGAGGATGTGAGCGATGACGCGGACCATTTTATCAGTCTGCGTGAAGCGATCGCGTATCAGAAAGCGGATCCCACTCTCGGCAGTACGATCACTTTCGACCAGAGTCTTTCCGGTTATCTGGAACTGACCTCTGAACTTTCGATCACCCAGTCCGGACTGACCATTGACGGCGGCGTGGATGCGGGTGTCATTACCATCAAAGCGGCGGAAGCGAGCCGGGTCTTCAATCTGGCATCGGATACGGGGCTTGATTTCACGGTCCGCAACGCACATCTTGCGGGAAATACGGCGGTCACCAGCGGGAACGGCGGCGTGATCAATGCGGCGGTGACCGGTGATCTGGCGTTGAATCTGGATACGGTTTCCGTGACAGGCGGCAGTGTGAGCGGCACAGATGCAATGGGCGGCGGACTCAATGTTCTTGCCAGCGGCAATGTGGAATTGAACGTTGTCAACTCCACCATGACGGGGAATACGGCAGCCGGAAAAGGTTACAACATTGCCATCAGCGGCGCGAATGTGGAATTGAACATTGTCAGCTCCACCATCTTTACAAGTTTTGACAGGAGCCAAGCCAATATCACGGATATTTATGTGGAGAGTTCCACGGAAGGACTTGCCACGGCAAACCTTCTCAACAGTATCATCGGTGCGCTCTGTGATTTCTCTTATGAAAATGCAGCCAGCATCACCTTTACCGGCGGAACATCTGCACTGAATGCGAACTACTCTTTCTACTGGGGGGTTACCGGCGCAACGGTTACGGATGTGGAATCCATTACAATGACATCCATTTCCCAGCCGGGTGTCGACCGCATCTTTACATCCATGAAGCCTGTGGCAACTGATGGTTTGCTGGCGATCCAGCCTTACGGTTATGCTGCGGCTTGCGGTACACTCACGGCTGTAGATGCAAAGGGGGATTATTTCTATCTCGACCGTACCGGAACAGTGGATACATGGCGGAGCATGACATCCCCTGATACCTACACAGATACGGCGTCCCTGACTGTGCTGGATACGGCGCAGAACGGTGTCAGCCGCACCCAGACGACTCTCGCCTACAATATGGGCTCCTATGCGTTGGATCCGATCTCCGAACCTGCTCCCACCGATAACGGCGATGGTACGAAAACATTTGTGATCACCCTTGACTGGAACGGAAAGAATGTGAATCCGTACTATTTCGGTGATATGATCAATCCCTTTGACGGTTATTACTCCCTCCGGGAAGCTGTCCGGGATGCTTCCAATGGTGACATTATCGATTTGACGCACAGTTGGCTGCAGAACAAGAAGCTCTATCTGCGGTTCGGTGAACTTGTGATCGATAAGAGCATCACCCTGAAAGGTTCCGGAGAATCGGCATGGACAGAGATCTTTATCCAGCCCGCCACCAACGGATCGACCAAATTCCTGGTCCGCCCCTTTACTGTTACCGGCGGCGCGGAAGTGACCATTGACGGGTTGAAGATCTACGGCGGCGGCGCTGACAGAATGATAGATGCCGAGGCTCGTGCGGCGGATACCAAAGAATATTGGGGCAACACGATCCTTGTTGAAGAGGGTTCCACATTGACGCTGAACAATTCCTGGTTAGTTTCCCAGAAGGACGGCAGTATTTACAGTGCGCAGGGGTCGGCGATGCGCGGCGGTGCGATCGCGGTGATCGAAAATTCCACGCTCAATGTGGATAACACGGATTTTTACGGGTTCAAATCATACAAATTCGGTTCTGCCATTTATCTGGACGCTTCCGAAGCAACGATCGACAATTCTTATTTCTGGAAGACCGGTACGTTCCCCATATCCACACAGCAGCCGGATCCGCTGAATGGTATCGGCAGTATCTATGCCACGAACAGTAAACTCACGGTCAGCAACACGGAATTCGATGCCCCGATCATGTCAACAGGAGCCACGAACGGACTGGGTCTTGTTTACGCCGGTGCAGAAGGATCAACGGCGGTATTCGACAACATTTCTGTTTATGGCATCACGAAGGGCAGTGCGGGTATTTTTGCGCTGTTGACTTCTGCCAGCCAGTTGACGGTGCAGAATTCCAATTTTTCGACCAACACCATCACCAACAGCGGCGGTGTGCTGTATCTGGATGCGCCCGGAGCCAAAGTGAACTTCCTGAACAATGCCGTAGACGGCATCACGGCGGAGGACGGTGCACTTGCTCTGATCACCGCCAATGCATCCGGTGCGGAACTGGCAGTGATCAATACGATGATTTACGGAAATACCGCCACAGCCGGCAGTCTGATCTCGGTTCAGGCGGCGGATGCGGTGGTCGGGATCATCAACAGCTCCATTGTCGGCAATACGACGACGGGCGGTGCGGCAATTACCAATGCGTCCACCTCCACGGTGTATGTCCTGAACAGTATCGTGACGGACAATACCGCGGAACTTTCCGGCTCTTTCCGGGCGCTGTATTCCTTCTTCGGTACAGTCGATGGGGAAAAAGCCACAATCACCGCCTCTGTTGCGGACAGCATTGTTACCGGAAAGACAGCCAATGATATTTTCGGGACCGGCTGGGGTTACTCCCTTCAGTCGGAAGGGGATGTACAGAAAACGGTCGCGATCCTGCCCGGTTCCCTTGCTGCCACCCGTGCGACCGGCATACTGGTCAAAGCGGACGGCGTGGTGAGTTCCTATTCCACAGACGGCACGACCTTTACGGATTTCTACGGGACAGGCGCGGCGACACTGATCGGTGCCGACATCAACGGTGCGGAGCGTGTCAGTCCCTATTATGCGGGAGCCAATGGCGTTCCCGGCAAAGCGCCCGACATCGGTATCAAAGTCAACAGCAATGAAGATAGCACCATTGCTGACGGCAAATTGACGCTGCGTGAAGCCATCCGCAACGCTGTGGACGGAGATGTGATCACATTCGATACGACCTTTGACTGGGCGGCTGTGAATTACACCATCACGCTGGACAGCGCACTCGGTCTGCTCGTGCTGAACAAGAATCTTACCATCAACGGTATTCTGACTGACGGACAGGAAATCATTATTTCCGTGGAAGAACCGGGTCTGGGCGCGGATTATGCGGTCAACACCAACACCCCGACGCCCCACCGTCTGCTGCATGTATCCGGCGATGTGGATGTCCGGCTTTACAATTTGACGCTGATGGGCGGTTCGGCACCCACCGACTTCCAGGGCGGCGTGGTCCTGGCGGAAGGCTCCGGCACAAAAGTCACGCTGTCTGATGTGACAGTGACGCGGTCCGGAACACTGCCCACCGGCTACGATCAGACGACCAACTATCTGATTTACGCAAACGGCATTGACAGTCTTACGATCACGGACAGTCTGTTCCAGTACAACTTCGGTATTGCAGTTGCTGCGGATGCGGTGAGCAATCTTCTGATTTCCGGAACGACTTTTGAAAACAATACAAACTTTGGTGCGATCCGTGCGGTAAACGGGACACAGGGCGTGATCGATCGTGTGGTGATCCACAACAATACCTATCGCGGTCATATTTCCAAGATGATGTATTTTGAGGGCACAAAAACAGCTGAAACGAATATCGTTATCCGGGATACAGTCGTGGATCAGAACCGTTTCCAGACTGGTTCGCACATGGTCCAGGGGATCGGGGCGACGGTTGCCGCGTATGCCGATGTGCTTTTCCTCAATACAACACTGGCGTTCAACGGGGAATACAGCGGTGATGAAGCTGCTGCCGGACCGGGTCTGTATGTTGATGGCGGAACGGCGACGCTGATCGACTGTACCGTCATCGGCAATGCTGCCGACCGCAACACCGGCGTTTTCGCGGATGAAGGCGGTATCGCAGTCAGAGGCGCGAATGCCGTACTGACGATGCTGAACTGTATCACCATCGACAATATGAGCAGTTCAAGTGCAAATGTCAACACGAATTATACGCCGCTCTCCTTCAGCTTTGCCAGCGATGTCAGTGCCGATAATCTTACATTCCGCAATGTGTATTATACCAATGCCACCGGAACGGATGCACAACTTGCCAAACTGACAACCACCACATACTGCAACGTGAGCGTCAACTGGACATCTTACGATGTGAACGATTACGGCAATTATTTTGAGGATTACAACGATGTTGCCACCACAAGTGCCGCAAAGAAACCCAAATATGTTACAACGACCACGCTTGTGACGGAAAGCGGCAAAGAAATCGCTTATTACTACGTCAAACCCACGACAGGTATGGCAGGTACAGGCGTTTACACTGCGTATGTGGAAAAAGCCGACGGCTCCATCGTTGCGCTTCACAAGATCAAGCAGAGCGATACGGCCTGGATGCTGATGGACGGCACCGCATACACGGCGGAAAACGGAGATGTGCTCCATGTCAATGATAAAGACGCGCTGGGGAACAGCCGTGATGTCATCTATGCCACCACCGGTGCTGTCCTCGCTCCCGAAAATCTTGAGGAACTGGTCAAAGACGGACTCGTTGTCACGACCCTTGACAGCGGCACCAATGAATTTGATTACAAACTCAGTTTCCGTGAGGCGATGGATTACGCGATCGCAAACGGCGGCGGCAGTATTTCCTTCTCCAATACTGTGGATTGGGCAACGGAATATCCCGATCTGACTGTGGTGATGGACAGTACGCTTGGTGCCTTTGAGATCGCAGCCGGAATTGACATCACGATCGATGGTTCGCTCGCATACGGAGAAACCGAAGTCGGAAATGTGATGCTGAAAGTGGAATATTCCTTTATGGATGCCATCCGGGAATATGCCGCTCAGAACGGCGAAACGCTGGAAGATATCACCGCGGAAGACTTGAAAACCATTTACCAAACGTACGGATACGGCTACGACAAAAACGGTCCCCTGGGACTTTCTCTGGTGACCCGGCACCGTATGTTCACGCTGCTCCCGGAAGCCAGTCTCTCCATCAGCAATATGTCTCTGGAAGCGGGTGATATTTCGTTCGGCAGTTCGTCTGTGGACAACTACGGCGCCATGTTCTATCTCAGCGGAAATAATACGCTCAGCGTGCAGAATGCAACGCTTCATGGCGGTGTCGGGTTCTGGAGTGGTATGCAGGCGAATGCAAGCGGCGGAAATATAACGGAAATGGATTCTGTTGATATCCGGTATTTCTACGCGTACAGTTGTGCCGCAGTTGCCAACTACAATTACTCCAAGTCCTATTCGCTGACGAACAGTACCGTGGCATTGAATGCCAGTGGCGACCAGACCGGCGCCATCAAAGCCTCTGCAGATTCCATTCTGATCGACAATGTCCGTTTTGACAGCAACCGTGCAGGCATGAAGCAGGGCGGCGCATTGGAAATCTCAACCGGTAAAAATGCCGTGATCCGGAACAGTACATTCATCAACAACCGTGACGGTAACAACAACAACGCACTTGTCGGAGCGCTTTATATCAACGGAAACGGAACCGTTGATGTGATCAACACCACCTTTACCGGAAATGCCACGGGTGGGGGCATGGCAAGTGCGATCCAGCTGAATCATACCGACGGCGTTTTGAACCTGATCAACAGCACCATTGCCGGAAACGGAAGCGGTCAGGCGGGCTTGTATGTTACAGCAGGTACTGCGAATATCATCAACTCCATCATTGTCGGCAATGACAATCAGGATATTCAGGTGAAGAGCGGCGCGATCGTCAATGCCCAGTATCTGACTTACGGTACCTGCGCCAATCTTTCCATGTCCGCTGTTTCGCTGGCAAGCGGTTCCACCAATGTTTCCGGCGCAACTGTGGCGGAAGTTTTTGACGGCGGATCTCTGGAAGCGGCAACTGTCACTGCCACAGTGAACGGTGTGCTTCAGACGGCATTTGAAGTGTCTGACGCTCATGCCGATACCGGTGTCACCGTCGGAAAAGACAGCAGCGGCGAATGGCTCTTTTCCACTGATTCCGGCGATACCTGGAATTCGATCTTCACAATGTATTCCGGTTCCTTCAATGCCGCATTCCTGCAGGTGGATGAAAACGGCGCGTTCTATCTGGACGATACGGACGGAACCCGCTATTACTGGAACGATATCAGTTTCATTACCTCGGCAAAGAATTTTTATGCCATTGTCAACGACGCTGATGCGGTATATACGTACAGCTCGGATGCCGGTATCGTTACGATCGTGAGCAACGGCGTGACTTATCTGATGGCGGTCAGAGACGGCGACTTGAGAATTGCGATCGAAAATTATGTCCACTCAAATGAAAATGTCCAGACGATGGTTAAAAATGAAACACGGGGTATTTACCATTCATCGGACGGTGTGAACTACAATGCGGTATCCAGTAATGCCGACAAGCATTGGAAATACAATATCAACGACCCCGCCGCCACAGATATTTCCACTTATACGAAAATCGACTACAGTGTGGATGCCACATTCCTTGCGCAGCTCAAACTTACGGACAGCACCACCGGAAAATCTGTGTGGATCAGCTTTGACCACTTCAACGTGATCACCGGTGCGATTTCCGTAAACGACCGCGCCACCTATCAGTCAAGCAGTCTCTGCCAGGTCGGGACCGGTGCATTGTTGAGCCCCGAAAGCAGTGTCAAGGATATGACGGGACTGACTGTTACGGTCGTTGAGCAGGACCAGTTCGGTTCCAGCCGTGTGGTGGAAGGCGGCCGCAACACCCGCGGTGCGCGTCAGGCTGCCGAAGCGGCGAGTCTGGTGGTCAATACCACAGAAGATGTGGTGGACGATCACGATGGAAAGACCAGTCTCCGTGAAGCCATTACTTACGGTTTGACTATTTCCACAGCCACCAGCCCTGCCACCATCACATTTGCGGAACAGCTCAAAGAAGATGGCGAACTCCGGATCAATGTGACCAGCCGTCATGAACAGGGCAGTACCAGCGGCACGGCATTCTTCCTCAATGCAGAAAACCACAATCTGATCATTGACGGTGATGTGGATGGCGACGGTGTCCGCGATATTATCATTGACATCTCCAAGTCCAACGGGACCGATCAGGAAGTTGCCCGTCTGTTTGAAGTCAAGAGCAGTGCCAGTCTGACGCTGAAAAACATTACCCTTTACGGTTCAGCATCCAATGCGGACGGCTCTCTCTATGTGGCGACCGGAACCGATGCCGATATTCCTTACGGCAGAGATTATACGGTCTATGTCGCCACCGGCGGAACCAGCAACTATTACACCGGCGGCAGTCTGATCCACTCTGCTGACGGAAAGATCTATGCGGATAATGTCAGCTTTGAGCGTACGTTGTTGCTTAACGCCGGCGATCAGGGCGGTGTGATCCTGGTCGGGAAACAGCAGCTGCAGATCACCAATTCCGTCTTCAAAGACAATGTGATCCGGAAAGGCGGTGTTCTGTCGATCCGTTATCTGCCGAACGCGATCGCAACACTCACCAATGTGGAATTCAGCAACAACAGTTCCCAGAAACTGATCATGCTCGGTGACGGTTGTGAGATTTATGCCAACGGACTGGATATCCACGGAAATACATTGACTGAATCGATCATTCACAGCCACAATGGGCTTTCTGCCAAGATCGCGAATGTGGATATTTACGACAATACGGCAAAGAGCCTTCTCGGCATCAATAAGAGCCTTTCCCATGGTTTCGGTGTCCATTTCAGCGATATGACAGTCGCGGAAAACACCTTTACAACCTGTGTGATCGGTTCCGCCGGGAACGGCGGTTATTACGAAATCGCAAACTCCACCTTCCTCAGCAATAATATCGGCGGTTCGTACATGTTCAGTTTTGAGACGAACCGCAATAACCCGCTGACGGTGGCAATTTACAATACCACCATCGCCGATACGCATTTTACTTTCACCGGAACAAGTTACACGCAATTTGACACGATCCGGCTGAAAAACATTGCGGATCATAAGGATTATCTGCCCGAAGACGGCTATGCCGCTCTCTACCTGATGAATAATATCATCGTCGGTACCACAGCTGCAAAAAATGTTCCGGTTTATGACATCTTTGTGCAGGAAACGACCGCTTCACTGACAACTTCCTGTGATCCCTACCTCTATATGTGGAACAATGCGTACGGAACCATGTCCTGCGATGACGCATACATCAAGGCGTCCGGCGGAAACCAGAGCGATTACACCATGCTCTCCGCTTTCGGTACGGATACGCCCGCACTGACACTCTCCGATGAACATGACATGCTGGATGTTGACGGAATGATTGTCTATATGGCGGACGGCACAACACCTTACAAGGTTCAGTCCCGGACGATTGCCATCGACAAAAACGGCTGGCAGGCATACGGCGGCGTACTGGTCGGAAAATCCGGCTCCGTCACGGAAGCGATTTCTGCTGTCGAAACAGCGGATACGTTCTACATTTACGATCCCACCGGAAACGGTAAGTGGATCGATGCCGCAACCGGACTGGATACCGGTTCCACCTTCACCGCTTCCGCCGCTGATGCCTTTGGACTCGGTACCGGTTATCTTGTGTCCGGTACTGCCCAGAACGCCATCTCCCGTACCGGCATCACGCTCCAGTTCAACGTCGGCGCACACGCTCTGACCGCCGATAATACCGGAAGCGGCGTTGTTACCACCGGCGACGATGTTTACAACTTCTTCGACGGCGAAACCAGTCTGCGTGAAGTCGTGACCGTTCAGCCTGCGGCGCCTGTCACCTTTGAAAGCGATGTCACCACGGCAACGCTGGACAGTGATCTTGTGATCGGCTTCGCCATCACCATGGAACCCGCACACGATGTCACCATCTCCGGCACCGGCGCAATAATGAACATCACTTCCGCCGGATCTCTGACCGCATCCGGTACCGGTGTGCTGAACATCGGCGCCCTGAACAACAGCGGTACCCTCTACATCACCAACGACAAACTGACTTTCGGCACCCTGACCAATACCGGTACCATCGATGTTACCGGAACACTTGCGGGCTCCGGCACTCTCGGAGGAACCGTTATTTACCGTGACGGAACCACCATCAATACCGGCTACACTTACGGCTTGCTGGATATTGTGGACGGCGCCTCTGTCAGTTCCACCGGCACCGTGACCGCCGCAACGCTGACCATCGGTTCCGGCGCGACCCTTGATGCTGTTTCGCTGGACATCTCTACCGGATTCAAGAACGAAGGTTTGGTGGAAGTTTCCGGAAGCTTTGAGGTGGATGCTGCTCCCTTCGGCTTCGGTGATGTGACATACGACGGCAGCAATCAGACCGTGGCGACCAATGCCGCTTACGAAAACCTGACCCTCACCGGCGGCGGTACAAAAACTGCCACCGGCACCCTGACCGCCGACACCCTCACGATCTCTGCCGCAGATGTTACGCTGGATGCAGAAAGCGTGGATGTGACCACCATGAACAACTCCGGTACGCTCCAAGTCTCCGGCAGCCTTGCCGCAGATAATAAAGTCTATGGCAATGTCACTTATGACGGGGCGGATCAGACGGTCGCGGAAGGAACTTACGCCGCCCTCGCCATTGCGGGTACAGGCGCGAAAGCCACCACGTTTGAAGCCGCATCCACCGCCATCAGCTCCGCCGCATCTGACCTCACGGTCTCCGGCAACTTCCACGGCGGCGAACTGACCAACAGCGGCGCACTCTCCCTCGGCGGCACGGACAACTCCTTCACCGCCGCATCCGGTGCAGGTAATGTCACATACAGCGGTGCGGATCAGAACATCGTGGCAGGTGTGTCCTATGACGATCTGACACTCTCCGGCTCCGGCACCAAGACTGCCGCCGGCGATGTGACTGTTTCCGGCGCACTCGTCAACAGCGCCATCCTCGCCCTGACCGGATCACTTTCTGTGGCAGGCAGCACGGATGCGCTGGGCAATGTGACCTACAACGGAACCGGTACGCAGAATGTTCAGTCCGGCACTTACACAAACCTGACGCTGCAGAACGGCAGCAAAGTTTTGAGCAGCACGGCGGGAACAGTTGTGAGCGGCACCTTCACGGCGGAAAATGCAGCAATCAGCAGCAATACTGCCGGAACCAAAGCGGCTCTGAGCCTCACCAATACGGCATCAAGTCTTACGGCTCCCTGCACAACGGTGACCGGCAGCGCATTTACGGATGTGGATGTGAACAGCGACGGCACCACGGGCAGCGGTATGCTCTACATCAGCGGCTCCAATGCCGCCACCGATACCCTCGGCATCCGTCTGACGGGCGTGGTGGTCACTGCGGAAGCGATCACCTACGGCGACACCATGGGCGACATCGTGATCACAGTTTCCGATATCAACGGCGTGCAGATCAGCAAAGATACGACGGCAAATCTGGGCTGGACATGGACCGTCGGCAATGATGCTGTGGAAAATGCCACCACCGGAAAAGCGTACGAACTGACTTCTGCAGCATCCAGTTTGTATCAGTTCGCCGAAAAGGTGAATGTGGTCATCAATCAGCGTGCGATCACCGTAACTGCGGACGACCGTACTGTTATCTACAACGGCGAAGCCCAGACACTGGAAAGTGCTTCTGTCAGCGGTCTGGTGGATAAACATGTTCTGGCGGATTGGGATTTTGTCGGCAGCGGGATCAATGCCAGTGCGACACCTTATACCATCGGTGTTGAAAATGCTGTGATCAAAGACGCTGCCGGAAATGATGTCACTGCCAACTATGATATCACCTGTGTGAGCGGCGGACTGACCATCGATCAGAAATCCGTGACCATTACAGCGGAAGATCTTACCGTTACCTACAACGGCGAAGCCCAGACACTGGAAGATGTCACTGTCAGCGGTCTGGTGGATCAGCACGGACTGGCGGATTGGGATTTTGTCGGCAGCGGGGTCGATGCCAGTGCGACACCTTACACCATCGGTGTTGAAAATGCTGTGATCAAAGACGCCGCCGGTAATGATGTCACTGCCAACTATGAGATCACCTGTGTGGATGGTGAACTGACCATCAACAAGGCGGCGATCACGGTCACCGGTGTTGATAAGACGGTCGTTTACAACGCCCAGGAACACAAACTGGATCAGGCGGAGATCACCGGCGCGCTGGTGAACGGTCATACTCTCGCGTCTCTGAATTACGGCGAAGGCGCGACAAATGCATGGATTTACGACAGAACGGTCTCCGATGCTGTGATCCAT
Organism: Victivallales bacterium; assembly: GCA_045589595.1. Lineage (GTDB taxonomy): Bacteria > Verrucomicrobiota > Lentisphaeria > Victivallales > UBA1829 > SIG77. The sequence goes on from JAZNPK010000002.1 coordinate 275,524, forward strand.
GACGCTGCCGGTAATGATGTGACTGCCAACTATGAGATCTCTTATGAAGGCGGTATCCTGACCATCAACAAGGCAAAAATCACCGTTACTGGCGATAACCTTGAGGTCGAATACAACGGCGCGGAACAGACATTGGAATCTGTTACGGTCTCCGGTGCGGAATTTGTGAGCGGTCACAGAGCAGTTCCTGCTGAATTCGGGAACGGCGGACCGGATGCCGGTACATACAGCGTGGCTGTGAAGAATGCAGTGATTTTCGATGAAAATGATGTTGATGTGACGGAAAACTACGACATTACTTATGTGGATGGAACTCTGACCATTACGGCGGTGGAACTGACGATCGCCGGTGTGGATGCCGCCGTGACCTATAACGGCGCGGAACAGACACTGGCTGATGCCGTCATCACCGCCGGAACTCTGGTTGACGGACAGACCCTCAGCGATTTCAGTTTCTCCGGAAAATATGTGGATGCCGGAACTTACAGCAATGTTATGCCGGTCGATGCAGTCATCACCGATGCCACCGGCGCGGATGTGACAAAGAACTACATCATCACTTACGAGGGCGGGACTCTGACCATCGAACAGCTGGCGGTTACGGTCACGGCAACGGATCGCACTGTCACTTACAACGGCGCAGAACAGACGCTGACGGATGCCACGATCGCGGGTCAGGTTGACGGTCACAGCCTCAGCGACTGGACCTTCACAGCCAACGGTACGGATGTGGGCTCCTACGCCATCGGCGTGGATCAGGCAGTCATCATCGACGCCGACGGCGCGGATGTGACGAAGAACTACATCATCACTTACGAAGGTGCGGATCTGACCATCGAACAGGCGGAACTGACCATCAGCGGCATTACGGCTGTGGGCAGAGAATACGACGGCACGACAGCGGTCGAACTCGATTACAGCAATGTGGTGTTCGGCGGTATCTGCGGCGACGATCAGCTGACTGTTTCCGCGACCGGCGAACTGGACAACGCCGATGCGGGTAACGGCAAAGCTGTTGCCATCAACGGTCTGACCATCAGCGGTGATAAAGTCGCCAACTATTATCTCAGCGCAGACAGTCAGGCGGAAACCACGGTGGATATTGCGAAACGCGTGGTGGAAGTGACTGCCTCCAGCGAAGAGATCGATACCGGTGATGTTCCGGTCCTGAACTATACGTACGAT
>JAZNPK010000003.1:0-28603 GCA_045589595.1 Victivallales bacterium
GATTTTTCTTTGACGCGGCGCATTATACTGGACGCGGAACTCTGTTCCGTGTTCCGGATCTTCTGCTTTTCGGCGGGCTCATGATCGGGGGTAAGGGGGGACCGACGAAAAGCAGGGGATTTTTTGTCTGTGTTCTATCCGACATCATCCCCGGCAGAAAAATACCGTATAAATATTAGAATAAACAATGATTGTTTGTGAATTGACATCTTGACGCAGATACGAGTAATGGTTGTGAAAATAGATCTACGCAAAAGAAAATAAAAAGAAATTTACAAAATGCGCTTGACATTGATTCGTTATGTGCTATATTAGGTATCAACAGCCCGGTGGCATTGATTTTGTGATACGGGATCGGGAGGGAAGTGTCATCGGGCTGGGTGCGGGAATCACTGGCAAGGTGGTTCCCGCTTTTTATATTTTTATACCCCTTACAGTTGCAGGTACTTGCGGCTTTTCTGTAGAGAGCAAGAGACTGTTATTGGCAACGCTGCACCATACCGGCAACGGCATTTTGCAGTTGTTTCGGAGAAAAAGTCCTTTCGATTGAGCTGAAAAGTATTCTCTGTTGCATAAAAAGGCAAAAACAGAGATGTTTTTGCAGATTGGTGAATCAATTACCATAATTCATTAACTTGCAACCATTTTGAGCTTGGGAGACTTTTTCCGAACAATTACCCCCCCACGACAAAATCAACCTTTTTTTTCTGCACTTGTGATTTTCTTTTCAATGTATCCTTCAAAATACGGATAACGTGTTTTATCCGCTTCCGTAATCTCACGCATCACCCGGCAGGGAACACCAACGGCAACGACATTAGGAGGAATGGAACGGGTTACAACGCTCCCCGCGCCTATGACTGTATTATCCCCAATGGTCACTCCGGCTAGAATCGTTGAACCGGCACCAATCCAGACATTATTGCCCACCGTTATCGGTTTTGCGATTTCCAATCCCTTTTTCCGTTGTTCCGGATCAATAGGATGTTCCGCAGTAGTAAAACAACAATTCGGAGCAATAAATACATAATCCCCGAAACGGACTTCAGTACCATCTGTGATTACTAAATTGTGATTAGAATAAAAGAAATCCCCCACATGGATATTGTATCCATAATCGCACCAGAAGGGAGGCGTTATGATGGTTTCTTTTCCCATACTGCCCAACAATTTGAGCAGTATCTCCTTTTGACCGTCAAAATCATTGGGGTGCAGTTTATTGTATTGATAACACAAATCCTTTCCTTCTCGGATCTTTTTTTCATACTCGGGGTTATAGCACCCCTGAAACAGGCAATTGACAGGGACAACAGGGTATTTCTTGGGATCAACCATTTTCTTCTACCTCTCACTACTGTCCGGTAAAATTTACCGGAGTTAATTGAAAATTTCGGGATTGGGGGATTGGTTATATATTAAAAACGGTCAAATCCTTAATATTTAACACGAAAGTCCCGAACGATGTATTACAATGGCATATATTCTCAACTTTTCAACTTCATTCCCCGATATTGCTTTGAAAAAATCGTAAAAAATCAGAAGGCGACCGAAACTGCAAGCATTCCTTATCGCCATTTGTTTTTACGGTTTGAAGTGATATATTAAAAACGGTGCTGACAAGCACTGCTTTTGAGGGAAAAGGAATTTTTGCACCCTCCTATATGACAAGATTTTTGTTCAAGTCTTTTTTAAGGCATCTGCACCTTAAACAGAACCAAAAGTACTATGCGTTTGAGCATAAGCAGAGATTTTTTGATAGGACGCAAGTTCTGTTCTCTGCTTTCTCCTTGCAGAGCGTAAAATAATTCACCGAATAGCTCCTACTTCAAATCAGCATAACGGTTCAAATAGTGTAACCTCCAGGTTTTCCGCCACTCCTGCGACCTCTTTCATTTTGCCAAAGTGAAATCCTTGTTTCATTTAAAATCAAAAAAGGCGACAGGATTTCTCCCGCCGCCGATAATGATATACTGTTTTCACTTTTTTATTGGGAGATTGAGCTTTTTCCGGGCATCTTTCATTGCGCCCAGATTATGAACATCGGTGTACCCCTGCTTCAGAAGTTTTTCCGTAGCCATAGTTGCTTCCCGACCGCCCCGGCAATAAACATAAACCGGCGTATCTTTGGAGGGGACAACTGCTGCCGCTTTTGTATCCACATCCGCCTGCGGCAGATTGATCGCTCCCGGCAGATAGCCTTTCTGATATTCTGTCGGAGTCCGGACATCAAGCAGGACAGCATTCTTTCCCATCGTGATTTTGCACTGTCCGAGAGAACAGCATCCACTTACAACGAGCAGCATAACGCCGCACAGCATGACAAGAAGTTTTTTCATAATTCACCTCTATTCGGTTGTATTTTTTTCAATTTACTTACTTAGGGTAATCCCGCATAGCCCGCCTGTAATATAACGCAGAATCTGATGTTTGTCAAATGCCGGATATCAACTCTGCATACCGGTAAAAGTGCGGCAAACTCCCGCTGTCAAGGATTGGAGTTTACTGCTGTTCCCCTGACAGGTATTGCCCTGTAAAAACCAACTTTTTTCACTTCCATTTCTTTCCCTTATAAGAGTCCGAAGCAGAGATTTTCGGTTTCGCCGCCTGTTAACCTCCAGCAAATGCCAAAGCCGCAGAATTTCATTTTTTTCAGCGCAGTTATTCACCGAAAAGAATGATGCGGCTTTGAGAGGGATTGCAAAAAAGAGAGTTTGGAATTTTGCTCCGCTTTTATTTTGCCGCCCAGAGGATGCCGCGGACGACGATCTCAAGCAGTTGCGGACAGGTTTTGAACTCTTCCCCCTGATGTCCGAGCGAACAGAAGAACACCTTGCCCTGACCGTATTTGCGCTTCCAGACAACGGGCATGACAGTACCGTCGATCCACGGGCAGATGTCCCCGTTGAAACGGGTTGTCGCCAAAACTTCGTTACCGGGGTCAACGTGCATGTAATACTGTTCGCTTCGCACGGCGAAATCACGGATCCCGCTGACGATCGGATCATCGGAAATGATGTTGACCTGATAATCAATGACACCGCCGGGGTGGGCGACCCATTGACCGCCGGTCATAAACTGATAATCCGTATGATTTCTGAACGCATCGCACATACCGCCGTGCCAACCGCCAATGCCGACGCCTCCGGCAACTGCGGCGAGCAGGGCTTTTTCGGCTTCGTTTGAAATATCGCCCATCGTCCACACCGGAATAATAACATCGTATGCGGTAAGATCCCGCTTCAGCAGACACTCCTGATCGTCAAAAATATCGACCGTCATCTGCCGTTTCTGCAATTCTGCCGCTACGATGTCGGAACTCCCGACCGGATCATGACCTTCCCAGCCGCCGCGAAAAACAAGTGCTTTTTTCATAGAAACAGTCTCCTTCTATTTAATCAAGTTCGCCTTTTTTCAACCCTTCCCGGAACGGGGCGGGACGTTCACAACTGCTCTCTATGCTGATATACGTCCTCTTCTCATTGGCTTCGAGGATGGAACACATCACATCAAGCACATGATACGCCAGATCACCGCAGCAGCGGTGCGGACGCCCCAGTTCGATCGCCGCCGCCATATCCGCCAGACCGATCAAGCGCATATTTTCGTTGTAGATGAAGTTGTTTTCCGCCGTACACCAGTCGGCAGTCAGTCCCGACCGGGCAAAACGGACTTCGCCGTTGAACGCATTGGGGTCGGGCGTGCGGAGCGCACCGTTGATGCCCCACAACTCAATGCAGTTCGCCATCTGACTGCTCAGGCGGAACACATCAAAACTCATGGTCATATTGATCACGCTCCCGCAGGCAAACTCCAGCACTGCGGCAATATGGGTATCGACCTCCACCGGGAACGTTTTGCCGTGGTTGACTTTAAGTCCGCAGCGCAGATCCGATGAACGGCCGCAGAAAGCGGCGACCTGTTTGACCGGGCCGAGCAAATTGACCAGTGCCGTAATGTAATAAGGTCCCATATCCATCAGCGGGCCGCCGCCTTTTTTGTAGTAAAATCCCGGAGCGGGGTGCCATGACTCGTGACCGGGACACGCCATAATAACGTTTCCGCCCGTGATTTTACCGGGGATGCCGTCATCAATGAGTTTGCGGCAGGTCTGGTGTCCGCCGCCGAGAAACGTATCCGGCGCACAGCCGACCCGCAGGCCTTTTGCCCTGGCGGTCTGAAGAATTTTTTTGCCGTCGTCGCGGGTCACGGCGAAGGGTTTTTCGGAATAAATATGCTTGCCCGCCTCCAAAGCCCGCAGGTCGATTTCCGCATGGGCCTCCGGCGTTGTCAGATTAAGAATAATGTCGATTTCGGGATCATTCAGCAGAGCCTCCACCGAAACGGCCTCCAAACCGAATTTTTCCACCGCGGCTTTAGCGGCATCCGGCCGCAGATCGGCACATTTCACAATGCGCATCTGCGGAAACACAGGGTTGTTGTTCAAATAGACGGAACTGATATTTCCGCAACCGATCAAACCGATTTTCTGCATTTTTCGTCTCCGTAATTACAGTTTACTTGATAAAAGTGTTGTTACAGCGTATAATATAGTATGCAGAAATAATTTTGAAAATGGATAAAAGTGTCAAAAATATGTTCAAACATTTCACAGCATTCACTTTAGAGAGCAACCGGAAATTTTCCATGCTGCCGCACGTTGCGCATGTGGGATTTCTTCCGGCGAAGCGTGAACGGGTGGAAATGACATTCGACTCCTGCAACTTCTCCTTTATTCTTCAGGGGACGGGGGAGTACCTTTTCCGCGGCAGACGGTATGAAGTCCATGCTCCCTGTATGCTGATACAGTGGCCGGGCGAACCGATGAGTTACGGGGCGGACGGTTCATGGTGCGAAATGTACTTCATCTATCCGGAAGAGACATTTGCCGTCTGGAAACAGACCGGACTTTTCACTCCCGACGACCCGGTACGCAAAATGTACAACTCCGCCGGAGTCATTGAACGCACGCTGGAATTATACCACCTGCTTCAGCATCCGCCGTGGAGCGGAGACAGGATCGACTCACTCTGCTACGATCTCGTTCTGGAAACATGGCTGGATGAGCAGAAAACGATCATTGACAGCACCCATATCCCGGCGATCCGGAAACGGCTTGAAGAGTCCATCGGCAGAGATATGGACTGCAATGAACTCGCAAGGGAGTTCAACATGTCGCTCTCTTCGCTCCGCCGCTACTGGCGCAAGTATCACGGTGACGAAACCTTTGCCGAATACCGCAACCACTGTTTCTTGCAGCAGAGCTGCCGTCTGCTGGCGGAAACCGGTCTGGCGGTCAAAGAGATCGCCGGAAAGATGAACTTTGCCGATCCGTTTTATTTCTCCAGAAAATTCACTCAACTTGCCGGAATAACGCCGGTGGAGTACCGGAAAAAATACAGAAGATGACCTTACTTCCGTTTGCGGAAATTTCCGGTGAGCATGGCAGCAGCGGCAGCGGCGACGATGATACCGATGATTTTCAGGGCTGAAGCGGTATCACCGGCTGGAGTTTCCTGCTGCTGTTTTTCAGTTTCATGCCGGAAACTTCCTCATCGAGCTGTTTCATCTTTGTTTGATGTGCCTTTTTCAGTTCAGGGGATTTTTTGTCTGTGTTCTATCCGACATCATCCCCGGCAGAAAAATACCGTATAAATATTAGAATAAACAATGATTGTTTGTGAATTGACATCTTAACGCAGATACGAACAATGGTTGTAAAAATAGATCTGCACAAAAGAAAATAAAAACAAGTTCACAAAATGCGCTTGACATTGATTCGTTATGCGCTATATTAGGTATCAACAGCCCGGTGGCATTGATTTTGTGATACGGGAGCGGGAGGGAAGTGTCATCGGGCTGGGTGCGGGAATCACTGGCAAGGTGGTTTCCGCTTTTTATATTGCCTCAGCGTAAAAAAGTATCGGCTCCAGCCGGTAAGCCGCTTCAAGTAAAATAAAGAAGAGACTTCTTCCGTTGTACCCCGCCCCGCGCGGTTTCGGGGGCGTGAGGCGCATCCGGTGGTTGGTAAGATTCAGTGCGACTTTTTTATTCCGCTTATTGACAATCTGCTGATGATAATGTATTATACTACGGATATCAACCCGAATCATCAACATTTTGCAAAAAATATGTAATCTTTTCGGGAGTTGTGCGTTATCGGGGCAGAACAAACCGAAACCCAACAACGAAGGAGATAGAAAAATGAGCAAAGGAAACGTACAGAAATTCTAAGAGTTCATTGCGCAGGATGTCGGAACAACATTGTAACCTCAGATGCCGTTTTATAAAAGGATAGATCTATGTACGAACAATATATTTTTCCCGGAGCGATGATCGTTCAGGGCTTTCACGGATATAACTCATGGTCCATGATCGAAACTGTCGGTTCCCGCCTGATTTGTGCTTACAGCCGCGGTACGGCGCACTCCATTGATGAGGCGTGCCGCGCCATCTACGCCCGGGTTTCCGATGACAACGGGACCACATGGCAGGATGAAGTATTGGTCGTGAACAATGCGGAAAACGGCGATGTGCCCAGCGGTTCCGGCGTCGATTCCGGCGGTGCGATGCTGCTTTGGACGCGGAGCTGCCGCAGCGGAGTTTTTCCGCTTGCCGGACATTTTTCGTTGTTCCGGACCATTGACGGGAAAAATTTTGAACTGCTCACGATCCCTGAATTTGCGGTGCATCCGATGCAGATCACCGGGATATTTGCTGTTCCGGGAGTCGGCTTGATGTCATTGTGGTTCGCCGGAAATTATAATGGCGGCAATGCCAATTCATGGGGAACACTGATCAGTACCGATGACGGAAAAAGCTGGACACAGCACGTTGTCGGAGACAACCTTCCCAAAACTCAATGGCCGACAGAACCTTCCGCAGTTTATCTCGGCAACGGAAAAATTCTGGCGATCGCCCGTCGGGAAAGAACGCCGGATTCCAATGAACTCCCGGTACAATTTCAGTTGGAATCCCGGGATTACGGCAAAAGCTGGAACGTTGCGCCGACCGGGATCAGTGATATCCGGGAATCGACTCCGGCATTGATTTATGATCCGGAAACAGGGATCGTTTCCAATTATTATTATCAACGGCAGGCAGGATTGCTCAAACGGCGCACCGCACAGGCGGAAAAGGTGTTTGGTGATCCGGGCGCCTGGTCCGAACCGGAAATCATCACCCGGGGCAGTAAAGAGGACTACCACGCCGGAAATGTCAGTGCGGCAGTCATAGGCAATACTCATTTTCTGAGTATTTATACCGGCAACGAAACCGATACGGCTGTCGTGATCCACCCGACAGCGGCGCCCGGAACTTATTGATATCGACATATCATTTTTTTCTTCAGCACTTCCAGCGATTCATCGAAGATCTGAACGCCGGACTGAGGGGAGGGGAACTGTCGAAATTGGCATGGCGCAATGCGGGGATCTCCGCACACGCGCAGGGGACTTTCCATACAGGGATGAAATGTAAAAAGCTCTCCATCGCTGCTGACTGCCACATCTGTTTCCACGATATCTGCGCCCTGATCCAATGCAGAAAGGTATGCTTTTGTGCAGGAAACTTTTTTTAATGAGAGAACTTTATAACGTCAGAGGGTGAATCATAACCATTTTTCCGCCGGAACAAAAATTTTTACAGGACACTCAGCGCAAAAGGATGGAAAAATGGTTTTTCCGGAATATGCGGATCATTCTCAACAACAGTATCGGAAAAACGGATCAAGTATGTCGGCATATGCAACAAACAATTTATCGCTCAGCAGGCAAAAAAAATTGACGCGCTCTGTGAAAATCTCCGGAAAAAATAAAAAAGACTTTCCCGCTTGTATTTTCTTCCGGCTGTGAGTACATTATCAGAACAAACGATCAACATTATAAAACGATAAGGTGCTGCAGCAATGAGTCAACTGCGTATGATTTATCTTGTCCGCGATTCCGTGCCGCTGCCGGATCCCGCGGTCGCTGATGGTTTCCGGTTGCGGAATTTCAGAAAAAACGAACTTGCCGCATACAGCGCATTGCGTCTTTCTGCCGGTTTCAATGCATGGACGGAGAGCGATTATGACGATCTTTCCGCCCGTCTGGTGGGAGGCGGGAGCGGACATTTTGTGATTGAGGAGACCGCCACCGGAAACATGGTCGCTTCCGCCGATGCCGAAGTTCTGAATCTGGAACTGCTGCAGGGAATGGGGATTTTAGGTTGGGTCATGAGTTCACCGGATCATCGTGGAAAACGCCTGGGCTTCTGTGTTTGTGCGGCTGTTATGAGGCATCTCGCACAACACGGATTCCAGGTATTTCAGTTATCGACCGATGATTTCCGGGTGCCTGCCATCAAAACATATCTGAATCTCGGTTGGCAGCCGTGGCTGTACGAACCGGATATGGAGGAACGGTGGCGCGCTCTTGCACAGATCCTTGATCGCACCTTCGGTTCTCTCCGGGCTCTGCCGGAAAAATTTGATTGCTGAACATGAGTCCGTGTTTGCAATTCACGGAACAGCGGTTATCTGAAAGTGACATATCGCAAACTCAAAAGCAGAAAAAAACAATGCGTGTACCGGTGGACGGAACTTTGTTCCATTTGCCGGAAAAACTGAATATTGAGGTGTTATGATGAACGTGATGCTGATCGAAAACAATCAACTGCAGCTCCGGAATGTACCGGAACCCGTTCTGAAAGACGGATATGTGATCATTGATGTTCATGCGGCGGGTTTGAACCGGGCGGATCTGCTTCAGGTTGCCGGAAAATATCCACCCCCGCCCGGATGGCCCGAATGGCCCGGATTGGAATGTGCCGGAGTCATTGCGGAATGTGCCCCCGGCAGCCGCTGGAAAGTCGGCGACAGAGTTTGTGCTTTGCTCGGCGGCGGCGGATATGCGGAAAAAGTCCTTGTGCCGGAAGGTATGGTGATGCCCGTTCCGGAAGGGCTCTCTTTTATTGACGCGGCTGCGCTTCCTGAAGTCTATACGACTGCCCTGCTGAATGTCCGCCGTCTCGGTGATCTGAAGAAGGGTGAGACCCTTTTTGTTCAGGCGGGAGCCAGTGGACTGGGTATCGCCGCGATCCAGCTGGGAAAATTGCTGGGTGCAAAGATCGTAACGACCATCGGTTCTCCGGAGAAGGCGGAAACTGTCCGGCAGCTCGGCGCAGATGTGATCATCAACCGGAAAACGGAATCTGTGGAAGATGTTTTTTCTCAACATCCCGTGGATGTGGCATTGGATTGTGCAGGCGGTGCATTGCTGGGAAAATGCCTGCCCTTTGTCAATCCCGGCTGCCGCTGGATCCTGGTGGCGACCCTCGGCGGGGAAACGACGGAGATCCCTCTGCGTGTACTGCTGAAAAAACATATCCACCTGATGGGCAGTACATTGCGCAGCCGGAGCGATGCGGAAAAATGTGAACTGCTCAAAGAACTGACAGCTCTTTTGTGGACAGAGATTTCTGCCGGGAAGATCCGCCCTGTGATCTACAAAGTGTTTCCCTTTGAAGAGGTGAAAGCCGCCCATGAAGTCATGGCGCAGCAGAAGAATGCGGGTAAGATCATCCTGACGTTGAAGTAATGCCGGAGTATGGAGTCAAAAATGATATATCCCGTCACCGGTCCGGTCCGGCGCGGATGGCTCTGATTTTCTGCGCTGTCAACAAAAAACCTCTCCACCGCATCGCTGCAATGGAGAGGTGAGCTGTTGAAAAAGTTTTTGACTTATTCAAAGAATTTTTTCTTCAGATAAAGTCTTCTTTTTTCTGCGACGGTGTGTTCAAATTCCGCCCACTGCGGCACATATTTTTTGAAGATCGCATTGATATCTGCTTTTTCATCGTCCAGCAGTTTACCGGCTTCTTCCAGTTCTTTTACGAGGGGTTCCAGTTCCGACTTGTAAAATTCGGGATCGCCCAGTTTATCATCGGTCTTCCACACCGGGATCGTGGTGCTTCTTTTGAACCGGTTGAATGTGGTGCGGCAGATGTTGCGCTTGATGGCAAGTTCCTGTTCCGGCGTGAAATCAAACTGGATGTTGACCATACGCGCCATTTCGTGAGCCTGACCGGAAATGGTCTGGGAGATCTTGCCCCATCTCTGCATTCCGTAGTACCAGCATTTCCCATTGAAAGGCAGATGATCGTAGTACGCCACCCACGGAATGAAGGAGAGCGCCACGAGTCCGTCGGGCGAGAACGCGGCATCCATTTTGAGGAAATCTTTCGTTCTGCGGTAACGGGGCGTGGGACTTGCGAAGTCCAGATCGTATTCTTCCACCGGAGAGGGCAGTTTATGGAAGAACCACATGTGATAGGGCGCATTTGCATGAGGCCGGAACGTACATTCCAGCACATCCGCTTTGCGTTTTTCCTGTTTCACATCTATGATCTCCGGATCATCGCAGCGCACATAGATATACAGTCCCTGAATATCCCATGCAAAATAGATGCCGGTTTTCCAGCCGGGATCGATCTGCGGTTTTTCCGTATCCTTGAGAAAACGCGTGATGTCGATGTTGGTGCTGATGTTGGGGCTTTCGCCGTAGGGAACGAAACGGGTCTCCATCTGATCCCACTGTTTGTAGCGGGGCGTCCGGGCAAAACCGTCAGCGGACTGCGGCGGATTTTCCCAATAGACGGCAGTATGTTTTTTCGGTTCCAGCGAAATATACATATTCTTCATGACATGATTGTAGATATCGCGGCAGACATCGTTCCGTTTTGCCCGGAAGAAGAGTTCGGATGCGCGGCGGATCACACGCAGTTTCGCAGTGCTGTCCAGCTTTTCGGCGGCGAATGTCTGATCGAATGTTGCCATTTTTCCGCCTTTGTTGAAGAAATCGACTACGCGCCAGAAGAGAGCTTTTTCCGCTGCGACGAGTTCAGAAACTTTTGCGGTATCCTTTTTCCACAGATAGATCATCACTGCTGTATCCAGACTGGCGGCGTGATCCATCTGCAGCGCCCGTTCGATCTGCCCGATGGCAAAATCAAAATCGCCGTATCCGTATGCGGTATAGGCGTTGTTCAGAAAGAACGATATGTGCGCAAGTTTACCTTTCCCTTGAGAATCATTCAGCTTGATGAGTTCATCCGTGTATTTGCGCCATCTTGGATAGGCGTTCACATCATTGAATTTACGCAGATACCAGGAGACATTGCCGCAGCGGGACCGCAGCAATGTTGTCTGGTGAAAACGGTCCCGGGCACTCAGATCGGGATTCTTCAGGTTTTCTGTCAGCAGTTCTGTGGCGATTTCATTACTGGCATAACGGCAGAGTACGGGCAGAATGGCATTGCGTTCACTGCGGTCGCGGGGAATGGCAAGAAATTTCTTTTTGATCTCGCCGAATGTGGCAAAATCGCCGTTTTTCAATGCATAGGCACCGAGGGAGCCGATCTCAAAACGCATAATGGAACCTTCTTCCAGATCGGGCTTGAGCGCATCGAACAGGAGAACTGCCATGTCTTTGTTGATGGCAAGCATATTATCCAGCAGACGGCCGATAAACTGTCCCGCCATGAAATAGGCACGCGGTTCCGGTGCGTGAGGACTGAGGGGGCGCTTGGTTTTCTGCGCATAATACGCATCTTTTGCGGCTTTAATTCTTTTCAGCGCGGCGGCACTTTCAGCAATGAATTTTTTTGCGCCTTCCTGATCGTTGATCAAGCGCAGGGACTGCAGGGCGAGGGTGCCATACAATTCCAGTGCTGCCGGATCACTTGCAGGTTTGATTTTGCCGGATGCGACATGTTTGAGGATCGCATTCAGATTCGCAGGAGTGGTCGCTGCCATTCTTGTTGCGAAGGGAGCGAGTTTTTCCGGTGCGGATTTTGCCACGACTTCTTCCAGCATCTTGAGAACTTCCTCCGGATACGGATTGGTTCTGGCAACAGAGGTATGATACGTCAGAATCGCAAGTTTATCCATATTTCCCGCAGCATGTTCACGGAGCGCGGCAAGAACTGCGGGTCTGTCGGAAAATTCACGCCTGAACATGAAGGACAGGAACTTTGCGGCACGCTCATAAGCATACAGTTCCTGGGCTTCTGTCAGATCGGCTGTTTTTTCCAGATATGCCAGCAATGCTTTAACGCCGGCAAGGGAAGAATTTGTGTACGTTTTTTCAATATTGCTGACCGCACCGAGGAATGTTTTCTGATCCACTGCGGCTGCGGGAGCCGCGGCAAACATGGAAACAAGGACGGCAGCAAGAATAGAATGGTAGAAAAATTTCATCTTATTTCTGCTCCTTCTTCATTGCTTTTTCAAGCTCCAGGATATAGTTGATACATTCAGCACGGAATGTATCGGGGCTTTCCCGCATATCCCAGTATGCCATGAATGACAGGGCGCGTCTGCCGAGATGCAGCACATCGGCGGACGGGGATTTTTCTGCTTCATACGCGAGCATTTTGAGCTTTGTAGCATAGCGGACATCGTCCATTCCTTCCCGCATCCCTTCCCACGCGAGGGTGTCAAGAATACGGTCGGAGATGGCGTAAACGATGATAAGGCCCCGGTAATTGGATTCGCCCGGCAGCGCAAAATCGTTCCAGTTGTTGCGGTACCACGCATAGTTGGAGGCAACATCGTATCCGTATTTATAAGTTATCAGACCGTGGATACGGCGGAAATAATCCGGATTTTCAGGTCCCGAATGGGGATCGGCATACCACCCTGCCAGACCATTGGGATGGGCTTCACGGAATTTTGCAACTTCTTCGCTGCGCCCCTTGTTGGGCATGGCAGGACGGATCATGAAGTCCAGCGGATACAGCATTTTTTCGTGGGGCAGGGTGGAAACGCGGACTTTTGCGCCGACATTGTGCGCGGCATGCCATGCGTGGCGTTCCTTCTTGATCGTGGCATAACCGCCTTCATCGAAAGCATAACTGTAAAAATCGGTATGACCGAGGTGTTTTTTGCACATTTCTGCCGCCGCTTTCAGTTTCTTTTTAAGGGCTTCCAGTTTCACCAGTTCCTCCGGTGTGGCGGGATCACTGACCGTCAGATCCACCATGGGGCCGCTGAAAATGGGACGCAGGGACGCACCCACTTTTTTCGCCAGTTTGATGTCACGCACAAAGGCGGCTTCATTATCCGGGTCTATGTTGGGGAATCCGAAAAGATTGGTAACATTGTGGTTCACCAGATTCCGGAGGATCCCTTCGTCCGGATAGGAACGCTCCAATGTTTCGTAGGGGGAAAGGAAGAACGGTTTGTTCAGGTCGTAATTGGTTCTTGCCTGGGGCAGAGTGAAGGGCAGAACGCCCAGCTGAACAGGAATGGTGCCTGCTTTTTTGCCGTCGGCGAACATGTCGATCGTCCCGGTGTAGATCCCCGCTTCGGCATTTGCGGGAACGTGGATCGTGACCATGAACTGTTTGAATTCATTTTTGTTCAGCACCACCGGCTGAAGGGTATCGGCGTCTTTGATGAGGGCAATGCGGACAAGGTTGGAGTTTTTGTAGTCCGTGACCATGTAGTCTGCGCTGATCCATTCGTAATGCGTGGAGCCGTCGGCATTGCTGTAACGCGCATAATTGTCCTGCGTGGTCGCGTCCGCAATGATCATATTTTCGTCATTGACAAGCAGTTCGGGTGTCAGGGCTCTGCCCAGAGGGTCCGCCATATAGCCGAACCATGCGGAGCCGCACTGATACCAGATCTTGACCAGTTTCAGATCCAGTGCGGATGCCGGGATCACACCGCCTTTTTTCCCTTTGAGATCCGAAACTTTCAACTCAAATTTATCAACATTCTGATGCGGATAAACAAGAAAAGATGCCGGTTCAAATTCGCCTTTCGCCGCCATCACGTCCAGCGTTCCGGCGCCGCGTCCATCCACAGGATAAAGATCCGGAAGGCGCCTGATATCGCTCATCGGTTCCACCGCGTAGTAGAAGACCGGTGATTTCTGCCAGTCGGCAGAGACTTTCTGCATATCTGCTTTCACCTGCGCATCATTCGCCGCGACCGCTTCCGGCGCGAGCGGATAGACCTGACGTACAGGTTCAGCTGCATGCAGAAACAAGGTACACCCGAACAGGGGTAATGCCAGCAACAGCATCTTTTTTATCATGTTCCATTTTTCCTTTCCTGTTGTGAAACTGTGAAACTTGAGTAAACCGTTTTGTTTTTTCTGTCATCCCGGACGCAGATCTGTCGATCCCGCTGTCCGTAAAAGCATGACACCGCTGCATTCCGGTCATACCCGTCAGATCCTGTTGGTAGGCTGATATTTTCATATTTGAAAAAACAGTATTAGGATATGAATGTAATGCTTGACACTATACTCCGGAGAAAAAGTATTTTCAAGAAAAAAACGCAAAAAAATACTGAAAAATGTAACAAAAAATTAAGTAAAAAAAGGCGGATCAGGTCACCGGACCCGATCCACCCGTTTTGTTGTTGTCATCAATAGGCGGAGAAATCTTTCAGGCGGATCGCCTTGTTCTGGAGTTCCACCATTTCACGCAGGAGCAGGGTCTTGCGTGCGAGCGCGATCCCCACACCTTTGACCTTGACAGGATAGGTGATCTTTCCATCGCCGGTTTTCTGTGTCTGCCACTGGCGCTGATTGTTGCCGGGGCATTTGACCTTGACGGGAGATTCCGCAGTGAGGGGGAACTGGAGGAAATTCCAGCCGTCAAAATTGATGCCGAGTCGTTCCTGCCAGTCGTAGGAGAGACATCCGTATCCGCCGGCTCCGGCAGAGAGCCAGATCTCGCCGTCAGCGTCTTCCAGTTCCAGATAGAGTTTGCCCCAGCTGGAATTTCCTTTGACCCAGAGACCGACCGTGGTGGGTTCTCCGGGGATGGCGGCGGGCTGTTTCAGACGGATGAAAGCGTATTCACGCAAGAGGGCGGCACAATCGCCTTCCGGCAGCAATTCCACTTCCAGGCAATCGCCTTTTTCTTCGTCCTTCACGGCACTGAGTTTGAACTTGCCGGGTTTGAATGCGCTCATGTAAAGCGGGTTCAGGGGGATGTGAATGCGTTTGTCTTCCTTCATATCTTCCAGCGTCCAGTCTTCCGCCTTGTCCATGGGCGCAACCACTTTGGCTTGAGCCATGCCGAAGGTTTCAGCCGGATAGGTGCGGTTGAGTTCCGCTTTCACACCGGTAATGGCAGCTTTGGAGGTGAGATAGAAGGGCGATTCGCTGATTTCGCCTTTCCATGTATTGCCTTTGATGCTGCTTTCTCTGCCGTAGAGATCGGTGCGGAGGACGCCGTCGGCGGGGAATGTGAATTCTGCATTCACATTGCCGCGTGCGGACCAGAACGCGTAGATGTAGGAATCGCCTTTCTTCCATTCAAGGGCATAGACCGTATTGCTGCCGGTGGGGATCATACGCTGATACACCGCGCGATCCAGGATCCGGGTCATATTTGCCATGGCGCTGAATGTGGGCGTCGGCTGGAGAAGGGGATAGCGGGAGAATACGCCGTAGCCCCAGATCGTGTTGTAATAGCTGTTTGCCATTTCGGTGATGCCGGGCAGGGGCATCAGGTTACAGTTCCAGACGTGGCAGATCAGCGTGTCACGCGTTGTCCACGCGGCAAGCTGATGGGGGCTTTCTGCATTCCGGGCGATACGGCTTTTCCATTCGTAGCAGGAATCCGGCAGCAGATTTTTGTATCCGTAAATGCGTGCCAGTTCCGCCAGAGCCCAGTAGGAATATGCCACCGTACGTTCAGGCGGCTGAGTCATACCGACAGATTCTTCACCCATGCGGTCGATCAGGTCGGCAGGGAATTTCTGACGGAAAAGCTGGGCGAGAATATTGACGCTCTCACCGCTGTTGCCGATGAGCAGTTTCACATCCGGAGCATTTCTGCGCCATGCTTTTGCCAGTTCGGTGGCAGTTGTCACTTTCTTTTTATCAGCGGCAATGACATCTTCCGTGATTTCTGTTTTTCCGCCGATCAGTTCCAGCGGTTCAGGTCTGCCGCCGCCTTCGTGGAAGATCAGAGCAAGTTTGGTGTTGGGATATTTTTTCACCAGATCCTGAATTTTCCTGTCGTAATCTGCCGCGCGTTCTTCCGGCGTGGCGGCTCTGGAGGAAAGACGGGGGAAGCAGCCGAGGGTGACACCGTAATCCTTCATGTCTTCCTCGCTGACGCAATGCGCACGGCGGACGCCGAGACGCTTCAGGATCTCGCCATAGATCTCTTTGTCGCGGGGCGTACCGTGTGCCCCTCTGAAGTTCCAGATGAAATAGGGCGATTCGTATCCGGCTTTCCGTGTGTCGGGAGCAAGGCAGGCATAGGCGCCGTTGAAAGTGACCAGATCTTTTCCGCCGTCTTTCAGCGTCACAGTATGCGTGTAATGGCCCACACTCTTTTCTTTGAAATCGTGGCGGATCTCCACTTTTTCTCCGGCTTTCAGCTTCAGATCTTTTTCCACAGTTTCCACAACGGCACCTTCTGCATTCTTCACCACGAGCGTGTATTTGCAGGTACCGTCGCGCACCCCGGTCACTTCCGAAATGATATGGGGCTGTTCATCGGGATAGAACATATTGCCCAGATTGCCGTTTTTCACAAAGAGAGCGGCGGGGGATTTGTAGAGGGTCAGTTCGTGAACGATCACGCCGGAGGGGATCAGCCCGGGTTTGTCGGCGCGGCTCATATAGAAGTTATCGGTATCTTCCGCGCTGTAAAGACCGCCCAGCACTTCGGCATCCAGATATTTTCCGGTTGACTTGAAGAAGGGTTCATCTTCCATGAAGATCAGATCCTGGATCTTTCCGGCATCCAGATCAAATTCCACTTTGAACCGGTTTTTGCCGATCCGTGTCACGCCCGGGGGCAGGGGATCTTTCTCCGTCCGGGGCAGATAGATGGTCTGTTGCGCTGCCGCATCGGGGGATCTGCCGCCGTTGCCGAAGAAGCGGGTGAGGCGCATGGTCACAGCCGTAGTCTTTTCCGGATCGCCGTCCAGTGAGCAGATGGCGACAGCTTTATTGTACTGGGCAAGGGGGACACGGCGCAGGAAACAATCCTGCATGTTGTCGAACGCGCTGCGCTGAAGATAGCCGTCACATTCCAAAGCGAAGGAGCCGAGGTTTTCTTTGCAGAGCGCTACGGGGAATCCCTTGGGCGTGAAATCGGGCAGTGGCACACTGACAGCCAGAGGATCAGCCGTTTTGGCAGCGGTGGGCGCAGCGGCGGCATAAGTCACGCCGGGAGTCGCACCGATGGTTACGCTTTTGATTTTGCCGGTGGTGTCCAGAACCCGGGCGAGATTCTGATTGATCCACAGTTCATTTCCGTTCCGGATCTCCACATGGAATTCGGTTTCGGAAACTTTTTTCTGTTTTTCGGTCATCTTCAATGCGGCGGGGAGCTGATAATCCTCGAAGCGGTACTGAAGATTGGTTTTGGTAAAGATTCTGGTTCCGGACATATTCAGACAACTGTCCGGCATCATGAATCTTTTTCTGACGATCTTGCGGGTCTTGACCAGTTTGCCGTCCACCAGTTCCGCCACATCTTCGGTCACATTTCTGTTGTAATTCTGTGCTTCAGCGGAGAAGGTATAGTGTTTCTGTTTTTCCGCATCGTCATTGATCCGCATCACGAGGCGTGCAGGATACACATTGGTCCGGAATTTGAATGCAAGAGCATCATTCTGCATGGGGATATCCAGACCGTTTTCCGCCAGCGGAACTTTTTTATCCGGCAGGGCGGAGACCTTGATGTCGTCAATTTCCAGTGGGTAATAAGTGGCAAAATTCAAACCGGTGAGTTTGTAATCTTTCTGGAGACAGGTTCCGCCTTCAAACGTCATTTCGCCGCTGCGGTCGGTGTAAAATTTCAGGACCTGATCCTGCACGGTGATCCGGACATTGAACCAGTTCCAGGAGGGGACCGGCGCGATCTCCTCATAACGGGAAGATGTTGAAACGATGCCGCCGCCGAAAATATTTTTCATGGCGCCGCGGAATGCGGGTCCGGAATGTTCCTGAAAATAAACGCTGAAACGCGTTGTTTTGCCGTCATCATCCAGCAGATAGAGGAGCGTTTCCAGTTTTTTTGCACCTTCGCCCCGGAAGAAACGGAGGCGGAACGTGATCTCATAATCCCGGACCTGTTCAGGCATGGCAAAGGGTTTCTTGAGGGCGATCACATTCTTTTTATCCTTCGGACTGATGTTCATGGTCATCAATCCGGCAGGAGCTTCGCCGACGCGTACGCCTTCATTGAAATTTTCAACATAATACCCGAGGTTGTTGAATGTTTCATGGAAGAATGGAGCGGCGACAGCTGCCGGCACTGAACAGCAGAGCAGTGCGGCGAGCGACGGAAGAATTTTTTTCTTCATGTTTTTTCCTCTTGTTGGTGAAAGTGTTATATGTCATGAATATTGGTTCTGCTTCTGTCTGAAAAACATACCCTGTCACACCTTTAAATACAAGTAAAAAAGCGGTAATCTTACAGATATATTGCGAAAAGATATGAAAAAAAGTTCCGTGATCCGACTGAAAAAATACAGCATTGAGTCCTGCCGCTGATGCTGCGGAAATATATTGAACGGACCTGCCTTTATTACGATGCCGTGATCGTTGACGAAGGACAGGATTTTACCCGGGAAGCGTGGAATGTTATCTCGCTGCTGCCCGAGGAAAACGGTCACTTCTACATCTTTTATGATCCGGATCAGAATATTTACACGCAGGAACTGCAGCTGCCGGATTTCGGTATCCCGCCCTTTCTGCTGAACAGAAATTGCCGGAACACCAGAAATATTTTCAATGCGCTGACTCCTTATCACTCCATGAAATGTACCGTGCTGGAAAATACCCCGGAAGGTTCCGGCGTCCGGGTACTGCATGGTGACTGCCGCGAACTGCTGGAAGCGGAGCTGCTGCGGCTCCGGGACCGTGAAAATATCCCGCTGCAGGATATCGTTGTTCTCGGGGCACACTCTCTTGAACATACGGTGATCGGCAGCGATCCGCAGATCGGACCATTCTGTCTGGTCTCCGCCGACCCCCGTCCGGACCGGATGGATGTGCAGTATTACACCTACATGAAATACAAAGGCTGTGAGGCAAAAGTCGTGATCCTGCTGGATGTGGATCAAACGGATCCGCGTTGGAGCGACCGGCACGGCATTTATACCGCAATGAGCCGGGCAATACACGAATTGATCATACTGCACAGAGACTGAATAAAAAGATCACCGGCAGCAGCCGCGAAGGGAAATCTCCCAGCGGTCCACAACATTTTCCCCGCTGACGATCCACAGTTCATCAAAAAGATTGACCGTGGGGTCGCAATGGGAAACGATCCATTCAAAACGCTGTCCGGGTCTGACAGTGATCTCCGGATCGAATGTGATATGCCCGTGTTCATCGCCGTAGTCCCAGCCGTACCGGAAACGGGGATCGATCGTACCGTTCCGGATCACCTGCGGCGGCGCGCCGGGCGTGACATAGACCGCTTTCGTTCCTGCATCGATGGTTGCATGACCGGGATGATTGCAGCTGACCACACTGGTGAGCAGCCGCAATGCCGGAGCGTATGCCGGACCTGAATGTTCCACCGCAAGATATTCCGCATCCATCATGCAGTAGGACCCGACCTGAATATCCGTGACTTCCGGGATCAGCAGATCCGCGGCGGATGTCCCCGTTCCGGTTCCGGTATAGATCCGGCACGAAGGAAAACGGCTTTTGAGAAGATGGAAGGCTGCGGCACCTTTTTTCATCAGCCGGAGCGATTCCGCATTGCGTTCAGCGGCGGATGTAATATGCTGAAGGTGCCCGGCATAACATTGCACTCCGTCCAGAATGAGATTTTTGAAGCCGGAAATAAAATCACCGAAAGAGAGCGCATCTTCAAACGCCACACCCGTTCTGCCCATTTCCGGATCCACATCGATCAGAAGATGAATGGGATGGTCTTCCGTCGCCGCGCCTGCGAGCAGCTTGATCTGTTCCGGGTGGTCAACTGTCAGCTGCAGACCGGAGATCGCCGCATTGAGCCGGGCAACACGGTCGATCTTCCACGGTGCGGAAACGGGGGATGTGATGAGGATATCTTTGATCCCTGCAGCGGCAAGTCCTTCCGCTTCAGAAAGTTTTGCGGCACAGATCCCCGCACAGTTCCCCTGCGCGATCTGACGGCGGGCGATTTCGGGGCATTTGTGGGTTTTCGCGTGGGGGCGGAGTTTTTTTTCGTGTTTTGCCGCAAAATTGCTCATGGCGGCAAGATTTTTTTCAAAGAGATCAAGATCAATGATCAGCGACGGTGTGTCCAATTGACTTTTTAACATGGTATTGCCCCGGAATTTTATCAGTTCGGTTCGGATGCCGTAACTATATCCGCTCCGTCGGCAGAATTCAAGTGCTTTTACGCAAAAAAGACCGGACGCACCGGAACCGTTATGCTCCGCCTTTATTCCGTTTGAGGGCGAGGACCGACACCAGATCTTTGAACCGGTTCCGCCGCATACAGGAAAGTCCTGTCAGTGACATCACAGATTTATTGCGCTCGTAAATAAATTCCGGTTTGAAGCCTTTGGGAAGATACCCATTCAATGCCTCATCAAATGTATCAAAAACGGCAATGACATCAGAGCCGCAGACCAGACGGAAATTGTGCTGTCCCGTCTTTTTCCAGGAAACAAAAAGCATCGGTGTCTGCAGGATCTTCCCCAGTTTACTGCGGATGTATCCCTGATCCGGCGTCCGGCATTTGCCGATAAATACTGCGTCCGGCTTCCCCTCCGCATCGTGTCCGGTGATCCGCAGCAGACGGACATTGGCAATGGAAGAGCTGTATTGCGGATCGTGGATCACACAAAGGGAGTATTCCGGTTCCAGAAGCGTATGCAGAGATTCGATTTTTCTGATGTCGTAAATGTCTTTTTCAGTCAGTGTTGCCGCACGGCATGTAAAATGTACCATAACTCAAGCCCTTATTTTTGTTTGAATCACATTGCAATATAACAAAAAGACCGGAAAAGTAAAATGAGATTTACGCAAAAAATAAATATTTCCGGAAAAATTTCAGCTGAAAAAAATCACAGGGACGCAAAATGTCCACTTGCAAACGCCATATTACGATGTTAAATTCGCAAAACAACAGGAAAAGAGAAATGTCCGATACCATTTATTATTTCAGAGATTCTGCCTTGCCGCAACAGATCAGCGGTATTTCCGGCACGATCACCCGGCCCCTGTGTGAAGGTCTTGCCGGGGAAATGATCGTGGAGATCGTCTATGGACCGGGCAGGGAGCCGCGGCAGATTTTTCCCGAGGTCATATTCCGGTATCTGGATGTTTGGTATGTTGCGGCGTACTGCATGTGCCGGGATGATGCACGCACATTCCGCCTGGACCGGATTTCTTCGGCAGTCCTGACAGATCAGCATGATACCACGTACGGGATCGCGGAAAACTACCGGCAGAACGGTGTGCCGTGGGCATCGGATGAGCTGGAAGCAAAGCACGCCGTCTGGAAAAAAATCGAAAATCTCCCCTTTGATCATGTGCCGGAATACCGGGAACGCCGGGATGTGGATGAAGAATTGCGGGACCGGAATCTTGTGAATCAACTCATCAGTTATACGGAGCAGGGCGATATTGCCCGGATGGAAGAACTCATTGCACTCGGCGCAGATGTGAACGGATACGGCGGGACCGGTGACTGTCCGGTGATTGCCGCCGCTGTCGGTGGCGATCTTTCTGTGCTTCTGTTGTTGATGCGGCACGGTGCTGACCCCATGAAAAAAAGCAAAGGCGGCGAAACGGCGCTTGTGGCAGCGTCACGCAAAAACGGGATGGATGTGGTCCGTTTCCTCGTGGAAAAATGCCGCGCTGATATCAATGAAAAAGGTGCAGGGTGGACGCCACTTATGGCTGCGGTGGCGGGAGAAAATACAGACCTGACGGAATATTATCTGTCCAGAGGTGCCGATGTCGCACGGCGCGACCGGGAAGGGAATACGGCTTTTCTTGTGACGGCAAGATTCGCTGATGAGGAAAAAGCCGTTCCGCTGCTCCGTCTGCTTCTTGATCACGGTGCCGACATCAACGACTGCGACAAGCAGAAGCGGAACGCTCTGATGCTTCTGCCGTTGCGTGAAGTTACCGGAACGGTCGGCTTTCTTGTGGAGAAGGGGATTTCCCTGACCGCCAGAGACCGGAAAGGCAAATCCGTATTCCATTATGTGATGCAGTCCATAGAGAAGATTTATCTGTGGGATGAACTTGAACTTTCCGTGCGGGAACGGATCGTCCGGCAGCACCGGGAAATGATCCTGTTTCTGGTCCGGCACGGAGCGAATATCAATGCGGCAGACAGAGATGGTGTGACCCCGATGATGATGGCAAAGCCGGAAATCCTCTCCTTCATGCTGCAATGCGGGGCAAATCCCAACGCCTTTGATGAAACGGGCAAAACGGTTCTGATGTATCATTGCAGCGATATGGAAAGTATTGATCTGCTTGTGGAATACGGTGCTGATCCTGCTGCGAGAAATGATGCGGGGGAAGATCTGCTTCTGGTCGCGCCCTGCGAATACGATCTCATTTGTCCGCTGATACAGAAATACGGTTTCTCCGTCAATGACCGGCGCAAAGACGGCATTTCCATTCTTCATCGGGCATGTCTGTACGAAGATCTGAAACTGGTCTGTTTCCTGTTGGAGAACGGAGCCGATCCGGCAGCCGGAGACTGGCAGGGCAGAACGGCACTTGATCTGCTGGATGCCGCGGACGATGAGTTCGGCGAGTCAGATGATGTCTGGATGATCCGCTGGTGTCTCGTCAACGGCAGCACGGATATCCGGAAAGCCCGTCAGGAAATGATCCGGATATTCGGTGAATCGACTGAATATTGAATCCGCCTGGACCGTTGTCATCGTCTGTAAACGGTCAGTTCCGCTTTGCAAAAAAAGGGGATCGTCTCTTTTTCCGATCCTTGTATTTTGCGGAATCTGTGCTATTTTCCCTTATTCTTATTTTGGGGTAACAGATTGTACCAACTGCTTTTGGAGACCAATACCGTATGATGAATATGCTGCAGGAAATCGTATCCACTGTCAACGCCTGTCTTTCAGATTATGTTCTGACTGTTCTGCTGGTAAGCGCAGGTGTGTTTTTCTCTTTCCGGACCCGCTTCGTTCAGATCCGTTGTTTCGGTGAGGGATGGCGGAACGCGTTCGGCGGATTTTCTCTCCACGCGAAAAATGCAGATGGAAAACTCAGTGCGTTTCAGGCGCTTTCTGCAGCGATCGCCGCCCAGATCGGAACCGGCAACATCGTCGGTGCGTCCGGTGCGATCCTGACCGGCGGACCCGGAGCCATTTTCTGGATGTGGGTGATTGCATTTTTCGGTATGGCGACAGCTTACGCTGAAGCGATCCTTGCTCAGGAAACCCGTTTGACGGATGCCGATGGAACCATTCGCGGCGGACCTGTCTATTACATCAAACGCGCATTTCCCAATCTGTTCGGGACTGTGCTTGCTGTTCTGTTTGCCGTGGCTACGGTCATTGCCCTCGGCTTCATCGGCAGTATGGTTCAGGCGAACTCCATCGGTGAAACATGCCACAACGCCTTTCACGTTCCGGCATGGAGTATCGGGTGCATCATCGCAGTTCTTGCCGGATGCGTGTTCTTCGGCGGTGTGACGCGTCTTGTCCGGGTGACGGAAAAGATTGTGCCGCTGATGGCGCTGCTGTATATTGCCGGCTGTCTGGCGGTGATCGTCCTGCGGATCGAATATCTGCCGGATACTTTCGCCTGTATTTTCCGGTACGCATTTGAACCGGATGCCCTGATCGGCGGCGGATTCGGTTATGCCCTGAAAACGGCGGTGAGTCAGGGGGTGAAACGGGGCCTGTTTTCCAACGAAGCCGGTATGGGGTCCACGCCCCACGCCCACGCTGTCGCCCACGTGAAAACGCCCCATGTGCAGGGAACGGTCTCCATGATCGGTGTGTTCATCGATACTTCCATTGTCCTGACCATGACCGCGCTGGTGGTGATCTCTGCGATTTATACCGGCGATGGTCCGCTCGCCAATGCCACGGGCGCAACGTATCAGGAACTCCTGACAAATTCCGGGCTGACAAAGACCAATCTGGTGCAGCAGGCGATCGCCTCTGTCACAACGTCCTGGTTCGGCAATATTTTTGTGGCGGTGAGTCTGCTCTTTTTTGCGTTTTCCACCATTATCAGCTGGAATTATTTCGGCAGGATCAACTTTGCGTTCCTGTTCGGCAGAAAAGCATTGTGGATTTATTCCCTGCTGGGGATCCTGATGATCTTCACCGGAACAATGGTCAAAAGTGACTTCGTCTGGGAATTGCAGGATATGTTCAATCAGTTGATGGTCCTGCCCAACGTTGTGGCGCTGTTCGCATTGGGCGGGCTGGTGGCGCTTTCTGCAAAGAACCGCGCCTGACCACCGTTATTCCGTCCGCCGGACCCATTCCAGACGGGCGGGATCGAATCCGGAATCGCGGATCGTTTCCAGATATTTTCTCTTTTTTTCCGGCGTCAGAGTTTTCTTCCTTGCGAGGATCCACAGAAAATTCATAGTGCCGGATGTGACGATGGCGCCGGAATAATCTTTTTCCAGAAAAATGATCTTGTAATCGCCGTAGAAAGGACGGAAGAACGAGACCCGCAGCAGCCCCGTATTGGTGTCCGGGAGATACGCTGTGCCTTCGATTTCCCGCACCGTTCCGGATGCCGTGATGCCCCGGTTCCTGATGTTGACCCTGCCGTTTCGCGCCGGGGCGTAGTCTGCCGTAACATCGTACAGATCTTTTTCAAAACGGTGTGGATAACGGGCGATCTCGTACCAGCGTCCCATATATTGCGCCGGATCGAATGGCGTTACAGCCTTCAGGTGGTCGGTAGAATCCCGGCTGCAGCCGCACAACAGCAGCAGCCCCGTCAATACTGCAGAAAATGCAAAATGTTTTTTCACCGGCAGACCCTCCCTTTTCCCGTAACAGACAAGGAGAAGGCGCGCCGGTTCCGCGGTCAGAGGACTGTTACGGGTTCTTTTGCGTAAAATTCCAGTTTGCTGCGGTCGATGTCGAAGCCAAGACCCGGTTTCTGCGGCGGCGGTACAAAACAGCCGTCCATGGCAAAAGGTTCGGCAAGCACATCATCCTTCATATACATGTGCGAGATGACGCAGTCGGAGGGCAGGGTGCAGTTCGGCAGAGTTGCCGCCGCCAGACGGGCAGCTTCCGCCACGCCGGAGCCGACACGGCTGCCGATCCAGTTGACGATCCCCTGCTGCTGACAGAAATCATGGATCTTGCGGGCGTTGGTCAGTCCGCCCACACGGCAGACTTTGATGTTGATGATGTCCGCACTGTTCATATCCGCACTGCATTGAGCGTCGTGCATCGTGTGGATGCTTTCGTCCAGACAGACGGGGGTGCTGATCCGTTTTTTCAGGACAGAATGGAAATAAATATCCCGTTCATCCAGCGGCTGTTCAATCATCAGCAGCCGGTAGGGATCCCACTCTGCGATCTTATCCGCATCCGCTATACTGTACGCATTGTTGGCATCCACCATAAGGCTGATCTCCGGAAAACGTTCCCGCACTGCCGCGATGAATGCCGTATCTGATCCGGGTGAAACTTTGATCTTGATCCGGCGGAATCCTGCTTCCAGTTGCTCCGCCACTGCGTCCGTCAGGATGGACGGTTCTTTTTTGATACCGAGGCTGGGACCCACTTCCACCGGCTTGGAACTGCCGCCCAGAAGCTGCCATACCGGCGTATTCAGCTGTTTGCCGTAAATATCCCACACCGCCGCATCAAGGGCGGCTTTTGCAAAATGATTGCCGCGGTAATGATCCAGCAGTTCCGTCAGTTCATCCGGATGCTGAAAGGTTTTGCCCGGAAGCAGCGGCACCAGAGAATTTATCAGCAGATCCATTGCCGAGCCAACCGTTTCGTGGGCGTAAAACGGCACTTTGTCCACAGATGCTTCGCCCCAGCCGGTGATGCCGTCGGAACTGACAACTTCCACCAGCAGACCATCTTTTACACGGATTTCGCCCGCACTGATACGGAACGGCATCTTCAGCGGGATCGTATAGGGATAAAGACGGACGGAGCGGATGGAAAGTGACATGTTCAATACCTTTCTGTTGTAATGATGATGCCGTAATATATCACAGAAAACTGAAATGTTCAATCCCGGAACCGTTTTTTTATATCGCGGCCTGTCCGGCGACGGCGGACGTCTCCGTTCGCCATTTCAAATGGCGGCTGGCTTTTTTATCTTCCCCCGCCATTCTGAAAGGCTTTTTGAGCTTAAAAACTTCAGAATTTCGCTGTGAAATGAAATTCTGAAAATCGCTTCAATTTTGTTCAGAAAAACTCAGAAAATTTATTGATTATTGTCCCGAAGGATTTATTTCACTCTTTATTGCTCCGGTAAGGGTGTCGATTTGAACAATACCATCTGCTTTATGCACGGTCAAGCAATTAAAATCAGCGTCATGTTCAATATGAAATACGAAACGAGTTTTTTTGTTACCGGGAGGAGTTCGCGTTACATGCCTAAATGTATCGCGAAAAATTTTTCCTTTTTTAATGGAAAAAACCGTTAAAGTAACTTCCACTTCATTTATATCCTGAATTTGAGATTCACAGGTTATCCATCTGTCACTGTTGGGAATTGGAACTGCATCTTCAATGAGTGTCCATCGCAATTGCGGAAAATGCTCCAATGACCAGATCGGGGTTTCGGAAGTTTTTGTCAATGCCGAATAACGAGAATAACAAATATAACCGGGTCTGAAAAATCCATCGTGACCGATTATCCCGATAAAATTGAGTTTTTTGTTGTAACGCACGATTTGTTCACATATGTCGCCATTGGCATCATGGCGTTTCCCGATCACCTTTTGGGATTCTGTTTCGTAACTGTAAGGAATACATCCGGAGAGTAAGAACAATGATGAAAACAGACAGCTGATAATAACTTTATTTATCATAAGACAAACTCCTTCTGAGAAATAATATATCACCGCAAAAGAAAAAAATCAAGGCGGCTTGCCGCCGTTTAAGCACCGCAGGTGCGCTTTTAATCAGAAACACATCCACCCGCCGACAGGCGGCAACTACACAAGTGGAGCGTAAGCGAAACGTCTTCACAAGCGACCAAAGGGAGTGACTTCACAAGCAAGGCGTAACGGTTATTCAGTGAAGAGCGGCTGTCGCCGCGTGAAGATGTGAAGTTGTGCTTCGCACAGTGAAGTGAAGCCTTGCGGCTTCGTTCGCCATTTAAAAAATGGCGGCTGGCTTTTTTATCGTCCCCCGCCATTCTGAAAGGCTTTTTGAGCTTGAAACTTCAGAATTTTGCTGTGAAATGAATTTCTGAAAATCGCTTCACTTTTGTTCAGAAAAACTCAGAATCATTCCTCCCGTCCCATATCCCAGTTTACCAGCGGCAGCCACGGGATGTAAGATTGGGGATTGTAATTGAGCAGACCAAGTTGAAGAAAACCTCCCGTATTAAACATTCCAATTTGAATACCGCTGTTATGAAGAAAACCTCCCGTATTAAACATTCCAATTTGAATACCGCTGTTATGGGTGGAAATATTTCCAACCCCTATCTGCAAACCATAATTATGTTTTACAAGGTTGACAAGTGAAACGGTCAATAAATAATTTGTTTCTGCGCAAATCATTAAGCAGCCGCACTGCAAAAAATAATTTTTATTTACCCCGGATATCGGAGCAAAGGATATAACAGCAGATTTCTGCAGCAGTCCCAAACCGCCCAATGAAATAAATGTGTTTACATTGCCATCATAGAGTTGACAGTTTTCAAAAAATCCAATTCCGACCTGTAACGGCGCAAAACCGACATTTGAAATCAAACCACGGCTTTCATCAGTATCTACTGCTATCGGAAAATGTGCAAAAAGATTCAAAGTTGTTGCCAGTAATATAAATAAAAAAAGTTTTTTCATTTTTCCTCTCCTTTTGCCGTATTGATGGATTTTATCAGCATTACCCGGATTTGTGAACAGGCATTATCCAATTCCTGATATTTTGCTTCATCAATGTAATTTGTTTTCAGCAGCAGTTCCAGCCAGTAACTTGTTTCGTTGGCTTCTTTGAGGGCGATTTGCAGTTTGGCGATAAAATCCGGTTTACCGTGGGCGTATTGCGCTTCATGGATATTTGCTCCGATACTGGTTCCGGCTCTGCCGATTTGATTGGCAACGATCGTTTCGTGCTGGCTTTTCAAGAATTTCACCAGATTGAGAATCTGAACCGCAAAGTCAATAGAAAGTGTACGCAATTTGCTTTCAGCCATAAGATAATCTCCTTCTGTAAAGTAACATATCACCGCAAAAAGAAAAAATCAAGGCGGCTTGCCGCCGTTTAAGCGAAGCGCAGTAAAAGATAACACCATCCTTACTCCCGCAGGGAGAAAACTTCACGGGCAGCGCAAGCTGACCTCTTCACAAGTGTAATGGAGCGTTAGCGGAATGAAACGTCTTCACAAGTAAGTCTTCTCTGGAGTTCGGTGAAGATGTGAAGAAAACCTTCGGTTTTGAGTGAAGAGCTTTTGTTGGCACAAAAGCGTGAAGA
>JAZNPK010000004.1:0-5213 GCA_045589595.1 Victivallales bacterium
GCTGGTACGACAGGGAAATATTCTCCCCGAAGTGGAAGTCCTGCGGTACGGGATGGAAGAAACTCTGGATGCCGGAATGTATCAAATCCTTACCCGTAAGCAGAAATTTATCAACGATGCTTTGAAAGGCAGACGCCGGAACATGGATGAACTCAACGATTCAGCCGTGGACTACGCTTCATTTTCAGCACAAATCAGCGGCAATCCCATGCTGATGCGGAAAGTGGAACTGGAAACCCGTCTCCGGGAATTACAGGCATTGGAGTATCAGTTCCGCCGTTCTATCCGCAGAGATGTGGATTTGAAAGCCGAGCTGCAGCGGGCAATCCCGCATATTGAAGAGGATATTATAAAACTCAAAGAACTTGCAGCACATCCGTTTTCAACAGAGTTTCCGGAAATCGAAATCAATGGCATCAAACTGGATGGCACAGCGGAATACAAGGTCAAACAGCTTACCAGTCATATGATGCAGAAAGGTCTCTTTCCGGCATTGCAGAAAGCCAAATCTGACTTTGAAGATACGATTATTCCGGCAGGATTTGTCAAAATCAACGGTATTGAAATTGAACTGAACGCCCACTGTCCGGTTGAAAACTACCGTGTCCGTGAAGATAAACTGACGATGCGGTATTATCTGACCGGGAACACTTTCTACAACCGTAAAATCAAACTCGGCAGTGAAGTTACCACCGGTAACGGCTTGATCACCAGTCTGAAGAGCATTCTTGCCCATAAAGCGGAAGAGGCTGTAAATGAAGCGGATCAGTTGAAACTCAACCGTCAACGCTTACAGCAGCTTCTGGATTCTGACAGACAGAAAGTTTTCAAATACGCCGATGAACGAATTCAACTGCAAAAGGAACTTGATCAAATTCTTTATGAACTCAACGAAAAAGATCTGCTCCACGAAGATAAAACTTTTGCAGCAATGCCCCGGTTGAGTGATTATCTTGATCTGGGAATTGAACTGATTTCCCAAGAGGCTGAAGTCTCTGATGATGACGATGAATCAGAAGAAAATGAGGAGTCTGTACGAATGAGTGCATAAAAAGAGAGATGATTGCAAAAGTAATTCAGAAAAAATCAAAGATGCAGCTGCAAAGAGATGTGAAAGGTAATTTTCGGCAGCTACCCGCAGTGGTAACTGCCGAAAATGCTCCTTTTGCAGATCAAAGCAGATGTACTTTCAGATTTTTGAAGACTTTTGTAATCATCTCAAAAGCAAGAGCAGTCCCACTTGTTCTTTGGACCGCTTCCCAGACGGCCGGAGTCCCGACCGTCTCGCGGTTCCTTTGCGAAAGAACAAGATGTTCCCGAACTCAAAATCAATAAGATAAGGAGATGGACAAATGGCTGCTTACGCAAGAATCTACGGTTTTCAGGTCGTCAATGCAAGAAGCATCAAAGGACACGAAGAAGATTACACCTGTCTGGAAGCTGATTGCTACATCACCAATGGAGAGTACGATATGCTTACTGAAATTCTCGAAAAGGAGTTTTGATCATTATGAAAAAAGTCTATCAGCAATGCTGTAAGTGCAAAACGATCTACGAAAGTGATTGTAAGGTCGTTCCTTATGCTTACTGTATTATGAAAAATTGCAGCGGTCTTGTTCCCTATGAAGCAAGCCGCCAGGAAGAATTAAAAAACAAGTTCAATAAAACTGAAAGGAAGACAAAATGAACGTAACAACCAACACCGTCAATAACATTCCCGTCATCACCATTCAGGAACCCGAAGCCAAAGCGACCAATGCCCAGCTGCGGGTGATCGGTCATGCCGTCAAAGAAAAACAGCTGGACCGTTTTGATGAAAATGTCTGGAAGAATATGACCAAAGGTCAGGCGGCAGAAATCATCACCAAATTGTATGCCGATCACGGAGAACTTCCTGCATCACAAGCCCAGAAAACCAAACTTGGAGATTTGATCCGCAGAGGTTTTCTCAAAGGGCTGAAACGGGAAACTTATCAGAACCTTACCAGTTCACAGGCAAAACGCATGATCTACAAAGGCTTGCAGAATGAAACTGCCAACCGGACCGTTGAAGGATACGAACCGTGGGAGCCGCTGGCTCCCCGTGCCCCAATGACTGAACGGCAGAGTGAACGGCTCACTCAACTGGTGAACGATGGATTTCTCTCCCGGTTTGATTACGGATTTTTCCGCAAAATGACTCATGAGCAGGCGAGCAAATACATTCGTCTTGGCAAGTGGCGTCAAGCCAATGACCAGAGAGTTGAACCGGAAGTTCAGCCTGCCGCATAAACAAAAACTTTTTCTTCCCCACGGCTTCCGAAATATGAAGCCGGGGGATTTTTCATGCATTCTCTTTATGTACGCTGATAGTCACTCCCTCAATGGGATAAATAATTTTCACCCGTTCCAGTTGAAGCAGTGCCAAAAGATCATCAAGTTTCTGCTGACTGGAAATCTTGAACTGGAATCCGAAGGTCGTAAACAATTCAATGATCTTTTTTGACGGATCACTCTGAATCAGAGAAACTGCGTGCCACGGAATGACAAAAGTTTGAAATTCCGTAACGATTTGCAAGCGTGGCATCAAATGGGCACTCCGCTGAAAGCAAACATCGGATTGATCCGGTTCCACAGAATTAGCATCCAATTCTGTTTCAAGTTCAATCAATGCTGCGACCAGGGCCGGGCTTGCGTGGTGGTTTGGATGTTCCCGGAACTCTTGCAGGATTGTCCGTAATCTTGCGTTCCGGTCGTTCTTCTGTGATTGATTGTTTAATGTTGTCTGGTCTGATTGTTTGTTCATGATCTTCTCCTTTACGGTTGATTTTTTCTGTTGCATTATCCACAGTCATCTGCAATGCCTGCTCTTTACGGTATTCGGCAACAGCCTGCGGACTGTTATAAGGCGAACCGCCGAAAAGTCCGGAAACTTTTTGAACGATACGCTTTAACATTCTTATTAAAACATTTTCATTATGCTTCCGCATAAGTTCCTCCGGAACGGGGCGGCAGTTCTGCCGTATTTGTTCCGCTGACGGCAAAACAGGAACAACAATTTCACCGGATGCCGACAAATCGTGAACCGAAAGCCGTTCTGTCCGGAGATGAAGCAGTTTATTCTTGAAAAATTCTTTGTCTGGTATATGCAATGCCAAATTGAATTTGCCGCGGGAACACGCCACATAAAATGCCTGTTTGGACATTTTTTCTGCCGCAACCACCACATTTTTGCTGGTCATTCCCTGTGAGGCATGGCTGGTCATCACCCAGCCGTATTTAATGCCTTTGAAATTTTCCGGAAGTCGGATTGTTGTCAATTCTTTTCGGTTGGAGTCCAGCAAACGGTATTCATTGGGATTGCCGGTCGCAATCGCCAAACTGCCGTTATTGATCTTATATTCCGGAGTACGGAGATTGACGGTAAAGCGTACAATATCGCCTTCGCCTACCGGAAGTTGAACAGAATTACCAACATCAATTCCGTGTTTAATGGTTTGTGGTGAAACCGTTACTCCATTACTCAAAATAAGTTTGCCGTCTTCAATTTTTTCTACAGTTGCCATTTCTCCGGCAGAAGCAATTCCCTTGATTCTGGTATTGAAAAAAATCTTGCTTCCGACCTGATAATTACTGACATCACCCAACTGCGGTTTAGTCCATCCCCAAGAATGAAATGATTCTACAAGATTATTTTCGTCGCCTTTGATGCAACCGGTAGACTTCATCCTCTCCCGGATCATACCGGTCAGAATATCGCACTCCCTGTGTGTCGGAGATACCGCAATACAATCCAGTGACCGTTTGCCGTTATCGGTCAACCGGACAAAATCTTCTGCCGCCCGTTCCAGATAATCTGCCTGATCTTCGTGAATAAATCCATGTGCATCAAGATGTTCAAACCCTTCTTTGCTGGAACCTGTGGCGATATACTCAATACCGCGCCGGTATTCCTGCTGTTGCTGACGGTGGATTTCCGCCAGCATCGTTTTCTTTATCATAGAATGGTTTTCCAGCAAACGGAAGAAATCACCGGCTTCCACCGAACTGTGCTGCCGTTCATCCCCCACAAACAGCACGCGGTAATTATTCTCCATTGCAAGTTTCATCATTTCCGTACCCTGCCGCAAAGAGTTGAGTCCGGATTCATCTATAATAAGATATGATCCTTGCGGCGGCAGTTTATCCTTATTCTGCAGAAACATAGCTACCGTCTGGGCGGATTCAAAGTTTTCGCTCCGCAGAACATCTACCGCCGAATTGGTAGGGGCAACCACATAGATATTCTGTACTCCGCCTTTTTTCAAGCACTTGCAAAGTTCCTGCAAAGTGGAAGTTTTTCCGGCTCCGGCAACACCGCGGAAAACCATAAAAGGATCTTTGCTTTCTAGAATATCATTGATGACCTTGATCTGGGCAGAGTGATCGTAAGTATCTTCAACTTCCGAAAATGGACGGTACGAACTGGTCAGATCCGGCAGCAGACCTTTGGTGTTATTGACCGTTTCAATGGCATAGTTTTCCCGTTGGAGATTTTCTTCGGTCGTAAAATAGGGATTACCCGCAGGACTTTTCAAGTTCACCAGACCGGGAACACTCTGCAAGGCTGTTTGCAAAACTTCCAAATCTGTTTCGCCCAAGTGCTGATTCTGAACTTCTGCCAACAGAGCATCCAGTTTCAAAACACTCTGCCGTTCAAAAAGTTGTGCCGCTACTTTGCTGATCTGCTGAACAGCATCTTGTTCCTCAACATCCATAAAACGCAAGTCTCCCACGATCCGGGCATTTTCGGCAAGAACATAAAGTCGCTGCCGCTCCGGAGCCGTTAAGAGAGAACGTTTGAATGCTTCAACCTCTGTTTCACTCTTTTCCAACATCTTGCGGTTACGGGTCAGCAAAGTCATTGTTTTGATCTCTTCAGCCGTTGGCTGTCTGCCTTTTTTCGCCACAAACTCCTCAATAGCTTTATCTATCTGATGACGGCGACGTGAGCAGCGTTTGAGGATTTCTTCATCAATGCCTTTGATCTCAAATCCGGTGATTTCACCCTTATCGGAACGCTTTATGTCCAACTCATAGCCCAGCCGGATACACTCCCTTGCCAGAGCATTCTGATAGGACTTCCCCGCATAGCGGATTGCCTGATACATCTGCGTGGAATCCAGTGCTTTGAAAGTTCCGTCAGAATCCTGCGTTACATTGACGATCACGTTATGGGTATGAAGCTGCGGATC
>JAZNPK010000005.1:0-41924 GCA_045589595.1 Victivallales bacterium
GGTCTGGTTCCAAGACCCGTAGGACGGGAAACCGACGTGGACGGACGGCTTGTGGACGGTCTGGTTCCAAGACCCGTAGGACGGGAAACCGACGTGGACGGACGGCTTGTGGACGGTCTGGTTCCAAGACCCGTAGGACGGGAAACCGACGTGGACGGACGGCTGACCGTAATATTTCCTGCAGGTCTGCTCACAGATGTGTTGCCTTTTGACTGACTTGACGAGGTCGAATACACTGCCGACGGATTCGGACGGTTGGAACTTGAGCTTGCAGGACGACTGACGGTAATATTTCCTGCAGGTCTGCTCACATTCGAGGGTCTGCTCACATTCGAGGGTCTGTGGGACGGTGCAGGTCTATGGGACGGAGCAGGTCTATGGGACGGAGCAGGTTTTCCATGGTGATGTGGTCTGCCATGATTGATAATCACCGCAGGAGGCGGAGTCGGTCTGTTTTCAATGACAACAACCGGTGCAGGAGGCGGAGTATTATCAATGACAACAACCGGAGCGGGAGGTACTACAACCGGAGCAGGAGGCGGAGTATTATCAATGACAACAACCGGAGCGGGAGGTACTACAACCGGCGGCGGAACCGGACGGTTCGGATCAGGTGCCCACGCAGGCGGAACCGGACGCATACCACTGCCGCCCCAAACCCAGGTTCCGTGATACCAGTACCAGTCCTGATAACGGGGTACCCAAACGCCCTGCCACCAGCCATAGTCATATTCAGGAACCTCCACCGGCTGCACCACTACCGGTTCTGGCGGCGGAGCAACTATATATCCCTGTTCCGGCGGAAAAAGTATGTAATCAAGATTGCAGAAAAATCTGTCAATCCCACCGGGATTTTCTCCGTGATCAATATGTCTTCCGGGGACATGGGTGTTATAACAGGTACATCCGGCAAGAAAGCACCCTGTCAATGCTATCGATAAAAATTTAACTCTATGTTTCATAAAACGCCTCCTTGCCAGATTTGTTGAAATATCGTTTATGCCGAACCGGCAGCAATGAAAAATTACTGCCGGTTCGGTTTTTATTTTTGGATTACCGGGCTTTGGGGGAATTGATGAAACGGATCAGCGTACCGAGTCCGGGGATCAGGTTTGCCAGATTCCACACGGCACAGAGAATTGAACCGATAACACCAAGTCCGATAATTCCGAGAATCACCGCAACGACAGCCAGCGCGATCGCACCGGCGATCCAAACTGCGATGAAATGGATGAACTCCTCTTGAGTAGCGGTTCCTCCAAAGCAGATATATTTGGTTTTGATAATGTTGAGGTAAGTGTCAATAATTTTCTTGATATCCATGATTTTTTACTTCCTCATGTTGAAATATAACGGTTATCAAAATAGCCCTGTACTATAAATGAAGACAAGACCTCACCATAGCACAGTACCTCTAATATATCATACGAAAATGAAATTACAACCGAGAAAAACGAAAATAATCATTTTTTACAAATTATTCAACCGACAATATTGAAAGATTTGTTATATCGCTTGTTTTTATTTTGTAACCATCAGTCAGTACGATGGTTACGGCTGTGGCAGATAATTTTTTATTTTCCCGGAAACCTCAATAATCGCCTGTCATTCATTGGGTAAAATCAAGACATAAAAAAATCCAGTCATAAATGAATGGATTGCAGGTCATAATATAGTGCGGATAGCGTTGTATTGCAAACGGATAAACTCTCATTTTTTTATTTTCTCATCATCCGTCGCACGAAGTGCTATGGATGACAGGTCATACGGAGCGTAAGCGAAGTGCTTCATAGCGGAATGAAATGGCTTGCCACGGCGTAATGAAATGAAGACGGGAGCTGCTTCATATTGTGGAGCTTTAGCGAAACAATGCTTCATCGTCAGGCTTTTATGAAGCACGGCTTCGCCGTATGAAGCACATTTTTGTGCTTGCGAGCTTTGCTCGTCAAGCATCAAAATATATGAAGCGCACCTGCGGTGCATGAAGCAAAGCCTGACGGCTTCATGTTTTTTGCCGAGGGCAAAAAAAATGGTCGGGGTAGCCAGATTCGAACTGGCGACTTTCTGGTCCCAAACCAGACGCGCTACCAACTGCGCTATACCCCGACTGAAAAAGGAAAGTCCTACAATTTACCACAAAAACTGCAGATTGAAAGTGCAGGAATCAACTTTTTTTGAAAAATTCCGTAAACTTCAGGAAACTACGGTTCCCACAGAGAAATCACCGGCAAGGACTTTTGCCAATGCGCCCGGCTCATCAAAATTGAACACAATGATCGCCAGATCGTTATCGGAACAGAGAGAAAATGCTGCGGAATCCATAACTTTGAATCTGCCGCTGATGGCTTCGGCAAATGTCAGGCGGTCAAATTTCTTTGCATCGGGCACTTTCATGGGATCAGCGGTATAGATCCCGTTGACTTTTGTCGCTTTCATCACAGCGCCGCATTTTGTTTCCAGCGCGCGGAGAGCGGCAGTGGTATCCGTAGTAAAGAAGGGGGAACCTGTCCCGCCGGCAAAAATCACCAGTTCGCCGTTTTTCAACTGCTGATCGGCTGCATCAAGATCAAATTTCTTTGCGAAAGGCTGCATATCGACAGAGCAGTGAACATTTGCCCGTACACCGATGGCGGCGAACGCATCTTTCAGACACAGGGCGTTCATCGTGGTTGCGAGCATCCCCATGTGATCGGCAGTGACGCGGTCCATACCGCCGCCCGCACCGGCGAGTCCGCGCCAGATGTTGCCGGCGCCCACGACAAGCGCGATTTCCACGCCCATTTTCCGTGCTTCTTCGATCCGTGCCACAACAGAGCGCACCGCCTCCTGATCATATCCGTGTTCCTGTTTGCCTTTCAATGATTCGCCGCTGATCTTGAGGAGGACCCGTTTATAAAGAAGCTCTGCCATAGTCTGTTTCATCCTGTCGTTGTTTGTGTGTCGTGATCATAATAACATAGCCTGTTTTTTCCGTTTATCAAAGTTTTTTTCAAGGTTTTTTGAAAGATTGTTGAAATCCGGTCAAAACGGGGTATCTTATAGAGAAAACTGAAATTTGATACCTCACGCAGAAACGGATGGATGAGATGAGTGAAAAACTGAAAGTCGGCGTGATCGGCACCGGAGTGCTTGGTCGTTTCCACACAAAACTTTACAGCGAAAACAAAAAAGTCGAACTGGTGGGCGTTTATGATGCCGTTCCCGCCGCCGCGGAAAAAGTGGCAAAGGAATTCGGCACACGCACCTTCGCAACGGTGGATGAACTTGCCGACCGCTGCGATGCCCTCACCATTGCTGTTCCCGCCACCATGCACTATGAATCCGCCATGCCGCTGATCGCAAAGG
Organism: Victivallales bacterium; assembly: GCA_045589595.1. Taxonomy (GTDB): domain Bacteria; phylum Verrucomicrobiota; class Lentisphaeria; order Victivallales; family UBA1829; genus SIG77. The sequence continues at coordinate 3,346 of JAZNPK010000005.1, forward strand.
GCAAACACATCCTCATTGAAAAACCCATTGCCTCCGATGTTCCTGCTGCCCGGGAAATGGTGGCTGCCGCAAAAGAAAAAGGCATCGTGTTCGGCGTCGGTCATGTGGAACGGTTCAATCCTGCCATGGATTATCTGGAAAGACATCAGACGAAGACCCTTTTCATTGAAGCGCACCGTCTGGCAAAATATCCGCCGCCCCGCCCGGGTCTGCCACGCCGCGGCACGGAAGTGAGCGTGGTGCTGGACCTGATGATCCACGATCTTGACCTTGTTCTGACCATGGTCGGGGAAGAAGTGGAACGGTTCGATGCCGTGGGCGTTCCCATTCTCAGCAACACGGAAGACATTGCGAATGTGCGTCTGAAATTCAAAAACGGCGCAGTTGCCAACATCACCGCCAGCCGGGTCAGTGCAGAACCCATGCGGAAATTCCGTGTATTCCAGACCGATTCCTACACATCCATGGATTATGCCACAAAGACCGGCACCATTCTCCGGAAAGGTTTTCTCGGCGTCGGCAAAAAATCTCTGAATCTGGACGATACCAATGCACTGGCGGACGAGATCGACGATTTCGTGTCTGCCGTGATCGCCACAAAAGAGACCGGCAAACTGGTGGAACCCCGTGTTCCCGGCTGGCAGGGGCTCCGCGCCCTTGAACTTGCCGTGGCGATCTGCGATGAGATCAAGGCGTACAACAACAAGTACGACGTTTACAAATTCAAACAGTAAGCGCGATCCTGTTTTCCGATGTCGCACACCCCTGCCAAGATCAATCTTTATCTGCAGGTCACCGGCAGACGCCCGGACGGCTATCACGAACTGGAAACCCTGTTTTATCCGCTTCACGGTCTGTACGATGATGTGACACTGACCCGGCACGACGGACAGAGCGGGATCACCATGTCTGCCGGAAATGCCGCCCTGCCCTGCAACGACAGCAATCTCTGCGTCCGGGCGGTACGCGCCGTTTGTCACCATCTTGAGATCCCGGCAGACGGTTGGCACATTTCCCTGCAGAAAAATATTCCCATTGCCGCAGGACTGGGCGGAGGTTCCTCCGATGCGGCGGCGGTCCTGCGTCAGATGCAGAAAGAACTTCCGCTGACAGATGACATTCTTGCAGAGATCGCCCTGACACTGGGGGCGGATGTGCCGTATTTTCTGGATCCGCGCCCTGCCCTTGCCACGGGGATCGGGGAAAAACTTGTCCCTGTCGATCATCTTCCGGCGCGGCTGCCGCTGCTGCTGGCGGCTCCGCAGTTTCCGGTTTCCGCAAAATGGGCGTATCAGCATCTGGAAAAAATCTCACAGCAGTCGTCAGGGGCGGCAGATCTGATCACGGCATTGCGAACGGGTGATCTTGCTTTGGCAGGGGCACTGCTGCGGAATGATCTTGCTCCGGCAGTTGAAAAAAAGTTTCCCTGTCTTGCCATGATCCGGCAGGAATTTGAGCGGCTGGGAGCCTGCGGCGTCCTGATGAGCGGGAGCGGTCCGACGATGTTCGGGCTTTTCACTTCTCCGGAAGAACGGGACCGCGCGGCGGAAATGTTTGACAGACATCTGCCGGTCAAACTGTTTCTCAGTTGAACAGCAGGACTTTGATCCCGATCCCGATCAGGACAACACCGCCTGCAATTTCACATTTTCCGTCAAAAATACTGCCGAAGATCCGTCCGACAAAACATCCTGCCGCCGAAATCAGCGTTGTAATGATCCCGATCAGCAGCACGGACAGCCCGACATACGGCTGTTGCAGACAGGCAAAAGAAACACCGACAAGCAGCGCGTCAATGCTTGTGGCGAAAGCAAGTACGATCAGCATCCGGTAAGAAAACAGCACATTCTCCCCGTTCCGGCTGTCAACGATCATTTTTCCGCCGATGAATGCGAGCAGAGCCGCCGCAATATATTTGCCGAACGCCTGAAAAATCGCTCCTGCAAGGCATCCGCCAAACCACCCGGCAAGGGGCATCAACGCCTGAAACAGCCCGAACGCACCGGCAGTCAGCAGGATTTTGCCCCAGCCGAATTCTTTCCGTTCCGCAGCCGCCAATGCCACCGATACTGCCAGAGCATCCATGGCAAGGCTGATGCCGATCAATATGATTTCAATCCATTCGTTCATTGTAAATGATCCATTCAAACTTCAGTGACGGATAATATAGCACAGACCGGAAAAATTTCAATCCCCGCCCGCCTGTCGGAGAAGCGCGTAGAGCCGCTCCAGAAAAAACGGATATTCCAGTCTGCCGTAATCCAGATTCAACAGCCGGACCCAGTCCCGTTCCCTGGAAACGGTCACGGCAACCGCATTCCGTGCAAGTTCCAGAAACAGACCGGGATCTTCGGGCTGAACTGACGCCGCCCCCTTGAAACAATCCAGATCGACATCAAGGATATACGGCACTCCCGACGGCAAAGGCGCACGCAGAAGATTTTTTCTTAAAAATTCAGTTTCAAGAACTTGTGCATAATATTCTTCCAGCCTGTCTTCTGCCGGAGGATCATGGACAATGGTGACTGCCGGGTTGACGCCGATGGAAAAATTCACGTGGGAAAAGATGGCTGCAGAACAGATCAACCCCGTCCGGACCGCAAAATCAAAATGTTCATCGTGGCGCATATCGGGGATCGCCTCTTCCGGCGTAAGTCCTTCAACAGCATGAGGTTGATCGTGATTTTCGTTGTAATGCGTGAATGCCGGAAGGGTATCCGTATGATGATCCAGCGTCAGGATGTGAAGCGGAACGCCCAGACGGGCGCGTTCTTTTGCCCAGGGCAGCAGGACATGATGATGATCCTCCACCTCATAAACCCGACAGGAACCGAGCCGGAGTTCCGTCATTTCCACAGATTGCGGCACGATCATTTATTCCCATTCGCCGCCATCGGCTGCGGGTGCAGGTTTTGCCGCCGCAGGTGCGTTTTTTGCCGCCGCAGGTGCGGTTTTTGCCGCCGCAGGTGCGGGCGCAGACGCAGAACCGCCGCTGTTGTGCTGTTCCATCATGGCACGGACTTTTTCAACATGTGCTTCAGTGGGGCGGTACTTTATTTTGCGTTCCTGCATTTTCACAGAAAGGAACGCTTCTGCAAAGGCGCGTGTTTCCGGGATCCCGTTATCCATCTTTTTGGCGGCAGTGGATTGAAATTCCGACTGGATCTCCGGCGTCATGGTCTGGAGCAGCAGCGGAACTTTGCCGGTATTCAAGCCATTGGCAAGGAGATTGGCGGTGCCGACGTGATCCCTGCGGAACGCTTCGACCTCATCCATAAATTTCTTGTGTTCCGCGTTGGAAACGGTGGCAGACGGGGACCCGGTCTCATCCGTTTCATCACCGGCGGCGGCGGACTGTTCATTTTCTGCGGGTTCAGCCTTCTCATCCGTTTCCGGCGATGTTTCCGCCGTTTGTGTTCCGGTCCGGGGATCGGAAGTAAATTCCTCTGCAAAGAACGCGGTGTACTGACATTGTGCTGTCAGCGCATCGGCATCTTTTTTTCTGCGTGCATTTCCACGGCGGCGCGGCTTTTTGATCTTTTTGGGCACCTTGATATTTTTCCGGGAGAAATCGACAGTGATCTTTTCGCCGCCCCGGAGTTCCAGACCAACAGGATCAAAATAGGTTTTCACGGTGCGTTCCAGCCGGGTGACGAGTTCCTGATGTGCCGGTGACAGTTTTGGCGAACCTTTGAAGGAGCCGTCCTTCCCGACAAAGTTATCGATCATACTTTTCTGCTGGAACACAAAAATCCGGGTATGTTTATCCAGATCGTCGAGGAACTGTTTCATCCGCAGCACTTCGGCAAACGCGGTATTGTTTTTCCGGACGATTTTTTCCAGAGCTGAACCGGTATTCTGCAGTTCTTCTGCGAGCTGCTTGATGATCGTACGGTTCGTATAGTCATCTTCGGCGACCGTAAAATCTTTGGTCATCGCCCGGTAGAGACAGAGCGCGTTGTAGAAATGGAGGAAGGTGCGGTATTTCAGATACTGATCGGGAACGGGGGCATCCGGGTCCACCTGACAGGCGATCAGGCAATTCAGTTCGTACTGGATCAGGCGGAACATGGTCAGGGGATGCAGCACCCGTGAAACGCGGAAATCTTCCGACGAAAAATCGCTGTCGAACTTCCGTTCTTTGAATGCTTTGGCGGTGGCTTCACCGTATTCCCCGAAATGATACGCCTTTCCGATACCGGCTTTATTCAGTTTTTTCTGAAGCTGTCCGGAAAGTTCCGCAAAGAGATCGAACTTGGCAAAAAGTTCTTTTGCGGTGTTGTCGAGATCTTTGTTCATCTGCCGTTTTTCCCGGTTGAACTGCTTCCGGCGTTCACGGTCTCTGTCGTTATCATCGTCATCATCATCGTCATCATCGTCGTCGTCATTATCCCGTTCGCGGCGCCGTTCCGCCCGTTCGCGCTTGATCATTTCCTCCCGTTTTTCATCCATCTGGATCCCCTTGATGTAAATGGCTTGCAAGCCGGTCATTTCCTCCTGAAAACCGGTAAACCAATCCTCTGCCGCCATACAGGACAAGCCCGCTGTCAGCAACAGTAAAATGATCAGAGATAATTTCTGCATAACAAAATTTTCCTTCCGCGTCCATGTGATTGCAGTGACTTTGTACACTGTAAATTATCACCTGTTTTTCACTTTTCAAGGTGATGGGCATAAAAAAACATCAGTGATCTTTTCTTTGAGAATCTCACACTTTGCGCTTTAAAAAATCCGGAAAGGGATTACTTTATATCAGCACAGAAAAAAACGGTAACAAAAGGAGCAACGCCATGCCCGCACTGAAAGAACTCACAACTTATCTTGATGAACTGCTTGAACTGGATCGTTTCCCCCATGATCCGTCCAATAACGGATTGCAGTTTCAGGGAAACAATCAGGTCCGGAAAGCCGTTTTTGCCGTAGATGCCTCGGAAGCAGCCATGACCATCGCCGCCGATCTCGAAGCGGATTTTCTCTTTGTCCATCACGGGATCAGCTGGGGCAGCGGATTGCGCCGGATCACCGGCGGCTGCGCAGAACGGATCAAGATCCTGGCAAAAGATAATATCAGCCTGTATGCCGCACATCTTCCGCTGGATGCAAATGAAATGCTGGGGCATAACGCCCTTCTCGCACAAATGGCAGAGCTGGAATCTCTGACGCCTTTCGGTGAATATCACGGCAGCCGGATCGGTGTCTGCGGCACTCTGCCCAAAGCCGTCACTATGAAAAAACTGGCGGAGATCTTTCATGAAGCCCTGCCCTCCGAAGGCGAATTCCGGGGGCTGGGCGATTTCTCCCGCAAAGTGAAAAAGATCGGGATCATTTCCGGCGGCGGTGCGTGGCCGGATCTTTTCGATGAGATCAACAACGCCAATGTAGACGCCCTCATCACCGGTGAATTCACCCACGAAGTGTGGCATCCCGCAAACGAAGCCGGTGTACCCGTTCTCGCACTGGGTCATTACCGCAGCGAAACACCGGGCGTTATCGCCGTGATGAACGCCGTCCGGGAACAGTTCGATCTGGAAACTGAATTTATTGATCTGCCCACCAACCTTTGAAGTACAAGGAAAAAATACAATGAACCACTACGAAGAGATCCCCATCTGGGAAAATGCAGTTGTCCCTTTCACACAGGAAAACGACGCTGAAAAAATCGAACACTATCTGGACGAACCCAAAGACGGCATCGACCGGAAAACAGATGTGACCGTCCCGACGATCACATATTATCCCGTCAGCGGAAAAGGGCCCCACCCCGCAGTTGTTGTCTGCCCGGGCGGCGGTTACGGCATCCTCGCATGGAATCATGAAGGGATCGATATCTGCTCCTGGCTGAACACCATCGGTTTCTCCGCATTCCTGCTGAAATACAGAGTGCCCGATAACCGCCCCGCCGCTCACGCCGACGCCGCACGCGCCATCCGCTATATCCGCGCAAATGCAGAAAAATTCAACATCAGAGCCGATCAGCTCGGCATTATGGGCTTCTCCGCCGGCGGACATCTGACCGCATCCGTTACCGCGCCCGCCGGAGATATCCCCTATCCGCCGCAGAATGAGGAAATCGATTCCATTCCCTTCCGCCCCGATTTCTCCCTGCTCATCTATCCCGCATACCTGATCAAAGACGATCAACTGAATCTTGCACCCGAATTTAAAATCACCGCACAGACACCTCCCACATTCATCATTCAGGCAGAAAACGACGGGATCAAAGTGGAAAACGCGCTCGCCTGGTATTGGGAAATGAAAAAAGCAGGCGCGCCCGCTGAAATGCACTGCTACGCTACCGGCGGACACGGATACGGTCTGCTCCGGACCGGTCAACCTATCGCGGAATGGCCCAGCCTCGCCGCTGTCTGGCTCCGGGGTATCACCGGCATGAAATAAAAAACACCCGGTCCCACGCTCAAGTCGGGGCGCGGCACCGGAACAAAAAAAATGCAGTTCAAGCCACCGTACGGCTTGAACTGCATTTTTTTTGCTCCGATACGATCCGGGGCGCCCGGATCGTATGGCGGCGGACGCTGTCCGCCGCCGTGCCGCGCCTGCCGCATTTCAACTTGCTGAAAAATTTTTTGTTTTTTTTCGTTTTGACCATTGACATTTTCATTTTGCTGTGTTATGATTGCTCACAGATACCGGTTCCGGATTGGACCGATGAGGAAAAAATCCGGAGGCTGTTTCGCTTAAACTGAGACAATGACAGGATTTATCGGCGAAAGGATTTGAATATGATCTTCGGGAGAACGTGATCTGTTGCTTTTGTTGTGGCAGATCAACAAAAACTGACCATAACAGAAACAACCGGTTGCGCTTTTCTGGACCGCTTCAGATTCGGGCGCAGATATTTTTGGAATTGTTTCCTGAACCTGGGCTTTTTCCGGTGAGGGAAAGCCTGAAAATATTATCCCGAAAGGAGCAGTTTTATGAAAATCGAGAACCCCGGAAAGATCCGCAACTTCGCTGTAGCCGGTCACAATGGATGTGGCAAAACATCTCTTTGTGACCTTATGCTCTTCAAAGCCGGTGCTGTTGACCGTCTTGGTTCTGTGGACAACAACACGAGTATTTCAGACTTTACGCCTGATGAACAGGAAAAACGCTCCAGTATTTATTCAGCCTATTTGAACTGTGCATGGCAGGACAATCATTTCTTTTTCACGGATACGCCGGGTTACGGCGAATTTGTCGGTGAAGTCATTTCTGCCTTCCGTTCCTGTGGTTTTGCCGCCATCGTGCTGGATGGGGATGCCGGGATCGAAATCGGTACGATCCGTGCCTGGAGATATGCCACTGAATTCAAAATTCCGAAACTGGTTGTAATCAACCGCCTTGACCGTTCCATGTCCGATTTCTTCCGCGTTCTGGATCAGCTTCAGGAAAACTATGGCAGGACGACTTGTGTTCCCATGACGCTTCCCATCGGCAAAGAAGACGGTCTCTCCGGTGTTGTCAGTGTTCTGACCACCCCCGAAAATGAAATTCCCGATGATCTGAAAGACATCGTTGCGAAATACAAAGAACAGCTTCTGGATACCGTAGCTGAATCCAATGAAGAACTGATGGAACGCTACCTCGGCGGCGAAACGCTGTCTGAAGAAGAAATTTCCAAAGGTCTGCACAATGCCATCTTTGCCGGCAATCTGGTCCCGGTATTCGCCACCAGTGCTGCAAAAGACATCGGCGTAACGGAAATGATGAACGGGCTTGTCTATCTTATGCCCAATCCGCTGGAACGCATCCGTCCCGCCGCCGACGGAACGGTTGTGGAACCGAAAGTGGATGGCGACGCCGCCGCATTTGTGTTCAAGAGTGCGATTGACCCCTTCATCGGGCAGATGGCATATTTCCGCGTGCTGACGGGCAACATTTCTTCCAACAAAGATATTATGAATCTGAACACCGGTTCCAAAGAACGTCTCGGTCAGCTTGTGCTGCTGAACGGCAAGACCCAGACGCCCGTGGATCAGGTCTGCCCCGGCTGTATCTGCGGGATCGCAAAACTGAAAAACACGAAAACCGGCGATACTCTGGGCGATTCTCTCACCAACAATCATGCCATGAGCCGTCAGACCTATCCGAATCCGGTGATCTCCTTTGCCATCCGTGCTGTCAAGAGCGGCGATGAAGACAAAATCGTTCAGGGCATCCAGCGTCTTGCAGAATGTGACCCGACGCTCCATATCACCCGTTGCGAAGAAACCCATGAAACTCTGCTTCAGGGCATGGGCGAACAGCATCTGATGAACTGCGTCCGCAATCTGAAAGCATTGGCAAAGATCGATGTGGCTCTTGATCTGCCGAAGATCCCGTACCGCGAAACCATCAACGGTATGGGCGAAGCCGGATACCGCCACAAAAAGCAGTCCGGCGGTCACGGTCAGTTTGCAGAGGTCCATCTGCGGATCGAACCTGCGGAAGAATTTGAATTCATCAACGCCATCGTCGGCGGTGCCATTCCGAAGAACTATATCCCTGCCGTCGAAAAAGGCGTTCAGGAAGCCATGGCACGCGGTCCCCTTGCCGGATGCGTGGTGGAAAAACTCAAAGTTACCGTGTTCGATGGCAAATATCACGATGTGGACTCCTCTGAAATGGCATTCAAGATCGCGACCCGCCGCGCCTTCAAAGATGCCGTCATCAAAGCAAAACCCGTTCTGATGGAACCGGTTATGCATGTCCGTGTTGTCGTTCCCGAAAGCTACACCGGCGATGTGACAGGCAACCTGAATCACAAACGCGGCAGGATTCTCGGCATGGGTTCGGAAGAAGGACTTTCTGTTCTCGATGCAGAAGTTCCGCGCGCGGAAATCCTCAAGTACGCCACCGAACTGCGCTCCCTGACGCAAGGCAAAGGTTCTCACGAAGTGGAATTCGCCCGCTATGAAACCGTTCCGCCCAACATTCAGGCCGACATCATTGCCAAGTTCGCAGCAGAAAATAAGGACGAAGACGAATAAGCCTCTCCCTTTGCCAAACAGGCAAAACACAAAACGCCGGGTCCCCTCCGGCGTTTTTTATATGGGGAAATGCGTATGGGTTTCGCACTCCGTGCGACCAGCGGACTGCCGCTGGACCGCAGCAAGGGCAAGCCCTTGACGCGAGCAGAAAACTTGCACTGCGTGCCGCGTTTTCTGCCGTTAGTTTTTGCAACGTGTTGCAAAAACGGAGAATGGAGATAAAACTTTGACAATATCATCGTGCCATTGAGTAACCGCAGCGTTGGGAGAAGGAACTATATGGCACACACTGTGTGTGCGGATAAAATAAGGAAATGATCTTATGAGCGCAAAAAATCAGAAAAAAACGGTTTCATCCTGCAGAAAAAAAGCGGACAAGGCAGGACTGATCTGGTTCGATCCATGGGAATCGCCTCTGGAATTGAGCGGTTTTCCGTGGTTCGATACGGATCATGTGTTCCGGCGTCTTCCGGTTCATCCGTCCCATCCCCTGCCGGAAGGGGTTGAATCGCTTGCATGGTGTACATCCGGCGGAAAAGTCCGGTTCAAAACAGATTCCGGCAAGGTTATCATCCGTGTCAAACTGAGATATAACGAGATCATGGACCACATGCCCCGCACAGGCAGTAACGGCTTCGATCTTTATGTCGGCGAGCCGGGCAGAGAGATTTATTTCCAGACGACCCGTTCGTCCGATCAGGAATACGAATACCAGTTGTTCCAGCAGACAGAGAAAAAACTTCAGTCGATCACGATCAATTTTCCGCTGTACAACGGCGTGGATCTTCTTCAGATCGGCGTGGAAAAAGATGCAACAGTTTTGTCGCCCGAACCGTTGAAAAAATATGTGGCGGTGTACGGGACATCCATCACGCAGGGCGGATGCGCTTCCCGGCCGGGCATGGCATCGACCAACATCCTTTCGCGGAAACTGAAACGGCATTTCTGCAATTTCGGTTTTTCCGGCGCCGGGCGTGGTGAACCGGAAGTGGCGCATGTGCTTGCAGAACTTGATCCGGTAATGTTTCTTCTGGATTTTGAGGCGAACGCGTGGAAAGATTACAATGAGCGTCTGCCGGAATTCATCCGGATCCTGCGTGAAGCCCACCCGGTGACCCCGATCGTTGTCCTTTCCTGTTATCATTATTCCATCCGCTGTGTGGCAGAAGAAAGTTATCGCAACGGCAACAGCAACGGACAGCGTAAACTGATTGAAAAACTCCGCAAAAACGGTGACAGATATATCTGGTCCATCGACGGCAGGAAACAACTCGGAAAATACGGTCCGGAAGCGACAGTTGACGGTGTCCATGCCACGGATCTGGGCTTCCAGCTTCAAGCGGAATTTCTCCTGCCGCATCTGCGGAAACTTCTTGCCGGAAAAGATTGAGTCACCCGTTTTACTGCACAAAAAAAGCACAGATGTCTGACGCGCAAACATCTGTGCGGATCGCAGTATCAGGCTGCCGACGCTGAGTTCAGTATCTGCAGCCGGAAGATTTGTGCTTACTGCTTTTCAAATTCTTCCTTGGTCACGCCGCAAGCGGGGCAAACCCAATCAGCGGGAACATCTTCCCACTTGGTGCCGGGTGCGATACCGCTGTCGGGATCACCGACTTCGGGATCATAGACGTAACCGCAAACTGTGCAAACATACTTGTCCATAGTGTGTCTCCTTGTTGATGTTTTATGTTTTGACGATTGCCTGATGAGGTTTCATTTTTACTTTGACACTGTCCGTTCCAGCAGTTTTTCCCCGACCAGTTTTCCCAGTTCAAAGCACTGAACCAGAGCTTCTTCCGTGGGAATGTATTTGATTTTGAGACCGGGGTGGATGAGTTCCACTTTCATGGCTTCCAGATATTCATTGATCTTTGCCACAGACTCGCCGCTCCAGCCGAAGGAACCGAAGGCGGCACCGATCTTGTTCTGGGGACGCAGTCCTTTAATGTATGTGAGAACATCCGCCGTACGGGGATACATTTCGTTGTTGATGGTCGGTGAACCGACGACCAGAGCGCCGGCATCCAGGATCTCCGCCGCCACATCGCTGCGGTTGTATGCTTCCAGCGGCATCACGCGGACATCTGCACCGGTGGCACGGATACCGTCTGCGATCTCCATTGCCATTTTTTCCGTGCTGTGCCACATGGTATCGAAGAAGACGACCGCTTTCTTTGTCGGAACCTGAGCCGCCCATTTCGCATAAAGTTCCAGCGGTTTGAGGAGCAGATCGCCGTGCCAGCAGGGACCGTGATCCGGCGCGATAACAGCCACATCCAAACCGAGTGTGGGAAAAACTTCCAGCAGTTTGATCGCCTGCGGCGCATAAGGCAGCAGGATATTGGCATAATATTTTGCCATTTCCCGTTCCATATCGGGCCAGTAATTATCTTCCGCCCAGAGTTTTTCGGTGGCGAAATGCATTCCGAAGCCGTCCTGGGAGAACAGAACTTTTTCTTCCGGGAGATAAGCGAACATGCTGTCCGGCCAGTGAAGCATCCGTGTTTCCACGAACTGCAGATTCATATTGCCGAGGCTGATGGCATCGCCCGTCTTGACTGCGGTCAGTTTGCTGCCGATCCCGAAATGGGCATCGAGGGCTTTGACGCCGAGCGTGGATGCGTAAACGGCTTCCGGCTTGACTTCTTCCATGACTTCAGGCAGCGCGCCGGAGTGGTCCATTTCCGCATGATCCGACACGATGATGTCGATTTTAGTGATGTCGCCGATCACAGACTTGATACGGGAATACATTTCCTGTTTGAACGGTGCTTTGACCGTATCGATCAGGGTGATCTTATCCGCCATCACCAGATAGGCGTTGTATGTTGTTCCACGGTGCGTGGTGTACCCGTGAAATTCCTTCAGTCCCCAGTCGATCGCTCCGACCCACCAGACATTTTCTGTGATCTTTACTGCTTTCATCTTTCTTCCTGTCAAGTTGTGTTTTTTCAACACCTGTCACACGATTTCTGCACTCCAGAGTCCGTGAAGATTGCAATATTCACGCATTACGGAGCCGGGTTGGATCCGGCATGCAAAAAATGCTTCAGGCGATTCGTTATTTTTAAGATATTTCCGGCAGACAAAACCATCGGGCGTAATGATCTCCACCCATTCGATGTGATGTTCTTCCGTCATGGGATGCGGCACAGCACCGACGCTGACTTTGCAGCCGTCAGCGGTACGGGTGAAGACCGGCACATGTTTTTCCGCAGCTCCGTCACGGGTCTTTTCCAGACAGACGGTCATCGGTACGCCGCAGCAATGGGGCACACAAACCGGACCCTTTGCGCAATCGCTGATCTCTTCCAGCACAACGCCGCAATCACCGCACTTCCAGAGTTTTGTCTGTTTCTTTCTGCATTTTTCCATACTTTACCTCCTTGTTCTTCAGGCAGTTTTGTGTTCAACGGTTTCCGTTACACCGTTCTTCCGGTGTTAGACATCGTTCTCCGGTATCCGTTTTTCACAGGAGCGGCAAAGACCTGAAAAATCAATATTCCAATTCCGGATCCGCCCCGTCAGATGAGGCGCAACTGCATCGGCAATGTTGCGGAAACGCTCACTGGAAAGGTCTTCCACTGCGCCGCAGACATCGCAGCACAGGTGATAATGGGGTGAAATATCGGCATCGAACCGGGTCTGGCGACCGGCGGAATCCAGACGGCGGATCATTCCTGATTCCGCAAGAATGGATAAATTCCGGTACACCGTTCCAAGGCTGATCTTCGGCAGACGGATACGGACGATCCGGTACAGCTCATCGGCTGTCGGATGGGTTTTCAAGGCGCGTAATTCGTCCATGATCACTCTGCGTTGTACCGTATTGCTCAGTTTCATTTTCACTCCGGGATCGGTTTATTTTGATAATTCTTCTTAAATTACATTGCTTTGTACTTTTTTCAAGGAGCCGCACAAAAAAAGATAAATTTTTTTCATCGGCGGAAAAAGATAAAAAAGGTATTATCTGCTCTTGCAATATTGGGAAAGTGTTGTATATTATAGGACTCCAAAAGTTCGGGAACATCAAAAAAAACAGGAACGGTAACGATATGCCAACAAATGCTGAAAAGAATTTGACACGACTCGCCACGACTGCACTGCCTATGGATTTTGTCCGGGAACATTGCGGTGAATGGAATCATCGTGACTGGTTGGAGTTCTGCGCTTTCCTGGAAGAAAAAGGCTTCACGCCCATCGATCTGGATCAGGTGGGTCTGCTTCTTGAACAGGCAAAAACAGACTACTTCAACGGGAAGGACTGATTTCAGCAAGAACCATGTCCGGCTCCCTATCCCTCGTAGCAACCCCCATCGGCAATCTTGAGGATATGACCATCAGGGCGTTGCGGACCATCAGGAACGCAGACGTTATTTACGCCGAAGATACCCGCAGGACCCGTATTCTGCTGGATCATTTCAATATCAGAAAACCGCTGACGCCGTATCATATTTTCAACGAACACGGCAAAACGCCGGAATTGCTGGATCGCGTACTGAACGGCGAAAACGTTGTCCTTGTCAGCGATGCCGGAATGCCTTGTATTGCCGATCCCGGTTTTCTGCTGATGCGCAGTGCTGTGGAAGCGGGGATCGAACCGGTGATCGTGCCGGGTGTTTCCGCCCTGACTTTTTCTGTTGCGGCAAGTGCCCTGCCATCCGATCAGTTTACATTCTGCGGATTTCTCCCCGTCAAAAGCGGCAGAAGAAATGCAGCGCTGGAAAATATTGCAAATTCTGAACGGTCCTGTGTCATTTTTGAATCGCCGTACAGAATCGAAAAATTGATGAATGAAATTGCCGCCATAATGGGCGGTGATACAAAAATAGCCCTGATCCGTGAAGCGACCAAAATACATGAAGAAGTATTGCGGGGCGCTGTCGCGGATATCCTGAAACAAACTGCCGGACGCATCTGGAAAGGGGAATGTGTACTGGTAGTGAACAGGAAGGAACAAGTATCGCAGGAATCATAATCTGTTTCAAACCGGAAGGCTTTTCTGCTTTTTTCGCTGAAAAAGGCTGATTATGATTAATTTATACTGGTTACAATACAAAAGAGAGCAACATACAAAGAACAGGTGAGAAAGTAATGTCACGTTTGAAAGTACCGCGTACACCCTCAATCCGGCGTATGCCGATTTATTTATTCAAGCTTTTTGCGATGCAGGCTGAAGGAAAAACTTATGTATCCTGCACGGAACTGGCGCAGTATATCAATCTGGAACTGATCGTTGTCCGGAAAGATATTGCATTGACCGGACTCGCAGGACACCGCAGATACGGGTATGTGATCACGGAACTGATCGACGCCATCAAAAGACTCATCGGCTGGAGTACCCGTATGACAGCCACGATCATCGGCGCCGGCAGTCTTGCATCAGCACTGATGGGAAAAACAAGAGACTTCAATATGAGCGGTCTGACCATTGTCAGCGTCTTTGATTCGTCTCCGGATAAGATCGGGAAAGTCATTCACGGACATTTGATCCGGGACATCAAAGATTTTCCTGCGTACAACCGGGAGAATCCTGCCCGACTCGGCATTCTCTGCGTGCCGGAAAACAACGCCCAGGAAGCTGCAGATCTGCTGATCAACAACGGCGTTCTCTATCTGTGGAGTTTCGCTCTGACCTGTCTGCAGGTACCGAAAAATATTATTGTTCAGCGTGAAGTTCTCGCCAGCGGTCTCTCGGAACTTGCCGCAAAGATCCAACAGGCAAACGGCGGAATCATTCCGCCCATCGATTGATCGGACTCAATTCTGAAGCCGGAATGAATCGTCAGCTTCTGCAGATGTTTCTTCCGGCACATCCAGATCCGTCCACTCCTGAACAGAACCGCTGTCCTTCGCCAGCTGCTTGATCACCGTGTCAAAATTTTCGATCTGCTTCTGACAGAACGCGGAAAGTTTCGCCGCCTCTTTCGCACGCTGTTCCATTTCTTCCAGCGTAAAACCGCCGTTTTCCAATTCTTCCGCAAGAACTTCCAACCGGCTCAAAGCATCTTCAAAGGTCAGTTCCGGCTCATTCGTTTTTTTTGCCATCTGATCAAAACTCCTGTCTGTCTTTTTCTGAAAACGATATAACATATCACGCTGAAACTCTTTTTGCAACAAAAAATCATTTTTTTACCTTGAAATACAACCCGCGCGGACTATATTCTCCGAAACGGAATATCACAAGGAACAGCAAAATGAAAAAAATTCTCTTTCAGGGCGATTCAATCACAGACTGCGGGCGTATGACCTGCGGCGGAGCCGGATTCAATTGTCAGGGAGCCGGTCCCGGTTACGCCGGAATGATCGCCGCCGACCTCGGCTGCAAATATCCGGGCGAATACGAAATCATCAACCGCGGCATCAGCGGGAACAGGATCGTAGATCTTTACGCCCGCTGGAAATGCGATTGCCTGAACTTGAAACCCGATATCCTCAGCATCCTCATCGGCGTCAATGATGTCATACACGAAACACATCACCGGAACGGCGTGGAACAGGAAAGATTTGAACGGATCTACCGGGAAATACTGCAATGGACCGTCGATACTCTGCCCGGCATCCGGTTGATCCTCATCGGCTCTTTCACAGGAAAAAATCAGCAGCCGGAAAATGTGATGGCTGAAGTGGCTGCACGGGCAGAGATCACACGCAAACTGGCAGCTGAATTCAATGCCGTCTATATGCCCGGTCAGGAGCTGTTCGACAACGCTATGAAAAATGCGCCGTCAACCTACTGGATTGGCGACGATATCCACCCCACTCCCGCAGGACACCGCCTCATGGCAGATGAATGGGAACGCCTTATGGGCGTCCTCTGATCGGCAGGCGCGGCACGGGGGCGGACAGCGTCCGCCGCCATACGATCCGGGCAGCCCCGGATCGTAACGGAGCAAAAAAAATGGAGTTCAAGCCGTACGGTGGCTTGAACTGCGTTTTTTTTGTTCCGGTGCCGCGCCGGTCATCAATAGCGGTAATATTCGCTCTTGTAGGGACCGTCCACGGGGACGCCGATGTAATCTGCCTGTTCACCGGAGAGGGTGGAGAGATGTGCGCCCAGTTTTTCCAGATGGAGTCGTGCCACTTCTTCGTCCAGCTGTTTGGAGAGGCGTGTAACGCCGATGGCATGATCTTTTGACGCCAGTTCGATCTGGGCGAGCGTCTGATTGGCGAAGGAGCAGCTCATCACGAAATTGGGATGTCCGGTAGCGCATCCGAGGTTGACGAGTCTGCCTTCTGCCAGCAGATAAATGCTGTGACCGTCGGGGAATGTGAATTTATGGACGGGACATTCCGAGCCTTTGATCTCCGTGATCCGGATGCCGGGCCACGCCTTCAGTCCGGCAACATCGATCTCGTCATCAAAATGTCCGATATTGCAGACGATCGCCTGATCTTTCATTTTTGACATGTGTTCTGCGGTGATGATACGGACATTTCCGGTACAGGTGACAAACAGATCGGCGGTGGGCAGCATATCTTCCACGGTAGCGACCTGATAGCCTGCCATGCAAGCCTGCAGAGCGCAGATGGGGTCGATTTCCGTCACAGCGATCCTTGCCCGTTCATTGCTCAACGCTTCGGCGCAGCCTTTGCCCACATCGCCGTAGCCGCAGACAACTGCCTGTTTTCCGGCGAGCAGCACATCCAGTGCGCGTTTGATGCCGTCGGTGAGGGAGTGACGGCAGCCGTAAATATTGTCGAACTTTGATTTTGTCACGGAGTCGTTCACATTGATACCGGGGAAGAGCAGTGTTCCTTCCTGTTCCATACGGATGAGACGGTGTACGCCGGTTGTGGTTTCTTCGGAAACGCCGCGGATCTTTTTTGCGATCCGGTGAAAATGCTGCGGATCTTCCGCTGCGATTTTTTTGAGCAGAGTCAGGATCACTTTTTCTTCTTCCGAGCCGGGAGTCCGTTCCAGAAATGCGGGATCGTCCTCGCCTTTCACGCCCCAATGGATGAGCAATGTGGCATCGCCGCCGTCATCCACGATCTGATCGGGACCATTTCCGTCGGGCCAGGTCATGGCTTCGTAGGTGCAATTCCAATATTCCTCCAGCGTTTCCCCTTTCCATGCGAAAACGGGTGTTCCCCCGGCGGCGATTGCGGCAGCGGCATGATCCTGTGTGGAAAAAATATTGCAGGATGCCCAGCGCACATCTGCGCCCAGATCAACAAGTGTTTCGATCAGCACTGCAGTCTGGATGGTCATGTGCAGACTGCCCATGATCCGGATCCCGGCAAGGGGTTTCGCCGGACCGTATTTGGCTCTGACAGCCATCAGCCCGGGCATTTCATATTCAGCGATCTCGATCTCGCGTCTGCCGAATGCGGCAAGACCCGGATCTTTCACAAGGAACGGAGGTCTTTCACTCATTGTTGTTTCTCCCATATTGTAAAGTTCTGTTTCAATTCATCCAATGTTTCCGCATCCAGTCTCGCGCCGGGGACCTGCACCAGACGCGCGGCGGTGGCGGCGGCGAATCTGCCGCACAATTCCGGGGGATCGTTCCGGAGATAACCGTAAAGGAATCCCGCCTGCCACAGATCTCCGGCACCGGTCGTATCCAGCGGTTTTTCCACCAGTTCGGCGGGGATCTGCCATGTGCTGCCGTTCATACGGATCAACGCACCCTGTCTGCCCAGTTTCAGAACAGCTTCGGGCGCATAACCGCAGAGCGCATCAAGGAGTTCTTCATCGCGCCCCTGCCCTGTCAGAGCAACGGCTTCCTCCCGGTTGGCAAAGATGATACGGCACTGTTTCAGGTACGGGATCAGTTTCTCCCGCAATTTCCCGACCAGCTCGAAAGATGCAAGGTCGATCCCCACCGGAATACCGAGCCGGAACGCTGTTTCCATAATATGAGCCGACAACGCTTCATCGTACAGCAGATACCCTTCAAAGAGCAGAAAATCCACATCCGCCATATCGTTTTCAGAAAGATCGGAAGGCAGCATGGCAGTGGACGCACCGGAAAAAGTCCGCATGGTCCGTTCGGAATCGGGCGTGACAAAACTGATGCATCTGCCGGTGGCAAGCGTGTTGTGGACCTTCAGCGCGGAAATATCTCCGCCGCAAACGGCAAAGGACTGACGGCAGAAAACACCGTCATCATCATTCCCCGTCATACCGATCAGACGGGCGGGAACACCCCACGCCGCCAGTGCAGCCAAAGTATTGGCGGCAGAACCGCCGGCGATTTTCCGGACAGGAATACCATCGGCGGAAAGCTGTTTCAACAATGTATCAGAGAGCTGACGGCTGACGGTATTGGAACCGCCTTTGGCACCATCCACATATTTTTGCAGCCAGATGTCATCCACCTGCGCGATACAATCCAGAAGCAATGTTCCGGCACCGAGGATACGGTGTTCAGCCATTGTATTTTCCGGCGGCGGCTTTCAGTTGTTCAACACGGTCCGTTTTTTCCCACGGGAAATTGGCATCGCTTCTGCCGAAATGACCGTTTTTCGCACTTTCCTGATAGCACCAGCCCTGAGGATTGCGCAGATCCAATGCGGCAAGGATCCCGGCGGGCGTCAGATCAAACTGTTCATTCACGAGTTCGGCAAGTTTTTCATCCGGCAGCACACCGGTACCGTAGGAATCAAGATTCACCGAGATGGGTTTGTCGTAGCCGATGGCGTAAGACACCTGAATCTCACACTTGGAAGCGAGTCCGGCGGCAACCACATTTTTCGCAATGTAGCGGCACATATACGCGGCAGAACGGTCCACTTTCGTGGGATCTTTTCCGGAGAAAGCACCGCCGCCGTGAGAACCGACGCCGCCGTAGGTATCCACAATGATCTTGCGTCCCGTCAGTCCGGTATCGCCGGTGGGTCCGCCGATCACAAAACGGCCGGTGGGATTCACATGATAAACGATATCGTCCGAGAGAAATTTTTCCGGGATCACTTTTTTCACAACGCTGCGCACAAGTTCTTCCAGCACAGATGGTTTCATATCCGGCGTATGCTGATGGGAGACCACGATGGTCGTCACTTTCTGCGGCACACCGTCTTTGTATTCCATGGAAACCTGACTTTTTGCATCGGGACGGAGGTAGGAATATTTTTCCGGTTCCCCGTGACGCAGACGGGCAAGTTCCGCAACGATCTTGTGGGCATAAAGGATCGGAGCGGGCATCAGTTCTTCCGTTTCGTTACTGGCATAACCGAACATCATTCCCTGATCACCGGCACCCTGCGCACGGCTGTCCGTTTCCGTAACGCCTTGGGAAATATCGGGAGACTGGGCGTGGATGCAGACAAAAATTTTGCAGGCATCGGCGCTGAAACCGAGATCCGGGTCATTGTAACCGATGTCGCGGACGACCTGACGGGCAACTTCTGCCCAGGGAACAATCGCTTTCGTGGTGATCTCTCCGGAAATCACGATCAGATCCGTGGTGCAGAGTGTTTCACAGGCAACACGGCTCATGGGATCCTGACGCAGACACGCATCGAGGATCGCGTCCGAGATCTGGTCCGAAACTTTATCCGGATGTCCTTCTGAAACGGATTCAGATGTGAATATGTGGTGTGCGCGTATTTTACTCATTGTATCAACCGCCTGCTTTCTTTTTTCCGGCTCTGGACCGGCATTATTCGCATTATAATTCTCACGCGTATAATATACTCCATTTTTCCCGTTTTGCAAGGCGCGGCGGATCTTTTTGAAAAATGCCTGAAAAATATCAGTATATTTCCATCTGAAAAACTTGCAAGACTGCCGTCTGTGGATTATTTTTATTTTTGTTTATTTTTGTACCGCACAATATGTTTATAGTTGTCGATTGTTTTGTTTGACGGGCACTTGGATCTCAAATGGGGCAAATGCAGTACAAGATCTGTTCACCGCGGGTGCGATCCGGCAGTTTTTTATTTGACGCCCTGCAGTTATTACAAAGAATCGGTGCAGACCGGAGCAGTTTCCGTGATCTGGACCGTATCATCAGAAAAACAATGCTTGTGAAAGAAAGGACAAGAGAGATGTTAGGATGTCACAACTGTGAGAAGAAACCGGAACCGGGTACGGCTTATGAAGATTCGCCGTGCGCCCATTGCAAGACGGGAAAAAATCCGCCTCCGCGGAGTCATTACAGGGACGATCCGGGCACTTACACCTGTCTGCAGGTCCTTCATCCGTCACTGGAAGAAGAGGAAGAACCGGAAGCAGTTCAACGCTGCGGAGGGGATATGGCGGAAAAAATCATTCCGCTGCTGCTGAAAGCACTGGCGCAATCCGTCAGGGTTCTGGTCGGGCTGAAAGAACGCCATCCGCAAACATACCGGATCCTGGATGCGAAACTGCAGAATCCGGGCTTGTCCTATACCGATCTCGCCCGCCGTTTTTCGTGTAAAAAACAGAATGTGCAATATCACTTGAAAAAAGCCGTGGAACTCTGTCCGGAACTGTCACAGGTCCTGATCATTGACACCCGGTACACGCCGGGCTACAATGCATTGAAACACATTCCGGCAGCAAGAAGTTTACGGACAAAGATCAACAGGGAGGTCAATACAGTATGCTGAAACACACCATGAAACAGCTCGGCGGCGTGGAAGAGATCCGGAGCAGCGACGGGATCCGGTACGAGATCCGGTATCTTGCAAACGATGAGGAAGTGAAAAAATATATGCCGTCTGTCGGCGATCCGGCGGAATGGACAGACCGGGACAACGCCTACGTCACCCGGATCACAAAAACATGTTACGCGCCGGGAATGTGGACGATCCTCATTCAGGCAGAAGTAATTGAACTGGAAGATGATCTGGCATCGCTTGGCATCAATATCGCAGGTCTGGACAGCGTAACGGAGCAGACCTATGACATCGGGACGATCAATTTTCTGCCGGAATGGTTCGGGTGCCGTCAGGCATCTCAAGGAGACTGCACCCAGTTTTCAGAGACGGGCGTCGGTCCCATCCCCTCCGGCAGACTGAAGTACAAACGGCTGGACGGTGAGTGGGCGAATCCCGGCGATTACATCGCAAGAAATGCTGTTCCCCTCTATTTCTCACCGGACAATGACCGGCTTGTTCAGAATGCCACTGCGGGGAGTATGACTTTTGACCGCTCTCCGTTTCTGGATCAGATCCCGGGAAAATGGATCGGGCAGACCATTCAGACCCGGATTTACCGCTGTGTTTTTTACACCCGGCGGAATATCAACCGCATCTCCGGATTCCGCGGTGTCAACGGTCAGTTCGGCGGCAGATGCGCACCCGACAGGATCGAACCCGGTGCGTGGAAAGCACGGACGCAATCCATCCGCTATGTGGCAGATTGCAACGGCAATGTGTACGCCAGAGTGGAACGCACCATGCTGGAAGCGCCCGGGGAAACGCTCTGGGACCACGAAAAAAACGGCGGTGTCTGGATTTGGTAAAATACAGGGAGAAAAAAGATGTCTGACGCTTTCAAAAATCTTGTTCAACAGGTCGAATCCATTGACAAACGCCTGCAGAAAATGGAAGATCTCCGGATCTCTGCAGGCAACAGGATCCGTATTTCCGGCATCGGAGACAATCATATTCTGATCGAGGCGGAAGATCCGGAGACCGTGACAGATGAACTGCGGGAATGGATCACTGAAACAGAACAGAAACTCCGGGAACTGGAACTGACCGCCGGAACGGGGATCAATATCTGCAGATCCAGCGAGGGGACACTGATTTCCACGCAAACCGATCTGGCAGATCACACACTGTCCGGCGCAGAGGCATCGACCGTCACGGATACGATGCCCGATTTTCCGTTCCGGGTCAGGATCAACGGCAGAGCAAATGCCGAAGGGGAAAATACTGAACTGAAACTGTGCGGTTCCGGCAGTACACCCGGCGCATTGGTCTTTATCGGGATCGATCCGCCAAAAAGTATTCCCTCCTCCGTTTTCAATGTCAGTTCCTGCGGGACGGTGTACCTTGAGATCACGGCGTCCAACAGTACATCACCAGACTGCACTGTCGCTTTCGGTGATCCGCCGGATCCCGATGAAACCCGTTACGTTGTCCCCCTTGCAAAAGTCGATTACGGTTCCGGGAAAGCGGTGGTACACCAGTTGCATTTCGGTAATATTTATGTAGCAGGACGAATCGTTTAATAGAAAGTATTACATTTCGCTGACATCCTGCATTTTTCATCTTGATTTTTAATACAGATGACCTATATTACGATGTTACCCGGACCAGGGGGGTCTATATCGTAATGAAAGGTCTTATCTGATGAAAAAGTTTCTGCTTCGTTTTTTCGAGGTGATTGTTGGTGCGGCGGTCCTTGCCGGAGCTGTTTATGCGTATCTCTATCTGAAACCGGAAGTACAGAAAAAATCCGCCCGCGCGCAATCTGTGCCGATCGTCACGGTCAGCACGCTGACGAAAGAAATCATCCCGGCCGTACTGGAAGCGCAGGGCAATACTCTTGCAAATGAATCTGTGATCCTGACCGCATCCGCTCAGGACAAAGTCGTGGAGATCGATTTTGATGACGGCACGGCGGTCAAAAAAGGTGACGTGATCGTGCGTCTTGAATGTGATCTGGAGGAAGCCGCGCTCAAACAGGCGGAACTGGATCTGGCGGAAGCGGAGCGGGAACTGGAACGGAACCGGCAGCTTTATGAAGCAAGCGCATCTTCCCGGAAGGAATTTGATACGCATGTCACAAATCGCGACCGGGCAAAGATCCTGGTGGAAAGCGCAAGAACACAGCTGGAAGACCGCGTGGTCACAGCGCCCTTCGACGGCATTCTCGGCAAACGCCAGATCAGTCTGGGCGCATTGGTCTCTCCCGGCACAAAAATCGCCACACTGGACGACATCACCCGGATCAAAGTGGACTTCACCGTACCGGAAAAATATCTGCCCCGCCTCGCCCGGGATCAGCATTTCACGGCGGAAAGTATTGCGTATCCCGGCGTCAAATTTACCGGAAAACTTTCTGATGTGGGCGTCCGCCTCAACAGCGTCACCCGGAGCGTGGAAGTCCGCGGCATCCTTGAAAACAAAAAAGGGAAGAACGGCAGATATATGCTTCAGCACGGTATGCTGCTGACGATCTATCTTGAACTGGGCAAAGAAGAACGGGTGGCAGTTCCGGAAAAGGCACTGCTCAGCCTCGGTGAACTCCAGTTCCTCTTTATCTATGACAGTAAGACCGGAACCGTGTCCAGACGCGAAGTCACGCTGGGCAGACGCGGCGGCGGTCTGGTGGAGATCCTCGCAAACGCCAAAGCCGGAGAACAGTACGTTGATGAAGGCGTAACGAAACTCGCGGACGGCAACAAGGTAAAACTCGCAGAACAGGAAAAGTGATCTTATGACGATCTGCCGTTTTTCAATTGTCCGCCCGGTCGTCACCATCGTTTTCATGCTCCTGCTGATCGTGTTCGGCTATCTTGCCATGAGCAATCTGGCGATCCGGGAATACCCCGATATCGATACACCCACCATCTCCATCCGGACCAATTACGACGGTGCGTCCGCAAGTGTGGTGGAAACAAAGATCACCCGCGTTGTGGAAGATGCCGTTGCCGGGATCGAAGGTCTTGACACCATCGCGTCCACCAGTATGGACGGAAGATCGGTCGTCACCCTTGAATTCAAAGTGGAACGGGATATCGACGCCGCGGCAAACGATGTCCGCGACAAAGTCAGCCGCGTTCAGAAAAAACTGCCCGATGAAGCCGAAAACCCCGTCGTGGCAAAATATGACTCCAGCGGTATGCCCGTTATGATCATCGCCATGACAAGTTCCAGCCGGACGCCCATGGAACTGACGGACTATGCCGACCGCTATCTCGTGGACCGTTATTCCGTGATCGACGGTGTGGCAAGCGCAGACGTTTACGGCGCACAGGAACAATCCATGCGTATCTGGCTCGACCGGAAAAATATGGCGGCGCGCGGCGTTACCGTCAGCGATATTCAGGATATTCTGGAAAAGGAGAACGTGGAAAGCCCCGGAGGCAGACTGGAATCCAACGACCGCGAATTTGTTGTCCGCGTGAACCGCCGCTATTTCACTCCGGAAGATTTCTCGAATATGGTGCTGAAACGCAACGATTCCGGCGACTTTATCCGCCTCGGCGATGTGGCGAATGTTCAGCTTGCCCCGCGCCGTCTGCGCCAGAGTTTCACATCCAATAAAGAACCCATGGTCACCATCGGCGTTTCAAAACAATCCACAGCCAATACCCTCAGCGTGGCGGAAGGCGCACGCGCCCTGACAGAAAAAATTCAGGCGGACCTGCCTTCTGATATTCAGCTGCGCATCCTCCGCGACGACTCTCTGTTCATCAAGGAGGCGATCCGGGAAGTGGAAGATTCTCTGCTCATTGCGGCAATTCTGGTGCTGCTGATCATCTTCCTTTTCCTCGGCAATCTGCGGGCGTCACTGATCCCGGCATTTACAGTACCGATCTCGCTGATCGCATCCTTTATTGTGCTGGCGATCTGCGGATACAGTATCAACCTGCTGACGCTGTTGGCACTGGTTCTTGCCATCGGGCTGGTAGTGGACGATACCATCGTGATGCTGGAAAATATTCACCGCCGTATCGAAGAAGGCGAAAAACCCCTTCTTGCCGCAGCACGCGGAGCGGATCAGGTGATTTTTGCCGTTATTGCAACTACGGTCGTGCTGATCGCGGTGTTTATGCCCATCTGTCTCTGGGAAGGAAAAACGGGGAAACTCTTTGCCGAATTTGCAGTTGCCATGTCTGCATCTGTCTGTTTTTCCAGTGTGGTCGCACTGACACTGACACCTATGCTCTGCTCCAAACTGTTGAAGGAAAAGAGCAGCGATTCTCTGCTCACACGCATTGTTGACTGGGGGGTCGGGTGGATGGAGCGCGGATATGCGTTCATCCTCAAGGGCGCAACAAAAATCAAGATCCTGGTCACCTGCTTCTTCTTTGCAGTCTGTATTCTGACGGTGTGGGGATGGATCAACCTTCCGGCTGAATATGAACCGGAAGAAGACCGTGCCGTCATCATGATCCGGATGCAGGCACCGGAAGGGACCAACTTCTACGCGATGAGCGCATACGCTAATCAGGCAACCGATATCGCATTCCCCCTGATCGAAAAAGATCTGGCGAAAAACCTGATGGTCGTGGTGCCGACATTCGGTGACTCGGAAGGGGCAGTGAACCGCGGTTTCGCCATTATGGAACTGCAGGAATGGTCCAAACGGACTCAGACCGCACGGCAGATCCTTGACAATCTCCGCGGTGATCTGAACTCCATTCCCGGTCTGCCGGTACAGCCGTTCCTGCCCAACGGGATCGGCGCCCGCGGCAACCCGGTCCAGTTTGTGATCGGCGGTCCGGAATATCCGGAACTGGTCCAGTGGCGCGATATCATTCTCGAAAAATGTAAATCCTATCCCGGTTTCGTCGATATTCAGTGGGACTACAAGGAAACCACACCTCAGCTGGATGTCAGCGTGGATACCCAGCGTGCAGATGAACTCGGCATTTCTGCCGGTGACCTCGGCGCAACACTGGAAACCATGCTCGGCTCAAAACAGGTGACGACTTTCGTCGATCGCGGTCAGGAATACGATGTGATCCTGCAGGCTGACCGGTTCAGCCGCGCCACGCCGGACAACCTGAGCAATATTTATGTGCGGTCCAAATATTCCGGCGAACTGATCCCGCTGGACAACCTTGTGACCATGAAAGAAAAAGGCGATGCAGGGCGTCTTTCCCGCTACAACCGCGTCCGCGCCATCACCATCAGCGGTAATACCGCCCCCGGCTATGCCTTGAGCGATGTGTTGGCGTTTCTGGAAAAAACCGCCCGTGAAAACCTTCCGGAATACCGGCAGATCTTTTACAAAGGGCAGTCCCGCGATATGAAGGAAAGTTCTTCCTCCATGATCTATGTGTTCGCTCTGGCGCTGCTGGTGTCCTACCTCGCACTCGCCGCACAGTTTGAATCCTTCCTCTGTCCCTTTATCGTGATCCTGACCGTTCCGCTGGGTATGGTCGGCGCCATCTCCGCCCTCACATTGATGGGACTGACTATGAACATCTATACCCAGATCGGGATCATCATGCTCATCGGGCTCGCTGCGAAAAACGGGATCCTCATCGTGGAATTTGCAAACCAGCTGCGGGACGCCGGTCTGCCATTTGAAAAGGCGCTGCTCGATGCCGCAAAAATGCGTCTGCGCCCCATCCTTATGACCGCGATCTCCACCGTCTTCGGCGCGATCCCGCTGCTTATGGCATCCGGTGCAGGTGCCGCCAGCCGGAAATGCCTCGGCGCCGTTATCGTGTACGGCGGACTCAGTTCCTGTATCCTGACCCTGTTCGTCGTGCCGGTGGCATACCTCATGCTGGCAAAATGGGAACGCTCACCCATGGCACTCCGGAAAGAACTGGAAAAACTCGACCGGGAAAATCCCGAAACCATCAACTGAACCACGGTTCAGGGCGCAGCCCGGCGGCATCGCCGCCGTGAACAACACGACAAAAAAATGGAAGCCGTCCGGCGAACCGGACGGCTTCTTTTTTTGCGTGCTGTTCTGCCGGAGTGGTACTCCGGCGGCTGCGCCCGCGGTGTCTGTCACCAGACCATCAGAGGGTGAACTGCTGGAACTCGTTGGGCTGCAGAGTGATCTGCCGCACTTCATCCGGCAGATGCAGGTAGAAAGTATGAGCGGTAAAGTAATCGCTGTTCATGATACACACCCGTTTACATTCGGGGAAATAGCTGAACATGATATATTCACATTCCTGTTTCGGCACGACTTTATCATCGGTGATATAGATGGTACCGCGGCAGCGGTTTGCCAGATGTTTATAAACGTAGCCTATGAGACCGGGTGAATGTACTTCTGCGCTGGGTCCGAAATCGTCCTGCAACGCTCCGGGATAAGCCCAGGCATTGAGGAAATACACTTCCCCTTTCCCGAACTTGTGGCGGAACATCAGGGGGCGGAAATCTTCGTCATCGCAGAGCATGATCTCCACATCGTCCGTAAATTCCACATCGCCGAGGCATTTTCCGATGATACCGAAGCGGCGCAGATAGGGAAATTCCAGTTCGCTGTTCCAGCGTTCGGATTCGGAGACCGCCCAATAGAACCGTGCGCCTTTTCCTTTGATGCGGCAGCCGCACAATTCGGAGAAATCGCCTTTCCGGACGAGATCGTTTACGGTAAAGGATTCGATCTTCCGCGTATCGTCTGTGCTGAGGTGGGGGATGGCAAGGAAGATCTTACCGCCTCTGCGGACATATTCCGTGAGCAGCTGATACTGTTCTTCCGAGCAGGTATTCCAGCCGCAGAAGAGGAGCAGATCATAATTTTCCGAGAGGAAATCCACATCGGGCAGTTTTGCGAAAGTGATGATATCGACGGGACCGTAAGGGGTACCGGATTCGTAGAGATTGTAATATTTTCCGGCGATATCGTTTCTGGGGAAGAAGACTCTTTCGATGGTTTCCCAGCTTTTTTCCGGTGTTCCGGCAAACCAGTTGGGATTTTCCTCTGCCATATCGTAGGCACTGCCGACAGCCTGATAACTGTGGGCATAACCGAGCAGGTCCAGATTTCCTTTGACGATAGCGATCCGTGTTTCCGGCTGTCCGGCGGGACAGGGATTCTTTTTCAGGAAGTCATAGAACGCCGACAATTCTTTTCTGTACCACTTGCAATGGGGAGAATCGTAATCGATCTTGTGATAAGATTTTCTGGCTTCCTCCAGATAAGGTACAGATTTTTTGTAATCGTTGGCAAGGGTGGGATTATGGATCTTCGGCAGATCGGTGAGCATGGGGCTGTCCTGACAGAGCGTGGACTGCAGATACCAGGTTCCGGATTCATTTACAAGGATCTTGGAGCCGCCCATATATTTCTGATACATCCCGTTGACGAATGACTGGCAGCGGCAGGGCGATTCATAAGGCAGCCATGCGTACCATTCATGGTTCATGTGTGTCCCCCAGCAGGGCAGCTTGAACTGTCTGGTCAGACCGCGGCAGAGTGCGGACGCGATATTGTCGTTGTAATCTTCAAACAACGGAATATCCAATCCGGCAGCCACTTCGTAGTCGATGGCATAAGAGCCGCTGGTGGTGATCTGGTATCCCCATCCTGCGGCGCGGCGTTTTGCAAAATAGGCTTTCAGCCGGTCCATAAAACCATCTGCGAGCTGACGGAGTGTCCGTTTTTCGCCGGCAGCCGTACCGGTCTGCTGATCGTCAAAACGGAAACAGAAGATCTCACCTGCATCGTCCCCGATATACCAGTCGCCGAAATCTTTCAGCTGCCGGGAATATTTTTCATTCATATCGGTGTAGATGAACATTGTGTAGAGATTGCGGTCTGCGGCATAGCGGACAAAATCGATGAGCCCTTCCCCGCGGCGGTGATCGTTTTCTTTGATGGCGGGCCAATCTTCCGGTTTGATATTTTTCAGATTTTTCCAATCCGGATCGGGGACCGGAGTTTCATCTTTGAACATTCCGCGATACCACGCAGCCGCCCGGACGGAGCTGGAGCCGAAGCCCCACAACTGGACAAGATTTCCCAGATTTTCATCAACAGTTCTGTCAACATACCATTCCGGCAGATAATTCTGCGGGATCCAGGTGGTAAACATTTTTCCCAATCCGGCGGTATAGTTCTCCATGCCGAGATAAACGGAAGAACCGAAATACATGCCGCATTCCGGCAACTTGAATTTTCTGTCAGACATAAATGGAAAAATCCTTTCTTATTTCTTATTGTTTCTGAGATTTCTCAGGATCACTTCTTCCACAGTATCGCACCAGGTCTGGTAAACCTGATCGGCAAAACATGATTTGGATTTATGGAACATTTCCATATTCAGGGCGCCATTCTCCTTGTAAAATCCATCGGTCACATCAAGATAGGCAACAAATTTTTTGCGTTCGTCTGCCGCTTTTTTGAGTTCGCGGTTCAACTTGATAAAATCCAGATTGTCCGAATAGTGCTTATGCTGTCTGTCCGGCAGGGCACTGAGGATCAGGATCTTTGTTTCCGGCGTCTGCTTGTGAAGCATATCAATGATCTTTATAATGGTGGCAGCATCTTCCGTCACCTGACGGCGTCCGGCAAAGTTCAGCACGATGTAGGACGGCTTGAGCAGACCGTAAACGCCGTACTCCACGCGCCACAGGACACGGCGGGGCGTATCAGCCACCACACCGCACTCTGCACTGGGGATGGTGGACGCGAATTTTTTATACGCTTCGGTGAAACCGAGCGCATCCATCTTGCTGTCGCCAAGCCACACCACGCTGGTGCGGTCGCCCAACATTCTCACGCACTGGGGCAGATGACGGGAAAGTGCAGGAGCATAGATCGTTCCATCCGGCGAGAAAATGGGTGCATTTTCCAGCGGTGCGGCGCCATAAGGTTCTGCGGGGGCAACGGGGAGGAAATCTCTGCCGAACGTTTCCACAGTGAAGTTCATTCTCATTCTGTGAGGCAGTTTTTTGTCCGTTTTCCGGACGGAGACGGTCAATGTGGAACCTTTGTATGCGGCGCCGAAATTCCAGTGGCGGGGATTGGGCTTCGGCATGATCCGGTCGTCCACCGCAACGGTGCAGAGATCATAAATATCTCCTTTGTGATCGTAGAGCGAGCAGTTCAGGAGCCACGCATTTGAAATGGGTTCTTTGAATGTGTACTGATACACAATAGCGTTATCGGTATTGCTGACGATCGTCCATTCCGGTGAGGCTTCCATCATCATCGGTTTGGGGGCGGCAACAATAAATTTCTTACCGCTTGCCTCTTTGCGGATCGATTCTGCCAGAGCTGCCCATTCCTGCACGGAAAGTTTATCGGTGAAGACGGGAACGGTCAGGCGTCTTTTCTGCAGATCTTCCTGCAGGGCTTTGATGCCTTTCCAGAGTGATTCGGGCGCAAAACGCCAGAATTCCGTCCATGTTTTTTCGCAGTTTCTCAATGCGGCATTGCGGTAAATGGTCTTCACCTGTTCCACGGTGATATCGGGGAATTTCAGCAAGCCCCACGATTCCGGTCTGTGGGGTCTGCCCTGCCATGTGAAATAGACATCGCCCACGCCGCGCATGAGGGAGAAACGCCACGTTCTGCCTTTTCCGTTTTCATCGAAGGGCAGGACCGCCGCCAGTTCAGACCAGGGGATCACAACATGAATGGAGGCACTGTTTGCCACAAAACCGACTTCCACGGAATAGTCCCGGAGATAGGGGAATTTTTCGTGAGTATGCGTGTAATAGTAGGGCATGATCTCCATATTGGGATACAAGGGCAGACCGAGAAGCGCCAGAGTATCTTTCAGTTCAATGGGGAACGGCAGGGCTCTGCGGATGGGACCGTAGAACTGATAATACTCCTGTCTGCGTTTTCCTTCCGGGCGGTCGTGCGGTTCAAAAAACAGTTCCATAACACCGGTGCGGGAAGCGATGGGGGAACCGTCTTCCATCATAAACATAATATCAAATTCCAGATTCCGCGGCGTACAGCGGACAGCCACGGATGTGGGGCGGATCAGATCTTCCGTATCAGAAGGGTCCATACGTTCAAACCGGTTGTCACGGACCTGTTCCGCGTTGCCGTATGTGGCATAGAGGACTTTATCAGCGGGTTTCGCGGATTCTGCGGCGGCAGGTGTCTGTGCGGAGAGAAGTCCGGCAAAACAGAGCATTGCCCCGGCTGTCAAAAATTGTTTCAACATCATTTATAAACTCCTTGCTGCAGTATCGTCAGGATAATTTCAGCATTGCTTCGATGGGGCGGACGGCGGCAGCCATCAGATCTTCCGGCAGCCGGATCTGTTCTTTCATTCCGGCAAGCGCATCGCGGATATCTTCCAGCGTGATCTTTTTCATATCGGGGCAGAGCATATCCGGTTCCAGCGGATAGAAAGTTTTGTCCGGATTTTCCCGGATCAAACGGTGGAGGATGCCCCGTTCCGTACCGATCACAAATTCTTTTGCGTCAGATTCGCGGACATATTTCAGGATTCCGCCGGTACTCAATGCAGCATCCGCCGCTTCCGCCACAGGGGGACGACATTCAGGATGGACCAGCACCAGTGCGCCGGGATGCGCTGCCCGGGCGTTTTCGATCATCTCCACCGTCACACGGTTGTGTGTGGGGCAGAACCCGCTCCACAACGCCATGGGGCGGTTCAGTTTTTTCATCATATTGCCGCCCAGATTACTGTCCGGCAGGAACATGATCTTTTTATCAGCGGGAATGGAACGCAGGACTTTTTCCACATTTCCGGAGGTACAGCAGATATCCACATGGGCTTTCACCGCCGCTGTACTGTTCACATAGGCAACCAGGACCACATCAGGATGTTCCGCTTTGAATGCGGCAACTTCGTGTGCGTCAGCCATATCCGCCATGGGGCATCCGGAATCGGACCGGGGCAGCAGGACAATGGAGCCGGGCGAAAGCAGTTTTGCCGTTTCCGCCATAAACCGGACACCGCAGAACACGATGACCGGAGCCTGAACGGCTTTGGCTTTGATACTCAATTCCAGAGAATCGCCGCAAAAATCAGCAATATCCTGAATGGTTCCATCCACATAATTATGAGCAAGGATCACAGCATTGTGCTGCTGTTTCAAACGCCGGATCTCTTCCGTCAGCGCTGTCTTTTCCGTTTCGTTCACAGGGAGTCTCCTTTCTGTAAGATGACAGATAACAGATTACTTTATACTGTCATTTTAAATATACAAGAGTATCAGGTTCATTTTTTATAAAAAACTCAGGCAGACTTCCGCCTGCTCAGAAAATCAAGGATCGCCTTTTCACAGATAATCAGCATCACAGCCGAAAGGATCACCACCAGACCGGTAAAAAGATTCCAAGTCATTTTCTCCCCTTGCGCCAGAACACCCACAAGCACACCGGTCACAGGCTCCAGCGCGCCCATAATCGCGGCGGGAGTCGCCCCGACGAGACGGACAGCTGCGCCGATGGTGTACAGCGACAGCGTTGTGGAAACCAGCGCCAATGCAAGGATACAGACAATGGACACGGGATCTGTGGGCAGCATGGGGATCGATCCGTGTTCCGCAAGCTGAAATATCACAAAATACGGCAGAATGAATATGATATTGTACAAGGTCATAGTCTCCATTGTCAGGCGTTTCACCGGCAGGACTTTGATCAGCACGATGTACGCACCGTAGGAAACAGCGGAGCATATCACCACAAAGATCCCGCCCCGGGAAACATGCCCCTCCCCTCCGGAGAGCAGCGCCACACCGCCCACGGCTCCGGCAATGCTCAGCACCGTCAGAAATGAGATCCTTTCCCGGAAAAATACCGACATGATGATCGCCACAAAAACCGGATAGGTGAAAAGGACCGTTGAGGCGATGCCCACATCCATCAGTTCGTAACTCCAGAACAGGAAGTAGGATGACGCCGCCATACAGGTTCCGAGGATCGCACAACTGCCCAGTTCCTTCAATGTGATCCCGAAGGGGATCGACCGCATTTTCATCAGGAGAGCCAAACTGATCAAGGCGAAAATATAACGATAGGTCAGTACAGAATTCACATTCAATCCGGCATCGTAAAGCGGCACCGTGAACAGGGGGATCATGCCGTAGGTCACAGCAGCAATGATTCCGCAGATAAACCCTTTTCCACGATCGGATATGGATAAAAACATGTCGTAAAATCTTTCCTGTTTTCTGTTTGGCAGGTAATATATTTGCGGACGCGGAGAAATTCAAATCAAAATCAGTGTTTTTCACAAATTATACTCCTTGACATCCGCCATTTATGATGCTATAATGCAATGTGTTTTTTTCTCCGGTATGAAACATAAAAAAGCGTTTCCGCATTTTCAGAAAGGTGGACAAAATTGAAAAAACGTCTTATTTCTGCAGTGTTCATCGCCTGTACCGCAGCCTCACTGTACGGTCAGGTTGAAGTTCCTCCGCAAGAGATCACGCAAGAATGGCTGAAGGGCTATCACACCGTGATCAAAGAGAACAGACAACCCTTTGCCGATCATTTCAAACTGATCGAAAAAACTGCATCTGACAAACAGAAAACAAATGCCTTCCGCGTAGCGCAGGATTTTTCCGCCGTCAACGCCCCCTTTGTTCATTACAATGTGGCGCCCATGAGCGAAGTACAGTACCTGCCGGACGCATATCCCTACGACGGGGAAGCGGGCAAAGCGGTGCGGATCCTTGCGGCACAGAATGAATACGAACCCGGCTCCTTTGTGATCTATCCCCTGCAGGATCTGGGTAAAGTCCAGTTCACAGTCAGCGACCTGAAAACCAAAGACGGAAAGATCTTCAGCAAAGATCAGCTGGATCTGAAAACGGTCAAAGTCTGGTATCAGGCAGGGAATGGCTGGTACAGCTATTTTCAGGACAAGGGACTGAAACTCTGTCCGGAACTGCTGCTCAACGATGAAGACCTGATCAAAGTTGACACGGAAAAAGTCGCAAACTACGCCCGCCTTACGGAAAAAGACGGGTCTGTCAGTTATTTCTGGCTGACACAGCCGCCGGCAGTGGACGACCGCACCGAAGACCTGACGATGTACCGTTCCGGTTCCGCGTTCTTCTCCATGAAAGAAAATTTCAAAGATGCACCCGTTTTTGCCGGAGCCACGCTCAATGAAGGGGAATTCAAACAGTTTTTCCTGACTGCGCATGTGACGCCCGATCACGCGCCGGGGATCTATTCCGGCAGCATCACGTTGAGCGTCAAAGGAAAAACCATCGGCGCAGTCCCCGTCCGGCTGCGTGTCCTGCCGTTCCAGCTTCCGGCTCCCATGCAGTATCAGAATCCCGATAAACCCTTCCGCACCAAACTCTTTGAGTATGTGGGAATCGACATCATCCGTCAGCTGAACGGAAATGATATGGCACTGGCAGAAAAACAGTTGATCAATATTCTGAAAAATGAAGTGCGCCACAATCAGACATTGCCGACCTTCAGAGACGCGTTCGACCGGGAGGATCTGATCCGGGCGTCCGGCAAAGAATATGATTTTATTGTAAGCGGTTCCATGAAACTGACATCTCCGGCGGAAATGCGTTACCACGCAAACCGTATGAAAGATCTGCACAAACAGAAATTCGGTCATCACAGATTCCGTCTGACCTGGGGCGATGAATACGGCATCAGTATTCTCCGCGGCATTATGCCTATGATCAAAATCTACAAAGATGCCGGATTCCTCTTTTACACCAACAGCCGCTACACGTATGTTTTTGCCGGTTTCCTCGCCGATATGTTCGCGCCGCCCACATCTCCGGATTTTTCGTCCCATATCCGCGCACAGCAATTCAATTTCATCAACCCCGGCAACGAGTACGGCTGGTACGCAAATCAGCATGTCGGGTCGGAGAACCCCGCCTATGTCCGCCGTCAGAACGGACTCGGTCCGTGGCGCGCAGGATTCACGCTCAATGAAAATTACGCCCATCATCTGGATGGATACAACGACATACGCGGCGGCAATTTCCGCAGTATGAACTACTATTATTCCTGCGGTGACGGCGTACTGGATACCATCGGCTGGGAAGGATTGCGCGAAGGGATCGATGACATCCGCTACGCCACACTGATCCAGCAGTTGGCGCGGCCCCTTCTGGGCACAACGCCCGTTGAAGCGGATTACGCCGCAAGGAAAGCGCTGCAGTTCCTCGCCGGTCTCTATACCGACGATTACGATATTTCCACCGCACGGCTGGAAATGATCCGTCACATCCTCGAACTGAAAAAATACAGCAAAGAAAAATAAGGAACCGCATTATGAAATACCGATCCATCCTCTCTCTTTCTCTTGTCGCGTTCCTTGCCGGAACCACTGCCGTCTCTGCCGCAGAACAGAAAGCCCCTGCCCCCGCGCAGAAAGTCATAACCGCCGCAGAAAAACGGGCGGCTGCCCGGAAAGCACAGGCTGAAGCAGCCGCAAGCCGGAATCGCATTGCAGAACTGCGCAAACTCACCGGCAGCCTCATGTATTCCAAAAAACAACCCTACACCGAATGTATCCGGTTGATGAAGGAAAAACTCAAAGATCCTGCCATTGCCGCTGATCCAATGTGCAGACTGTTCCTCTACGAACAGATCATCACCTATGCAAAAACGCCGCCGTGGACACAGCTCGCCCGATACGACTGGAACAACATCCACGCAGAATTGCCCGCCGCCGCAAAAGCCATTCAGGACGACAAAGAGATCAAGAATCCGTTGAAACTGAAGGCGTACCGCGCCCTGGTGGAATATTATTCCGGCGAACAGAAATGGGACGAAGCGGAAAAAACCGCCCGTCAGGCAATGACTCTCACCGGTCTGGATGAAGAGAAACAGGCGGCTGCAGCAACGATCCTTGCCGACGTGTACCGGTTCTCCGAAAAATACGATCTCTTCTGCAAAACTGTGGAGGAAGCGAAAAAGATCCACCCCGTCACCGCCGCAAATTACGGCGCGGCTGTGATGATGCAGCACGGTAAAAAAGATGAAGCTGCGGCACTGTGGAAATCTGTCAACGCACCCTACGAAGAATTGCTGTTCTATACCGATTATATTCCTGCTACCACCCATTTCGGCAGACATGGATTTTTCGGTCACGGCATCCGGGGTCTCACGGATGACCGCAGCAAACAGGCACTCGCATTTGTTCTCGACACGAACAACGATACTGCAAAACGGTTTGAGGTGGCGGCACGGTATTTCTTCCAGATCAGTACGCCCGATGCAAAAAAAGCACGGCAAAGTCTGATCGGCACTCCGGCAAAACAGGTCTCACAATTCGGCATATTCTTTCAACTCATTTACGCCTACTCGCGGGGCGATTATGAACTGGTGACGGAACTCGCGGAACTTTATGCGCCACTGAAAAGTTTCTGGAGTATGCCCGCACGCAAAAAGATCCGCATCATTTCCTATGGCGCAGCCGGAAAAATCGATGAGGCGGTCAAGTTCGCAGATGAGGCGATCGCTGACGAAAAAACTACGCCCCTTGACCGGGCACGATATCAGTTCTACAAAGCCATCCTCAAGGGCGAAAGCACGGACGGCATCCTTGCCGCGGCAAAACTCCCCCGGAAAGATGAGGCGGCGGTTCTGCTCAGTGCCGCACGGAATTGCCAGATCTGGAAAAAATATGATCTCGTGGAAAAATATTCTGCCGACTACCTGAAATATTTTGCAGAACAGAAAAAACCTGTGATGCCCGTTGTTTATTTCGATCAGCCGGTCAGCAATATCACCGCATGGCGGAATGTGTGGAGCAAACTTGATAAACAGCACTTCAATATCAAGTACCGCGGCTCTCTGGAATTTCTGGAAACAGACGTCGCCACCGGAGACCGCAATGTCAATATCGACAAAAACGCAAAGGAGCAGGACCGTTTTATGGAACTGACCGCCCTGTGCGACATCCACGGACTTCATCTTTTCCTCCGTATGGAAGCGGATAACGCCCGGCAGATCGAACAGGGACTCGCGCCCGCCGTCAGCCCCGAAATCTATTTTGCGCCCGGCGAAAATCAGCCATACACCTGCATCGGTGCCGAAGCGCGTACAGGACTGGGCTTCATGTTCCATACCACATATAATAACAAAGGTCATCAGCGGATCGATCCGAAAAATGCTTACACATCCTTCAAAATCGAATCCGAATTCACCGATAAGGATTATGTGATCCACCTCTTCTTCGCGTGGGACGATTACGCAAACAAACTGCCCGCAAACGGTACGGATTGGCGGTTCGATGCCATTATCTGGGGCCCCGCAGGCGGTTATTCCTGGGGCGGAAGTCAGGGCGTACACGCCGCATCCGCATGGGGAAATCTGCGGTTCCAGCTTACGGATAAACAGCTGAATCAGATCCGCCGCGCACTCATTTTCAAAATGTACAAATCGTGGAAAAATGTGCAGAGAGATCCCTCAACCAGAGCCAATATCTTCCTCTGCTGGAGCGACAGCGGCGTGGGTGATCCGGAGTTCTACGCAAAAATCCTCAAGCCGCTTGAGGCTGAACTGGACGCTTACGCGGCAAAAGTCAAGCCCGATATGACCGACGCTGATGTGGCGGAGATCTATACAAAAGCCTATCCGCGCTGGAAAGGGATCGTCCACGAAATTGATGAACTGCGCAGAAAATATCTCACCGAACAACTGACTGCAGAATAAAATCATCAGATCCATTCACAAAAACAACGATCCGGCGGGAGAAATCCCGCCTTTTTTGTGCCTGATCGAAAAAAAATCGGATTTTTTTTGATTTTTTTCAAAAAAGGGCTTGCATTCTTCCAAATATGGTGTAAATTCATTATTGTAACAACTACAAAAGTAGAGCAACATTAAAACAAAAAAAACCAAAACGGCAGAAATGCCAAACGAAAGGAACAGAGTTATGAAAAAGTTCGTGTGCCCCATCTGCGGTTATGTCCATGAAGGAAATGAACCCCCCGTCCAGTGCCCCCAGTGCAAAGCTGCAGGCAGCAAGTTCAAAGAAGAAACTGCGGAAAAGAAAGTCTTCGCAGCGGAACACGTGATCGGCGTTGCAAAAGACGTTGATGCCGAAGTTCTGGAAGGTCTGAAAGCCCACTTCATGGGTGAATGTACGGAAGTCGGTATGTACCTCGCCATGAGCCGTCAGGCTGACCGCGAAGGTTATCCGGAAGTTGCCGAAGCCTTCAAGCGTTATGCGCTGGAAGAAGCGGAACACGCTGCAAAGTTTGCAGAATTGCTCGGTGAAGTGGTCACCCCCTGCACCAAGACCAATCTCAAACTCCGCGCGGAAGCAGAACACGGCGCCTGTGCAGGTAAATTTGACATTGCCAAACGCGCCAAAGAACTCGGCTACGATGCAATCCACGACACAGTCCATGAAATGGCTCGTGACGAAGCACGCCACGGACAGGGCTTTGCCGGACTCCTCAAGCGTTTCTTCGGTGAATGATCACCCTTTGTAAACCGGACCGGGCTCTCGTGCCAGTCCTGCCAGACAGGCGATGCAGAGTCCGGTTTTTCTGTCTGAAATAAGGAAAAAATCATGCAAAATATACGGCAGCTTGCAATTAAAAAACTGCAATCAGCGGATATCAGACCCTCAGAGCCGCGCATTTGCATCTATGAATATCTGGAACGGCACCGTATCCATCCGGGAGCGGAGGAGATCTACAAGGCAATGCTGCCGGATCACCCGACACTCTCGCTGACAACCGTTTACAATACGTTGAAACTGTTTGCGGAGCATGGACTTGTTCAGGTACTCACCATCGAATCCGGTGAATTGCGGTATGATATCCGGACGGATTTTCATGCGCATTTCAAATGCCGCGGATGCGGTTGCGTTTCGGATCTGGATCTGAAGATCCCGGAAGTTCAACCGGACAGCGGTTATCTTGTGGAACGGCATTGTCTTGACTTTTACGGACTCTGCCCTTCATGCAACAGCTGAACGCAACAAGTTCGGATCAATAAATGAGAAGGGGCTGTTGCAAAACCTAATGTTTCGCAGCAGCCTCTTTTTTTTGCAGCTTTTTTATAAATTTCTCCATCTTGGGAGTTTTGGGGAGTTCTGCTTCAAGCCCGGCAGGAGCAATCCAATAGTCAATTTTTCCTTTACC
>JAZNPK010000006.1:0-4834 GCA_045589595.1 Victivallales bacterium
AATCTGGAAATGGAGTAAGCAGTGAGTAAAGTAAATATTCTTGATGAGGTCATCCTCAATATTGAAGGGAATCTTTGGACGGTGCGGGATGCCTGTACCGGAGTTATGGTGTTCGGTATGACCGGTTCCGGTAAATCTTCCGGTCCTTTACATAAAATCGCCAATAAGTTTCTGACACTCAACTTTGGCGGCGTAGTGTTTTGTGCAAAACCTGATGAATGTGACACCTGGATCAAATACGCCAAAGAAGCTCACCGGGAAGATGATCTGCTTTTTTTGAGCAAACTTACCTTCAACTATCTCGATCACGAATCACGCCGAAGCGGCAGAGGCGGCGGACAGATTGAAAATCTGGTCAATCTTTACCTTGAAATCGTCAATATGGGAAAAGACAAGCGCAATTCCGGCGGCGGCAATGATGAATACTGGAACAATGCGGTAAAGCAGTTGCTCCGCAATACGATGACCATTTTGCAGATGGCAGGTGAATCCATCAATATTGAAAACATCTACCGGATGGTGATTTCAGCTCCTTCTGCCAATGGGAATACCGCTGAAGAATCAAGTTACTGTACCGACCTTATGGCTCTTTCCATTCCGGAACACTTGCGGCAGACTCCCGAATTTGAAATAGCACGCACCTTTTTTCTGGAAGAGTTTGCCCATCTGGATGAGCGTACCCGTTCCAACACAGTTTCAAGTTTCAGTGTAACAGCCGACTCCATGCAGCGTGGAGAGCTTGCCCGCTGTTTTTCCGCTCCGGAATCTACGCTTCATCTGGAAGATATTTACCGTAATCACAAGATACTGATTGTGGATTATGACCAGAAATCATGGGGAAGAATGGGGCAATATGCCGCCGGAATCATCAAATACTGTTTGGAGATGATGATTGAACGCAGGGTAGATATCAGCAATAACGATGCACCTCCGGGATTCCTCTGGGCGGATGAATGCCAGTTTTTCAGTCTTGATTATGACCAGAAGTTTCAGACAACTGCCCGCTCATCCAGAACGCTTACCGTTTATGCCACGCAGAACCTCGGAAATCTCTATGACGGATACGGAAAAGAAAAAGCCTCCTCTCTGCTGGGTAATCTGGGAACAAAGTTTTTCTGTCAAAATGGAGAATTTGAGACCAATGAATGGGCATCCAAAAGTATCGGTCAGGAAATCATTTTACGCAAAAACAAAACCTACGGGGACTCTAAATCCAGTTCCATGAAAGGCGATGACAATAAATCACTTTCCTTTTCAGAAGGATATTCCGAACAAAAAGATTACCGGGTAGATCCCGCTGATTTTTCAACCTTGCAGACGGGAGGCCCCAGAGGACAATGCAAAGTTGGATTCATTTTCTGGCAATCCGGACGGATTTTAAACAATGGTTCTGTATATGTCCGCTCCACGATTGAACAGCAATGCCGCCGTGTTTGCGGAGCAAAATTTGTCCGCCATTGTCCGGTTGTGCCGACCGTAGGCGGCAAAGGGGAGTTTATTGGAGAAAAACAGCTTGTTTTCGCCGGTGATTATCTTTGTTTTATTGCTCTTTTACTTACTTCGGTAATTCCGCTTGCCGGAGCTTTTATGGTTTATACCGACAATGATATCCCCATAGCCTATTATAACGATAAATTTTACTGTTGCGTCAGCACATTATGCTTTTACACATTGAGCGTTGTGCTGGATATTTTCTGTTCCTGTTTGAAATCTGCCGGATCAATTTTCTATGCTTTAATAAGCGGAAAACAGCGACAAAAGAAAAAATTTCTGCGGGCAATCATCTGGCAGGATGCCATTCTCGGATACTACGCCATCTGTGTCGGAATGACTCTGTGGCTGCAATACAATATTTTCGATATAAAAGAAGCAATGTTTGTTCTGATTTGCTGGCTTGGACTGTGTATGTTCTTCCGCTTTCTCAGAACTTCAGGTAAAATGGAAATCAATCCAAACAAGAAATGAGGTGAAATCATGTTCAAATCCCCCAAAGAAGCCATGCAGTTCCTTGATGGTCTCAAACCCTATCTCAAAAGCCGTATCATCGGTCAGGATCACGTCATTGACGCTATTTCTGAAAAACTCCGGTACTGGTTTATGGGAATCAGCAATCCCAGCCGTCCCACGGTGTTTTTCTTTCTCGGACCGACAGGTACAGGTAAAACCGAAGTTATCCGTGAGGTGATCCACTATCTTTATGGAACGGAAGATGAAAAACTGCTCCGTCTGGATATGTCTGAATTCGGAGAAACCGCCGGAAGTGATGTCGGAAGAAAACTCATCGGCAGTTCCGAAAAAGATCCCGGCAGACTTTATGATTTTCTGGAAAACAACACCGAAGGAGCCATTCTTTATGATGAATTTGAAAAAGCCCATAAAGATATGGCAAAGTATATGCTTCAGCAGATCGATGCCGGACGCATTACCCTTTGGAACAATAAAACCTACGATATTTCCAGATTTCTGCTGTTCTACACCTCCAATGTGGGAGCAGAGATCTTTCAGGGCAATAACCATCTTTCCATGGCACGCAAATGCGAAGCCGCCTGCCAGCGGTTGGTGATGATGTTCAACTCTCCGGAATTTGTTGCCAGGTTTGGTAAATTCAACTACGGAATTTTTGCGTTCAACAGTTTGAAACCGGAGCATCTCCGCCTTATCACCCGCAAGTTTATGAATGATAAACTTGAATATTTCCGAACCATACAGGAACAAGCCAAAGAAAAGAGAGGCTTCTTTCTCCCCAGCAATATGAATGTTCTCGGCTATTCCCCGGAAGCAGTAGACTTTGCTTTGTTGCAAACCAACACCACAAAAAACGGAGCCCGCGAAATCCGTGATATTGTAGAGCGGATGTTGAACCGTGCATACGATATAGCAATCACCAAAGATCCGACAGAGCAAGGAATGACCGGTTATCTGGATGTCGGAGAAATCGTCGTCAACGGCAATGAATTACAAAAAGCCGTAATTCTCAAGTCGGACATCCCCAAGGGATGTATTTCAGTTTAATTATATCTTTCAGAGGATGATATGAAAAAACTCATAAAATGCCCGGTAAGTACTGTTACGGTACGGTTAATTGGACGGTTACTGCTTCCTTTGGCAGAATCCGGTACAATATCTGTACCGGAAATGAATGAAGTCATGAGCAATTTGCGGCACCTTGCCCAAAAAGGCGAAATGCTGCCGGATGTTGTCCCAAAGTTAATAGATCAAAAAGAAGCCGCTGAGATGCTCGGTGTCAGCTTTGCTCATTTCAGAAATTTGGAACGGGATGGCGTATTCCCGTTTAAGAGACGTAAAGTCGGCACAGCTGTACGGTATTATAACATTGATGTTTATAAATACATTTTAACTCTGCCGGAAGACGAACAAAATAAGTCTCAACTTCCGACAGAGAATAATTCAAGTTGATTATTCAGACAATATTTCTTTCAACCGATTCCAGTTTTCAGGAGTCGGTTTTTCTTTGTCAAGGAACTCTATAGCGGCAGCGATCCGTTCATTATCAGTTTTCTCCACACCGGAAAAACTGATTGCCCGAATTGCCTGCTCCTGTGCTGCATCTCCGACATGGGTATAATATTTGTCGGCGATGTCGCTATCTGTTCCCAGAATAGAAAGTAACACCGCTTTAGGTACGCCTGCCTCGGCACAAAAACTGGCAAAACTGTGCCGCAATGAGTGAAAACCGTATTGTGTCATTTTCTTTTTTCGCCCGGGGACAGAAACTGATGGTTCCAAGCCAATCCAACGGATCACCCGCAAAACATCAATATTGACAAGGTTATTGCCTACATTTTTACCTGCTTCGTTAAGTTTGTTGTAACGTGCGGCAGATTTCGGACAGACATACTGATTGATTTGCCATGTTTTTGCAGTTTCAAGAGCTTCATACAACTCCGGGGCAATCGGAATTGAAACTTCCTTGCCGGTTTTGAACTGTTTGACATAAATGCGGCGACGTTCCATATCAATATTCTGCCACTGCATCAATACGCAATCTTTCAGCCTTTGACCGGTGAACATACCGATATGGTAAACGATCCGTATTTCTTCCTTATTCATAAGTTTGCGTGCCGGATTTTTTAATTCAGCCAAAATCTGCAACTCTTCCTGACGAGAAAAAGCCTGACGGCGGATAACGGAATCCTGCTCTTCACGAATATTACGCAGCAGATGTTTACTCTTAAATGGATTGCTTTGAGGATAATACTCTTTCAAGACATCAAATATTTTACGCAGCCGCTTAATTTTCCGGTTATGCGTATCAACAGCAAGAGCTTTTGTTTTCATCCATAACGCAAAACTCTCAACTGTATTGGGATCAACCTCATGGATACTGACGATTCCATAAGGCAAGGTCGATATGAAAGATAAAAACTCTTCAAATGTTGTCTTATATGCAAGTTGTTCACTGACGGTGTGGGGCGTAGCTCTATCCGGATGAGTTGAGTAAATATGCCATGCTTCATCCAATGGCAGTTTTCTTTCTATTTTTTCCAGCCCTTTTGCCTGTTTGACATGAGCGGCAACCATATCAATACTTTTGGATTTGGTCACCGGGATCAATTCTTTTGCTTGTCGGATAGCATCTTCTTTGCTTGTTGTGTGCAAAGGAATTTCTTTCCGTATACCATTGATTTGGTAACGGAAATAGTAAGTTCCGCCAGGAGTTTTTTGTCTTACAGATCCGAATTCAAGTTTCACAGACTCAACCTTGTTTTTTGCTTTTGCCATACGAATACCTAAAATAACAGGTTATGGCTGATTATAGCACAACAATGGGCATTTTGCAACCCCAAGTGGGGAAAAGTGGGGACATTTTGTT
>JAZNPK010000007.1:0-91302 GCA_045589595.1 Victivallales bacterium
ACTGTGGAACCATCAACGGATTGGAGTATTCCGCCGTTATGGAGGCTGACAAGGTCATTGAGTCCCTGCAGGACAGAATTGCTGGTCGCTTTACCTTGGAGCGGGTTATCCATCCTATTACTCGTGAGCTCATTTGTGATGTGAACGAATATATTACCGACGAGCTAGCCAAGAAGATTGAGGAGGCCGGTGTAGAGAAGGTAAAGCTGAGAACCGTTCTTACCTGTGAATGCAAGCATGGTGTTTGTTGCAAGTGTTACGGACGCAACCTGGCACGGAACAAGATTGTTGAGATTGGCGAGGCTGTTGGTATCATTGCAGCCCAGTCCATCGGACAGCCTGGTACTCAGCTGACCATGCGTACCTTCCACATCGGCGGTACGGCATCCTCCGCATACAAAGAACCTGTGATCAATGCCCGTAACGCCGGTATGATCCGTTTTGAAAATCTCCGTCTCGTTGAAGACGAAAAAGGTCAGATCCTCGTGGTCAACAAAAACGGTTTCATCGTTGTTTACGATCCGGTCAAGGCGAAAGAAGCGGAAGAACACGCCCGTGAACGCGCCAAACAGGAAGCTGCCATCATCGGCGGTGTGTATAATCAGGATTATGATTACACCACAGACGCGATCAAAGAAGCGGAAATCGACCGTTACATCCCGGAAGTCGGTGCCGTTCTCTTCAAGAAAGACGGCGAAAAAGTC
The DNA here is from genome assembly GCA_045589595.1 of Victivallales bacterium. Classification (GTDB taxonomy): domain Bacteria; phylum Verrucomicrobiota; class Lentisphaeria; order Victivallales; family UBA1829; genus SIG77. The sequence goes on from JAZNPK010000007.1 coordinate 705, forward strand.
AAAGTCAATGAAAAGATCGCTGAATGGGATCCCTACAACCTGCCGATCATTGCGGAAGAAGCCGGTTATGTTGAACTGACCGACCTGATCGAAGGCGTGACCCTGAACCGTTCCCGTCGCGGCGGTAAAGAAGAAAATACCGTTATGGAACACCGTGAGGACCTCCATCCGCAGGTCGTGATCAAGGATCTGGAAACGGCTGAAAATATTTCCAACTATCCGCTGCCGTCCGGTGCATTCCTTGTGGCACGCAAAGATGACCGTGTCCGTCCCGGTATGGTCCTTGCCCGTGTGCCCCGTCAGCAGCAGAAAACGAAAGACATCACCGGTGGTCTTCCCCGTGTTGCCGAATTGTTTGAAGCGCGTACCCCGAAGGAAGTGGCGGAGATCGCCACCATTGACGGCTTCGTTGATTTCGGTAAGACCAAAGGTAAGACCAAAGTGCTGCTGGTGCGTGACAGCGATACCAATACTGTGAAAGAACACCCCATTTCCACCACGAAACACCTGATCGTCGGTAAAGGCGACTATGTGAAAAAAGGTCAGAAACTGACGGTCGGTTCTGTCGCTCCCCACGCCCTGCTGTCCATCTGCGGTGAACAGGAACTGCAGCGGTATCTGGTGAACGAAGTGCAGACGGTGTACCGTTCCCAGGGTGTCGAAATCAATGACAAACATATCGAGATCATTATCCGTCAGATGATGCAGAAGAAACGTATTACCAGTCACGGTTCTACGCATTTCCTGCCGGGTGAACAGGTCGATCGTTATGAATTTGAACGTGAAAATGAACGGGTGAAAGCCATTGGCGGTACGGTCGCGGAAGCCGAACCTGTCCTTCTGGGTATCACCAAAGCATCTCTGGAAACAGAAAGCTTTATTTCGTCCGCATCCTTCCAGGATACCACCCGTATCCTGACTGATGCTGCAACACTCGGAAAAGAAGACATCCTCAGAGGCTTTAAGGAAAATGTGATCACTGGACACTTGATCCCTGCCGGTACCGGCTCCGAAAAGTTCCAACATCTGAGACCTGTGGAACTCGGTGAAGAAATTCCCCGGGAACTGGAGGAACTTCAGGATGAGGAAGAGGAAAAATCATTCGCTGAAATCGATCCCGCTATGATCGATTTCGGTCCCGATGACGACGAAGATGAGGTCGCCGGAACCGATTCCGATGATGATGTTTTCTCGGAATTTGAAGATGGTTATGATGAAAACGACTTCGACGGTCTGGATGAAGATTTCGGCGAAGAAAGTTTCGAAACCGATGACGATGACGGGAATTTCTGAGAAAAAAACAAAAAAAACAAAAAAAAATATAAAATTTGTTTGATTACAGCGAATTGGGGTGTATATTATACATCCAAAATTCGTTGTATTTAAACACAAAAGCAGACAGGTGAAGAGGAAAATATGCCGACAATCAATCAGTTGGTGAGAAGCGGTCGCAGACCGAAAGTGAGCAAGAGCAAGAGCAAAGCACTTCAGCAGTGCCCGCAGCGTCGTGGCGTCTGCCTTCAGGTCACGACCAGAACCCCGAAAAAGCCGAACTCCGCTATGCGGAAAATTGCCCGTGTCCGTTTGACCAACGGTATCGAAGTTACTGCCTACATCGGCGGTGAAGGTCACAACCTCCAGGAACACAGCGTCGTCCTCGTCAAGGGCGGTCGTGTGCGTGACCTCCCCGGTGTCCGTTACCACGTCGTCCGCGGCGCTCTCGACAGCCTCGGCGTTGATGGTCGTAAACAGGCCCGTTCCAAATACGGTGCAAAACAGGCCAAGGGTGGCGACGGTGCTGCCAAAGGTAAAAAGAAATAAGCCAACCTTGAGGTAATATCCAAATGAGAAGACGCAAAATTACCAAGCGCGAACTTACACCCGATGTGAAGTACAACAGCGCAATCGTTGCCCGCCTTATCAATATGCTGATGCGCTGCGGCAAAAAATCCATCGCACAGAAGATCGTCTATGCTGCTTTTGAATCCATCAAAAGCAAAAAGAAAGATATGGAGCCCCTCGAAGTCTTTATCCAGGCTGTCGAAAATGTGAAACCCAAACTGGAAGTCAAATCCCGCCGCGTCGGTGGCGCAACTTATCAGGTCCCCCTGGAAGTCCCCGCTGACCGTCAGATCGCTCTCGCGATCCGCTGGATCGTGACCTATTCCCAGGGCAAAAAAGGACGCAGCATGGTCGATGCTCTCGCCAGCGAGATCATGGATGCTTTCGACAACACCGGTGCTTCCGTCAAGAAGAAAGACGATACCCACAAGATGGCTCAGGCGAATAAGGCGTTCGCTCATTACAGATGGTAATGATTTAACAAGTCACTGAGAATTTCCTATGACGCACGAATTGAATAAAGATTATAAAGAGGCTGCCAGCCGCGGTACCGCCCTTGCCGATTATCGTAATATCGGTATTATGGCGCATATCGACGCCGGCAAGACCACGCTTTCCGAGCGTATCCTTTACTATACCGGCAAAAACCACAAAATGGGGGAAACCCATGAAGGCGCTGCCACGATGGACTGGATGGCTCAGGAACAGGAACGCGGTATCACCATTACATCTGCTGCCACTACATGTTTCTGGAAAAATGAAAGAACCGGTACGAAACACCGTTTCAACCTGATCGACACCCCGGGTCACGTGGACTTCACTGCTGAAGTCGAACGTTCTCTCCGCGTCCTTGACGGCGCGGTGGCTGTTTACTGTTCCGTCGGCGGCGTTCAGCCCCAGTCCGAAACAGTGTGGCGCCAGGCCATGAAATACAAAGTGCCCATCATGGCATTTGTGAACAAGATGGACCGTACCGGTGCTGACTTCTACAAAGTCGTTGCCGATATGCGTAAGAAACTGGGCGCAAAAGTCGTTCCCATTTCTCTGCCCATCGGTGCTGCTGAAACGTTTGAAGGCAATATCCAGGTCATCGATATGAAAGCATACCGCTATGATGGCGCCGACGGTGCCACATTGGTGGAATATGATATCCCCGCTGATATGATGGATATCGCTCAGGAATATCATGAATCCCTGATCGAAAATCTGGCAGATGTGGACGACGAAATCGCAGAAATGTATCTGGAAGGCAATATGCCGAATGCAGATCAGATCCGCGTTGCACTCCGTAAGGCTGTCCTTGCCGGCGCGCTCGTTCCCGCCCTCTGCGGTACGGCTTTCAAGAACAAAGGCGTTCAGCTCCTGCTCAATGCCATTTGCGACTTCCTGCCGTCCCCCGTCGATATCTGGGAAACCCAGGGCATCGACCCCGTTACGGAAGAACCCAAGAAGAGCTTCTGCGGCGACGATAAACCGTTTGCGGCACTGGTCTTCAAGATCATGACCGACCCGTTCGTCGGCCGTCTCTCCTTCATCCGTATTTATTCCGGTATTGCCACAAAGGGTGCTACCGTTATCAACCCGAGAACACGCCGTAAGGAACGTCTCGGCCGTCTGCTCCAGATGCACGCCAACTCCCGTGAAGAACTGGATGAAGTGCTGTGCGGTGACATCGCCGGTCTGGTGGGGCTGAAGAACTCCACCACGGGTGATACCCTCTGTGATGAAAACAACCAGATCGTTCTGGAATCCATGTCCTTCCCGGATCCCGTTATCTCTATCGCTGTCGAACCCAAAACGACGGCTGACCGTGATAAACTGTATGCCGCACTCGGCGCACTTTCCGATGAAGACCCGACCTTCACGATCCAGAGCAACAATGAAACCGGGCAGACCATCATCTCCGGTATGGGTGAACTTCACCTTGAGATCATTCTGGACCGTCTGATCCGCGAATTCAAAGTCGAAGCCAACTCCGGTCAGCCCGAAGTTGCCTATCGTGAAGCCATGCTCAAACCGGCTTCTCACGACTCCAAGTTCGTCCGTCAGTCCGGCGGTCGTGGTCAGTACGGCCATTGCGTGCTGAATGTGATCCCCGGCGAACGCGGTTCCGGTATCGTGATCGAAAACAAGATCGTCGGCGGTGCCATTCCGAAAGAATACATCAAGCCGATCGAACAGGGTATCCGTGAAGCGGCTGCCACCGGTGTTCTTGCCGGTTATCCGCTGGTTGACTTCAAAGTTGAGATCGTTGATGGTTCCTACCACCCGGTCGACTCCTCGGAAATGGCGTTCAAGATCGCCGGTTCCATGGGGCTGAAGGAAGCTGCCAAGAAGGCGGGTATGGTTCTGCTCGAACCGATTATGAAAGTGGAAGTGACGTCCCCCGATGAAAATCAGGGCGACATCATTGGCGATATTACGAAACGCCGCGGCGCGATCGAACAGATCGAACCGCAGGATGGTACTGTGCGGATCCAGTCCAGCACGCCGCTGTCCGAACTTTTCGGCTATGCTACCGCCATCCGTTCTCTGTCCAAGGGCAGAGCATCCTACACAATGGAGCCGAGCCACTTTGAACCGGTTCCCAGAGCAATTCAAGAGAAAATCGTGGAGAAGACCCAGAAATGAGCACAAAAAACACAAGCAAAGCGGTGCAGAAGCTCCGTATCAAATTGCAGGCATTTGACCATCGCATCCTGGATCAGTCGGTTTCCGAGATCCTCAATACTGCGAAGCGCACCGGTTCTGTCGTTGCCGGTCCCATTCCCCTGCCGACAAGAATTGAACGTTTCACGGTGAACCGTTCACCGCACGTGGACAAAAAATCCATGGAACAGTTTGAAATGCGGACGCACAAACGTCTGATGGATATTATCAATCCGACTGCCAAAACGGTTGATGAGCTGAAGAAACTCACTCTTCCGGCGGGCGTTGATATTACGATTAAGATCGGAAGCTGAAAAAACCGGGGCTTCCCCAAATTAATTACCGGTTGGTTTCGGCACCAAGGTCCCTGATTTCCGATGGGGGCAAGTGCCTGAAAGGAGTACTATGAGAGGATTGATCGGAAAGAAAGTCGGTATGACACAGGTCTACGACGACAAGGGTGTTTTGATCCCTGTGACTGTCGTGGAAGCGGGCCCCTGCAAAGTGGTCGGTGTCAAGACGGTTGAAAAGGATGGCTATGCAGCGATCCAGGTCGGTTTTGGCGTAAAGAAAGCCAAAAACATTTCCAAGGCGGTCAAAGGCGCACTGGCGAAAGCCGGTATCGCTGAAAACCTGCCTGCACTGATCCGCGAGTTCCGTCTCGCTGATGGTGAAGCAGCTGCGGAAGTGGGTGCAGAACTCAAGGCAGATCTGTTTGCCGAAGGTGAATTTCTGGATATTACCGGTACCACCAAAGGTCGCGGTTTCTCCGGTGTTATGGTTCGCCATCACTTCAAAGGCGGTCGTGACGGTCACGGCGGCGGCTGGCACAGAAAGCCCGGTTCGATCGGGTGCCGCGAATGCCCCGGCAACATCATGAAGGGCAAAAAGATGGCAGGTCAGCTCGGCAGTGAGACCAGAACTGTTCAGAATCTCAAGATCGTGAAAGTCGATACCGAAGACAATTTGATCTTCGTGAGCGGTGCGATCCCGGGTCCGAACGGTGGTGTGGTCCTCGTCAAGAAGGCGAAGAAGAAATAATCAACCGGAAACTGACAGGTGCAAAAATGTCCAAAACGATTGACATACTGAATTTGAAGGGCGAAAAAGTCGGCGATTATGAAATCGCAGACAGCGCTCTCGAACTTGAACGGGGCGTACAGGCAGTGCATGACACTGTGGTTGCGTTCCTGAATGAATGCCGTGCCGGTACCGCGTCCACCAAAACCCGCGGTGAAGTTTCCGGCGGCGGTAAGAAACCGAAACGCCAGAAAGGTCTGGGCGGTGCCCGTGCCGGTTCCACCCGTAACCCTGTGTGGCGTGGTGGTGGTGTCGTGTTCGGTCCCAAGCCGCGTGACTATTCCCAGAAGATCAACGCCAAGGTCAAGAAACTGGCTCTGAAGCGTTCCTTCTCCGAACTGGTGGAATCCTCCAACGTGATCGTGATCGACGATTTCGCGCTGGAAACGCCCAAGACCAAAGGTGCAGTTGCTGCATTCAAAGCGATCAAGGCAGAAGGCAAACTGCTCTGTCTTGTGGAAGAATACTGCGACAATACGCTTCTGGCGACCGGCAATATTCCGACAGTTTTCCTGACAAAGGCTTCCCGCACGAATACCTACCAGATCGTCTGGGCGGACAAGCTTGTCTTCACCAAGGCCGCGCTTGACGAATTTATCAAGCGTATCAGCTGAAGAAAGGAAGATGAAACATGCAGAAATCCGCATATGAGACAATCATTCATCTGATGATGACTGAAAAAGGCGCACTTCTGAAAGAAAAGAATCAGTACGCTTTCAAAGTCAGCCCGAAGGCTTCCAAATTTGAGATCGCATCTGCGGTCGAAGCCATCTACGGCGTGAAGGTGAAATCCGTGAATACCATGAACTATCAGGGCAAGCCGAAACGCGCTGGCCGCTCTCCGATGGTCGGCCGCCGTGCCAACTGGAAGAAAGCAGTTGTCACGCTCGCTGAAGGCTCCATCGAGATGGCATAAGGAGAAACGATCATGGCAATCAAAACGTTCAAGCCCGTCACGAAGAGCCGCAGATTCACGACTGTTCTTGACTACTCTGAGCTGACTGACAAAGCACCGGAAAAATCTCTGGTGGTCGGTCTCCGCAAAACCGGCGGACGCAACAACCTTGGTCGTGTCACCACCCGTTTCCGTGGTGGCGGCAACAAGCGTCTGTACCGTCTGGTGGACTTCAAGCGCAACAAAACCGGCATCAATGCCGAAGTGAAAGCACTTGAATACGATCCGAACCGTTCTGCCTTCATTGCACTGATCCAGTACACGGATGGTGAAAAGGCATACATTCTGGCAGCCAACGGCATGAAAGTCGGTCAGATCGTTTCCAACGGTCCTGCTGCTGAAATCAAACCGGGCAACGCGCTTCCCCTGCGCAACATTCCGGTTGGTACGGAAATCCATAACATCGAATTTGTCCCCGGCCGTGGCGGCAAAATGGTCCGTGCAGCGGGTCAGAGTGCCACGCTCCGTTCCAAAGACGGTGAATATGCCCAGGTGAAACTGCCCAGCGGCGAAGTCCGTCTGGTGCATCTCAACTGCATGGCAACGATCGGTCAGGTTGGCAATACAGACCACATGAACGTCTCCCTGGGCAAAGCCGGAAAGAAGCGTTACAAAGGCTTCCGTCCGCACGTCCGCGGTGTTGTTCAGAACCCTGTTGACCATCCGATGGGTGGTGGTGAAGGCCGTTCTTCCGGCGGTGGTCACCCGGTCTCACCGTGGGGTCAGCTTGCCAAGGGTCTGCGGACACGTCATCCGAAGAAACCGAGCAAGAAATTCATTGTTGAACGCAGGAGCAAATAATCCATGACCAGATCAATCAAAAAAGGTCCTTTTGTGGACTACTATCTCATCGAGAAGATCGAAAAGCAGGAAAAGGCCGGCGGCGCGAAGAAGCCGATCAAGACCTGGTCCAGACGCTCTATGATCATTCCTGAATTTGTTGGTTACACCTTCAACATTCACAACGGCAAGACTTTTGTTTCCGTTTTCGTGACGGAAAACATGGTTGGCCACAGACTCGGTGAATTCGCCCCGACCCGTACGTTCAAAGGTCACGGCGTTATCTCCGGTAAGACGGTCTGATAAAGACAGTTTTACGCAGAGCTTACAGCTCTTACACAGGGTGCGGTACAAGTTGCCGCATCCTGTTTTTTTGTGTATGAAAAAAGGCTGCAGGGCATTGCTCTGCAGCCTTGATTTTTTGTGTGACGGGTGGATCAGACCTTGATCTTTTCGTTCAGTTCGGGATGATCGAGAATGTCGATATAAGGCTTGATCAGTTTATCGGTTTCAAAGATGATGAGGCGGTTTTTGCCTTTCTTCATCCATGCGCCGGGGAGATACAGAGTGGAGCCGGGTCCGATGTCCCAATATCTGCCGATGGCGTGACCGTTGAGCCATACACCGCCGTGGATGCCGGGGAACTTGAGGAAGGCGTCCGCGGGATCTTCCACATCGAATTCCACGAGATAGTATGCAGGTTTGCCCCGGAGAAGCGTCTGGAAGGGTTTCCATTGGAGTTTTTCATCGGGGGCGGAATCGGAGGGCAGCGCCCACATTTCCCAATCCACCAGGATCTGCCACGCGAACGCCACATCGCCGCAGATGCCTTTGTTGTCGCGTCCGACCAGATGGGCGTAATTGATCCTGCCCAGATTTTCCACGAGGAGTTCCAGCGTAGCGCCTTCGGGACCGAATTCGCGTGTCGGGGTATAGCTTTCGTCATCGTTTCTGTAATAGGTGTGGAACAGTTCGCCGTTGAAATAAACGTTTGCCCGGTCTCTGACCTGCTGGAGTTTGAAGGAGCCGCGTTTGGGGCCGGGGACGAAGGTGCGGTAGAAGACATAGCCGAAGTCCTGACCGAGTTCCTCAAAGGTGAGCGGGGAGGGATCGGAAACTTTTTGCGCAATGTTGTCCAGATTGTCGTGAAGCGGCGCAATGGCAGTGATGTTCAGGCGCTGTGACGGCAGTTTTCTGACGGGTACGGGCGTACCGAATTTGCGGTCCGGGGCATATTTGCGGATGACATTCTGGATCGCAAAAAACTTTTCGGTGGGGTCACCTGCTTCGCTGAGAATGGCATCGAAATCGTAGCTTGTGACGTCCGGGGCGTAATCTTTATTGTTCGTTCCGTTTGCACCGGCTGTGAATGCGAAATTTGTGCCGCCGTGAAACATATAAAAGTCCACATTTCCGCCGTAAGCGAGCATATCGTCCAGTTCTTCTGCGGCGTTCTGCGGCGACCGGGTGTGATGCGTGCCGCATCCCCATGCGTCGAACCATCCGCACCAGAATTCGGTACAGAACGGGGGATCATCGGGTCTGACCGTTTTCCCCAGATCGAAACCTTCGATTCCGCGGGAGCCGAAGTTGAGGCACATGGCGGCGCCGTCGATGGTCCCGCCGTTGATCATAAGCAATTTATTGGGATTCCCGAATTCGATGCCGTCGGCGGTGAAGAGGGGGATGGTGATCCCTGCATTGCGGTAAAGGTCCCGCAGATAAGCGAGATATGTTTTGTCGCAGGAATAAGATCCGTACTCGTTTTCGATCTGGATGGCGATGATGGGGCCGCCGTCATCGTACTGCATGGCTTTGAGTTTGGGAATGATCACATTGAGGTATGTGGTAAGTGCATCGATATAGGGGTTGTTCATGCGGCGGTAGCGGATGCCGCTTTTGTTCATCAGCCACGACGGGATGCCGCCGTTGTCCCATTCGGAACAGATGTACGGGCCGGGTCTGACGATCACATAAAGTCCCAGTTCGTGAGCGGTGCGGATAAAATTTTCAAAATCCAGCATCCCGGAGAAATCATAATTGCCTTCTTTGCGTTCGTGCAGGTTCCAGCACATATAAGTTTCGATACAGTTCAGACCGAGCTGAACGGCTTTTTCCATACGGTCGCGCCAATATTCACGGGGTACGCGGAAATAGTGCATGGCACCGGCAATGATCTGAGTTTTTCTGCCGTCGATGATGACGGCGCGTTCTTTGAATTCAACGCGGGAGTTCGACATGATGCAGTCTCCTTGCTCTTACATAAGTTTGAATCCGGGGAGGTCCTGAGTATCGACCAGCCCGCGTACGGTCCCGTCATCCGAAACAACGACGATATCGTCGATTTTCCGTTTTTCCACGACTTTGAGGACTTCGATGGCGAGCGCGTCCTCGCGGATGGTAACGGGACCGGGCGTCATGACTTCCTCCAGCGTGCGGGTGAGGATGGAAAGATCGTTTTCGACCCGTCTGCGGAAATCGCCGTCGGTGAAGATGCCCATGAGTTTTCCATCGGGCGTGGTGATGATGGCGGATCCGCACCGTGCGGCAGTCATACGGACGAGAGTATCTTTCACCAGATCATCCGGTTTCGCCAGAACGATCTTACCGTCTTTCCGCATCAGATCGCTGACGCGCATGGTGACGGCTCTGCCGATGGCGCCGCCGGGATGCCGTCTGCCGTAATCTTCCTTTGTGAATTTTCTCTGATCCAGCAGGACCATGGCGAGGGCATCGCCGAGAGCCAGCTGGGTGGTGGATGTGGTGGTCGGCGCGAGATTGAAGGGACACGCTTCCCGCTCCACCGTGCCGGGAACGACGATGTCTGACAGTTTCGCCAGAGTGGATTCCGGATAACCGGTGAAACAGGCGACCGGGATGCCGAGACGCTTTGCGGGCATGATCATTCTTGTCAGTTCCTGGGTTTCACCGCTGTACGACAACGCGATCATGATGTCGTTTTCCTGAAGCATTCCCAGATCGCCGTGCATGGCTTCCACGGGATGCATGAAGATGGATGTGGAGCCGGTGGATGCAAGAGTCGCAGCGATCTTGCTGCCGATATGACCGCTTTTTCCGATGCCGGTAACCACGATTTTTCCCCCGTTTCCGAGGGTATTCAAACAGGCTTCCACCAATTTGACGAAGCCGGTATCCAGCTGTTTTTTCAGCGTTTCGATCCCTTCGATCTCGATCTGCAGTACATTGACTGCTTTGCTGATGATGATGTCAGCGTTATCCATACAAATTTCCTTTCTGAAGATTAAATATAAGACATCTTTTCCTATGTTAAATATACTCCAATCCTGCATGAAAACAAAGTTCTTTTGAAAAATATTTGAAAAATCATTACAACGGGTTATATTATTGCTTCGGTTTCCTTTTTATTATACCGGGATTTGAACCGGGATTCAAACATCGAACAGGAGAGTTGGAGAATTATGATGTCATGCAGTTGGGCAGAACGCTGCCACAAATATACCTTTATCGACGGCGAGAGTGCCTTTCAGGTGAATTTTGCCGGAATGGATTTTGCCGAAGAAGAACTGACCGCCATGGAAAAACGCTTTGAAAGCGTCCATGATGAAATGCAGAAGATCGAGATCGGCGAGATCAAAAATCCGGATGAAAACCGCAAAGTCACCCATTTTACGGACCGTTCTGTTTATACCGGCAGCGAAGAATTTGCGGAAGTGGAGGAATTTGTGGAAGGGATCCGTTCCGGCGCGATCCGCGGCTGTACCGGAGAAAAGATCGAGGCTGCGATCATCAACGGTATCGGCGGTTCCGCCCTCGGTCCCCAGCTGGTGCAGATGGCGATCAACGGTCCCTACTGGAACGAACTGAATGACGCACAGCGCCGCGGTTATCTGAAGATCTATTTTCTTGACAATACCGATACTGCGGGCGCGGCAGATGCACTGGCAGTTTGCGATCTTGCAAAAACCATCGTGGTGAACATCTCCAAGTCCGGCGGTACGCAGGAAACGAAAAACAATATGATCGACTGCATGGATGCGTACAAGGCAGCCGGTCTTGATTTTGCCAAACACTCCTGCGCTATTACCATGAAGGACAGCGAACTGGATAATCTTGCCCGCTCTTCCAACTGGCTGCGCGTGTTTGAAATGGCGGAATCCATCGGCGGCAGAACCAGTGTCACGAGCATTGTCGGACATCTTCCCGCGGCGTTGGCAGGGATCGATTTCAGTACGTTCCTCAAAGGTGCGTGCCACATGGACAGACTGACCCGCAATCCCCAGTTGTCTCACAATCCGGCGTACATGCTGTCCGCCATGTGGTATCTGGCAGGGGAGGGCAAAGGCGATAAAAATATGGTGATCGTTCCCTATTCCGACCGTCTGATCCTCATGAGCCGTTATCTTCAGCAGCTTGTGATGGAAAGTCTGGGCAAAGAACTGGATCTGGACGGCACTGTGGTCCATCAGGGTTTGAATGTATTCGGCAACAAAGGCGGTACGGACGCCCACGCTTTCATCCAGCAGCTCAATGACGGCAGAAACGATTTCTTCATCACCTTTATTGAAGTGCTGCGCGACCGTGCGAAAGTCAATATCGCGCCCGGTATCGGTATGGGCGATTATCTCCACGGCTTCATGACAGGTCTTTCCAATGCGCTCCGCGGCAAAGGCAGAAATGTGATCGAAATGCGTATCGATGATGTGAATGAATTCAATCTCGGTATGCTGATCGCCATTTATGAACGTGCCGTGGCGGCTTATGCGGAACTGATCCACATCAATGCGTTCCATCAGCCGGGCGTTCAGGCATATAAACTTGCCAGTAAGGGCGTGATCAAACTGCTGGGCGAACTGGAAACTGCCCTCGCCGGAATGTCCGGATTCTCCGGAACGGTGTCTGAATACGCCGCGAAACTCGGCATGGCTGAAAGCGAATACGAGATCGACGGTATTCTTGCCAAACTGGCAGCCAACAATGATCTGCGGGATCTTTCCTTTGTGCTGGAACGCTCCTGGAACAAGGATCGCGGCTGGGTCTATACGGTATCTGCAAAATAAAAAAACTCACAGAAAAATAACAAAAAACAGAAGGAAGCAGCTCATGATGAAAAAACTCTTTGCGATCTGTCTTGTTCTCCTGACCGGTGTTGTGCTTACCGCACAAGCGAAAGTGGAAGAGAAAAAACCGCTTGACATCATCGTTTTTGATGATATTACCGGTGCGATGCCGGAGGATAACGATGACCGTACACGGCAGGTGATCCAGGAATATTTCAAGGCTGAACTTGCAACTCATTCCGGTATCAACATCATTCAGCCCTCCGCACTTTCCATGCCGGATGCCCGTATCCTGATGAACTACGGGTTCAAACGCAATGCCAAGCCGGAAGCCGCCCAGGTCGCCAAATTGTGCAAGGATATGAAAGCCGCTTTCTGCTGCTTCATCTCCATTCTCCGCAAAGGCGAAAAGAAACTGGAAGTGACCGTGACCGTTTACGGTGCCGACGGCGCGCTGAAAGCGAAACTGACCCGTATGATCGAACAGGTCCTTCAGGCAGACTATGTGAGTATTCTTCTCGCCCGGGATGCGGCAGTTGCCATCCGCGGCGTCAATCCGGTGGACGATCTGAATCTGAACCGTATGAAAAAACGCCTTGATGATCTTGCCGATCAGCGGATCAAAAAGAACGTGCAGAAGAACATCAAAGCCACGAAGTAAGATATGCAGGACCGCATCAGGATCTGTGAAATCACGGTGGATGCCATTATCGGTACGCTGCCGCATGAACGGCATACGCCCCAGAAATTGATCGTTTCTGCCGATCTGTACGGTGATTTCCGTGCGGCGGGCAGGGCGGATGATTTCAATCTGACCTTCGATTATTCGCAGGCGGAACGCATGATCTTTGATTTTGTGTCGGCATCTTCTTATCAGCTGCTTGAGGCTCTGGCGGAACATCTGGCGGAACATCTGCTGACACTTCCGTGTCTGGAAAAGGTGTCTTTATCCATCCGGAAACCGGGTGCGCCGCAGATCGCCCGCGACATTGTTCTGGAAATTGAGCGTTCAAAACAGGAAAAAACGGGAAAAACACCGGACTTGGCTTGACAGATGGTCCGTGTGCGTGTATATTAAAAAGCAATAAAACATAACATCCGTACAACAACAAACAAACACAACGAAGGAGTTGTAAAAATGGCTATCAAAGTCGGTATCAACGGATTTGGTCGTATCGGACGTATGGTGTTCCGCGCCGCGTTCGAAAATTTCGCAAATGACATCGAAATCGTCGGGATCAATGACCTGCTCGATCCTGATTACCTCGCCTACATGCTGCGGTATGACTCCGTGCATGGCATCTTCAACCATGACATCAAGATCGATGGCAACTACATGATCGTTGATGGCAAGAAGATCCGCCTTACCGCTGAAAAGGATCCCACCCAGCTGAAATGGAACGAAGTGGAAGCCGAAATCGTTGTCGAATCCACCGGTCTCTTCCTCGAAGATGAAAAAGCACGCATGCACATCACCGCCGGTGCCAAGAAAGTCATCATGTCCGCTCCCTCCAAGGACAGCACCCCGATGTTCGTCTATGGTGTGAACCACCAGACCTACGCCGGTCAGGACATCATCTCCAACGCTTCCTGCACCACCAACTGCCTTGCTCCGATCTCCAAAGTCCTCAACGACAAGTTCGGCATCAAGCGCGGTCTCATGACCACCATCCACGCTGCCACCGCCACTCAGAAGACGGTTGACGGTCCCTCCAAGAAAGACTGGAGAGGCGGCCGCGGTATCCTGGAAAACATGATCCCCTCCTCCACCGGCGCTGCCAAAGCTGTCGGTAAAGTTCTCCCTGAACTCAATGGCAAACTCACTGGTATGTCCGTCCGCGTTCCGACCTCCGACGTTTCCTTCGTTGACCTGACTTGCGAACTGAACAGTGAAGCCACCTACGAAGAAATCTGCGCTGCGATGAAAGAAGCCTCCGAAGGCGAACTCAAAGGCATCCTCGGTTACACCGATGAAGCTGTCGTCTCCACTGACTTCCGCGGCGATGCCCGTACCTCCATCTTCGACGTCAAAGCCGGTATCCAGCTCGACAAGACCTTTGTCAAAGTCTGCTCCTGGTATGACAACGAATGGGGCTACTCCAACAAGGTTCTGGAAATGGCACGCGTTATTGCTGCCAAGTAAGATCTTGAATCGGATTTGACTCATAGCCCGGATGCTTTTACGGAAGCGTTCCGGGCTTTTTTACCTTTACCGAATGTGAAATACAGAAAGAGAAAAGACTATGAACAAAAAAACTCTGCGTGATGTGGATCTCAAAGGCAAACGCGTGATCATGCGCGTTGACTTCAACGTTCCTGTCAAAGAAGGCGTGATCAAAGACGATACCCGTATTCGGGGCGCACTCGCCTCCATCAAATATGTGATCGAACAGGGCGGAAAACTGATCCTGATGAGCCACATGGGCCGTCCCGATGAAAAAGGTATCACCGGCGACACCACCATGAAGATCGTTGCGGATTACCTCGGCAAACTGCTGGGCAAAGACATCGTTTTCGTTGCGGATTGCGCCGCAGCCGATGCAGAAGTTGCCGCGATGAAAGACGGCGATATCGTGATGCTGGAAAACACCCGTTATCACAAAGAAGAACAGGCGAAATGCAAGCAGAAAGACGGCGAATCCGACGATGATTTCAAAGCGCGTAAAGCCGCACTCAAAGCCCAGCAGAAAGAACTGGCGGAAAAACTTGCTTCCTACGGCGATATTTTCTGCAACGATGCCTTCGGCACGGCTCACCGCGCACATGCTTCCACCGCTGTCATCACCAAATACATCGGTACTTCCGTTTCCGGTTTCCTGCTGGAAAAAGAAATCGAATATCTGGGCAACGCGGTTGAAAACCCGGTCCGTCCCTTTGTTGCCATTCTCGGCGGCGCCAAAGTTTCCGATAAACTGGCAGTTGTCAAGAACCTGCTGAACAAAGTCGATACGCTCATCATCGGCGGCGGTATGGCTTACACCTTCCTGAAGGCGATGGGACATCAGATCGGCAACAGCCTCTGCGAAGATGATCAGCTTGGTTATGCAAAGGAAATGCTCGTTTCCGCCAAGGAAAAAGGCGTGAATTTCCTGCTCCCCGTCGATACGGTCATTGCTGACAAATTCGATGCGGAAGCCAATACGCAGATCGTTGCCGGCGATATCCCCGAAGGCTGGATGGGTCTCGATATCGGTCCCAAGACGGTTGAACTCTATGCCAACGCCATCAAAACCGCCAAGACTGTTGTCTGGAACGGTCCCATGGGCGTGTTTGAAATGGAAAAATTCAACAAGGGTACCTTCGGCGTCTGCGCAGCTGTTGCAGAAGTCAAAGCCAACGGCGGTATCTCCATCATCGGCGGCGGCGACTCTGTTGCTGCGGTGAACAAGAGCGGCCGTGCTGCTGAAATGTCCCACATCTCCACCGGCGGCGGTGCTTCTCTGGAATATCTGGAAGGCAAAGAGCTCCCGGGCGTGGTTGCATTGAACGATAAATAATTTTCGTTGTATTTTTCGGGCAGGATCTGTGATTTTGAGGCAGATCCTGCCTTTTTTGCTCACAAACAGAAGGTCAGAATCAGAATGAAAAGCATCAAGATTCTTGCGATCGGAAACAGTTTTTCCATTTCTGCCGGGCGGATCATGCCGAGTTTTGCTCTGGCTGCCGGAAACGCCATCAAATTTACCAGCGCATGTATCGGCGGCTGCTCTCTGGAACGGCACTGTAATGAACTGACGGCAAGCGATGAAAATCCCGATTCCCGCCCCTATGATTATACGGTCTGGTACATTGCAAACGGGCGTGTGGTGAAGGATTGGGTCTCTGAAAAACGGGGCGGCTCCCTGCCGGATATGCTCAAAGATGAAGTGTACGATGTGATCACGATCCAACAGGCAAGTCATTTCAGCTGGAGACCTGAAACTTATCATCCCTTTGCCGATACACTGATCGCCCGCATCCGCCGTGATCAGCCTCAGGCGAAGATCCTTATTCAGCAGACATGGTCCTACCGCACGCAGGACCGCCGCTTCAATGCGGAATGGGATATCGATCAGACGGAAATGTACAACCGCCTCGATGCCGCCTATAAAAAGTTGGCGGATGAGTACGGTTTCCTGCGGATCCCCACCGGTACGGCTGTTCAGATCGCGCGGGAAAAATTCCCGGTCAAATATCAGAAGATCTCTGCGGAAGAACTGGCGTCTTACCGTTGGCCCGATCTGCCTTCCCAGTGCGGCGATGTGGTCGGCGCCATGCAGTGGGGCAAAGACGAAGATGGCAAGGGGAAAATCGTGATGGATAACATTCACCTGAACACCCGCGGCGAATATCTCCAGGCGGCAGTCTGGTACGGCGCGATCTATGGTGAAGATCCCCGCTCCGTTGAATGTAAACACCCGCTGATCGATGATGAAGATGCCGCATTCCTCCGCGAATGTGCATACGAAGCATTGAAAGCGGAAGGTCTGTTGTAATCCACATGAAAAAGGATCGACTCATGGAAAATATCCAGTTCGGAGTTTGCTGCGACCCGGAACAGACTGCTCTTTATGCAGATGCCGGATTTGATTTCTTTGAGACTGCTGTTTTCAGCGTTCTCTGCGGCTCAGACGATTATCTGAAACGGATCAGAGACGCCGCTCTGCCTTGTAAATGCTGCAACGGATTTCTCCCCTGGGACCTGAAGATCACAGGTCCGGAAGTGGACCGTGTCCGCGTGGCGGAATATGTGGAAAAAGCTGTGAGCCGCGCCGCTGAATGCGGGATCGGAAAGATCGTTTTCGGATCCGGCGGCGCCAGACGGTGTCCGGAAGGATTCCCCGTGGAAAAAGCCGCGGAGCAACTGCTGGAGTTCGTGCAGAACGCCGCAGCCGTATTCGGCAGATATGGCGTGACGATGGTCGTTGAACCGCTCAATCTGAATGAGTGCAATGTGATCAATTCCGTTGCCGCCGGAGCCGTACTGGTGAACAGAGTCGGTCTGCCCGCTGTCAGATTGCTCGCCGATTCCTATCACTTTTACAAGACAGACAACGAGCCGGATGCTCTCGTCTGGAGTGTCCCCCTGCTGAAACATATCCATGTGGCAACCAATCCTTCCCGATTGGCGCCCGGTGCGGAAGATTGGGATCTGACCGGATTCTTTTCCATTCTGAAGCACGGCGGATATCAGGATCTGATCTCGGTGGAGACCGGTAACTGGGGCGATGATCCCGCTGCCGCCGCCGCGAACGCAGTAAAGATCCTCCGTCAGACATGGAACGGGATCGAATGATAACTTTCCGGTCATTGCCCGTTTGCAATTTCCGGCAGGGAATGCTATATTATCAGACACACAGAAACACAAACCGATAAACAACATAAAAGGAACAGAAAAATGGCACGCAAGATCTTTATTGCCGGTAACTGGAAAATGAACAAGACCGCCGCAGAAGCCAAGGCTCTCTGCGAAGCCCTCAAGACCAGCCTCGCTCCCCTGGCAGGCAAAGTCGAAGTGGCAGTCTGCCCCACCTTCACCAGCCTCGCAACCGCGGTGGAAGTCCTGAAAGGCTCCAATGTGAAAGTCGGCGCCCAGAATATCCATTGGGCAGATAACGGCGCATTCACCGGCGAAATCTCCGGCGCAATGCTTCAGGAAATCGGTGTTGAATATGTGATCATCGGTCACAGCGAACGCCGTCAGTATTTCGGCGAAACCGACGAAACCGTCAACAAGCGCATCAAAGCCGCGCTGAAATATGAACTGAAACCCATCGTCTGCATCGGCGAAACGCTGGAAGAACGCGAAAGCGGCGTCACCAACGATGTGATGGATAAACAGCTCCGCGGCGGTCTCGCTGACCTCACCGCTGCCGATATCGCCAACATCACCATCGCTTACGAACCCGTGTGGGCGATCGGTACCGGCAAAACCGCTACCCCGGATATGGCTCAGGAAACCCATGCCTTCATCCGCAAAGTGCTGGTCGATATGTTCGGCGCAGCCGGTAACGATGTCGTGATCCAGTACGGCGGCAGCATGAAGCCCGAAAACTCCGCTGAACTCATCGCCAAGGAAGATATCGATGGCGGTCTCATCGGCGGCGCAGCTCTCAAAGCTGACTCCTTCACCGCTCTCGTGAAGAACGGTATCGGCGCCTGAGTCTCCGATTTGATCTGTACGATCTCTGAAACACCGGCAGGAAATCCCGCCGGTGTTTTTTTTGCCGTAATGCCGCAGCGGAGTACGGCGCAGCACCGCCCCCGGTCGCGAGCGGACCGGGGGCGGTGCTGCGCCTTGCGCTATGGCTATGCGGTGGCGTCTCATTTTTTTTGCTTATTTTAAATACAACGGGTCTTGAAAAACGGCGTGAGATGTGCTATTAGTATAGACCTGCCTCTTGCCGGCTTATGTCGGAGGGGTGGATTTGAGCGAAAAATTGAACAAAATTTTATAGAACAACGGAGAAAAAAATGCTTTCTGTCCTGAGTGTCGTGATCTATGCACTGATCGTTCTGATTTCAGTCATTCTTGTCGTCCTGATCCTTGTACAGCCGTCCAAAGGCGGCGGACTCGGTTCTGCCTTCGGCGGTGCCGGTGAAAATGTATTCGGTGCCCATGCTATGGAACATGTGTCCAAGCTGACGGTCTGGCTGATTTCCATCTTCTTTGTACTGGCGCTTTCCCTGACGGTGATTTCTGCTCATGCAAGCCGTTCTGACAGTTCGGTGGTGTCTGCTGCGGTTGCCGGTCAGGAAAAGAAAGCGGATGCAGCTGCTCCTGCAGCGGCGGCAGTGGAACAGAAAGCTGCTGATGCGGTGAAAAATGTCACAGAAACAGCGGCACCTGCAGTTGATGCTGCAGCGAAGGCGGTGACGCCTGCAGTGGATGCCGCAGCGGAGAAAAAAGCAGAAAAATAAGAGCACCCCGGCGCACAAAAAAGTAAAAATCTTACACTTTGCGGTAAAAAAAACGGAAAAAATCTGTGTTTTATTAAAAAAACATGAAAAAACTTTCCATTTGCCGTAAAAAAAACTTGAAAGTAGGAAGTTGACACTGTATTTTCTGTGTGCATGACTTTTGAAATACATAAGAGAAATAATAGAGGAAGCAACATGAAAAACAAAATTCTTACAGGCGCAGCTGCTCTTCTGCTTCTTGCAGCAGGACTTCAGCCGCTTCAGGCACAGGCGCCCCGCAGACAGAGTGCCGGACGGTCTGCAGAACTGATTCAGATCCTCGGAAGTGAGCGTAAAGGCAGTGGAGATATTGCCGGGAACATCAAGTCCTATATTACGTCCGGAGCCAAACTTACGCCTCAGTTCCAGCTGGCTGAACATCAGGAAACTGCATCCAAGCAGGAAAACCAGACGGCTGTTCCCTGGATCGAAGTCACCATCCCCTTCACCACAAATCTCGCAGCGAAAGATGTTCCGTGGCTGGAGAATGTTGTCGCAACGGTCGAATTGATGCTTCCTGTAGTGAATGACCGTATGCAGCAGGAATGGGGTGTGCTGCGCGGCACATTCAATCTTGCGCCGGTCGCGAACCGTGCGGCGGGCCGTCACGGCCACCGTCTGGGCGGCATCCTGAAAGAAGAAAAAGGTCAGGCGTACCACATTCTCCGTGCGTATGTCTCCCCCTATATTGTTTCCCGCTATCTGATCGCACCGGGCGATGATTCCAAAAAACTGCGGAATCTGCTCAAAGGCTGTCCGATCCGTGTGACGCTGAACTACAATTCCCGCGACTACATGGACGGCCGTCCTGTTACGGAAGACTTCCTCAAGGCGGCACAGGGTGTGCCTTTCCTCGGCAGCAGTGAATCGCTCGCAGCTGTTGCGAAAAAGATGGGGCCTCTGCAGATGACCGGCACGATGTTCCAGAGCTATGACCGCAACAGACGCGCTTTCTTTGAACTGAATGATGTTGTTATTCCGGGCAGCAAAACTCCCTGGGCGTGGATCGATTACGACCGCCAGGAACACACGATTGACGAATCCCCGAGGAGATAAGAGATTATGGCAGCCCAGGAATATATCCTTTGTATAGATGTCGGTGCTGACAGCATCAAGGCATCGGAATTTATTTGTACTTCACAGAATGTGGAGTTGGATAAGTTTGTTTGCCGTTCCTTCCCCAATGAAGCGGACGACGCTTCTGCATTTGCGGCAATGCTTGCAATGCTCAAGGAAGTGATCGCGGAAGGCGGTTTCAAGGCGAAAGATGTGTATTTGTCTCTGACCGGACAGAATGCTCTGATCCCCTTCATCAAAGTTCCGGCAATGACAACTGATCCGGAAAAGATCAAGGAACTGGTCACTTACGAAGCAAAATCCCGCATCCCCTATCCCCTGAACGAAGTCGTCTGGGATTACCAGATGATCGACAATCCGGATGGCGGCGATGAAATCGATGCCATGCTCGTGAGTGTGAAAAATGAAGATGTGGTGGCGATTGCCGATGCGGTGGAATCTGCGGGCTGCAAGATCAAATCCATCGAAGTTTCCCCCACCGCGCTGTACAACTCCGCCCGTGCGAACGGCATTGGCGACAGTCAGTGCGAAATGATCCTGAATATCGGCGGCAAAGCCTCCACCTTGGTGTTTGTGGATGGTCCCCGCTTCTTTGTCCGTTCCATTCCGGTCGCCGGCAATACCATTACCCAGCAGATCGCCAAAGAATTCAATATGTCCTTTGCGGATGCGGAAGAAATCAAATGCCGTCACGGCTTTGTGGCGCTGGGCGGTGCTTACGAAGAACCCGAATCCGATGTGGCTGCCACGGTTTCCAAGATCGTCCGTAACGTGATGACCCGTCTCCATGGCGAAATCAACCGCTCCATCAATGTTTACCGCGCCACGCAGCACGGACGCAAGCCCGAAAAGATGTATCTTGCGGGCGGCAGTTCCATCATGCCCTTCACACCGCGGTTCTTTGTGGAAAAACTCCGTATTCCGGTTGACTACTTCAATGCGTTCAAAGTGGTTTCTCTCGGTGAGAACATCAATCAGGAGATCCTGCAGGAACAGGCGCATCTCTGCGGTGAGACGATCGGTCTTGCCATGCGTCACTTCCGCAGTACGCCTATTGAGATCTCCCTGATCCCGGATACGATCAAGAAACAGAACAGTCTGCGTCTCAAACGCCCCTTCTTCTATGCGTCCGCAGTTTCCCTGCTGGTATACCTCGGTATCACCTACTGGGCTCTGGACAAACAGGTCGGCGAGATCGGCGAAAAGGAACAGCGTCTGGAACAGAAACGGCTGGAAAAAGAAAATACGCGTCGCGGTGTGGATGCTGCAAAACGCACGCTCCGCGAAAATGAAAAGAAATATGAACAGGCAGTTCAGCTTGTGAAGAACCGCAACCAGTTCCTTGATGTGCTGGATCAGGTTCAGGAACAGTATAAGAACGGTAAGGAATCCAGCAAATTCTGGTTTACCCGGATCTCCTTCGCCAATGAACCTGCTCACATGAAAGTGGAAGAAGACGCTGATAAGACTTCCGACCGCAAGGCCACCCGCAGAACTACCCGCAGAAGCCGTGTTGCCAGAGTTGCAGCGCGGAATCAGCAGCAGGAAGCACAGTGGCTGAACGTGGAAGGTTACATCCTCCGTCAGTCGGAAGAGGATATTGTCAACAGTATCCAGTCCGACCTGATGCGTTCTCTTTTGAATCTGGATGCATTCCAGATGCCGGACGGCAAGGATATGGATATCGCAAAATTCACAACCAAAAACGGTGTTGTGATCTATTTTGATTCCAATTCCAAGATCCCGACGAATCTTTCCGAGTTCAACTTTTCGTACCGAATCAATACGCAAGCGGGGAAATAAATCATGGCAGACTTCTTTCGTAAAAATATGACACTGGTTGTCTTTCTTGGGATTGCCCTGATCGCAGCCGCTGTACTCGTTGTGATGGATGTGGACAGATACCACAAGATCGCGGATTCGATCCGGAAGATCGAAGAAGGCGGTAATGCGATCCGCGAAATCAATTCTCTCGGCGAAAAAGCTCCTGAAGAATTTCAGGATGATCCGGAAAAAACTTACGCTGAAAATCTGGAAGATTTCAAGAAATGGAACGAACGGCGGAAAAATCCCCGTATCGTCAAAGAAAATGCAGACCTGATCCTTCAGGATGCTGAAGAACTGAAGACCCGAACCTGGCAGACGCAGCGGATCTACGGTCAGGCTTATGACGCCGCTCTGAATCTGTTCTTTAAAGCGGTAAAAGATGCCAAGACCGGCGATGACAATGTGGGCAAAGCATTGGAAGAACAGCTGAAAGAGCTGGATTTTGCAAAACTCAATGCCACATTCGCTGCACTGATCAAAGGCCGTGAACAGACGGTTGTGAATCTGGCTCAGGAACAGCAGGCTAAGTTGTTTGACGAACTGCGTGCAGCTGCGTTCAAGGCTCCCCGCAAACTGAACGATGAGGAAAAGAAAGCATTTGAAACGCAGGCTGTCGCCATCTTCGATAAAGGATTTGAAAACTTTGTGGCAGAAGTGCAGAAACAGACCTGCGAACCCCTGACCGGTGAAGGTCTTGCCGCGGGCAAAGCATTGTTCCTGCAGGCTGTCGGGCTTCAGCGTTCTTTCAGTGACGGTATGGAATTTTCGGCATACTGCGAAAGTTATTGCAGAATGTTGATCAAAAACAAATCCATTCCTGCGGCTGATCAGGAACTTTCCGCACACGATGTGTTTGTGATCCTGCGGAGCGTTGACAAAAAAGAAATGGTGTCGCCCAATCCGCCGAAGGACAATATCCCGCACATCGTCCGCCGCTTCCAGATCTATGAAGATTTGTTTGCCAGAATGAAAACTGCGGGTATCATTGAACTGCTCTCCCTGAAAAAAGAAGGCAACATTTATGGTGAGCGCAATGGTGATTACAGAACCTATTCCTTCCGTGTTGCAGTGCGCGGAACACTTCCCCAGATCCGTAAATTTGTGAATTCCATGCATCAGGCATACAAAGACAACCGGGTTTACAGTATTTCCAATTTCACCCTCGATTTCAATTATACCGAGGCTGAAAATGCTGCAACTGCAACGGCCGGCAATGCAGAGATCAATCAGTCACTCAAAGTGATGCGCGATTATCTCGCGGTCGCCCAGGCGCGCGAAAGACAGCAGCAGGAAATCAAAGAAGGAAAAGCAAATCCGAACCCGGCAGGTGTCAAGCCTGTTGATGAAACGGATTCTCCGGATTATGGCGCTGCATCTCTGGGTGTCAATAATCAGATCGTCGCATCGTTCGATTTCGACTATATCATTTATGTCGGCGATGCAATCCCGAAAGATAAAGCGAGATAATAAGGATAGCATAAGATGAGTTCTCAGAATTTTATTCAGCATCATTACGAAAAGATCATTCTTGTCGGCCTTCTTCTGCTGTTCTCCGGTCTTCTGTACTGGCAGCTGTCTGTGATCCAGAATGCACAGAACCAGAAAGTCGATCAGATCGTCAATCAGAAAGACCCCGAACCCGATTTCCGGAAAGCCAATTTCATGACCGATCCCCATTTCGCCGATGAACGCGTTTTCGCCGGTATGGTGAAATGGAGTGAATGGAAAAATTCCGATCCGAAATCTGTGGTTGATATTATGGTCCCGGCAACAATGGCGGCATGTCCCCATTGCTACCAGATGATCCCCACATCAAGTTTCCCGAAAATGAATGCTTCCGCATCCGGCACATGCCCCTGGTCCGGCTGCAAAAAAGCACTGAAGCCCCGTACTTCTGATGTCGTGGCTGTCCAGACTGTTCAGGTGACGGATGATGAAAACAATAACGGCATCCCTGACAAATGGGAAAAACAGCACAAAATTTTTGATACGAAGGGCAACGACGCAGACGGCGACGGTTTCTCCAATCTGGATGAATTTAAAGGCAAAACCAATCCCACAGATCCCAAGAGCCATCCCGCATTTGCCACGAAGTTGACCCTGACGGCGAAACCCGCACCTGTTGCCATCGAAAAGATGTTCCCCGAAAAAGTCAAAGCGAGTTTTGATGGTACCATGCTCCTGACAGGTGTCAGCAGCAGCGAAGCGGAGTTTGCGTTCCGCGCCAAAGACAGCAGACGCCCCTTCCGCGTGTCGGTTGAAAAGGGCGAAGATATTCCGTACCGCCGGAAAAATTCCGATGACGCCGGGATTCCCTCCTGCGGATTCAAAGTGGAATCCATCACGCCCGGTAAAGGCAAAGCGCCCGGCACTGCTGTGATCGTTTCCTCTGATGATAAAGGCGAAAAACTGAAATTCATCTGTACGGTGAACCGTCCCATTGTGACGCCCTACACGGTGATCAGCCTCAAGAATCGTGTGAATGGCAAGACGATCGTTACGAAGACCGGTGATTCTTTTACACTCGGCAATGACAAAACAGGTACAGAAACCTACAAAGTGATTTCTGTTGCTGATACTGCCGCCGGTCCTGAACTGATCCTGGAAAATGCTGATAAGAAGAAATTCAAAGTCCATATGAGAGTCAAAGCACCTGCTGCTCCTGCTGCTGACGCCGGTTTCGCTCCGGATCAGTTGGGGAGAGGTCCTGCTTCGATTATCAATATCAAGCCAAACACAGGCAGATTCTGATCAGGATTTCTGAGTCGCTAAAACAAAACAAATTTAGAACATATATCACAAGGAAAGTCATTTATGAAGAAAAGATGCTCATGCTTTCTTCGGATGCAGTTGAGTGCGGGGATGCCCGTTCTTGCAGCTGCGTGTCTTACCGCGGCGGGAGTGGCGTATGGAGCAGAAGCAGCTCCGGCAGCAAAAACTCCTGCGGTTGCCCCTGCCATTTCGGCAACGGAATTGGCAAAGGAACGTTCCCGGGAAATTGAATTTATCCTGGAAAAAATCAAAAAAGCGGAATTGCTTGCCAAAGAAGGTGATTTCAATGGTGCGATCGCCTCTCTGGATTCTGCGGAAGCTGATCTGAACGGTAAAAAAGTGGATGTGAAAGGCCGCAAGAGCGTGCTGCCTTATCTGCAGGAAGTTGAAAAACGCCTTCAGGCTGACCGCAAGGAAATCGGTATGCAGGCGGGCGAAAGTTTGCTTGCCAACGCAAGAAAATCCTTCGAAAAAGCGATTTCTCTCGGCGTTTCCGAAGAAGCTGCTGAACTGGCAAAATCCGCGAAAGATATGGCGGCTAACGCCCGTTTCTACTACTATTGCGGCAACACCAGTGCCAAGGTCGGTGACTACTCCCGCGTGGAAGCAGCCATCAACCCCCGCAACGTTGACTTCTCCGTCCGGGTCGAAAAACTCAATCAGGCATGTGATAAGGTCATCGCCTCCCAGGAATTCCGCAGCATGACGGATGTGGCAGTGATCGATCAGAATTTTGATGCCCGTCAGCGTGAGATCTCCGAACTTTATGTTCGCGCTCAGAAACTCTATAAAGCGAAACAGTACACCAAGGCGCGCGACCTCTGCGAAGCGATCTTCATCAAAGATCCCTACAATCAGAAAGCGGTCGAACTGTTGAACAAAGTTTACAAGCAGATGTATTTTTATTCTGAATTACGGAATTATAATGAGCTGCTCCGTAATGATGCTGAAGCGATCTGGTCCTGGGTCCCCACCATCCGTGAAAATACTGCAGGTACGACTCAGGTCAACTCCCGCCGTTTCTCCGATCCTCTGATGGAAAAACTTTCCACATGGAAGATTTCTGTTGACTTCAAAGATTACGACGTGATCTCTGCCATCAACAAGATCCGCGAACTGAGCAAGAAAGAAGACCCCGCCCGTATCGGTGTCAACTTCCTGCCCCGCGGTATTGCCGGTTCTCCCACTGAAAATGTGAGAATCACGCTTCAGCTTGACAATACGCCCATCAGCGTCGTGCTGAACTACCTCTGCAAAAAAGCAGGGATCAGCTGGACGACTGACAAAGAAACCTTCGTTCATATCGGTAATGGTATCGGCGACTTTGAAGATCGTGAGATCCCCATGCCCAACTCCATTTACCAGCGCATCACCGGCAAAGACGGTTCTGAAGAAGAATCTTCCAATAGCGGCGGTCAGAATGTGGACAACGTCTGGAATGCCGGTGGCGGCGGTATCGCAGCCGGTGTGGAAGCCGGTGTCACCAAGCGCGCCAAAGCCACTGACGAAGATCTGCGCAACTTCTTTGTGGAACGCGGTATCCGTTTTGATGAAGGCAGTTCCATTGCTTACGACAGCAGAACCCACATGCTCTCCGTCTGCAACACCCGTGAAAATCTCCAGAAACTTGAGATCCTCGTTCATGAAATGGATGTGGACAATCCCATGGTGCTGATCGAATCCAAACTTCTTGAAATCGATATGAACGATCAGGAAGAACTGGGCTTCGACTGGACAGTTGAATACACCAACGACAAGAACAGTGCATACAACTTTGCCATGCAGTCCCCCCTGCGTGAATCCGGCATCACCAACAACAAACTTCTCAACAGATTCAACATCATCCCCAACGCCAACTTCAATGGCGGACATCAGTTGAACCTGTATCTGACGCTGACCGCTGTGGACCGTACCGACCGCGTTGAGATCCTTTCCACGCCGAAAGTCGTTTCCAAGAATGGTGAAGAAGCCACGATCAAGATGGTGAACCAGATGTACTTCCCGGATTCCTGGTCCGAACCGGATACCAGTAACGTGAACGGTACATCCTTTGAATTTGAACCGTCCTATCCTGAATTCGGTGAAGCGACTGACGTGGGTATCACGTTTACGGTCACACCGACTGTCAGCTCCAACAACAAGGTCATCACCCTGCAGCTTCTGCCGTCCGTGACCGACCTGACCGGATGGAGTGACTACAACTACGACGTTGTTCTCGGCGGTTCCTATGAAACTGAATTCGATGCCGCATCCGGCGGACTTTCCCAGAAACTCAAGAGCACGACCAGCCGCATTACGATGAAGATGCCGGAAATCTCCAAACGCGAGATCTCCACGCAGCTGAAAGTTTTTGACGGTCAGTCTGTTCTGATGGGTGGTATGACGGTTGACCTGCATACGACTATGGAAGACCGTTTCCCCATCCTCGGTGACATTCCCATCCTTGGCAGAATCTTCTCCAAGAATGCGACGACAACGACCCGTTCCAGTCTCCTGATCTCGGTTTCCACCCGTCTGGTCAATCCTGACGGCAAGCCGAGAAACGCCAACATTATGACCGGTCTTCCGGATTTCCGTCGTTGAGGAGGCTGACAGATGAATATTAAAGCATTTACATACCTTATGGAGGCAGCAATGCATAACCTTCAGTATCGTAAACCGGTTCGTGCTGCTCTGGCGGCGTGTCTGGTTCTCGGCTCTGCTTCACTCGCTGCTGCAGATGCCGCCAAAGCGCCTGCTGCCGACAAGGCTGCAGAAGCTGTTAAAGCCAATGAAACCGTGGCTGTTCTCGCTGCGAAAGAACAGGTCACCCGGGAAGAAAATGAAGCGGATGCCGCAGCTGCAAGAGATGCTGCCCGTCAGTTCTGCAATGAAGGCAAATATGAGCAGGCGATCGCTGAATATTTGCGTGCAAAGAAGATCTGGGAAGGCAGACAGACCATTGAACCTGCCAAGTACACCCGCGATATCGAAGCGATGAAGAAAGAGATCTCCCAGGCTTATTACTACTGGGCAAAAGATCTGCATATCATGGCTGAAAAAGATGCATCCGTCAATAAACTGGATGATGCCATTGCCAAATGCCGTCAGGCTGCAGAAATGTACGAACCCTGCAAAGACATGATGGAAAAGGCGATCGCCAAGTATGAAGCGAAGAAACGCGCTATGGAATTTGCGGCTGCCACCACAACGGAAGCTGCCGATCCCGAAGGCAAAGAACGCAAAGATCAGCTGGAACTTTATCTCCAGCGCGGTCGTGCATACTACAAGATCGGCCGTTGGGATGATGCCCGCACCCAGTTCAATCTGGTTCTTGCGCAGGATCCCTACAACAGTGTGGCGATCGACTATATGCGCCGCATCTATCTCAAGATGATCGCAGTCGGTCAGCAGCGCAAAGAACTTGTGTCTGCCGAATCCCAGAACGAAGCGTCCTGGAGACTGATCGCTCCGATTCTTGTGACTGCCGCTCAGAGTGGTGAAGAAGAAGCCGGCACTCAGGTGCAGGCGAAAGTCGATGCCACCAAGACACTGAGAAACAAACTCCAGCAGATCAAATTCAAAACGTTGGTGTTTGAAGATACGCCGCTGGATGAAGTTGTCCGCTACCTCAAACGTCGCAGTCAGGAAAGTGACGAAGACAAAGAAGGCGTGAACTTCGTGCTGCGTTTCAATGATGCTGCTCCCGTTTCCTCCGGCGGCGGCGAAGACGGTGGGGATGACGGAGAAGATTTCGGCGGCGATGAAGAAACGACCGCTGCTGCCCCCGCAGAAATGCCCCCCATCACCATTTACTTCGGTGCTGAAGAAGATGGCGATGATGGCGAAAAAGCCAACGACAAAGAAAATCTGATCACGCTGGAAAAGGTGATCGAAGCGATCTGCCAGAGTGCGGAACTGAACTACCGCGTTGAAGAATACGCAGTGGTCATTGCTCCGAAGTCTGTGCCCCTCGATGACTATGTGACGGAATTCTATACAGTGGAAAAAGAAGCCATTGAAGGTTCCGGCGCGGAAGACATCAAATCCTACTTTGAAAGCCGCGGCATTCCCTTCGGAGAAGGTGCAAATGCTGTTTATGACGAACAGACCAACAAGTTGATCGTTGTGAATACGCCCGCAGCTCAGGCGCGTGTGGAACAGCTTGTGAATGCACTGAACCACTCCGATCCTCAGATCCAGGTTCAGGTGAAATTTATGGAAATCTCCATGAATGACCTGGAAGAACTGGGCTTTGAGTACATCGTGTCCCGTGAAGACCTGAGAAATACCGCTGATATTCAGGGCAATCTGACTGAGATCACTGAATTCACCAATCAGTATGAGCTCGATGGTACGGACGCGGATGGTAATCCGGTGATGACGCTTGTGTCCCGTTACTGGACGAACAACACCGGTGGCGATGTGACGATTTACAAGTCGAGTGAAATGCCCACAGCTACTGACAATCTCGGTGCTTATTCTAACACCACGAAACTTTCCTCCGGTGCGACTACTCACGGGGAAGGCAAAGTGTTCATTCCTCTTGCAACCAACGAAGATGCGATACAGAATACGAAATGGTATTACATCAGCGACCAGCGCAGAACGAAACACTCTGTGACCTGGCTTGCCAATGACAATACGGTCCGTAATGCTTCAAGTGATCCTCTGGCATTCGGTCGTGAATCCTCTGCCACCTCTGATGGTCAGCTGCAGGATACGATCTTTGACTGGACGCGCTACTCCAGCAGCGGTGTGAGCATGAACGCCAAGATCCACGCTCTGGACCAGGCGGACTCCACCGACATCCTCTCCAGCCCCCGTCTGACCACCATGAACAACCAGACTGCCACGATCAAGATGGTCACTGCGAAGTACTATCCGGACAGCTGGGGTGAATCCGAATTGGATAACGTGAACGGCTTGAGCATCTTCATCCCGTCCATTCCTGAATTCAGCGATCCTGTGGAAGAAGGTATCCAGCTGGAAGTCACGCCGGAAATCGCCGACGACAACAAGGAACGGATCCTGATGAACATGAACCCGGTGATCCTTGACTTTGCCGGCTGGACCGACTATTCCTACACTGTGATCCTCGGCGATGACAATCAGGAATACTCCAACATCCTGAAGATGCCCATCATTCAGGCACGCTCTGTTTCCACCAACGTGGTCTGCGCCGACAAGGCGACCATCGTGCTGGGCGGTGTTGTGAAGGACAAAGTCAGTATCGTTGAAGACCAGTATCCCATTCTTGGTGATATTCCCATCGTGGGCCGCCTGTTCCAGTCCAAGGGACAGGGCTCCAAGAAGACCAATCTTCTGATCTTCCTGACGACGACGCTGGTCAACTCTGACGGCTCTCTCTACCGCGACGAAGGTGTCGTGGGCGGTGTGCCCCAGTTCTGATCTGCGGATACAGACGATCCAGACGCGGAACTCCGGAAACGGTGTTCCGCGTTTTTTTTGTTTTTTTCAATGGAAGGGCTTGAAGTTTTCTGAATTTGCGCTATCTTATAGAGACTTTTCAAGCGGGCTTAGCAAAATGGTTATGCTCCAGCTTCCCAAGCTGGCCACGCCGGTTCGATTCCGGTAGCCCGCTCCATTTTTTTTTGCTTTATTTTCTTTCTTTGACTTGATTGTGGATTTTGAAGATGTATATTAATTGTCGGACAATAAGACAAAAAGGCATTTTTCCATGAAACTTGAAATGTTGAAAAAAGTCAGCACATTTGATGCGGCGGTCGGTGCGATCAGCAATTATATCATCGGCAACCGTCTGCAGGCCGGGGATATTCTGCCGCCGGAACCTGAACTGGCGGTGCGGCTCGGGATCAGCCGCAACATTCTGCGTGAAGCGCTGCGTCATTTCCGTACGCTCGGGATCATTGAATCCAAACCGAAAACCGGTACCGTGATCCGTTCTCTGATCCCGGACAATCCTTATGCCGGATATTTTCCTTTTCTTGCGGCATTGACGGATGTTCAGCCGAGACTGCTGGAATTGCGGATCAGTCTTGAGACCGGTGCGGCACCGCTGATGGTGGATCGTATCACGCCGGAACAGATCGCCCATCTGCGTCAGATCTGCAAGCAGTTCCGCGCGGTGAAAACCCGCGAGATGCAGATCCAGCTTGACATGGAGTTTCATCTGCTTCTGATCTCTGCGGCGGCGAATCCGTTTCTTTCGGGTCTTACACCGCTGGTGGTGCAGTTTTTCACCGAGATCGCTGCGGGCCTGACGGATGCGGGCGGTTCGCCCGGAGATACGGCGGAGGATCAATACAATATTCATGCCGGGATCATTGATGCGCTTGAACAGCGTGATGCGGACGCTTTGCGAACAACCTTATCGGCGCATTATGCCGATTACAATAAAAAGAAGAAAAGAAGGTGACAGAATGAGATCAAAAGTCGTTTGTGAATTGATTTCCGATGCGGCAGCGGGCAACGGCAGAAATTCCGAAGGGAGTTTCATCCGTTTGCAGGACGGGCGGATCCTGTTTTATTTTACGCAGTATCATGCGGATGACTGCGATTTCGGGCAGGCGGATCTGGCGTTCTGCACATCCGCTGACGACGGTGAAACGTGGAGTAAACCGGAAATATTCATCAAAGGTCCGGAGGACGGGAATGTGATGAGTGTTTCGCTGCTGCGGCTTCAGAACGGCAGGATCATGATGTCTTATCTGCAAAAGAAGAAACTGGATGGCGGGCGTTACGACTGCCGCCCGAAAGTGTGTTTTTCCGATGATGAATGTGCGAGCTGGACCGAGCCGTTTTTTGTGACGGATGTTCCGGGTTACTACGTGCAGAACAACGACCGTATCGTTCAGTTATCGACCGGCAGGATCCTTCTGCCCAATGCCTACACCAATGATCTGAATCAAACGGCGATCGTCGTTATGTTCTATTCCGATGACGATGGTGCAACGTGGAATGTGAGCAACTGGATCCTTCCGCCGCAGGAGAAACCTGCACGTGTGGGACTGCAGGAACCGGGCGTGATCGAACTGGAGGATGGTACGGTGTTCTGCTGGCAGCGGACGGACTGGGGGTATCAGTATTTTTCCACGTCTGCGGATCAGGGTTTGAGCTGGAGTGCGGTACAGCCTGAACCGTCGTTTCCCGCGCCGTGCTCGCCGCTTTCCATGAAGCGTGATCCGGCGGACGGCAGATATATTGCGGTCTGGAACGACATCGATCCCCGCTGGAAAGCGCCGGTTCGCGCGGATTCCTGGAGTTATTCCCGGGCGCGGCTTGTCATGGCGTTCAGCAGCGATTGCAAACACTGGGCGGACCATACGTTGCTGGAATATGATTATGAATGCGGTTACTGTTACACTGCCATAGAATTTCTGCCGGACCGTTCATTTCTGCTGGCATACTGCTGCGGCGGACACGGCAAATCCTGTCTGCAGGATCTTCGCATCCGGAAATTTTACATTTAATTGAAAGGACATAAGGATGAAGAAAGTCATTTCAGCCACGATCACGCCTCTGTTTGAGGATGGTTCCCTTGACCGTGAAGGTCTGAAACGCATTTTTGAACGCAACATCCGCCACGGGATCGACGGAATTTTTCTGCTGGGGTCCATGGGGGAATGGGGGAGTTTTTCCGACCGTTTCAAAGAGGAACTGGTTGCGGAAAGTGCGGCGGTCCTCAATGGCAGATGTGAACTGCTGGCGGGGATCAACGCCACCAGTCTGCCGTTGTCGCTGGAAAATATGAAACGGTACAGCGGGTACGGTGTTGACAGTTATGTGTTCATGCTTCCTGCCCGGACCAGTCTGCTTGATCCGGTCAAGTCCATTCTGACGGTTCTTGATGCTGCGGACCGCCCGGTGTACTATTATCATTGTCCGCCTAACAACGGGCGTGATCTGACGCTTGATCAGTTTGCGGAGATCATGTCGCACCCCAATCTGAAAGGGATCAAGAATTCTGCGTCCAATATGTGGCTGCGGCGTGAATTGCTGCTTCTGCGCCGTGACCGTGGCTTCAAAACGCTGTTGCTGGAAGGTCAGGAATGGGCAGTTGACGAAGCGTTGATCGCAGGCAATGACGGTATGGTCTGCGGCATGGGCGCATTGACCTCCAATGTGATGGTCAAACTCGCCCGGGCGGTGGATGCCGGAAAATACGATGAAGCGGTGCGTCTGCAGGAAGTTCTGATCCGGATCTATCACGGAGTGTACGGGATCGGTCTGGAAACGGTCTGGAACGGTCAGAAATACGCGCTGATGAAACTGGGGTTGTGTGCAACGCCCTTCACCATTGCCCAGGAAATGTCTGTGCTTACGCCTGAAGCGAAGAAGCGTGTGGAAGCCTGTCTTGAAGAATTCAGAGAAGAATTGGATTGAAATATCATGCTGCGTTATCAGGAAAACAACGAACTGCATCCTGACTTTCACGGTACGACCAATACCACGCTGGATTATATTGCAGAACAGTACGGCGAAGATGCGTTGCGCGGGATCCTGCGGAAGACGGGCAGAGAGGTCTATGCCTCCATCCGGACGAAACTGGCGGCGGACGATGCTTCTGAACTGTTGGAACATCTGAACTGGTTTTTCTATCGTGAACGGGGCAGATATGCGTTGCGCGTATCGCCGGACTCGATCGAACTGGAAGTCTTTGAGTGTCCGGCGGTCCGTCATCTCCGCAAACTGGGGCTTGAGCCGTCGCCGTATCTGTGTTTGCAGACGGAAGAAGTCAATGCGGGTATGTGTGACGGTACCGCCTGGGGATCATCGCTGCAGGTGATGGGGGAAGGACATTGTATCCAGCGTTTTATCAGAAAGGGTGTCAGCCATGATTCCGAGTGATCATTTTGTCCGTTTTTACAATGAGGTATTCAAATTTCTGGATGAGCGCGGCGGACTGGCGGATTATTATGCGCGGATCAGCCGGCATCAGGAACTGCATTGTCTTGAATTGTTCCGGGAGAAGGGACTTCAGGGGATGTATGAATACTGGGATCATATCCGGATCGAGGAAAATTGTGATATGACGCTGGAACTGAAGGGCGACTGTCTGATCACGACCATGCGGAAATGCCCCAGTCTTTCCAAAGTCCTGGACAACGATGCGGAAGCCTGCGAAAAGTATTGCGATCATTGTCCCGGTTGGGTCATACCGCTGCTGGAAAAAGCCGGATATGTGTGTGAATATAATCTTGTAGACCGGCGCGAACCGGTTTGCCGGATGCGGATCTACCCCCGTGAGTCGGGCAGAACATCCACAGTTTTTGCAGAGGCGCTTGATGGCATTGAGTAATATGGTACGGCGGCTCTGTCTGTACAATCTGTTTAATTCTCTGGCGATCACTCCGGCGTGCAATGTGATTTTTGCGGACAAACTGATGCTGCGGATGGAGATCGATCTTGATCTTTTCGGTATGATCAAGGGATTTACCTATCTGATCCCGACGGTGTTGTATCAGTTGGCGGTCCCGCTGCTGCAACGGTTGAAAAACGATGTGGGCGTGACGGTCTGGTGTTATCTGCTCCGGGCGCTTCTGCCTGCGCTTCTGCCGATCCTTGCGCTGTTTACCGACAATAAATCTGTGCTGACATTGTCCTGTATTCTGGTTTTTTCCACGGCGATGACGATGGCGGTTTTTGCCAACAACAGTCTGCTTGCGATCTACCGGACAGCATTGCCGAAAGAGGATTTCAACAGTAAATCGGGTCTGATCGCCCTCTGTACCAGTATGCCCGCGCGTCTGCTCGGTCTGCCGCTGGCATGGTGGCTGGATCAGTATGAAACGGCGTCGAATCACACATTTTTCATGATATTTGCGCTGATTCATCTGCTTTGTCTTCTCTTTGAGATCCCGGCGTTCCGGCAGATGCGCGGAATGAACCGGAAGATCCGTGGCAAAAGGAAAACGGCACATCACACCCGCGGCGGGATGCTTTCGCCGTATTTCGACCGGATCTTTGCGCCGGTGCTGGGGATCCAGGTATTGCAGGGGATCCTGTTCGGGCTGATCGGGGCGTATCTGACGGTATATCTGCTGAAGGGGGCGGGGCTTTCTCTGTCAGTTGTCACGATGATCAGTACGGGATTGGCGGTCCTTCTGTATCTTTCCCTGCCGGTCTGCGGTGCTGTTGCCGACCGGATCGGGTACCAACGGCTGTTTTTTATTCTTTCCAGCGTGATGTTGGCGGGACACGTTCTTTTCTGTTCGGTCTGGGATCAGTTCTGGGTATTGATGCTGTTTATGCTGATCATGGGCGACGGCAATACGGCGCTCGTTTCCGGTTCGCTTCAATGGGGCTTGAATGCAGCCGCCAGCAAACTGCTGCGCCGGAGTCTTTCCGGATGTTACATCGCGGCATTGAGTGTCTGTTTCAACGGGGGGATCTTTGCCGGATCTCTGCTTGCCGGATGGCTGTTCTCCCTTGCGCTGCGTACCATCGACGGCGATGTTTACCGGCAGTATTTTCTCTATACGCTTGCTTTCTCCGTACTGCTGTTTCTGGCGGCGGGGATCTACCGTTTTCACGCATTCCGGCGTGCAAAAAATTGAATTTTGCGGGATGCGGTCCCTTGCAATTTCTGTGGGTATGATCTATATTCCCGTAGAATAAAATTTCAATTCAGGAGCAGAAGCGGAAATGGATAAGATCAAATTTTCAGTTCAGGAAGAAATTCCGGTGATCGCAGAAGCGGATGTGCTTGTTGTCGGCGGCGGACCCGGCGGACTCGGTGCCGCAGTCATGGCAGCCCGTTACGGAGCGAAAGTCGTATTGGCGGAGCGGTACGGGATGCTGGGCGGTATGGCGTCGTTCGGCGAAGTCACGCCCTTTATGTGGAACCATTTCAAAGAGACCAAAGACGGCGCCTCTGTCACTATGGACCGTCCCGTTTATCCGGAGTGGATCCGGAAAATGGGCGAATATCTGCCGCCTGCCATCCGGAAACAGCACGCCGATGAATACGACGGCGATGCCGTGAACGGACAGTTCTGCCATATCATCAGCAAAGATATTGCGCCCATGGCGGCGGAAGATCTCTGTCTGGAAGCCGGTGTGAAGATCCTGTATCATCATGATCTGGTCCGGGCGATCGTGAACGATGGTGTGATCGAAGCCGCCGTGTTCCATTCCAAATCCGGTTTTGTGGCGATCAAAGCAAAGAATTTTGTGGATGCCACCGGCGATGCGGACCTGACGATCCTTGCAGGTGGTGAGGCTGAATTCGGCGGTCCCACCGGACATTGTCAGCCGATGACGCTCTGTTTCAAACTGGATCATGTGGACCGCGACCGCAAACCCTTCTGGGAAAACTGGAAACCCTATTACGACAAAGCGAAACAGACCGGAAAAATCAGTTGTCCCCGCGAAAATGTGCTGCAGTTTGACTATATCGACCCCACAGTAGCGCACTTCAATACCACGCGTATCATCCATAAATCCGGCGTTGACGGTGTGGAATTGAGTGAGGCGGAACTGGAAGGGCACCGTCAGTTCAAAGAGATCCTGAAATGGGTCCGGGAAGATGTGCCGGGGTTTGAAGAATGTCAGATCCGTTCCATTGCCTCCCATATCGGCATCCGGGAAAGCCGCCGGATCGTGGGGATCAGACAGATCGGCAGAGACTCATTTTTCAAACGGGAAAAATTTGATGATGCCATCTGCCGCTGCAATTACAGCATTGATATCCATTCCCCGGACGGCGCCGGTACCGATTTGAGTTATATGCCCGAAACGGAATATTATGAGATCCCCTACGGCTGTATCGTCCCGAAAGGGATCCATAACCTGACCGTCGGCGGAAGACCCATCTCGGTGGATCACGCGCTTCATTCTTCGCTGCGTGTGATGCCCCCCGCTTGTTCCATCGGTCAGGCTGCCGGTGTGGCTGCCGCCATGTGTGCGGAAACGGGTTCGCCCTGCGATGAACTGGACGGAAAACTCCTCCGGGAAAAACTCCGGAAAATGGGGGCATTTCTGTAAGCGTCCGGGAAAAATATCCGTAAGAAATTTTGGCGGAGCTGTCTGAAAAAAAGGCGGCTCCGCTTTTTTTTATGATCTCACGATGGGGAGAACGGTCAGTTGATCTTATCTGCAAATGCGTCCGGGATCTGATGTTCCTTTGCGCCCTGTGAACATTTTTCAGGATAACCCTCTGCATACGCTTGTGATTTCCGGCTCTCTTTCGCTTCCGGCGTCAACTCATAAACCCAGGCAATGAAACGGGTCCCGTTCTGTTCCACTTCCACTTCATGTCGATCGTAGATCCCGATACGGCGTCCCTCTTTCCGGTCGAGCGTACTCAGATGTTCGTCCGTGATCCGGTACAGAACGCCATGGACCACCTTGCCGGGCGCGCGGTCGATGTCGGCATAACGGCGTTCCCGGAGTTCATAGTCGCGGAGGACCGCACCGCCGAGATCCATCGCACCCGGACACCGCTCCTTCAACATCTGATCCGTATTCATATTGGAGCCGTAAGCAAAGTAACAGTGGCAATACTGTTTCAGATTTTCTTCCGTCGCATCAACTTTCGCCGCACAGAGATACCGCACAAGAAGATGCCGGGTATGATCCGTCAGCTCCGTCCTGCCGGAAATGATGTCGTCCAGCCGCTCTCCGGTGAGCCCCGTGTGACGGCTGATCCATTCCCTGCCGAAACAGCAGACCGCATCCAGAATGTGCGCGCTGTCCGGCTGCATGAGTCTTTCCGCAAGCATATTCTGATCAAGACGCGTAAAATACTGTTCCAACTTCAAATCCCGTTTCTGATTCTGTTCTTCCATTTCCAGTTCCTCCATAAAATGACGTACCTTCTGACGATTGACTGCATTCAGCTGACGGTAAAGACGGAACGCAACTTCCGCCTCAAGATCACGCTCCGCTTTCAGCGTCTGACTTTGCGCTTCCACCGCACCGCTCACCGCTTCATACAACGACATGTCACCCATCGCACGACACAGTTTCTGCAGTCGCGCCGGAGTGATGGACTGTCTGCCGATACGGATGGCGGAAATACTCGATTGCGTCAGATCCAACAAATTTGCCAGTTCTTTCGCCCCGAATTTTCCGTAAGCACGGTCGAAAAGTTCCCTGATCTGTTCACGAATCACTTTTGCCATAATAGACCTCCTTCTGTTTTTTGCGTCTCATTCCGGTTCGTGGTATATTATACACCGCATTTGTGGTTTTGTCAAGAATCAAATCATAAAAAATCAAAAAAATTGGAGCAGGGCATTGTTTCGCGCTCGCGCGCGACCAGCGGACTGCCGCTGGACCGCAGCAAGGGCGCAGCCCTTGACGCGGGCAGAAAACTTGCACTGCGTGCGGCGTTTTCTGCCGTAATTTTAAAAATATTCCCCAAGAGTTCCTTCTTATTTTTCCCGTCAGTGCTGCAGCGGCGGAACGCTGCCGCGAAGCGCGAAAAAAAAGACTGTACGGCGTTTGTGCCATACAGTCTTTGTATCAGCTTTTGACAGCGGGGGTATCAGGCTTTTTTCTCGTCGTTATTACGGAGGGCGACGCGTCTGATTTTTCCGTTGACAGTTTTCGGCAATTCGGTCATAAATTCGATGACGCGGGGGTATTTATACGGGGCGGTATGTGTTTTGACATATTCCTGGATCTCTTTGATCAGGGCGTCGTCGCCGACTTTCCCTTTCACGAGGACGATGCTTGCCTTGACGACTTTACCGCGTGTGGGATCGGGTACTCCGGTCACGGCACATTCCAGGATATATGGCAGTTCCATGATCACGCTTTCCACTTCAAACGGACCGACGCGGTAACCGGAAGTTTTGATGATATCATCGGCGCGTCCCATGTACCAGTAGTAGCCGTCTTCATCCATCCATGCCTGGTCGCCGGTATGATAATAACCGTCGTGCCATGCTTTCGCGGTATCTTCCTCGTTATCGACGTACTGACGGAAGAGACCGCAGGGGGGATCATTGCGGTCTGCCTTGATGCAGATTTCTCCGGTATCGCCCATCGGGACGGGTTTTCCATCGGGATTCAGCAGTTCCACCTGATACTGGGGATTGGGTTTGCCCATAGATCCTGCTTTGGGTTTTACGTTGCCGATAGTGCCGATGAGGAGGGTCGTTTCCGTCTGACCGAATCCTTCATAGGGGATATGACCGGAGACGCGGGCGAACTGTTCGCTGACTTCGGGCGGCATTGCTTCGCCGGCGGTGGTCACGTGCTGAAGTGTGGAGAAATCGAACTGTGTCAGATCTTCTTTCACGAGGAAACGGAAAAGTGTCGGCGGAGCGCAGAATGTGGTGATGCCGTACTGTTTGAACATAGGCAGCAGTTCTGCGGCGTGGAAGCGGTCGAAGTCGAATGTGAAAACGGCAGCTTCGCAGAGCCACTGACCGTAGATCTTTCCCCAGAGTGCTTTTCCCCAACCGGTATCTGCCACGGTGAAATGGAGTCCGGCGGGATCGACTTTATGCCAGTGGCGTGCGGTCATGATATGTCCCAGCGGATAGGTGTAATCATGTTCCACCATTTTGGGATATCCGGTGGTTCCTGAGCTGAAGAAGATGAGCATGGGATCGCTCTTTTTCTGACCTTCCGGGCGTTTGAAATCGGCGGGGAAATTGGGATACATGGCATCGAAGTTCATCCATCCGTCCCGTTCGCCGTTGACAGTGAATTTCCATTTGAGGGACGGTGTTTTATCCGCCACGGAATCCACTGCTTCGCAGACCTGGGGATCCTGTGCTGTGCAGATGACGCACTTTACATTTGCCTTGTTGATCCGGTATTCGATATCGTGTCCCAGCAGCTGAACGGGGGCAGGGATCACCACCGCGCCCATTTTATGCATGGCGTTCAGAAGATACCAGAACTGATAATGACGGCGTGCAATGATCATGACCCGGTCGCCCCGGCGGATGCCGAGGGAATGAAGCAGATTGGCGGCTCTGCTGGAATTTTCCGAAATATCGCGGAAGGAAAGATCTCTGCACTGCATATCGTGCGAGACCCAGCGCATTGCGAGTTTTTCCGGATCTTTTGCCGCGATCCGGTCCAGAACATCGAATGCGAAGTTGAAGTTTTCCGGAACATTGAAACTGACATTTTTCAGATTTCCTTCCGAATCCCATTCCTCGTTCATATATTCCTGATAGAGCAGATCGGTTTTTTCCGGGATGGTGGTCTGCGGTTCGGCGTAAGGCTCTTCCGCAAAACGGTCCGGCTCCGCATCTTCATGTTCCTTGTGCATGACGATGGAAAGGAATTTACAGGATGTTCCGCCCACAGCCGCCAGACCGTGGGGATATCTGCCGTCGAAATACATGGTATCGCCCACGTGGAGCGTTTCCAGTTTATCTTTGAGCAGGACGCGGAGCGCACCTTCCAGCACCAGAATAAATTCCTGACCGGAATGGATGGAAAGTTTCATTTCCGGATTTTCGCCGCAATAGGGAGCCGTGATGATAAAGGGTTCGCCCTCTCTGTTCTTCATGTGGATCGCCTGATGCAGATAGGAGAAGCCGGGACGGCGTGCCAGAGAAAATCCTTCTCCGCTGCGGGTAATGGTATAAGAAGAAAGATTGGGAGATTCGCCGTTGATAATGGAGGAAACATCAATACCGAACCGTTCAGCCACCCGGTAATAGAAAGAGAAGG
The DNA here is from genome assembly GCA_045589595.1 of Victivallales bacterium. Taxonomy (GTDB): domain Bacteria; phylum Verrucomicrobiota; class Lentisphaeria; order Victivallales; family UBA1829; genus SIG77. Next base: position 41,271 of record JAZNPK010000007.1, read on the forward strand.
GGGCTTCTTCAGAGCCGGCTTCATAAGCGCGGTACTCTTTCACAGGTACATTCAATGCCGATGCCATCTGCTCATCTGTAAAGCCTGCCTGATCGCGGACTTCACGGACGCGCATTCCGATTTGTTTGAGGTTTTCCATCTTTATTTCATCCTTATGTGTTTTACACGGATACAAAAAATCGACAACAGGAAATATGATCTGTTCTCATGTTTCCTGAGACCTTTTTCTGCAGCCGTGCGTTGGGTTGGTTGCTTTGATCTCAGGAAAAGTTGGTAATTCGGAAGGAAATAATGAAAATAATCAGGGCAATAACGGAGGAAGCCGCCTGAAACGCGACTTTCTGAAATACATTTGCAACTGCCTGATTCATTCCTGTTTGTCCTGTCAGATAATAACTTTCAACATCTTAATTTACAGCATACAGCCCGTTTTTCAAGGGGAAGACTTATGTTTTTTTCAAAAAAATCTGCTGTAACTTGAAAAAAATACATACGGATGCTATATTACATAAAGATAATAATGACGAACTGCTCCATAGGATCTGAACCGATGAAAAAGAATACTTTCCTTGCCTTTTTATGCATAACATTGCTGCTGTGTCTGGCAGGTCCCGGCATCGCTGACGAACAAAAACGGCCCCGTCTGCTCATGGTGACAGAAGCCACGTTCCCCCCTTATGAATTTGTGGAAAAAGGTAAAATCGTCGGCATCGATCCCCATATCGTCCGGGAGATCGCGGACCGCCTCGGTTATGATCTTAAAGTCGAAAATATGAAGTTCGATTCCCTCATCGCAGCCGTGCAGACCGGGAAAGCCGATATCGCCGCCGCCGGTATCACGGTGACGGAAGACCGGAAAAAAGCCATTGATTTTACAGTTCCTTATTCCACACAGGCGGCGCAGCGGATCATCGTTCCGAAAGGTTCGCCCATCCGGACGCCCGCGGACCTGAAGGGGAAACGGATCGCAGTCCAGCACGGAACCACCGGCGATACTTTTGTGCGTGAACATTTGCATGCACCGGAAGCATTTGAAAATTCCGCCCTTGCCATGCAGGCGCTCATCGGCGGAAAAGCCGATGCTGTTGTGCTGGATCATGAACCGGCATCTGTGTATGTGGCACGCAATCCCGACTGTATCATGCTGGAGGAACCGCTGACGCAGGAGGAATATGCCTTTGCCATCCGGAAGGGTCGCACGGAACTGCTGAACGGATTCAACCGCGAACTGGAAAAGATGCGTGCAGAGGGCAGACTGGAAGAGATCTTTGCGATCTATCAGAAGAAAAATCAGGAAGTCGCTGCTGAACAGACAGTTACGCCGGAGATGGAAGGAATTTTTGCCGGCATCAGGCAGTCCATTTACATCAACTTTGTGAAAGATGACCGCTACATGTATCTGGTGAAGGGCTTTGCTGTAACGCTGATCATTGCCCTTTCCGCCGTTATGATCGGCGTTCTGATCGGGTTCCTGGTGGCAGTGATCCGCAGTACCAGTGACCAGACGGGCAGATTCAAAATCCTGAACGGGATCTGCAAAATTTATCTTACGGTCATCCGCGGTACGCCGGTGGTGGTGCAGCTGCTGATCATCTACTTTGTGATCTTCGGAGCGGTGGATGTGGATAAGCTCCTTGTCGCCATCATTGCATTCGGGCTGAATTCCGGTGCGTATGTGGCGGAGGTCATCCGGTCCGGGATCATGTCCATCGACCGCGGACAGCTGGAGGCGGGGCGGAGTCTGGGGCTGACTTATTCCCAGACCATGATCCATATCATTCTGCCGCAGGCACTCAAAAATGTGCTGCCGGCATTGGGTAACGAATTTATTGTACTGCTGAAAGAAACCAGTGTGGCGGGTTATATTGCACTGGAGGACCTGACGAAAGGCGGCGATATCATCCGCAGTCAGACCTATGATGCGTTCCTGCCCCTGCTGGCGGTGGCGGCGATCTATCTGTCCGTGGTGATGCTGTTCACCAGACTCCTGGGTAAACTGGAAGGAAGGTTGAAGAAAAATGAGTGATTCCCTGCTTTTTGAAGTCCGTGATCTGGTAAAAGAATTTCCCGGCGGCGTCCGGGCAGTGGATGGTGTATCCACCCGTATCTCCCGCGGCGAGGCAGTGTTTATTGTCGGTCCCTCCGGTTCCGGAAAAAGTACCTTCCTGCGCTGTCTGAACAAACTGGAGGAACCGACCGGCGGCGAGATCATTTTCAACGGCAGCCCCGTGGGAACGACTGCGGCACAACTCAATAAATTCCGTCAGAATGTGGGAATGGTGTTCCAGCATTTCAATCTTTTCCCCCACCTGACGATCCGCGACAATATTACACTGGCTCCGGTCCGGACCGGCAGAATGAGCCGCGCGGACGCCGGAAAAAAGGCGGAACAACTCCTTGCCCGGATCGGACTTTCGGATAAAGCCGATGCCTATCCCATGCAGTTGTCCGGCGGTCAGAAACAGCGTATTGCCATTATCCGCGCACTGGCGATGAATCCGGAAGTATTGCTGTTCGACGAACCCACATCCGCCCTTGACCCCGAAATGGTGGGCGAGGTCCTTGCTTTGATGAAAGATCTTGCCAGAGAGGGAATGACCATGATCGTTGTGACACACGAGATCGGTTTCGCCTGTGAAGTGGCAGACCGTATGCTCTTTATGGATCAGGGCAAAATCGTGGAATCCGGAACACCGGATGAACTGGTCCACGGTTCCTCCAATCAGCGTGTCAGGGACTTCTTTGCCAAGGTTTTGTGATGCAGGAACTTGTTCCGTACAGAAAACTGGCGATCGGTTACAATACGCGTGAGCCGGATATTTTTGAGGAATGTCTCAAGCCGTGGCTTCCGGCAGTTCTGGAAGTTTATTTTTCGTGGCCCGGAGAACCCAGCGGCAGAGATATGAACCTGAATTGCAATTATGATCTTGCAGAAGAACGGCTGCTGGAAACATTGCGCCGTCTCCGCCGCGATGGCGTGAAACTGGATCTGCTCTTCAATGCCAACTGTTACGGTCCCACTGCCTTTGATCCGGAAATGCACAAAACGGTGGACCGCGTTATGGCAAAACTGGCACAGCATCAACTGCTGCCGGAAGTGGTGACCACCACATCCCAGTACATTGCCAGAGTGATCAAACTGGATCATCCCGCCATCAAAGTGCGTGCCAGTGTGAATATGCATCTGCGCACGACCATGTCAATGGAATTTATTGCGGATCTGTTCGATTCTTTTTATATTTCCAGAGAACTGAACCGGGATCTGGCGACCGTTCAGATCTTTTCAGAATGGTGCCGGAAAAACGGAAAAGAATTCTGTATGCTGGCAAACAGTGCGTGTCTGCGGAGTTGTCCGGTACAGACTTTCCACGATAACCTGATCGCCCACAACAGCGTCAACGGCAGAACAGGCGAATATGAATTGCAGATGCCGTTCCGGCTTTGTCAGCGGCGTCTGAAAGATCCGGAAAACCGTATCGACATCATCCGGAATTCCACCTGGGTGCGCCCGGAAGATATGCATTATTACGAACCGCTTGTGGATGTGATCAAACTTGCCACACGCACCGTGGCAACGCCGGATCTGATCCTGCGGGCATACGCCACCGGACACTATGACGGCAATCTGCTGAATCTTCTGGGGCTGCCCGCTCATACCTACATCGACAACAAGGCGTTTCCGCCGGACTGGATCGAACAGGGGATCGCCCAGACTTGCGCCCCCAACTGCACCAAATGCGGGAAATGTGAAGCCCTGCTCGCTGCAACGGAACGGCAGGACCTGATGCCGCCGCGGTACAACTTCGCCACTGCACCGATCCGGATCTGACCGCCTTCAGCGTTTCGCAATGGCGTCCGTGAGCGCGGTCCGCATCACTTCCACCGGGGCGGGTTCATTGAACCAGATCTCATAGGATTTTGCGCCCTGATGCAGCAGCATTGGCAATCCGTTCTGCGTGGGGATCCCCTTCTTTTCCAGAGCGGCAAGAAGCGGCGTATGCTTGTAGATCGTATCGAAATAACGCAGTCCGTTCCGCGGAAACAGATCCGGATCCACCGGCGGCGGATCTTCATCGTGAAGTCCCAGACTGGTACACTGGACCGCCAGTACGGATCGTGCCAGAAAATCTGCCGTCCGGTCACGGTCGGAGATCGCCGCACAATCTGTGATCAGTTGTGGAAATTCCTGCTTCAGCAGATCCGTAAGATGGACCGCCTTATCCAGAGAACGGTTCAGGATCCGGATGGACCGCACCCCTGCCAACGCACAATGCCAAACCAGCGCATTGACAACGCCGCCGCAACCGATCAGACAGAGATCCGCCCCTGCCAGCGGCAGGTCGAAGGCTTCCGCCAATGCCCGTTCAAAGCCGGTCCCGTCGGTGGTATCGGCAAAGGCAGTGCCGTCATCATTGATCCTGACGGTATTGGCACTGCCGCTGAGCCGGGCGGCATCGGAAAGGGTGTCTGCCAGTGCATGTGCCGCCCCTTTGTGCGGGACGGTCACATTGAATCCGGCAAGACATTTCTTTGCTTCCGCAAAAAATTCCGGCATGTGATCCGGCGTTACATGGATCGCACGGTACTCCGCATTTTTTCCGGCAGCGCGGAACGCGGCGTTGTGCATATCCGGCGACAACGAATGGGCAATGGGATCACCGATAACGGCAAACTGCAGTTTTTCAGACATCATTTTTTACCGCGTTTCTGCTGAAAAAGCCAATCCCAGTTTTCTTTTTTCCTGAATGCCGGCCCCCAGGAACCGTGAGCGCATTTCGGGACTTCCACATAGGTGAAGCTGGTGGAGCCTGCTTTTTTCAGGGCTTCCGCCGCATTGCGTGAGCGGACCGTCGGAACGATCGTATCGATATCGCCGTGATAGAACAGAATGGGCAGATGTTTGAATTTTTCCACCTGCGCTTCGTCCACGCCGCCGCAGACCGGGAACGCGGCGGCAAATTTTCCGGGGAAACGGCTGATGGCATCCCAGGTACCGTATCCGCCCATGGAGATCCCCATAACATACACGCGATCCGGATCGACTTTCCCTTCATATTTTTTCAGAAGGGCGTCCAAAAGCTGCATGGCAAGATCCATGCTTTCGGAGATTTCCGGCATGGTGTGGGATGTTTTGTCCCAGGGCGTATCCACCCATTGTTTGCCGTTGGGACACTGGGGAAATACCAGGAGGGCATTGACATTATTTTTTTTGCAGTAATTTGTCAGCTGTGCACCGCCGTGATACAGCTGCTTGCTGTTGTCATCACCCCGTTCACCGGCACCGTGAAAGAACAGGACCAGCGGGATTTTTTCCTGCGCCGTGTCCCAGTTGCCGGCTTCTTTGATGCAGTATTTCAGCGTTTTACCGTTGCTGCCGGTGAACTCCTGCTGTTCAAATCCGAGCCGGATATAATGCGGGGTGGGCGGTTTCACGCCGGATGCCGGAGCTGCTCCGGAGGCGGCATCGATGGTTGCCATGGAGATGACGGTGCTCATAATTACCTTCCTGATAAATTTCCAATGCATATTTTTGTCCTTTTGTGATCAGTCTCTTCTGCCGAACAGTTTCAGCAGCATGATGAAAAGGTTGATGAAATCAAGATAAAGCTCCAAGGCGCCGATGATGGCGTACTTCTGATACATTTCGCCGGTTTCGCTCATCTGGCTGCCCATCTGTTTCAGTCTCTGGGTATCCCATGCCGTCAGACCGACGAAGATGATGACGCCGATGTAAGTCAGGAACCGGTCAAAACCTGCATTTTTCAGGAACATGTTGACCACTGACGCGATGATCAGTCCGAACAGCCCCATCATACAGAAGGAGCCGATCCCGCTCAGATCCATACGGGTCAAATAGCCGAAAATACTGGTGACGGCAAAAGTTCCTGCGCAGGTGAAGAACGCGGCGGAAATGGCAGACTGTGTGTACACCATGAAGATGGGGGAAAGTGTGACACCGCTGATGGCGGCATAAAGCAGAAAACAGAATCCGGCGACCCCGGGTGACATCTTGTTGATCCCCAGAGAAAGCCAGAAAACAAGTCCCAGTTCCACCAGGACCATGACCAGCATAAAGCCGGGCGACCAGAAAATGGAGCCGCCGTAAAGATTGCCCGCACTGTCAAGCATGGGTTTTGTTTCCAGCATGTACTGATACAGGAGCCACGCCACGATCCCGGTAACAGCCAGACCGACTGTCATCCAGTTGTAAACGCGGTTCATAAAGGTGCGGGAGGCTTCTGCGGCAGATCTTTCGCCGCCGGTCACTTCAGCAGTCCGGCTGTAATTGCCCAGATCCTTGCTGTACTTGTAGTTGTCCTGATTCATTGTTGTTGTTCCTTTCTTTTTTGGATTATATGAGCGAGATCCGTGTTCCGAGTATGTGGATGGCCTCCGGACGGAGTGCCCGGGCATCATCACCGGCATTGGCGGCTTCAATGCAGACCATCTGTGTGTATTCATCATCGCCGAAATCTGCAATGGTCGCAGCCATTTCCGCCCATGGGTTCCAAACCACTGCCGAATCCGATCCGAACCGTTCCACCCGGATCTTCCGGTCCAGAACCGGGTCATCGATCACGGCAATGTTTCTGCCCGGATAGTAAATACGGTCCACATTTTCACCGATGGTGATATCACCTTCCTGCGTATGCCGGGTCCGGGTCAGGGCGCAATCGTATTCACAGCCGTCAAAGCCGCTGATCCTGATCTTACGGACATCCCCGACGCGGAAATAAGTGTGGAGCGCATCAGAGAAGGGAATATTTCTGCCGGTAAGATTTTTTGTAGTCAGCTGTACCGTCAGCGATTTGCCGATGTTCACATCCAGCGTTGCGGATTGACCGTACCAGTCAAAGGTGAGGGCGACAGACGCGCTGCCGTCCGCTTCTTCCCGCACTGCACTCATGTCCCATTTGTTGGAACGTGCGACCCCGTGAGGCGGCTGTGCCACTTTGCCGAACCATGGCCAGCATACAGGGATCCCGCCGCGGACCGCTTTGCCCGGGGTGTATTTTGCTTTTTCCGAAACGAAAAGAAGATCGTCTTCCGTTTCAAATGGACGGTATGAAATGATGTGGGCGCCGTGGGGCGTCAATACAGCCACAGCATCATCCGTGGCGATCTCGAAAGCTTCCAGCTCTCCGAGCATAACGGGTTTGACATTGATGGACATATTATCTGATCCTTTCTTATTTTTCTGTCAGTTCTGCATTCTGGCTTTGTTCCGGTCGCGGCGGGCGCGCTGATCGTAAAAAGTTGGTCCCGCCACTGTTGCGTAGGGCGGATACTTCTGCCGGAGCGTTTCCTCCGCTTCTGCCGGGATATATTGAAAACGTTTGTACATCCACAAATATTGTTCGGGGCAGAGCCGGACAAGTTTTTCGATCTCATTCAGGATCCGTGAAGTCAGTTTCATTTCATCCTGTTCCTCCCCGGCATGGATCACTGTGGCACGCATGGTGAACGTCCGGTCGGGATTCCGGCAGACGCTCCCGATCAGCACGGACACATTTTCCATGATCGCCATCCGCGCCGGCAGGGATGATGTCGGAACCGGAAATCCGAAAAATTCTGCAAAAACGCCGCCGTCCCGCACACGGGTATTCTGATCGCTGAGCATTCCGATACTGGTTCCCTCCTTCAACGCATTTTTCACTGCCCGCGCTGCCCCTTTTGCAAAGATCAGCCGGACGCCGTCCACTGCCCGTCCGTCCTGCAGGAATTGGCTCAGATAGGGATTTTTCGGCGGCCGCATAATGGTTGCCAGAGGGAATCCGTACTGCATTGCCACCATCTGACCTGCCAGTTCCCAGTTGCCGTGATGCGGTGTGATGAAGATCACCGGTCTGCCTTCATCGTGCAGGGAGAGGAAACACTGTTTTGACGCTTCATCCGTATGGATCAGTTCCACCGGAAAATGTTTTTTTCTCCGCCGCAGCCAGAAAAATTCCAATGCCACCTGCACCAGATGAAGAATACTTTCAAAGGCGATTTTTTTACATTCCTCCACGGAGCGGTCCGGATAGACCGCACGCACATTCTGGAAAGCGACTTTCCCCAGTTGCGGGACCGGATAAAGGATCTTTGCCCAGAACCAGGCGAATGCCCGGTGACAACGCCGGGGCAGAAGCCCCAGAATAAATGCGTGCCACCGCACAAAAAGATACAGCAGATATTGTCTGAACCGCTTCATGACGACGGACCCTTTCCGGTTGTTGCCGGTGCTGAGGAATACACCTGTAATTTTCCTTTTCTGCCCCGTTTGCCCCGCTTCTGCCGGTCGCAGTAAAATTGATACAGGACGTACTGACTGCGGGTCGGTTCAAAGGAATCTGTTGTGCCGTCGCCGGTATTGGAGTACCGGTTCGGTCCGGTCAGCAGACGCCCTTTCCGTTTATCGTTGAGAGCCGTTTTCACGATCATATCCAGTTCCGCCCGGAGTTCTTTCTGTTCCACGGGGAACAGCAGTTCGATCCGGCGTTTCAGGTTGCGGGGCATAAGATCGGCACTGCCTGCAAAATATTCCGGTGCGCCGTTGTTGCGGAAAATATAAATGCGGGAATGTTCCAGGAAACGGTCAAGGATCGCCACGATCCTGAAATTTTTCCGTGCTTTTTCCGGCAGAGCATAAGGATTCAGTCCGCAGATGCCGCGGATGATCAGATCGATCTGAACATGTTTCCCTGCCGCCCGGTACAGATGCTCCATGATCTCCTCATCAATAACGGCATTGGCTTTGATCGTGATGTGGCCGGGATTACTGGCACTGGATAACGATGCCTCCCGGTCGATCAGATGGAGCATACGGCTCCGGAGATCAAAGGGCGCCACAATGAGTTTGTTCCAGTTGGGCGGATCGGAAAAACCGGTAATGACATTGAACAGACCGGCAACATCTGCGGCGAGCAGGGGATCGTCCGTAAAATAACCGATATCCGTGTACTGCCGGGCGGTACTGTCGTTGTAATTCCCCGTGCTGAGATGCACATAGCGGCGGATCCCCGTCTCTTCCCGGCGGACGATCAGCAATGCCTTGCAATGTACTTTCAGACCTGCAATGCCGTAAACCACATGGGCTCCGGCTTCCGCAAGTTCCCGCGCACGGCGGATGTTGTTTTCTTCATCGAACCGGGCTTTGATCTCGAACAGGACCGATACCTGTTTGCCGTTCCGCGCCGCTTTGATCAGCGCATTGACGACCGGCGAATGACCGCCTACCCGGTACAATGTCTGCTTGATCGCAAGGACTGCAGGATCTTCCGCCGCCTCTTCCAGCAGCCGGATCACCGGATCGAAAGATTCGTAAGGATGATGAACGATCAGAGAACCGCGCGTCCGGATATTTTCGATCATACTCAAATTGGGATCGATGCGGTACGGCTGCAGCGGCGGCATGGGCGGATCGGAAAGATGGGGAAAATCCCGGAGATTCACCAGTTCAAACAGAGATTTCAGGTTGACGGGTCCATCGATCATATAGGTCCGGGCTTTTCCGATCGCCAGTTTTTTCTTGAGGAAAGCGCAGGATTTTTTTGACATTCCCGCCGCAACTTCCAGCCGGATCACGATCCGTTTCGTTTTTTTCTGAAGGGCGATCTGCATTTCGGAAAGAATATCGTCAATGGATTCGTCGTCGATGGAAAAATCCATATCGCGGGAAATGCGGAAGGGGGAACACTCCAGGATTTCACAGCCACGGAACAGATGATGGAGATTTTCTGCGATCAAGTCCTCCGCCAGAAGAAATACGATTCCGCTCTGATCTGTTTCCAGCGGAATGAACCGGGGAACAACAGATGGGACTTCCAGCATGGCAAAACATTCATGATATCCGCCGGGTGTCGGGTGCATCAGACGGACCAGCAGCTCCAGACTCAGGTTCGGTACCACGGGGAACGGATGTGTCGGATCGATCCCCACAGGTGTCAGTACCGGCAGGATCTCCCGTTCAAAAATATTGTTTGCGGTCTGCTGCTGCGCCGCATTCAGATCGGAATAACGGAGGATCGTCAGCGATTCTGCTGCAAGTTCCGGCAGGATCATTTTCCGGAAATAAGTGTATTGACGCTCCACCAGTTCACGGATCCGGCTGTCCAGTTCTGCCAGCAGTTCGCCGGTATCCGGCTGTCCGCTCCGGGAAATGGCAGCCATGCGGACCATGAAAAATTCATCCAGATTGCTGCTGAAGATCGCAAGAAACTTCAGCCGTTCCAGCAATGGATTTCCAAGATCCGCAGCCTCATCAAGGACCCGGCTGTTGAATTCCAGCCAGCTGATGTCGCGATTGATGAAATGCATATCGTTCATGTCGGATCGTCCCGGTAAATCGTTTCTGTTCCTGATGTTCTGCTCCAATATACCTTGCAGAAAGAAAAAAGCAAGTCTTTCCACGCAGATTTTTTACAGACCTGCCACAAATTTCCGCAGTTGCTCTGCACTTGTCCGGCGCAATGCCGCATAGTCTGACAATGTCTGTTCCGTGATGTTCCCCACCGGGAAATAACAGGCTTCCGACGCTGTCAGCAGAAAACCGCAGACCGATGCCGCAGGCGTCATCATCATATTTTCCGTCAGCGTGATCCCGATCTGCGCTGCATCCAGAAGCGACAGCACGTCCTGTTTCAGCGTATGGTCCGGGCAGACCGGATATCCGATGGCAGGGCGGATGGTGCGGGCTTTGTCCCATTTCCAGAAAACAGTCTGCACATATTCCGCCGCCGCGTCCGCCAGATGACTGGCAAGGGTCTGAAGCAGCAGCGCAGAATAATCATCGTTCTGTTCCTGACGGAGCTGCGCCGCCCGTTCCGCGATGCCGGTTCCCGCATTGACCGCAAAGATCCCGGCAACACCATCTTTTTCCGCCACAAAATCGGCAAGGGAAAGTCCGTTCTCTCCTTCCTGACGCAACATAGGCAGTTCCTGAACATTGCCGTTTCTGTCTGTTACACGGAACCCGGTCCCGCCGGACATCTGTTCTGCCGGACAGATCAGGGCAACGGCTTTCAAAACGAATGTTTCCGTTGCAAGGAGACGGTCAATATCGGCATCCAGATCTCCCGCAGTGCTGCGGTTGACATGCCACGCCGCATAAAACGCATCCCGGTTCAGATACGGCAGAACTTCCTGCAGGGGGATCTCCTGCCAGATTTTATGTTCGGGCGTCAAACCGGGTGCAGTAACAGGATCCGGTTCTTTCCGGTTCCGGACAGCGCAGGGGGTATCGGGCGCCGGAGACTGCAGTTCCGCGTAGCGGGCTTTGAGTTCCTGTTCCAATGCCGGGCGTTTTTCCGGATCGGCAAGCATCATGGCGACAGGTGCGCAGCGGGATGCGTCACTGGTATAGGCAACGATCCCGGACGGATACCGTTTCTGCAGTTTCAATGCGGTATGCTGTTCCGAGGCGGCGGCACCGCCCACCATAAGGGGGATCGTCAGTTTTCTGCGTTCCAGTTCGTCTGCCACGATCCCCATTTCCTCCAGCGATGGCGTGATCAGCCCGCTGAGCGCGATAATGTCCGCCTTTTCCCGGAGCGCAGTTTCCACAATGGTCTCACAGGGGACCATCACACCCAGGTCGATCACCCGGAATCCGTTGCACTGCAGCACTACGCCCACAATATTTTTGCCGATGTCGTGAACATCCCCCTTGACCGTGGCAAGAACAATGGTGCGCCGGTCAATGGTTTTTCCGCCGGATGCCCGGGCGGCTTCGATCGACGGCATCAGATACGATACCGCATTTTTCATCACGCGGGCGGTTTTGACCACCTGCGGCAGAAACATTCTGCCCGCTCCGAACCGGACGCCCACTTCGTTCATACCGTCCATCAGAGGCCCTTCAATGATCCGGACAGGATCGATGTAGGTGTTCAATGCCTCCGCCATATCTTCCGCCAGACAGGAGTCGTCGCCGTGGATCAGGGCGTGGGCGATCCGTTCTTCCACCGTTCCGCTCCGCCAGAGAGGAACTGCGGTATTGCCGGTCTCTGCCGGAACTTTGTTGAATCCGGCTGCCAGATCCAGCAGCTTTGCACCGGCTTCCGGTCCGGTATTGAGGATCACATCTTCCGCCGCACTGCGGAGGACCGGATCCAGTTCTTCATACAATGCGAGCTGGGCGGGATTCACGATCCCCATATCGAGTCCGGCGCGGATGGCATGATACAGAAAAACACTGTGCAGTGCCGCACGGACAGGTTCATTCCCGCGGAAGGAAAATGAAACATTGCTGATGCCGCCGGAGAAATGACAATCGGGGAAATCCTGTTTGAGAACGCGTACCGCCTCAATGAAATCTCTGGCGTAGGAATCGTGTTCCGGCAGACCGGTGGCAACTGCAAATACATTCACATCAAAGATGATATCGCAGGCAGGGACCCCGGCTTGTTCCGTCAGGAGCCGGTACATTCTGCGGCAGACGCTGATACGCCGTTCCAGTGTGTCCGCCTGACCCTGTTCGTCAAACGCCATACAGAGCAGAGCCGCACCGAAACGGCGGGCTTCACGGGCGTGTTCCAGAAAAATCTCCCCGCCCTCTTTCAGGCTGATGGAGTTGACGATGCTTTTGCCTTGTGCGCACATCAAACCGGAACGGATGGCATCCCAGCGGGATGAGTCGATCATCACCGGCACCCGGGCAATATCCGGTTCCCCCGCAAGCCGCAGAAAAAAACGGGAAAGTTCCGCAGAGGCATCCAGCATGGCATCGTCCATATTGATGTCGATGACTGTCGCGCCGTTTTCGACCTGACTGCGGGCGATCTGCAGGGCTTCTTCCGCTTTGCCTTCCCTGATCAGACGGAGAAATTTCCGGGAGCCTGCCACATTGGTCCGTTCCCCCACATTGAGAAACGGCAGTTCCGGATTGGAGACCAGCGGATCGAGTCCGGCAAGACGCAGTGCCGGAGCGATCTGCGGCAGCGGACGGGGTGCCGCCCCCTTCAACGCCTCCGCAATGGCGCGGATGTGATCGGGATTCGTGCCGCAGCAGCCGCCGGCAATGTTCAGAAGTCCGTCGTCGGCAAAAGTCTTGAGGATACTGCCCATTTCGGCGGGCGTCTGACTGTATCTGCCCAGTTCATCCGGCAGACCTGCATTGGGGTGGGCGGAGATACGGCACGGCGCTTTCCGCGCAAGTTCTGCAATGTGCGGACGCATTTCCGTAGCGCCCAGTGCACAGTTGAACCCGATGGACAGCAGATCCGGTGCGTGGCAGACGGATATCAGAAACGCTTCCGTGTTCTGACCTGCCAGCAATCTGCCGGACGCATCGGAAACAGTGCCGGAGATCATGACCGGAATACGGATCCCGCCGCGTTTTCCTTTGACTTTTGCAATGGCGTAAATGGCGGCTTTGGCGTTCAGAGTATCAAAAATCGTTTCGATCAGCAGAATATCTGCACCGCCGTCCAGCAGCCCTTCCGCCGCTGTTTCGTAAGCGGAAACAAGCTGTTCAAACGTGATGTCGCGGTACGCCGGATCATTGACAGAGGGCGACATGGAAAGGGTCTTTCCTGTCGGTCCCATTGAGCCCGCAACAAATCGGGGTTTTGCCGGATCTTGTGCGGTCCGGGCATCGGCGGCGGCTCTGGCAATGGCGGCACCCGCCCGGTTCAGTTCATAGACCGATGCGGGATCGGAGAGAGCGTAATCCGCCTGCGATACGGCATTGGCATTGAAGGTATTGGTTTCGATGATATCGGCGCCGGCATCCAGATATTTTTCGTGGACGGACCGGACCGCATCGGGCTGGGTCAGGTTCAGCACATCGTTGTCGCCCGCAAGGTTGACCGGGTGTGCGGCAAAAATATTGCCCCGGAAATCCTTTTCGGTGAAATGAAAACTCTGGAGCATGGTCCCCATGGCACCATCCAGGATGAGAATACGTTCAGCGAGAGCGGAATCCAGCAGCTGCAATCGGTTTTGTTGAGTCATAGTGTATGTCGTTTCCGGTAACAGATCGTTGCTATTTTATATTTTATTCAAGCAAATAATATAACCGTATTCTCTGTAAAATCAACAGAAAAGCGCATAAAAAATCAGATCAGCTGTTCTGCGATCTCATTCCAGAATTCGAGTCCCGTTTCCGTGGGACGGCAGAGTTCCTCATTCACAGTCAGCAGACCCGTCCGCTGAAGCGACAGCAATTCCGGACCGGCGAGCCGCATCCAGTCCGCTTCTTCATCCGAATTGACCGCACGGCGGAACTGACTGCGTGTCCATCCGTTGACCTGACGCAGCCCCATGATCAGCATTTCCCGGAGCCGTTTCTCCCGCGGGATACGATCCGTTTCCGGTGCTTCCGTCCGTTCGATCCACGCGTTCAGATCGGCGGGCTCGGTCCATCGGTCAGTCCCATCGAAAGATGTGGCGGAGGGACCCAGCCCCAGATAGGTCTGACCCTGCCAGACATGACAATTATGTTTCGCCTCAAAGCCCGGTTTGGCATAGTTGGAGATCTCGTAACGGGTCAAGCCCTGTTCCTGCAGGATCTCCCCCGCCCGGTGCCACATGGCGGAAGAAAGTTCATCATCCGGCGGCTTCAGACCGTGTCTGTCGGCGTATGGTGTCCGTTCTTCCGGGGTAAGGGCATAAGCGGAAAGATGTTCCGGCGCGAGCGCCGCAGCCTGACGGAGATCTGCAGTCCAATCTTCCAGAGTTTCACCCGGAACAGCATACATCAGATCAAATCCCAGATTGGCAAGACCGTTTTTCCGGAGATGTTCCACCGCCGTAAACACATGTTCCGCCGATGCCGGGCGTCTGCCGAGAACTGCCCGTTTTTCCGGATGGAAAGATTGAACGCCCATGCTGATACGGTTCACATATCGGGTCAGAAGCGCGGCTTTTTCCCCGTTGATGGTCTCCGGATTCGCCTCACTGGTGATCTCCGCATCCCGCTGCAGACCGATGATGCCGGACCGGAGGATACGGTGGAACATGCGTTCCAGAAAATCGGTGTCCGGCAGAGTGGGCGTTCCGCCGCCGAAGTAAACACTTTGCAGATCCTGCAGCCGGTCCCGGTGCAGTTCCAGATCGCAAATGATCCTGTCCAGCCACCGTTCCCGGAGGGCGGCGGTACTGTTTTCGATGGAATAAAAAGCGCAGTAATCGCACTTTTTCAGGCAGAACGGCACATGGATATAAAGTTCTCTGAACATGGTCAGATATAGTAACGGATCATGGCTTTTTCCCGGAGACGCTTCCGGAATTCTGTCCGTTTCTGTTTGATCCGTTCCTGCCGTAAGGATTCGTGGATTTCTCCGGAGACTTTTTCAAAGGGGATCCGTTCCGCTTTGCCGACACGGAGAACACGCAGAAAGAAATAGGCTTCCGGCGTTTCAACAGGTCCGGCAACTTCTCCTGCGGCAAGGTCTTTCAAGGCTTTCTGGAAGGCAGGGCGGAGTCGGCCCAATTCCATATCATTGACATGCCCGCCGGATTCTTTTCCGGTCCCGTCGGAATACTCTGCCACCAGCCTGCTGAACAGTGCTTCATTTGCCTGTTTCGCAGTGGGCGCGAGTTTTTCCGCAACAGCCGCCGCATCCTGACCGGCAGGTCTGTTTTCCCGGTTGATCTGGAGCAACTGAAAATCGATGGTGGCGGGCTTGGTGAATCCGGCGGTGTTCCGCATATATTCATCATACACTTCTTTCGGCGTGACATCGATCAGCCGGTCGCAGTTCCGGATCAGAATGATATCCACGGCGATACTTTCCCGGATCTGTTTTTTCAGAGACGCCATGGTGACGCCTTCCGATGCCAGCCGGTCTTCCAGTGCTTTTCTGCCGCCGAAGGATTTTGCATAGTGATCCAATGCCGTTTCCACCATCTGCCGGGTGATGATGAAGGGATCGTTCTGATATTCCTTATAAACAAGTTTGCGGTCGATGATCTTTTCCAGAACGGAACGGCGGAGTTTTTCGGTTTCGCTGGTCAGGCGTTCTCCGGTGTAAAGTCCGGCAAGTTCCCGTTCGGCAGGTCCGCTTTCCATGACCACATCCATCAGAGTGACAGGTTCGCCGTCAATGGTCGCAAGCAGGGAATTGACACTGATCTTATCGCTGTACTTCGCGTTTTGAGCAGCCGCCGTACATACTGCAGCGGAAATGACCGCCGCGAGCAGAATGGTCAGAAAATGTTTCATATCAGTTTCAATGTCCTGTAGTTATGGTTTATGGATAATATAACACCGGCTCTGTTTTTTTCAACCCTGAAATACCGGCAGGAATTTCAGAAGCAGTGCCGACGCGGAAAGTGCTATCGAAAATCCGGTGATCCCCAGACAGCAGAGCGAAATGGTGTCCACATTTTCCGGCGGGCTTTTCCGGATGGCGAACCGGCAGAAAAATCCGGCAAGACCCGCCAGCCAGACCGGAAGAAACAGCGTTGCCGCCAACAGAAGGATCACATAGATCCCGCGGATGTACCGGAACGCACACGCCGTCAGAAACACCGTCCCGGTCAGCATAGCGAACATATCCGGGAAAGGACAGGCTTCCACGGCAGATGTCCAGATGGCGATCCAGACAGAGAGCCCGCAGATGGCGCCGCTTTCAAAAATGCGGAACGAGGGTTTGTGTCCGGGTTTCCAGTTGATAAAATACCGGATCAGCAGATAGATCACCGCAAGCGCGGTAAGCATCCACACGATATTTTTCTGCAGAAAGACTTTCCATGCGGGGATCTCCCGGTCCGGTTCTTCGATCCGTATCTGCCGGAAATCCTGATCCTTCATCTGGAAAATGGGCAGAACTGTTTTCAGCGCCTCGCTGTGGGCGGCAATGACATCATCTGTTTTCTCCGCACGCGCGGAAAGTTCCACAGGATCTGTCACGACTTTGTGCCCCTCCGATACCGGCAGCAGCAGCCAGTTCCGGGTGGCTCCGGCAATGCGTACAGGTTTTGACGGAAGCGCCGCAAAGATCCGATCGGTGGGCGTGGAATTCTTTTCGCAGATGCACAGGAACCCGTCCGCCGACATCTTTTTGAGGATCGCTCCGATAAATTGAGGCTGATAATGCTCAGTCGGCAGATCCATCAGCACCATCGGCGTTCCCTCCGGCACATTGTCCGGGATCACATTGACTGCCATACCGTTTTTGCGGATGAGCCACGGAAGAAAGGGCGAGGCATCCGGATCATAAAGCAGTTGAAGGACCGGACTTTTTTTCCGGTTGAAGGAACGGTTGAAAATCGGGGAATCTTTCGTCGTGATGATCACGGTGTCCGACATATTTTTCACCGGCAGCTGGAGCAGGACCGCAAGATCACTGAGAAAATCTCCGGGGTGCATTTCCGTTTCCACCGCAGATACGATACGGGCTCCGGTATTTTCTTCCGGCGGACAGAGCCAGAGATCAAAAATCAGTGCCGCCGCAGGAAGCAGAAGCCACCATTTGCCCGGACGGACTTTCCCCGTGATGTAAAAAGCGCAGAACACCATCTGGATCACTGCCAGTGACTGCATCACCATTTTTGTTGCGCCGGGTGGGCAGATATAATACAGAAGCAGCCCCGCACCCGCTCCGGCTGCGATCGACCGGTAGATCGTATGCTGTTCCACACCCGGCTGACGCAGAAGCCGTACCCAGAGCGGCGGAACTGTCAGCAGGACCGGCAGCAGGATCGCAGCTCCGTTGCGGATGTTCAGAAAACTTCCGGTATCCAGACTGACGACCAGCAGCAGTAAAAACGCGGAGATGAGGGGATAAGTCTTTTTTTCGTCTTCCGCCACCGTATGTTTCTTCCATCTGCCGGCAATCAGCAGCATCAGCATCGCCAGAAAAGAGATCGACGCAAATGTCAGAAGAAAATCAGCGGGCGTACGCAACAGACTGCCGCAACTCTGCAATACAAAAACAGTGATCACAGACGGCAGAAACGCCAGAAGCGTTTCCGGAGCGATTGGTTTGGATGCAGAATGTTGGAGCATAGACTGTCAGAAAAAGAAAAAACGCCGTCCGGTGAAGAACGGCGTCTGTAACAGAAGACTCAAAGTGCGATGTCATGCAGTGCGGGCAGGATGATGACTCTGTTGCTTTCCAGTTTTTCCGTGGCTGTGACGCCGGGATTGAGTTTCAACAGCGTATCCAATTTGTACCCCATCTGCTTTGCAAAATCGGTCAGAGTCGTGGGCTGAATCACCGTGAACTCAAATGTTTCCGTGGGCGCAACACTGCTTTCAGGCGTGGGGACTGCTTCTTTTGCCGGGGCTGCAGCTTCTTTTGCCGGAGCCGCTGCTTCTTTTGCCGGAGCAGCAGGAGCAGGTGCCGGAGTCACGCCGAGCAGATCGTCCACAGAACCGAGTTCAGCCGGAACTGCCGGAGCCGGTGCCGCCGCCGGATCCACCGGAGTGGTTGCGGGAACGACCGGAGCCGCAACAGGAGCCGCTGCCGCAGGAGCTTTGGGCGCAACTTTCGGCTGGGATGCCGCTGCTTTCTTCACGTCTTTTTTGACAGCTTTCGCTTTTTTCACATCTTTCACCGTCGCGACAGAAGTGGGTTTCTTTTTGGGGGAGGGAATGATCAGTTTCTGATCGATGCGGAGAACCGATTTTACATCGATCCCGTTCGCGGCAGTGATGTCTGCGACCCGCACACCGTATGCCTGAGCAATGGTGCCGAGGATCTCATTTTTCTTCACCACATGGATCACCTGATCGCCTTCCGCAACCGGTTTCAATGCTTTTGCCGGAGCTGCTTTTTTGGGCGGTTCCGGTGCTTTCGGTGCAACGTAGGTCTTCACGGCATCGGCGGATTTCGCGTTCTTTGCCGTGACCTGATCGGCGGGGATCAGCAGGATCTGTCCGGGCTGCAGGATCGCATTTTTGCCGATGTTGTTGTAATTCGCAATGATCCCGGTGGGAACGCCGTAAATGGCGGCAATTCCGGAAAGAGTGTCGTTTTTCTGAACCTTGTACTGGATATCCGGGATGACGGGAATATTTTTGCTTGCATCCACAACGACCAGGTCAGCACCGCCCTGAACGCCGCTTTCCGGAACGATATCAACCACTGTACCCGCTTCGATGGGCGTGACGGGCGCAGCCGGAGGCGGCTCAACGGGATCAACGACCACTTTGTCGGCAATATAGGCGCCTTCGGGCACGTCAGGTGCGCCGCCGGTGATCCATTCCGTGGAACAGCCGGCAGAAAAAGCTGTCAGAGCGCATGCTGCGGTGAGGTAAAAAACATGGTTGCGGATTGAATTTTTCACAGTAAGACCTCCAATTTCTGAAAGATGTTGTTATTCTGTATTGCTGCATCTCTATAATATTAAATCACAATGCGTATTTTTCAAACAGAAAATGCAGGAAAATCTGATTTTTTTCAGGTGTGACGGTTGTCCTGATACGGAATGGACCGGAAAATCATTTTTTACGGCTGATGGGAACCGTTCTCTATGATCTGGCGCAGTGCGGCATCCAGATCATCGATCCCGTCAAAATCCTCCAGCCGGTCATTGGGGCTGGCTGCAAGCAGTCCGCCGCCGATCATGATATAGACCGTGTTGCCGATATCCCGGCTGGTTTTGAAGTTCCAGTAGGAAAAAACTTCCGGCGCCAGAAAACCGAAACGGATCACGGCAAATTCCAGGATCCCCCGGAGCAGTTCCTGTCCGGTCACATGTCTGTCCAGCCCGGTCTTTCCGGCTTTTTTGACCGAGTGAATGGTATATTGAACGCCGTTTGCCACAAATCTGCAGGCTTCAGCCGGATAACGGCAGTCTTTCCGCAGAATGGCAAGCAGTGCTTTTTCTTCGTTTTCGTCCATATTTCAGCAGTCCTTTCAAAAAAACGGAGTAATATAGCGCAGTTTACTTGAAAAATCCACACCGTGCGTGTATTTTAAAAGACAAAATTTTCCTGCAACCAAAAACATAAGGAGCTGACTCTGATGAAAGTCATCGTTGCTTATTCGGGCGGACTTGATACCTCCGTCATCGTCAAGTGGGTCAAAAACACCTACAATGCAGAAGTGATCTGCTACTGTGCAGATGTGGGCCAGGCGGAAGAAACTGCCGGTCTGGAAGAAAAAGCCATCCGCACCGGTGCCAGTAAATGCTATGTGGAAGACCTGACAGAAGAATTTGCCAGAGATTTTATCTTCCCCATGCTTCAGGCAAACGCGATCTATGAAGGCAATTATCTGCTGGGTACATCCATTGCCCGTCCCCTCATTGCAAAACGCCTCGTGGATATCTGCAAGCAGGAAGGCGCTGACGCCATCTGCCACGGTGCCACCGGAAAAGGCAATGACCAGGTCCGTTTTGAACTGAACGCCTACGCCCTCGATCCCGCCACAAAGATCATCGCCGCATGGCGCGATCCCAACTGGAAATTCCGTTCCCGGTCCGAAATGATCGAATACGCTCAGAAAAACGATATCCCCGTGAGCAGCACGCTGAAGAAACCCTATTCCATGGACCGCAACCTGCTGCACATCTCTTTTGAAGGCGGTATTCTGGAAGATCCCTGGACCGAATGTCCGGAAGAGATCAACGTTATGACCAAACCCCTGTCTCAGGCTGCGGATGAAGCGGAAGATGTGATCATCGAATTTGTCAAGGGTATCCCCGTGAAAGTCAACGGCGAAGAACTCTCCCCCGCCAACATCATGCGTAAACTGAACGATCTGGGCAGCAGACACGCAGTCGGCAGAGTCGATATCGTGGAAAACCGTTTCGTCGGCATGAAGAGCCGCGGCGTGTACGAAACACCTGCCGGCACCATCCTCTACTACGCACACCGCGCCCTCGAACAGATCACCATGGACCGCGAAGTGATGTTCCTGCGTGACTCCTTCATTCCCACCTATGCGAAACTCATCTACAACGGTTTCTGGTATGCGCCCGAACGGGAAATGCTCCAGGCTGCCATCACCGACAGCCAGAAGTTCGTCACCGGCGAAGTCCGCGTGAAACTGTACAAAGGTGCCTGCCACGTTACCGGCAGACGCTCCCCGTACAGCCTCTACGATGTGAACCTCTCCACCTTTGAAGAAGATGATGTTTACGATCAGACAGATGCAAGCGGGTTCATCAAGTTGAACTCCCTCCGTCTGCGGACCATGGCAAAAAGCGCACAGCGCAGATATTGATCTTTTCAGTCAGAAAGAAGTGACAGATATCATGAGAAAAGTACTCATCCCCACCAAGCTTGACAAAGTCGTTGCCGGTATTCTGGGCGAACACGGTTTTGACGTGATCCAGAACCCGGACGCTCCTCTGGCGGAACTGGCGGCAGCCAATCCCGATGCAGAAGCCATCATCGTCCGCAGTGAAAAAGTCCTGCCGGAAGTTATGGATGTTCTCCCCGAACTCAAACTGGTGGTCCGTGCAGGTGCAGGTTTCGATAATATCGATACCAAATATGCACGCCGCAAAAATATCGATGTGATGAACACCCCCGGCGCCAACTCCAACTCCGTGGCGGAAGAAGTGGTGGCACTTGCTCTCGCAGCATACCGCAAACTGGTTTACGGCGATATCACCACGCGTGCCGGTCAGTGGGAAAAGAAAAATTGCATGGGCCGCGAACTCACGGGTAAGACCGTCGGTATCCTCGGACTCGGCAACATCGGCAGACTGCTGGCAAAACGCCTCAGCGGTTTTGAATGTACCATTCTGGCATTCGACCCCATGGTCTCCCCTGAACTCGCCAACAAACTGGGCATCACCCTCTGCAGTGTGGAAGATATTTTCGCACAGGCGGACATCATCTCTCTCCACATTCCGGAAAACGACAAGACCCGCGGTATGGTCAATGACAAACTTCTCTCTCTCATGAAGAAGGGCGCCATGCTCATCAACTGCGCACGTGCCGGGATCATCGACGAAGAAGCCGTCCGCAAGATCAAAGCGGAAAAAGAACTGATCTTCTGCAACGACGTTTATCCCAAAGATGCCGCCGGCGAAAAGAGTGTTGCCGATATTGCCGACATCATGCTGCCGCATCTGGGCGCCAACACCAAAGAAGCAAACTTCAACGCCGCGAAACGCGCCGCTGAACAGACCGTTGCCTACTTTGAAGAAGGCGTTACCTCCTGCGTTGTCAACAAAGGTGTGCCCGATGGTCTGGATGCCAACTATCAGAAACTTGCCGGTCTTCTGGCAAGCCTCGGCAAAGCCTATCTGAACGGACGCGCGGTTTCCAAGATCGAAATGAGTCTCTACGGTACGCTTCATCCCTTCTCCAAATGGATGATCGCTCCCGTGGTCGCGGGTCTCTGCCCCGATTTCGATGCTTTCCGCGGCGCGGATGATGCTGCAAAAGTCCTGGCAGAACGCGGGATCACTTTTGAAAACCGGGAAGTGGATGACAACAAGCATTATGGCGAATCCATTACGCTGGATTTCATTGCCGGTTCCGATCGGATCTCCATCCGCGGCACCATCGCAGAATCCCACCTGATGGTCTCCCGTGTGAACAACTTTGAAGGCATCTACCTGAATCCCGAAGGCAACGAACTCTTTGTGGAATACGAAGACGCCCCCGGCATCCTCGGTAAGATCGCCGGTATCCTCGGTGCCGCCGGTATCAATATCATCGATATCCGTGCGCCCCAGGATCTGAAAAACAACCGTTCCCTCGCCATCGTCAAGACCAATGTCGCCGTTTCCGCGGAACTGGTCGCAAAGATCGCTGCCGATGTGAACGCGCTCAACGCTTTCGCGTTTGAATATTGATCACTGCGGTCAGAAACGATACGGCGGAAGGGTTAAGCCTTTCCGCCGTTTTTATATCCGGGAGAACGCAGAATGAACAGCAGCAGAACGGAAAACGGTACACACCGCTGTGTGATCGCTTTCGGCGGTAATATCGGTAATGTGGATGCCTGTTTCAAAACGGCACTCGCCGCTCTGGAGCAGGCGGGATTCCGCACGGAACGGATGTCGTCCGTCATTACGACTGCCCCTGTGGATTGCGAAGCGGGTACGCCCGATTTCCGCAATGCTGTGGCAACCGGATATTGGCAGGGGGATGATCCCGTGTCCCTGCTGCGGCTCTGTCAGAAATTGGAAGTCCTTTCCGGCAGACCCGGTGATCACGCCAGAAATGTATCACGCACCCTGGATCTGGATCTGATCCTTTTCGGCGACATCCGGATGAATACGCCGGAATTGATTCTGCCGCATCCCCGGGCAAAGGATCGGGATTTTGTGCGTATCCCGCTGGCGGAGATCGCGCCGGAATTGTTGGAGAAACTTTAAAAACATCCCGAAAAAAGAAAGAATGTGAGTATGACACAAGCAGAATTAAGTTATTATTACCATTTCAGCATGTATCCGGACAACCTTGTCAAGTTCGCGTTCCGGGAATTTCTGGATCACGGCATTGACCGTTTTGTGTTTTCCGATTCCATGATCACACGCTGTCTGAAAGAACCCGCTTATCTGGATTTTCTCCGCGATCTGACAAAAAAACCGGGCGTGAAACTGGTATCCATGCACGCACCCTTCGGCGGTGAATATGACCTGAATATCCCCGTTCCGGAACGGCGTGCCGGTATGATCAGCGATCACATCCGCGCCATGGAGATCGCGGCGGAATTCGGCTCAAAAACTTATACCATCCATGTGGGGGCGTACCACTACTGCAGCTGCGGCGCGGAACTGCCGGTCCTGCGGAAATATGCGCTCGAAGCATTGGAACAACTGGTTCCTGCCGCAGAAAAGAACGGTCTTGTGCTCGCTGTTGAAAACAGTTTTGAACCGCCCAACTCCGCGCGGGAAGTGCTGGATCTGATCACGCCATTTCTGAGCAGTCCCGCCATCGGTGTCTGCTACGATACGGGACACGCCAATGTGATGGCATCTGCGCCCGGCAAAAAACTGGAAAATTATCCCGACTGGCTCACCGGAAAAAACTGGCGGAACAACTTTGTTTATGAAGACAACGCCCTGGCTCTGCTCCGGGATCATATCGTGACCACACACATCCACGACAACAGCGGCTATACCGATCATCATGGTATGCCCGGTGACGGGACGATCGACTGGAAGACGCTGATCCCCGAACTCAAAGCCTGTCCCCGCATGTTGGAATATCAGACGGAAGTCACCATGCTGGACGGTGTCAACTGGGCAGGTACGCTGCTGGCTCCTCCGGGTGGCTATTCCGTTAAACGCCTTGTGGAAACATTCCGGAACCTCGGCTTCTGATCCGACGGATCACCGAAACCGTTCCGGCGGACCCGGTTCTTTCGCGCTGTGGGCAGAAAAGAAAACCTGCTCCCAGCGCTGATTTTTGTGGTCGCGGAAAGAGATCCCGTATTCGCCGTCCCCGAAATAATCGAAGACTGCGCTGCGTACCGTCGTACCGCGGAGACTGTCCAGCGATGCAATATCGAACTGCATCTGCGGGTGATCATCCATGCCGCTGATCTGCCGGTAAAGGTCTTTCCCCGCCCATTCTCTGTCCCCGATGTGGGCGTGACCGTGAATGTGGGCGCGGAAATTGTCGGGCAGGGGCAGAAGTTGTTCCAGATATTGTGACGGCCGGTTTCCGCCCGGAAAACCGCAATGGGCAAAGGTGAAAACCGGTTTGCCTGCAGTAGCGAAACGGTCGCGGATGCTCTGCCACACCTCTTTTGTATGGGGGTAGGGCTGTTCCTGCGGCGGAAGAGCCTGATGGGTGGCGATCCACGAACCGTCTTCTGCGGCGTGGTCGGAGAAGAAAAGAAATACAAAATCGTCCGTTTCGTGCGTAAACCAGAAGGTTTCCTGATCCGGGATCGTATGCCAGTTCTTCCGGTTCCGGATCGCCTCGTAAAAGGGAATACGCGGCGTGGTCCCGTCCTGCACGGCTTTCCGGTAAAAATCCAGTTCGTGATTGCCCATCACATAATAAACGGGAACATTCAGGCTGTCCAGCAGATCCAGCTGCATATCGGTCATGGTCTTCAGATCTGTGAGACTGACTCCTTCCGCGGCATCACCGAGATAGCATATCCCGTTGAGATCCAGTGACATCCGGTGCATGTCTGTCATGGCTGTCCTGAAATACCGTTCTGCCAGAGCGGGATCGCGCTGCTGCAGATCGGAAATGAGCCAGTATCTGGCGCGGGTGCGTTTTGTGGCGGTATCAAAAAGTTCATCAAGAACGGGACGCATTTTTATTTCCTCGCATTTTGTGTGTCTGATTGGTGAAAGATAGCACGGTTTTTTGAAAAATCAAGTTCAATTTTTCTCTTGCAATGTGTTCCGTGCGTGTTATATTATCCACGGAATGACAACATATTGAGGAGATGTTTTTATGAGAAAGATCGCCCTTCTCTGTATCGGTGATGAGCTGCTGAAAGGTTCCACCGTCAATACAAATCTTGCATTTATCGGTTCCATGCTGTTGAAACACGGCATTACCCTGGAATATTCCCTTGAGATCCCCGATGACGAAAATGCCATCCGTTCCGCCCTTGCGGATGCACTGGAACGGGCGGATATCGTGCTTACTTCCGGCGGACTCGGACCGACTGCCGATGATATGACCAAAGAAGCGGTGGCACGGCATTTTCATCTGCCGCTGGAACAGAACGGACCTGCGGTGCTGTCGATCCGCCGTTTCTGGAAAATGCGTCATCCTGATACGGAACCTTCCGGCAGAGTCCTGAATCAGTCTCTTGTTCCGGCGGGAGCTGTTGTGATCCCGAACCGGAACGGGACCGCACCCGGCATCGTCCTGCGTCCGGCTGACGGAAAAATGGTGATCCTTCTGCCCGGTCCGCCGGGTGAGATCTGCCCGATGTTTGAGGAGGACGTTATGCCCCTTCTGCTCAAGGAGGATCTGCCGCGGGAACAGACGGTCCTGCTGCATATCTGCGGCATCGGTGAATCGGAAGTGGAGGAACGGATGCTGCCGCTTTTGAGTACAACTCATCCCCTCGGTGCGGCATATTGCGCCGGACACGGCGCCGTGAAACTGTTTCTGCGGTCCGGTTCGGATGAAGTGCTTGCGGACGCGATCGCGTACGCGAAAAAGGAATTCGGTAAAGCCGTTCTGCAGACGGATAACGTGGCGGCGGATGTGGTCGCCCTGCTGAAAAAGCGTGGGATGACCCTTGTTACTGCGGAATCCTGTACGGGCGGACTTGTGGCGAAAATGATCACGGATGTTGCGGGCGCGTCAGACGTCTATCCCGGCTCTGTGGTCTCGTACGCAAATGAAGTCAAGGAACAGCTTCTGGGCGTGAAACACGAAACTCTTGTCTCATACGGCGCTGTCAGCCGTGAAACTGCCCGTGAGATGGCGGAAGGTGCCGCCGCCCGGTTCGGCTCGGATTGTGCCATTGCCCTTACCGGTATCGCGGGGCCCGGCGGCGGAACGCCCGAAAAACCTGTGGGACTTGTTTATTGCGGTATTTTCTGCGGCGGAAGATGTGAAATTTTTGAGTTCCGTCTGAAACGCAGCCGGGAACAGATCCGGGAGCGTGCCGCCGCCGGTGCATTGAACAGATTGCGGCTGATGCTGCTGGAACTGGAAGAAAACAACGGTTGACGGTATGGCATTGAAGCGTCATAATTTTTATCCGGGCGACATCCCTGAAAAACCGGGCTGTTATCTTTACCGTGATATTTTCGGGACGGTGATCTATGTGGGGAAGGCTTCCAATCTGCGGCGGCGTATGTCCCAGTATTTCCAGCCGTCCCGCGAAAACCGTGCTGATCCCAAACTGCGTTCCCTGATCAATACCATTGACACATGGGAATTTATCACGGTGCGGAATGAAGATGAGGCGCTTGTACTGGAAACGCAGCTGATCAAGGAATATGCCCCTCATTTCAATGTGCTGATGCGTGATGATAAACGGCATCTGATGCTGAAAATCGATTTGGCGGAACCGTATCCGCGCCTCAAAATGGCACGGTTGAAAAAGGACGATTCCTGCCTGTATTTCGGACCGTTTCCCAAAGGCGGCGCGTTGAAGATGACGGCTGAATTTCTCATTCATCATTTGAAACTGCGGACATGTAAAGCCGCATTGCCGGACCGGGATGACCGCGCCCATTGTCTTGCCGGAGCCATCCGCGATTGCTGCCGTCCCTGCGAGGGGAAAGTCACGGCGGAAGAGTATCGTGCCAGAGTGGACCGGCTCATTGCCATTCTTGAGGGCGACATCAAAGAAGTGAATGCGGTGCTGAAACTGAAAATGCAGGAGGCGGCGGAGAAACGCCAGTTTGAAAAAGCGGCAAAATTCCGTGATATTGCCGCCAATATCCAGTCGCTTTACGGCAGAAAGATCCGTTCCTTCGAGCATCCGGAGACCTATGTGACGGATGTTGCGCCCGGGATCGCCGCAGTTCAGGATCTTCAAGCGGCGCTGAAACTGAAAAATCCCCCGGCGTCCATCGAATGTTTCGATATTTCCAACATATCCGGCACTCTGGCGGTGGCGAGTCTTGTTCATTTTACCGACGGTGCACCGGACAAGGCGAAGTACCGCCGTTTCCGGATCCGGACCGTTACCGGCGCCAATGACTTTGCCATGATGAAAGAAGCCATTACCCGCCACTTTACACGATTGCTGGAAAAACCGGAAACTCTGCCCGATCTGCTGATGGTCGATGGCGGAAAAGGACAACTTTCCAGCGCGCTGGAAGCGTTGGTGGCGGTGAAATGTCCTCCGTTTCCGGTGATCGGTCTGGCAAAAAAACATGAGGAGATCTTTGTGCCGGGCAGATCGGAACCGTACGCGATCCCCCACGACAGACCCGCCCTGAAATTGCTGCAGGCTGTCCGCGACGAGGCGCACCGGTTCGCCATCACATATCACCGTGCGCTGCGTCTGGATACGATCCGCAATTCCATTCTGGATGAGATCGAAGGAATCGGCGAAAACCGGAAGGCGGCATTGCTGCGGGAGTACGGATCCGTCCGCGCCCTGCGGAGAGCGCCGTCGCCGGAAGCCATTGCCGCCCGTGTGCCGGGGATCGGGCTGGAATTCGCCCGCGCAGTTTATGATTATCTTGAAAAACACAAGCCGGATGGCAAAATCAATCCGCGCTGAACATACGACCGGAAAGCAGGAGCAGAACAATGAGCATCACCATTTCACCCGATGGAAAACATTTTCATATTGCCACAGCCAATACATCCTACATTGCCAGTGTGGGAAAAACGGGGTACTTTGACCACAATTATTACGGCGCAAAACTTTTTTGTGAGCCGGATGTTTTTCAGAATGCGCCGGATGGTTTCTGGGGCATCAGTTTCTGTCCGTACCGCGGCGACAACGTAACGCTTGAGGCGCGGCATCTTGCTGCGCAGGAATGTACGACTTTCGCGCTGGGCGATTACCGGACTGCATCGGTGGCGGTGCGCGACAGCCTCGGCTGCAACACCACGGACCCGCAGTTTGTGTCTGCCCGCGTTTATTCCGGCAGACCGGAGATCGCGGATATGCCCTGCGCCCGGGTCAATGGCGATCCTTCGGTGGAAACGCTGGAAGTGACTTTGCGCGACCCCGCGACCGGGATCGAATATGTGCTGGATTATACGGTTTTTCCGGCGCAGGATTGTATTGTGCGGTCTATGCTGATCCGGAACCCGACGGACCGTACTGCCGTGGTGGAACGCGCTATGAGTTTCTGTCTGGATCTTGAAAGCCGGGATCTTGATCTGATCCAGTGTCAGGGGACTTATGCACGGGAGCGTTACGGTTTTGAGCGTACTCCGCTTCATGCGGGGAATCAGGGATTTTTCAGCAGCCGTAATTCCAGCGGTGCCGATCACAATCCGGCTTTCGCCCTCGCCGGACGGAACGCCACAGAGGATTCCGGCGATGTGTACGGCGCGTTTCTGATATACAGCGGCAGTTTCCGGGTGGATATCGAGGTGGATTCCTTCTGCAATACCCGCGTGATGGCAGGGATCGATCCCGATTCTTTTGAATGGACGCTGGAGCCGGGTGACTCGTTCCGCACGCCGGAGGCTGTTCTGACATTCTCCGCAGAGGGGATCGGCGGTATGAGCCGGAATTGTCACGATTTTCTGCGGGAACACCTGATCAGTCCCCGCTGGAGCCACGCGGAACGCCCCATTCTCATCAACAACTGGGAAGGGACGGGGATGCAGTTCGACCGGGAAAAACTTCTTGCCATTGCAGCGGAAGGCGCGAAACTCGGCATGGATATGTTTGTGCTGGACGACGGCTGGTTCGGACATCGTGATAACGACAGATCCAGTCTGGGCGACTGGTTTGTGTACGGGGAAAAAGTCGGCTCACTCCGGACACTGGCGGAGGAAGTCAATGCCATGGGGCTGAAGTTCGGTCTCTGGTTTGAACCGGAAATGATCTCGGAAGACAGCGAACTGCACAAGGCGCATCCGGAATGGGTCTTTACCGCACCCGGCAGAGAACGGACCTACGGACGCCATCAGTGTGTGCTGAATATGGGGATGCCGGAAGTGGTGGACTATCTCTTTGATGTGATCGCGAAGATCCTTGCGGATGTTCCGGTTTATTATATGAAGTGGGATATGAACCGTCAGCCGGCGGAGATCTGGAATCCGCTTCTGCCTGCATCCCGTCAGAAAGAGGCGTCCCACCGTTATGTGCTGGGCGTTTATGAACTGCACCGCAGACTGCTGGAACGGTTCCCCGATCTGCTGATCGAAGGCTGTTCGGGCGGCGGCGGCAGATTTGATGCCGGGATCCTTTATTACGCGCCCCAGATCTGGACCAGTGACAATACAGATGCGTTCAGCAGACTTTACATTCAGGGCGGCACTTCGCTGGTCTATCCGCTGTCTGCCCAGGGCGCTCATGTGACCGCCAATGCCAATGCGCCGCTGGAAGCGCGTTTCGCCGCCGCCATCGCCGGTACATTCGGATACGAACTTGACCTGACCACCATGAGCGGGGAGATGCGTCAACAGGTCCCCGAACAGATCCGCCGGTTCCGGGCGATCCGGCATCTGGTGTCGGACGGAGATTTCTACCGTCTGCAGAATGTCTGGGAAGGTGACGGATGCCTGAATGTCTGGGAATTTTCCTCAAAAGACCGTCAGGAAGCGCTGATGATCAGTATTTGCAGCAAGCGTCTGCCCGGCAGCGGACGGCGGCGAATCCGTCTGCGCGGACTGGATCCGGAAAAGCAGTACAGACTGGAAAACAGCGACTTTGTCTGCAGCGGTGATTTTCTGATGAAAGTCGGTATCGCCCAACGCAATCTGTGTCGTGCGGGTGAGGCGGAGATCTGCCATTTCACTGCCATCGGATAACGATAACAAAAAATTAATAAAAAAAGGGAAAAACCGCAGAAAAACGGTTTGATTTTTGATTTTGCGTGGATAAATTAAGGTCAGACACGAGAATCACCAAAAAAGTCAATGAATGACAAGGAGAGAAAAATGGTGAAGATCCTGTATTCGTTTGATACGGCTCCGCTGCATTTGAATTATTTTTCCGGGGATACCGGTATTGCCGGTTGAATCAAGCAAAAAGGAACAGCAGAAAAACGGCATTGCTCTGTCATTTTTCATCGAACACCGAACGAACCGATCTATTCTGATCATACCCGTCAACTTTTCCCGCAGGCATTACAAACAGACCGATCGCATTTATTGTCATTGATCTTGTGGAGGTTATTCCGATGACGCCAAACGAGAAATCATTTCAAATAGTTGTTGCCTTGTCCGCTCTGAACAATCCATCCGGAAAAAACAGGAGAGGATGATCTTATGGGCTTCCGAAGATTTTTAAGTTTTATCCAGCCTTACATCGGCTTGTGTTTTATGTCCGGTGCCGCATTGCTGGTCTTTTCCGCAATGGGGATCCCGCTGCCCTGGTTTCTTCAGTTGATTATTGACCGGGGATTGGACAACCGGGGGCTGATGATCCTTCTGATCCTGGGGATCATCCTCACCTACTGTCTGCGCGAGATCTTTTTCTACATCAGCCATTACCTTTTCTATTACACGGGCGGGCGCACCCTGTTCGGGGTCCGCATCAAACTGTTCAAACATCTCCAGAGTCTGTCGCTGCGTTTTTATCAGGAATACCGTACCGGTAAACTGATCTCCAACATTCTGACGGATGTGGACGGTCTGAACGGCATGATCTCCTCGGTTCTGGCGAATCTGGTGATCCACATGTTCACCATTGTCTGTATCGTGATCGCTCTGTTTGTGATGAATCCGAAATTTTTCATTCTTCCGATCATCGTGATCGTGCTTCAGACGGCGAACTTCACCTATTACCGTATCAAGATGCGGAAAGAAGCCAAGATCCTCCGTGAAATGATGTCTGAAGTTTCAGCGAACCTGTCGGAAACGATCAACGGCATCAAGGTGGTCAAGTCCTTCGGGAAGGAACATTTTGAGAATCTGGAATTTGCCCAGCGTCTGCGTCCGACCTTCGATAAGAGCCTGAATATCAATATGATGAGTGCCTATTCCTGGATCTGGGCGGAAGTCATCAATATCTCCTGTATCGTTGCCCTGCTCTGGTTCGGCTCCATTGAAGTCAATAACGGCGAGATGACCGTTGGTAAACTGGTGGCTTATTACACCTACTTTTCCATGTTGACCGGTCCGATCAGTGCGCTGTCCAGTATGGCGAATGCCATCAGCAGCGGGATGGTCAGTGTGGAGCGTATCGGCAAACTGCTGGATGCGGTCCCGGAAGTGAAGCCGCCATCCAATCCCAAGACCATTGAAAATCCCCAGGGGCATCTGGAATTTGATGAAGTTTCCTTCGGTTACGAGCAGAAAAAAATGATCCTGCGGAACTTTACGCTGGATGTGGCACCGGGTAAAAAAGTGGCGTTGGTCGGACCTTCCGGCAGCGGTAAATCCACCATTGCATCGCTGCTGATGCGGTTCTATGATGTGACTAACGGTTCGATCCGGATCGACAATGTGGACATCCGTGATATTTCCACGGAATCGCTCCGCAATACGGTGGGGATCGTGCTGCAGGATTCGTTCCTGTTCAGCGGGACCATTGAGGAGAATATCCGTTACGGCGTGACCAATGCCACCCATGAACAGGTGGTGGAGGCTGCAAAAATGGCGAATGCCCATGAGTTTATCATCGAACAGCCGCTGGGATATAAATCACCGGTCGGCGAAAACGGTGTTATGCTGTCCGGCGGTCAGAAACAGCGTCTTGCCATCGCCCGTGCGATCCTGAAAAATCCTGCCGTTCTGATCCTTGACGAAGCGACCAGTGCGTTGGATACGGTTTCGGAGGCAGTGGTGCAGGAGGCGCTGGATGCTCTGATGGAAAAACGGACCACGGTCATCATCGCCCACCGTCTTTCCACGGTCCGCAATGCGGATATGATCGTTGTGCTCAAGGACGGCAAAATCGCCCAGATGGGCTCTCACGCTCAACTGCTGCAGGAAGGCGGCATCTACCGCGATCTTTACAGTCTGCAGCTGCGCGATACCAAAAATGCCAAAAGCGAACTGTTCGCAGTCGGCGAATCGGAACACAGGGGGTGACGTATGCATCAGCAAGTGTTCAAAAACAGTCTGCGTTCCAAGATCAAACTTTTTTCCTGGCTTATTATCAGTGCCCTGCTGACCATTCCGCTGGTGGCGATCCTGCTGTACATCGTAAATGTGGATGACTCCATCATCTGTACCGGTACGGTGATCCCCCAGCACACTTATGATCTTGCCGCGAATTTTGACGGACCGGTGAAGGAACTGTATTTCCGGACAGGTGATCAGGTCAGAAAAGGTGATCTGATCGTGCAGATGGACGATACGGAATACCAGAATGAATTGCGGAAAGTGGAAGCCGCCATTACCATTCTGAAATCCGAACTGATGGTCAAAAAGAGCGAACTTTTTGTGCAGCTGGACAATACGGAACTGCTCAATACCGCCCGGAAAGTTGAGGCGGCGATCCAGATCCTGAAATCGGAACTGCAGGTCAAAAAGAACGAGATCGATGTGCTGCTTCTGGAGCCGCTGCCCGAAAATTACCGTCACTCCGCACCCCGACTGGATGCCGCACTGGAAGCGGATAAAACTGCGCGCCAGAACCTCCAGAACTATAAAACCGTTCTGACAAAGATCGAGTTCAGTAAATACGAAAAAGAAGCCCGCGATGCCAGAGTGGAACGGGCGATCCGTGAAGAAAATGACCGGATCGTCAAACAGGGACTCGGCGTGAAGATCATCGAAAAAGCCCGGAACGAAATGGGCGTGATCCGGAATCAGATCGCGGAAAAGGAAGTGGAACTTGCCATTCTGCGGAAACGGATCGAAGACCGCAGCCGCGCTTCCGCCATGGATACTGACGGCAAAAAAGAGCAGAACTCCGCCTCTGCCGGACTCGCGGTGAAGATCCGGGAAAAAGTGGAAAATGAATTGAAAGTGATCGAAGGACAGATCACGGAAAAAGAAGTGGAACTTGCCATTCTGCGGAAACGGATCGAAGATTGCAAGATCTCCGCCGTTGTGGACGGGACCATTCTGGAACTGCCCTGCAAACGCGCGAGATATGTGGACCGCGGCAAACCTGCCGTCATTATGGGCAGCCCGGAACTGACCGTGCGGGCGGAAGTCGATTCCCGGTTCATCCGCAAAGTCCGTCTGGGACAGGATGCGGAGATCTCCAGCGATATTTTCAGCCGTTTGCAGTATGGTCATTTTTATGCGGTGGTGGAAAAAATCAGCGAAGTCCCTCTGGAAAATACAACAAAATATCCCGTCTATCTCAGCCTCAACACGGAAGAATGTGATTTTAAAGTCGGGTCCAAAGCGGAAGTCCGGATCATCACCGGTACCGCTCCGGCGATCTACGCGTTCCTGAACATCACAAAAGATGATGAAACAATGAAACGCCTTCAGGAAAAACGCCGCCGCGAGGCACAGAACAGAACAAAAACAGAACATTCCGGTAAATAATCGCAAACAACACGAAAGGAAAAACAGAAATGCCCGAACCCACCCGCATCTCTCTGGATGGTGTCAATTATGTATTTGGTGCCGACGGGTTCCCCGAATCCATCACCCTGGATGGTTTCAACGGAACCGTGATCCCTGCCGCAGGCAGAAATTTCAGCCGCATCAAGATCCGCATGAGCGACGGCAGAAAACTTGTTCCGTACTGCATCGATGAACCGCTCCAAACTACGGATGAACGGGCGCTGGTTCTGGAATATCCGGAGATCCTCTGGAAAGATGAAGCGGGCAACGAAATCACCAATTTCCGCCTCTCTCTCCGGTACGAGCTCATGAGCCGCGGCCGCGCGTTCGTCAACGCGTTCTTCGTGGCAAATGATATGCACTCGCCCGATCTGGACGATTTCGCGCTCCATTTTGAATTTGAGACCGCCGACAGCGTTGAAACAAAATGGGCATTGACGCCCCGTCCCAAAGTCTTTGACGCCACCATGATCCAGTCCATGCGCTCCGGACGCGGTCTGGAACCCGGAGCGGGTACGCATGTGGAGAAAGAGATCATTCCGCTGGTCTCTGCAAATATCCGGAAAGCAAATGGGCAAACCGCTTATTTTGAAACATTTGTAGAAGGTGAAAATTATATTTCCGGCGACCTGGGCGACTGCGCTACCGATGTCACCTGGCTGGAAAACGGCAATCTCCATACCACCTACGATTTCATCCGGGAACGCCCCTGCAAAAACAAACTCATGCAGCTCTGGCAGTGGCGCAATCAGTGGGGCTGGGTCCTCAAGACCGCCGACCGGGTCCGTCACAAACCGCCCTTCCACATGCACCACTATTTCGACAATTATGTCCGTTATCCCTCTGATGACTGTCTGGAAAATCTCGCCCGTTCCGGCACGGATGTGCTGGTCCTCCACGAAAACTGGCGTCAGGATCTCCAGAACGACGGTACGCCCCACAATGTGAAAGAACTCAAACGCGTTGTGGCGAAAGCACACGATCTGGGAATGCGTGTCGCCCTTTACATCCGCGGCAGCGAGATCTCCTCGGCGGAAGGCGCTTGCAGCTGGTTCGACCGTTATCTCAAGAAGGATTGGGACGGTCTTTATATGGACTACGGCGGACCTTTCCACAACAGCGAACCGGATGAAGCTTTCCCCGGCGGCAGACTGCCCTTCAAAGGTTACCTGCTCCGCATGGAATCTCTCCGCAAACGGATCGGTAAAGGCGGTATTTTCTTCGGGCATACCGGCTTGAGTTTTTCCGCCATCGCTTACGGTGCCGGTATCATCGACGGCTTTGTGTCCGGCGAAGGGGAAGGCGGCGTTATGGTCCGCAGCCGTGCCCATCACGAATATTTCAGTATGGCAACAGCCACCACCGGCACCATGTGGACCGGCGCATTTCCTGCCTATTCCACCGGCAAAATGCGGCCCTTCCTTGCGGCGACGGGTCAGTATCCGCACAGTCCCCTCGGTGAACAGTTCAAGACCTGTTCCCTTGCTCATCCCCGGGAACCGGGCGTGAATGATATTGCGTTCAAGCCCATCTGGAAGATCTGGCGTTTCTTCCGGAACGAGATGGATATCAGCGTGCTGAACGATTACAACTCCAGCGATGTTTTCTCTGCGGCACCTGATACAGGACATTACCTGATGGTGTCTGCCGATAAAAAACGCGCACTCTTTATCGTGTCCAACTTTGCTGAAACGGAACAGTCTTTCACCGCCACTCTGAATCCGGCACTCTGCGGATTCGATCCCGCCGGCATGAAAGCGTACCGCCTCACGCCCACCGAAACAGAACCCGGCAAGGCTGTCCCTGTGGATGCCGGAACACTTTCCTTTGATTTCACTCTGGGCAAATGGGATGTGGGTGCGATCTATTTTGAAACGGAAGACAGCGGTCTGATTGCGGAATTTGAAGCTCCTTACGCGCCGCTCTCCGCCGACAATCTGAACTATCTGGCGTATCGGGAAGAACAGCGGAAACTCCGTTATGAGCCCGTTCCCGCAAAAGAAGTCTGGATGAGTCTTACCGTTCCCAACACAAATCTTTCCTATGAATATTCTCTGGCGTATGACCTGTATTACAACGCCATGGCTCTCTTTGAGATCATGGAAGACGGCACGAAGAAACGTCTTGGCTGGGTCTCACAGAAAGGATTTGTTGCGGAAGAACCGCCCCCGGAAGATTATATCTGGCCCGATGTGATCTCGCCCCGCATCCCCCTGCACGAGATCCTCGGTCCCGGAGAACACTTTATCGGTATCGAAAGCGTTCACTACGGCGGACCGTTCTACTCCTTCCTGTCGGCAGAACTGACAGATACGGCTGATGGTGCAAATCCCAGAACCGTTTACTTCCTCAACGAACTGGAACCGGAGCGCGAGTTCCTCCGCTGGAAAGTCAATATTATCTGATCCCGACGGACAGATCTGAAAAGAAAACCCGGCAGTTCCTGATCGGACTGCCGGGTATTTTGTTGTATGGAAATGAGATGTTCCCGCTTCAGTTCAAGGGCGGTACTTCCGGGTCCGGCTGCCACGGCGCAAAACAGATACTGTAAAGATCGCAGTTCCGGGCAAGGATCGCCAGCCGGACCGTTTCTCCTTCCAGCGGGCGGACATCGGGACCTGCCGTTTTCCAGCGGGCAGTCATTTCCAGACTGTCGCCCCGTTCTTCGTAACACTCTTCAAACGTGTAGCCGGGAATGGGTTTTCCGTTGCTGTCTCTGAACTCTGCACGGAATCCGCCGACGGCTCCGGTAACGATATTCAGCGTCAGTCTTCCGCCTTTGAACCGGAAGGGCGGAGTGAGCAGGACGCCGCCCTTGCTTTCAAAATGCAGCGATACGAAACCATCGGTCCGCAGAACATTCCGGCGGAACCGCGTACAGCCGTCGCCCCAACTGCCTTCCGGGGAATAGAACGAGAGCTCATCCGGTGCGCCGTATCCCAGCCGGGATGCGGTGGGGATCATGCCGATCGCAAGAGATGCAGATCCGTAGAACCAGGAATCTTCCGTGGGGGGCGGCGTGAGGAACGCATCGGTCCACCCCTGAAAATGCACACCGTCGCGGCTGGCGATGAGAACGGAATCCGTGGAGCAGAGTCCGTACCGCGGCGTCATATTGGCGCGGAACAGCCGGTTGTTGAAATCGGGGCGCGACAGCACGCTGCAGTTCCAATCACCTTTTCCGGCGTAGCAGCCGGGGATCATTGCGCCGTCGAAGTAGCGCATCGGGAATCCCAGCAGGATATGCGGAGCGCGGAAATAGGGGCGGATCCCGTTGGTATATAACTCCTGACCGAGAATGGCACAGCGTTGAAATTCTTCATCAAATTCCAGATAGGCGCCGTTGGTGAACGTCACAAAATCTTTGGTCATGTGGGAGATCACCGTCCGCTTGTCCCGTTTGCCGTAACCGCGATGGAACAGACGGTATTGTTTTGCCACAGGATCATAAAACGCCTGATTGATGGAATCGTAACCGCTTTGGGGATCCAGTTTGAATTTTTCCGTTTTCTGCCGGAACCGGTATCCGTCCGCTGAAACAAACAGATACATCCCTTCATCCGGATGAAGATGAGGCTGTTCGTTGGTGACGATCATTTTGAATCGTTCATCATCGGGACAGTCCGGGTTGGTATCGTAGAAAACGCTGGTAACGCCGGGGCAGGTGTCCTTGCACCGTTCCGGTACCAGATGACGCGTCATGGAACTGTCCAGCACCACATTGCCGCCGGTGGGAAGAAGATCCACGCGGCACCGTTCAAAATGGATGCCGTCCCGTGTTTCCGCCACGCAGAGAATGAAATCGGAGGATTGGGAGGGATTGCCGGGCGTGGGCGTACGCATCCCCGCACGGTAGTACATGAGATAACGGTTTTCCTTTTCGTCATGGACAATGCTGCAGTATGATCCGCCGGAATGATTGCTCATTTCGTGTGGCGCATCTGCCGTGAAGACGATCTCCGCCGGAACCGGTTGATGCAGACGGCGTGATACGGCTCCGTTCAGTTCGCGGATAAAAAAATCATCAACAAACAGTTCCCGTCTGCTGCCGAGATCATAGATCTGTTCCATTTTTATTTGACCTTTCCATAGACCCGCAGACTGACCCGTTCCGCTGCCCGGCGGACATAACCCCGTTCATCATTTCTGTATTTGTCCAGATATTCCGTTTTTTCCAGACCGAGTTTATACATGGCTTCAAATGCGGCAAGTTCCAGTTTCCACGAAACATCATCGGTGATGACCTGTTCACTGCACCAGTAGGGGAAAGTCTGGGTGGTGGCGATATCACCGCGCCGCAGCAGCGTATGGATGGCTTTGGCGGACTGCTGATCGCCGATCGTGCCAAGAGTCCGGACGGCAAGGATCAATGCCTGCTGATCCTGAAGACAATTTTCATCGGTCAGCACATCTTCCACAGTGTGTTTTGCTTCTGTACAGCCGTTGGCGCCGCAGATGGCGATGGCGATCTTCCACAGAGGCGTTTTGCCCCGCCATTTTTCGGGGAAGGTATCGCAGCGGGACCGGATGCAGTCGATGAGTTGTCCGTTGGCTTTGGAGAGTTTCGCGCCGGCAGCCAGTTTTACAGCGGCGGCGTAACGCTCTGCGGGATCGGATGCGGTGAGGGCGTTTTCCAGTTTGCAGTATCCGGCAACGCTGTCCGGCAGCAGATCGCGTGAGGGGGCAAAACCTTTATCGGTCAGTTCAAAAAGGCGTCTGTCCGGATAATAATTTGCGGGTTTCCACGAATCGCAGTGGAAATTGCTTTCGGGATCCTGCAATGCTTTTGTTCCGGCAAGACGGTCCTGAACTTTGCGGATGTCGATATACCGGGGCGGACACTGATCCTGAACTGCTGTTGCGGCAGCGAGTCCGGCAGCTTCACCGATCCGCTGCATATCCCGCTGCATACGGAACTGCTGACTGGCATCAAAATCCAGCGACAATGCGCGGCAGGCAACGATGAGATTTTCAATGCCGAACGGCAGCATGGCGCGGTAGGGGATCTCCGAACCGATGGCTTCCCAATGTCCATCCAGCGCCCATGTCCACAGCAGGGCGTCGGAACTTTCATTTTCGTAATCGTTGGCGTGGTTGTCGTAGTGCGACATGGAATAGGCGATCACATCCGGAAATTCTGCGGACCGGATCTGGTCGCCCAGTCCCAGCCGGTAATCGCCCATGATCTGTCGGCTGGCTCTCGCACCGAGTACCGTGGAAAATGAAATGATCCTGCCGTTTTTACCGTATTTCGGCCGATCGTATGCCAGGAGTCCGGCGAGCCGCGCCCGGCTCACATCCCGGGTATCGCAGGCATCCACATAACCGGCATCGATGTTGTACGGATTGATCATGAAAAAGTTGCGGACGACTTCATGCTTTTCGTTCTGTTCCGTTGCCCGGGCAATGGTCAGCGCCGGAATGGAGAAAATGTGCTGAACGGCATCCGGTTCTCTGCCCGCAGTATAGGCGGCTCCCGCAAATACTGCCACGTCACCATCGCCGGTGGAGTCGATAAAGACCTTCGCTTTGCACCGTTTCGCACCACGGGGCGTGATCCCCTCCACACCGTCCAGACTGGATATTTCAGGCGGTTGCGGCGTTCCCTGAAGGACCGGAAACATGGGCGGTTTGATCCGGCTGGTTTCCACACCGCAGACCGTAACGCCATATTCCACACGCACTCCGGCTTCCGACAGCATTTCTTCCAGTGCGATCATTTTCGACAGCGGATGGAACCGGGAGAAACTGCGTTTCTTTTCCATATCCGGATCCACCAGATGCCGTTCACTGCAAAGATCTGCGGCACATTCACGGACGCGCCGGTCCACTTCATCCTGAAGACCGCCGGGCAGACCGTAATAATAACCGGGGATCGCGCCGCCGGTCCCGATGCCGCCCGGATAATCCATACTTTCCCAGAGCAGTACATCCGCCCCGGCTCTGGCAGCGGCGATCGCCGCCAGTGATCCGGCAGTTCCGCCGCCGCAGACGAGTACATCGCAGTTGACGGTCTGCTGATTACCGGCAGGCAGGCAGATCTCATCCGGGGAAACGGTCAGTTCCGGACAGCTTCCGATGGAGGAATCTGCGTCATTTGCCAGCCATTCCCCTTCCAGCATACGCGTGGCAAGCAGATCTTTTGTGTTGTCGATGGTGAAGATTTTTTTCGCGCCCGCCGCAAAAAGGTTCCGGTAACGCGGCGCACCACGGGTGATCACGCCGGAAAGGGAATACGCCCGGTTGGATGCACGGGTCACATACGCTTCGGCAAAATCCGGATTTTTTTCACGGATGGCGGAAACGATCCGCCGCAGATCCGTTCTTGAGCCGTTCAGAACTTTGAAATTGTGTTCCGTGTTCCAGACCGATCCGGTGGCGACCACGCCTTCCGGCAGAACGGACGGAGGCGGCACTTCTTCTTCCAGTTCCATACTGAATACAAAAAATTGATCGCTGCCCTGACGGCACCGCAATTCATTCTGGGCATACCGGATCATTTCCAGATCTTCGGAGGCATCAATAAAACATTTTGCGCGGACACAGGAAATGCCGTCTTTGGCAGCCAGCAGCAATCCTTTGACGCGGTCGCCTTTATCAATGATCCCGGCGGGACGGGCGTAATACAGGATCGCGGTGGAGCTCAGCATCTGAAGCAGACGCAGCTGAAGAATACACGGATCCGCATAAATATCCCGGACGCCCCCGCATTGACGCAGATTGGCGATCAGGGCGTCTGCTGTTCCGGAGATCCCTTCCGTCAGTTCCGGCAGGAAGGCATCGGTACTTTCCGATGCTGTGAATCCGTTGGGAGTGATCAACAGGACGCTGCGGTTGCGTTTCTGCAGTGCAAGAGCCGCCGCCGCGGCAGAGATCCCGGACCCGTAAATACATACATCGTAACAAATGTCTTTCATAAAACAGCCGCTCCTTTCTGACAGAGAGAACAGATTAAATACTCGGTTTCCAATCGCGTTGGCGTGCCGCTTCGTAGAGCAGGATCGTTGCCGCCGTTGCCACGTTCAGAGAGTCCATTTTTCCCAGCATGGGGATCAATACCTGAAGATCGGCGGAATTCATCCAGTAATCGGAAAGTCCGTACTGTTCCGCGCCGACCACAATCGCGACGCCCTGCTTCATATCCACATCGGTATGATACAGATCCGTATGCGGCGTTGCGGCAAGTGTCTTGATGCCCAGTCCCTTCAGCCACGCAAGTGCTTCTTCACTCGTGGTTTCCGCCAGTGGAACGGAAAAAATCGCACCCGTACTCGCACGGATCACATTGGGATTGAAAATGTCGGTCTGCTTGTTGCAGACGATGACTGCCGTGGCACCCACCGCATCCGCACTGCGGAGGATCGAACCCAGATTGCCGGGTTTTTCAATGGTCTCCGCCACAAGATAAAGTCCATCCGGTTTTGCCGGGATCTCATCCAGACCTTTGCGGCGCATTTCCGCAACGGCGATCAAGCCCTCCGGACGCTCGCGGTATGCCAGTTTCCGCAACACTTCCGCA
Organism: Victivallales bacterium; assembly: GCA_045589595.1. Lineage (GTDB taxonomy): Bacteria > Verrucomicrobiota > Lentisphaeria > Victivallales > UBA1829 > SIG77. The sequence continues at coordinate 82,676 of JAZNPK010000007.1, forward strand.
CTGCATTCGTAAAGATCCGATCCTGCCGCCCGGAGCGTATCCAGCAGGGTATCGTTGTTTTCCCCCATGAACATTTCGCGGCAGTAAAAAGTTTCTCTGATCCTGATACCGGCGGCGTGCGCGCGGGTCAATTCACGGTACCCTTCCAATATGGTTACGCCTTCACGGTCACGCTCGCGGCGGTCACGCAATGCACAGGCATGTTTTACTTTCGGATTTTTCAGACTTGTCAGTTCCATCGGAATACCATCTTTCCACAACTTGATCACGGTTGATATATACGCATGCTCCTATACTATAACACGCGCGCACAAAAATAAAAATCAGATTCCGGAAAAAATGTGAAAAAGGTGCGAAACATTGCCGCGCCGCAATGAAAAATATCAGGTCCGGAATTTTATTTTTTTACGCCAAAACACGCACACATCCTGCCGGGTGCAACTTCTCGCATGGGCGGTTCCTCTCTGCTGCACCGCTCCGTTGCGAAGGGGCATCTGGTATGGAACCTGCAGCCGGACGGCGGGTCAAGAGGCGACGGCACATCACCGGTCAGAATGATCCTCTCCGACCGTTTGTCGGGTCTGATCCCCGGCACGGCAGAAAGCAATGCTCTGGTGTAGGGGTGAAGAGGATCGCTGCACAATTCGGCGGCGGGACCGGATTCCACGATCTTTCCAAGATACATCACCATGATCCGGCTGGAAATATGTTCCACCACCGCAAGGTCATGCGCAATAAAGAGATACGCAACTCCGGTCTTCGCCTGGATATCCTGAAGCAGATTGACGATCTGCGCCTGAACACTGACATCCAGTGCTGATACCGGTTCATCCGCCACAATAAAACGGGGATTCACCGCCAACGCGCGGGCAATACCGATACGCTGACGCTGTCCGCCGCTGAATTGATGGGGATACCGTTTCACATGTGCCGGATTCAGACCCACCAGTTTCATCAGTTCGATGATCCGTTCTTTTCTGCCGTCGCTGTCCAGCGCCGTATGCAGACGCAGTGCTTCGTCCAGCACATCCTCCACCGACATACGGGGATTGAGTGAAGCGTAGGGATCCTGAAAAATCATCTGAAACTGACCCCGTTCCCGGCGCAGTTTTTCCCCTTTCAGTGCCAGCAGATCCCGTCCGTCCAGTGTAATACTGCCATCCGTCGGTTCTTCCAGACGCATCAGCGCGCGGGCGAGCGTACTTTTTCCGCATCCGCTTTCGCCGACAAGCCCCAGCGTTTCACCCGCATCCAGCGAGAACGATACACCGTCCAGCGCCCGGACAAACCGTTTGGGGCTGAACCATCCGTTTCCCGCAGGATAATATTTTTTCAGATCGCTGACTTCAAGCAGTGCCATATTCCGGTTTATTCCCCGTCAACAGTAATGGTTTCCTGCACATTGCCGAGTTCCCGCATATCCAGCAGGAATCCGCGTTTGAGCAATTCTTTCTGAATGGCATCCACCGGCAGTGCTTCCGGCAGGATATTCCGTTCCACTGACATGGCTGCCGCCAGTCCCGTGACTTCCCCGGACATCGCCGCCGCCTGGATCACACGGAAGACCTGCCATGCTTCTCCGGCTGCACCCAGACAACGCCCCGCCGCCAGTACGCCGGGAAGGTCTTTCGCCAGTGTCGCACGGTAGGGCAGACACCAGAGATCGTGTCCGCCGCGCCAGTCTGCCACCACACCGACGCTGTCTGCAAAATGTTTGAATTTTTCTCCGGTCTGCAGCGTATAATGTCCTTCGATGCGCCGTGACATCCGGTAATCCGCCATTGCCGGAAGCATTGCGGGGAACGCGTGCTGCCGACCGTGTTTCCGGTGGATCTCCGTATAAGCATTCCGGACAAGTTTCCGGCTTTCCGTCACGAAACGGGATACGTCTTTGCCGTTGATGCCGGTGAATGGCGGCATACCTTCCGGATGACCGCAGCCGGTATCGCCGCTGCCGTATGCGATCAACTGGGCGAGGGGCGTACCGTTTTTCTCTTCCACGGCTTTTGCCGCGGCATCCATGGAATACCCCACACCCCAGATGGAAAGATAATTCACACCGTCGGCAGTGGGCGCACCGGAATGCCATGCAATGTCCGCATCGCCGCTGGCATCCACAAAAGTCTTGCCGCAGATCACGCCCCGCCCGGACTTGTTTTCCACGATGATCCCGGTCACTTTTCCGCTCTCATCCCGTTCCGTGCCGCAGAGGAGGGTATCGTACCAGAGATCTACGCCCGCATTGTCCAGCAGTTCATCCATACCCAGTACAAAAGACATGGGGTTGAAAGCAACGCCGTAACGGAGATTTTTTTCCGGATTTTTCCAGTCCGGAACATCTCCGGGCCCGAACTTGATACTTGCCAGCAGCAGTTCTTCCGCAATGCCGAAAGTGACCTGATTTCTGCGATCGTCGCTCAGCGGCAGATAGTAGAGGATGGAACCGATGGTGGCAAGACCGCCATTGAGGATGGTCTTTTCCACCAAAGCCGTTTTCATGCCGTACCGTGACGCCGCCAGAGCAGCTGCCACGCCCGCCATACCGGCACCGACCACTACCACATCATAAACCGTACCGACTTCAAATGTTCTCATCTGTATTCTCCGTAGTTTATCTGTTCTTTTGCTTTTTTCTCAAGAAACTGCTGTGTCAGTTCCAGCAGATGATCCATTGCCGGATCTGCCGGAAGCAGTGTCCGTGCCGTGGGATACAGGTTATGCGTCAATGCATATTCAGCTGTCAGCGGCGAGTTGAAATCGTGGATCCATGTAAACAGCATCAGTTTGAAATCATTGACATTTTTCAATTCGCAATGCCGGATCTGACGCCCCGCGACCGCTGCGGCAAGAACGTCTTCTGTCCAACCCGGTGTCTCAGGAAGATCCATCTTTGTCGCGGCGGCTTCTGCCAGTTCGGGCGGCGACTGGAAAAACCGGATCAGCAATTCCAGGATCGCCAGTTTATCGGCATCGCGGATCAGTTCCGCCACCAGCCGCTGTACGCCGCCGGGGCAAGTCTCCGGGAGAGTGATCCTGTTGTGCAGCCGCACCGCCTCTGAAATGATGGCGATCTCTTCTTCCGGCAGACCTTCGAGGATTTTTTCACTGCGGATCAGTTCCGCACTGCGCTCACCGTGATCGAATGAATCCGAGTCGCGAAACGTCTGAAATTTCTGATACTGTTCAAACCGGCTGATGTCGTGACACAGTGCCGTCAGATAAAGCATCTGTCCCGTCCGTTCATCTGTATCCGGCGGCGTCAGGTCTTCCATAATGCGGCAGACATCCGCCGTATGACCGATCTTGATCCGGATCCCGAACGGAAAACCGCCGTCCGGCGCAGCAAATGATGCGGCGTAGGCATCAAACCGTTTGCGGCAGACAGCGGTAAATCCAGTTTGCATGATACGATGCAGCCCGTATGTTTATTTTGCGTATTCCACTGCGCGGGTCTCGCGGATGATGGAAACTTTGATCTGACCGGGATAATTCATTTCTTTTTCGATCCTCAGGCAGATATCGCGTGCCATATTGTTCGCCTGGGCTTCGGAAACCTTTTCAGGCTGCACCACCACACGGACTTCTCTGCCCGCCTGAAGCGCAAAACAGGAATCCACACCCGGAAATTCTTTTGCAATGGTTTCCAGCTGTTCCAGACGCTTGAGATACAGTTCCGTCGTTTCGCTTCTGGCTCCCGGACGGGATGCGCTGAGCGCGTCGCAGGCATTGACAAGGATGCCGTAAATGGAGGTCGCTTCCACTTCGCAATGGTGAGCTGCCACCGCATTGACCACATCTTTGTTTTCGTTGTATTTCCGCAGCAGATCCGCACCGATGGCGGCGTGCGTGCCTTCCACTTCGTGGTCGACTGCTTTGCCGATGTCATGGAACAGACCGATCCGGCGCGCTTTCTGCTCATCCAGTTTCAGTTCGGCGGCAATGGTACCCATAAAGGCTGCCGTTTCAATGGAGTGTTTCAACACATTCTGGGAGAAACTGTAACGGAACTGCAGTCTGCCCAGCAGATTGATCAATGCTTTGGGAACGCCGTGGAGACCGCAGTCCAGAACGGCGCGTTCACCCACGGAGAAGACTTCATCATCGATCTCTTTCGTGATCTTTTTGATGAGTTCTTCGATGCGGGTCGGATGGATCCTGCCGTCGGAGATCAGTTTTTCCATCAGACGGCGTGCGATTTCCTTGCGGATGGGATCGAAGCAGGAGATGACCACCGCTTCCGGCGTGTCGTCAATGAGGATATTGACGCCGGTCGCCGCTTCCAGTGCGCGGATGTTTCTGCCTTCACGGCCGATGATCCTGCCTTTCATTTCGTCATTGGGCAGGGGGATCGTGGCGGTGGTGCGCTCATAGGTGCAGTCACCGGCATACCGCTGGATGGCGTTGACGATGAGTTCCTGAGATTCCCGTTCCACACGGCTGCGTGCATCATCCAGTGCATCCCGGATCATGAGACCGCACTCATTTTCCACTTCGCCGCGGAGTTTTTCCAGGATCATCTGTTTTGCAGTTTCGCGGTCGAGTTCCGCGATCCGCTGCAGTTCATCGATCTGTCTGGAAATGGTTTCCTTGAGTTCTTCTTCTTTTTTCACAACACGCTGACGCGCTTCTTCCAGATCCGATTCTTTCTTTTCCGCATTCCGGATCTTTGAATCGAGGGAATCGCTTTTCCGGTCCAGATTGTCTTCTTTCTGCTGGATCCGTTTTTCCGCCTGGGAGACTTCCTTCCGGCGTTCTTTCAGTTCGCTTTCCACTTCATCTTTGATCTTACGGGCGTCTTCTTTTGCAGTGACGCGCGCTTCACGCAGCATGTTGTTTGCTTCTTTTTCTGCATCCTGCCGGATCTTTGCGGCAGCTGCAGCGGCGGAATTACCGCGCATTTTGTTGATCACGACTTCGATAACGAAGCCGATCACCAGCCCGCCGACGCCCGCGCCGGCTGCCAGGATGATGTTGTCCATGATCTTTCTCTCCTTACCTGGATGACGCCATATAGCAGCGGTCCTCCGTCACGATCAGATCCAATGGCTGATCGTGTTGTTTACTGGGGATACTGCTGCATTTCTGGCATTCGTAAAAGATACCGATTGCAAGTTTGGGCTGTCGGCTGGAGAGCAGTCTGTCATAAACGCCTTTGCCTCTGCCGATCCGGCGGCACCATGTGTCAAAAGCGACACCGGGAACGAGCCATACGGCGTTTTTCAGCAAATCGTCCGCGATCACCGGGTCTTCCGGACCGGGTTCGGGGATCCCGAATTTTTCACCGGTCAGCGTCAGTGAGCGAACGTGTACCATGTCATAATGTTCCGCGTCTTTGAAACGCGGCAGACAAAGGGTTTTTCCTGCGGCGAGGGCTTCTGCCAGCACCGGTGTCAGATCGGGTTCTGTTCCGTCTGTAATAAATCCGGCGATCGTGGTAAAGTCCTCAGTTGCAAACAGATGGCGGAGCCGATCCGTGATCCTGTCATCGGCTTCACGGCGGACTGCGGGTGTCAATGCTTTACGCGCAGCGAGTTTTTCCCGCCTGATTGCCTTCCGGCATTCTTCAGGCGTACCGACGCTGCCTGTTATTATATCCGCTGTCATAATCCGGTTCTCCGCTGTTGATATGTTCCGTAAAGATGATCCGCCGACCATCACTCCGCGAACAGCAACAAACAATAGGTATATGTGAATGCCTGTCCTGTCAGGGGACAAGCCGTTGGATAAATATATACCCGTTTTTTAAATCAACAAGTCCCGGAGAATATATTTTTCAAAAAAAACAGAAAAAAATTCTCTCTATGTGTAAGATTCGGGTATCTGTAATGATTTTTTTCAGAAAAAACACAGATCAGACGATGTCCGCATCAATAAAGAAGGCACCGTTTCTGAATTTTTCACCGGCATTGACGCTTGCAGCAAAAATCTTCTGCATGGTCGTGATATGGGGGACGGAGTTCACGCCCTCTTCCATCGCCTTTGTGCCGAAAACACGGCGGATCATTTCCGACTGTCCCTTTCCGGGCCAGGGGAGAAGTTTTCCGAACCGCTGGAACGCAAGGATGTTGGACGATTCCGGCAGCAGATCGCAGAACCGCGGATCCAGCAGCCAGGATTCACACTGGAACACCTTGACCTCCACGCCCATGATGTCTTTGAAGAATGCTTTCATCCTGCGGAAGGAATCCATACAGGCCTCCGGCCTCATGGGACCGTCCGCCGGAATGTGGAGATTGACTGCCGGATCGCCGGCTTTCAGGTATTCCGTCCAGTCTTTTCCGGAGATCGTGACCGGCTCACTGTTGACCCTGCCGTTTTCGCCGACGGTCCAACCGGTGAAGGTATCGCCGTCTTCCGCGACTTTTGCCGTTGTGAACCGCACGGGATCGTCTTCAAGGGCTGTCAGCCCACCATCGGTGACGGACATTTCCGAATTGACAAATGTGACGGTTTCGCCGGTGGTGTTGTTCCGGAAAACACGGAAGCAGGAGAAAAAACCGCTGCTGGTGTTGCACTGCAGTCTGCCGAGCCGGATCACCAGCCCGTCAAACTGGGACCGGAGCCACGCATGACCGAACAGGATTCCGAATCTGCCCCGGTTCGCCTGATTGAACTCCATCCAGATCCGGATGTCAAGAAGCGCTTCGTCAAAGGCAAGTTCGTACCAGCCTCTCTGTTTGTAAAGTTCCGCCATGTGGGGAATACATGCAAGATCCACAAGCAGCGTGAACGCGTCCGGCGTAATGACATCGTAATCGTCCGGCAGATAATTGCTCTGTCCCGCAGCGTCTCCGCCGGGCACGCCGGGTTGGAGGATCGTCCGGATCATCAGATCCCAGAAATGCAGCAGTTCACTGTTTGCCGAAAGTGCCGCGACCGGACCTTCCAACTGTGCCAGTTCCTCCTGCGTGAAATGCGCCATAACAGCGTATTCCCTGATATGGGCGAGCCGTTCCCGCGCCGCACATTCATCATAAGCGGGGTCCGGTGCTTCAAAACATTTTTTCCAGAATTCATTGGGGATGGGTAGAGACATAACGCAGATTCCTGTGTTTGGTTTATGGTTCAGATAAAACAGATACGGGAGATACATTCATCAAAGTTTTCCTGTCCGCTGAGAATGTCGATCTCAATACGGAGAAACAGGATCGGAATATCACGGCGGTCCAGACGGGGCATACGGACAGCGTCCTTTTCCGTGGTCAGGATCAGTTCCGCACCGGCAGCTTTCGCATCATTCACAAAGTCGATCATTTCCTGCTGACGGTACCTGTGGTGGTCCGCATAATGACGCTTGAAAACAAGGTCCGCACCATGCTGCGTCAGAAATCCGTTGAAACTCGCCGGATTCGCAATGGCGGAAAGACTCGCCACCTTCCGTCCCTTAAGATCCGAAAGCGGAAAACGCGTGCCGCGCTCAAATACATCCTCCAGATATTGGGGACGGTGGCAGCACTCGATGATTTCGGCACGGCGGTTGTGTTTGCGGATGAAGGCTTTCAAATGACGCAGCCGGGGCGATCCATCCGATTTCGTCAGAAAAATATAATCGGCACGGCTGATGTTCTTGATCGGTTCACGCATCAGACCGCGGGGCAGTACATGATGATTGTCAAAGGGAGATGTGGAATCCACCAGCAGGATGTTGATGTGGGACATGAGATTGAGATATTGGAACCCGTCGTCCAGCACCAGTGTGTCCGCCTGAAATTCATCAATGGCGTAAAGCCCCGATTTGACCCGGTCTTTGTCCACCAGCACACACACATCTTTCAGATTGCTGGCGAGCATATACGGCTCGTCACCGGCAGTCATGGAGTTGAGCAGCAGATTTTTTCCGTCGGAAACAACACGGGGCGGCACCTCCATCTTGCGGGATGAAAATTTCTTTCTGATCTTGTCCCACAGAGACCTGTCACGACTCCGGTAACCACGGGAGAGGATCGCAACTTTTCTGCCTTTCCTGCTCAACGTCTTGGCAAAGATCTCCACCACAGGCGTTTTTCCCGTTCCACCACACGTCAGGTTGCCGATACTGACCACAAGACAACCGATGGCACGGTTGCGGATCACACGGTTTTCATACATCCATAACCGCAACTGTACCAGATTACGGTAAACACGTGACGCCAGAAACAGCAAGCCCGTGATCATTGTGTCAACAGGTCTGTGCCGCTTTTCTTTCAGCAGATCAAGAAAATACTGCTCAATGTGTTCGCCAAGTTCACGGATCGTCATGGATCTATTCAACCCCCGGACTGATGATGTGGTTCATTCATAGCTCTATAATATAGCGCAGAGAAAACGGATTGCAAATCAGAGAATCACTTTTTCCACGCCGCCGCAGGCGCGGCACCAGCCCCGTTCACGGGGCAAACCCGCCACGCCCCACACGCCCGCCTTCAGCGCGGGCGGGCGTGTGGGGCTGGCGGGGCGCGGCTTCCGCCGCGGGTGCCGCGCCTGCGGCGGCTGTATTTTTCCGCGGACAAAAAAAGGGGCTGTTGCAAAACCTCAAAAAGGTGAGCAACAGCCTTTTTCTATTGTTTGAGCAGAAAGTTGGAGGTATAATAAGTCATGATAGGAGAAAATCATGGCTTATTTTACAAATTCTCAAGGCTATTTGTTCC
>JAZNPK010000008.1:0-31718 GCA_045589595.1 Victivallales bacterium
CGTGAGGCTTGACCACCTTTTTTCAAGCACGATCTCTGCCAGGAGATCATGCTCGAAGAAAGCACAAGCATGCGTAAATTCAATGAAGCAGTTTGTCTCACACAAGCTCGTTTCAATACTCATCATCTATGATATCTGTTAAGACCAGTACCAACTCTGGCATCTTCGATTTACCTTTTTTTCCGGTGTCTATGGCGGGCTTGATACTCACGTTCCCATCCCGAACACGATCGATAAGGGGCCCTGCGACGATGGTACTGCACACAAGAGTGCGGGAGAGTAGTTCGACGCCGGATTTTTTTTGCCCATAACGCGGACCTGAGGAAAACTTCAGGCCCGCGTTCCCTTTTTTAAAATACAGGGATATACAGCAGCGATTGAAAAAACTGATTTTTCCTGCGATTTTTTCTTGATTTTATACTTGCATTTCCTTTATTAGTAGGTATATTATATTATCTGTTTATAGATTTTTACAACCAAGCAGGGGTTTGAAATTGATAATCAATGGAGAGAACAGAAATGGATGACGCAACGATCCCCATTTCAAATATATCCGCAGTGCCGGAGACCCGTTGTCAATGTGGCGGGACGTTTGTATTTGACGATGCCCGCGGCATGATGGTTTGCCGCAGCTGCCGTCAGATCAAGTGTCTTGTGACGGAGAAAGCGTTGGCGCCCGGCGATCTGATCGATGACCGTTACCGTTTGCTCAAACTGATCGGCAAGGGCGGTATGGGGTCTCTTTATCTCTGTGCGCCGAAAGATGATATGAGCAGCCGTTTTGCGATCAAGGCGTTGAATCTTTCCGGTATGAGTGAAAAATCACTTGATGCGACCCGCAAGCGTATGGTTCGTGAAGCGCAGATGTTGTATTCACTTGAGCATAAAAACATTGTGAAAGTGTATGAAGCGTGGGAAGATGCCAAGCGTATTTATATCGTGATGGAATTTGTGAACGGTTCCAATCTGGAAGAGATCAAGAAGGGCGGCGTCTGGGATTTTGAAGAGGGTACTGCCTTGCAGATCATGTGGCAGATCGCGGATGCGCTTGAATATGCGTGGGATACATATCAGATATTGCATCGTGACATCAAGCCGTCCAACATCATGCTGGATGAACATGGTCATATCAAACTTCTGGACTTCGGGATCGCGAAATCCATGGCGGCATCCAACGGTGAAACGGCGTTGACGATCCAGGGGGAAGGGATCGGTACGCCCGGCTATATGAGTCCGGAGCAGTTTACAAACATCGGTGTCATGTCCTGCACGACGGATATTTACAGTCTTGCTGCCACCGTTTATTATCTGTTGACGGGTCATCCGCCATTTCCTGGCAAGAATGTAGTTGAGATCTATGAAAAGATGCTGGATGGTGAAGCGGCGATGCTTTACAAAGTGAATTCCGGCATTTCCAAAAACTTTTCCAAACTGATCCGCGCCATGCTTCAGCGTGAGCCGGAAAACCGTCCGCAAACCTGGTCGGAATTGAAAGAAAATCTGGAACTTGTCCAGAATGGTCATGCGCCGAAATTCAAATGATCCTTCATTAACGATGGGATGATCCATGCCACACTTATTACAACAAGGCGACATGATCGGCAAATACTGCGTGGAGCGGTCCCTTGGTTCGGGCGGCATGGGTGCGGTTTATCTTGTGCGTCATATTCATCTGAATGTGATGCGTGCCATGAAACTTCTCCATACGAATGTGGCGGAGAAAGATCCTGAATTCAAAGAGCGGTTCATTCGTGAAGCCCGTTATGCGGCGCGTGTTCAGCATCCGAACATTGTGACGGTGATCGATGTTGAAACCCAGTCGGAATCCGGTTTTCTTTATCTGGTGATGGAGTACATTGACGGTCAGTCTGTCAGTCAGCTTCTGAAAAACGGCCCGCTTTCGGAGCGGCGCGCGCTTTTCATTATCCGTGAGGCGGCGAAGGGACTTGCTTATGCTGCAGAGCACGGGCTTGTTCACCGCGATATCAAACCTGCCAATGTGATGGTGACGAATGACGGTATGGTGAAACTTGCGGATATGGGGATCGCCAAGACCATGGAATCCAGCGGGAATACCCGGACGCTGACGGTGGAAGGATCCATGATCGGAACACCTGCTTATGCGTCGCCGGAACAGTGCCGCGATGCCCACATGGTGGATACGCGGGCAGATATTTACAGTCTGGGTGCAACGCTTTATGAAATGCTGACGGGTCATGCGCCGTTTGAAGGGGGCAGCCCCTTTGAGATTATGGCGCAAGTATTGCGGCATGAACCGGTCCCGCTGGAAAAATATATGCCGGAAGTGACGCCCCAGGTGGCATTTCTTGTACGCTGGATGATGTCGAAAAATGCAGATGACCGTCCGCAAACGATGGTGCAGCTGCTGGATGAACTTTACCGTTTTGATCTTTCGGACGAATCACCATCGACCTCCACAGTGCCGGTGATGGAAGAAGTGCTGGAAAGTCAGCGGGTCCACGGTCAATCCCGTTTTGAGCGGCTGGAGAAAATGCGTTCTGCCCGCCGCCGTCAGAAGCGGTTCCGGATTTTACTGCTCACATTTCTTTTGGTGTCGATCGGTTCCATCGGCATATTGCTGCTCGATGACAATATGCTCCGGGCAGTGATCCCGCTGTCCCGGAAAAAAGCGGCACCTGTCGTGGAAAAACCGGTTCAGAAACCGCGTCAGCTGCGTCCGAAGAAACCGTCATTTGAAAGTGTGATCGCTGCAGAACGCGCCAAAGGGATCCAGTTCAGTGATGATGGCAGGGTGTTGATGAAATATCCTCCGTCCCTGCAGGAAAAACAGTACACGGTCCCTGCCGGCGTGACGCAGATCGGCAAGAGTGCGTTTGCCGATTGCAGAAATCTTACCAGCATCAGTTTGCCGTCGACGCTGAAATCGGTGGGGGATTATGCGTTTTCTTATTGCCGTTCCCTGACCGGTATTTTGCTGCCGGACAGTGTGACATCTATTGGCGCCTATGCGTTTTTCAACTGCAACAAGTTGACGGATATCATCATTCCTCCCAGCGTCACAGCCATCGGCAACAGTGCGTTTTCCTATTGCGGCTCCCTGATCAATGTGACGATCCCGGACGGTGTGACCCTGATCGACAACAGTGCGTTCTGGGGCTGCCGTTCCCTGAAAATGATCACACTGCCCGGCGCATTGAAACGGATCGGCAACAGTGCGTTCTGGGGCTGCAGCAGTCTGGAAAGCATAACGATCCCGGGTGGTGTGACCCGGGTGGGCAACAATGCGTTTGCCGATTGCGACAGACTGAAAAGTGTAACCGTGCCGGAACATTTTCCTGTTGATGCCATCAACAGCTGGAATCTGAAGCCCCATTGCAAGGTGATCCGTGTTCCCGTGAACAATGCCGCTGCCCGGATCCCCGCTGAAAGTATGGTGCGGTTCAGTTTCGACCGGAAAGTTCTGATCAAATATCCCGCAACTTTCCGCGAGACGCATTATACGATCCCGGAAGGTGTGGCGGTGATCGGTGAAGGGGCGTTCAGCGGAAGCCGCGCGCTGCAGGGCGTGACGATCCCGGAAACGGTGACCAATATTGAGGCGTATGCGTTTGCAGACTGTCTGAATCTGGCAAATCTCCAGATCCCTGCGGGTGTGACGCAGATCGCTGCCGGGGCATTCGGCGGCGTGAAATCGGTTTATGTCAAGCGCGGCAACCATGTGTTTGAGCGGGATCATGCCGGAGCTTTGATCGATAACCGGAGAGGGATGCTGCTGTATTTTTCGCCGGGCTTCAAAGGAAATTATATTGTTCCGGATAAAGTGAAAGTGATCGGCGACAACGCTTTTGCCAACTGTACCGGTATTACTGGCGTGACGATGAAAAACGGCGTTACGCGGATTTCGCCTTATGCCTTCTGGGGATGCAGAAATCTTGTCAGCGTGGCGATCCCTGACACGGTTTCATCCATTGGCGGAAGTGCGTTTGCAAATTGTACGGCATTGACTGCTGTGACGATCCCGGCAAGTGTAAAAAGCGCAGGGAGCCATCTCTTTGCCAATTGTACCGCGCTGAAAACACTGACGGTGCCCGGACATTTTTCGGATGACGACCTCAAACGGTGGGATGTTGCGCCCACGGTGAAAGTTATCCGCAACCGCAGCAAATAAAAAATTGCGGCGCTTCCTGCGTACCCTTGCAATCTTTTTTTTGATTTTTTTTGCCCTTTCTGCTTGAAAATTGTAATACTTTGTATTATCTTTTATTGTCTTGAACTGAAGAAATCACAGGAGAGATCTGACGATGAAACAAACAGTTATTACGTTCAAAGCGGACGAGGAGATGAGCAAGGCGCTGGAACAGATCCCGAACAGATCGGAATTTATCCGTGCGGCGGTTCTTGCTGCATTGGATGAGAGTTGTCCGTTCTGCGGCGGGACCGGTACGCTGAATGCGCATCAGCGCCGTCACTGGTCCGCCTTTCTGAAAGAACACCGTCTTGAGACCTGCAAAACCTGCAACGGCGTTCTGATCCACTGCAAACATCCTCACGGAAAGGGGGAAACACATGAAGATTAAATCATTATTTCTATTGCTGCCGGTCCTTGCCGTTCTGATTTGCGGTTGTGCGGAGCGCGAACCGGAAGTGGAGCGTGGAGTTGTCTGTACGACATATCCGGTATGGCTGATCGTCCGTGATCTGATGCAGGGAACGGAAAATGCGCCGCCCTTCTCTCTGCTTGTTCCTGCGGATACGGGGTGTCCCCATGATTACGCCATGACGCCGGGCGAACTGCTGAAACTTTCCCGCACAAGATCTCTGCTGCTTCTGCGGAACGGCGGCGGACTGGATGATCAGATCGCCACGGCGGCGCGTTCTGTAAAGCCGGATCTCTCGGACGCGCCCGCGTGCGATAAATGCAAGGGGAGTCATCTGCATACGGGGGATGAGATCTGCCATGCGAATCACCCCTTCACATCACCGGATACTCTTTATGATATGATCGCCCGTCTGACGGCGGCATTGAGAAAATTCGATCCCGACAACGCCGATGTTTACGAGGCAAATGCGGAACAGCTTGCGAAAATTTGTGCCGATCTGACGAAACGCGGCAGTCAGCCGGGACTTATCGGGAAAAAAGTTCTGGTGATGCACAGTACATTTGTGCCGCTTGTCCGTCTGCTGAAGATGGATCTGCGCGGTGTGATTTTCACCGGACATGTTTCTGAACTGACGCCGTCTGCGCTTCAGGATCTGATCAGAAAAATCAAAGCGGAACAGATCGGGCTGCTTGTTCTTGAACCCCAGACGCCGGAAAAACTGGCAAAACTTCTGCATCAGGAAACGGGTATAAAGATCCTCCGTCTTGATCCGCTGGCATCGGGCAGTATGGATGTGCCGAACGGCTATCTGCTGAAAAATCTGGAACATAATATTCAGGTGCTGCAGGAAGTGCAATGATGGATCATGCCGTTTTACTGGAAAATGTGGGCGTCCGGCTGGGACAGCTTCAGATCCTGGAGCAGGTGACAGCGCATATTCCCCGTGGTGCCTCCACTGCGATCATCGGACCGAACGGTGCCGGAAAGACAAGTCTTGCTCTTGCCATTGTGGGACAGAGCCCCTATACGGGCAGGATCGAGTTCCCCGGGCATACCGGGCGTCATACGGTCCGGTTCGGATTTGTGCCGCAGAAACTGCAGTTCGACAGAGATATGCCGCTGACGGTGATGGATTATCTGCTTGCCGGACTTCAGCGTATGCCGTTGTTTTTCGGTGTTTCCAAACGCTGCTGGAGCAAGGCGGAAGCGATTCTGGAGGAAGTGGAATGTTCTGCGCTTGCCAACCGTATTCTCGGGGCGTTGTCCGGCGGTGAATTGCAGCGGGTCCTGCTGGCATCGGCTCTGCTGCGCGATCCCGAACTGCTGATCCTGGATGAACCGACTGCCGGAGTTGACTTCAAAGGCGGGAAACTCTGCTGCGAACTGCTGCATCGCATCCGGGAAAAACGCCATTTTACACAGGTGATGATCAGCCACGATCTTGCCACTGTTGCCGCTCATGCCGGACATGTGATCTGTATCCGCGGCACGGTGATCGCGGAAGGTGCGCCCCGGGAGATCCTGACGCACGATGTTCTCGGCAGGACCTTCGGACTTCATCTGGGCGTACCCGATCCGGAGACGCTGGCGGAAGATGTGCGGATCTGTGACGCGAGCTGCCCCCATCATACGGAGCATTGTCACCACGACCATCATCACGGAAAGGACGGTAAGCCATGCTGCTGACGCTTGAAGATCTTTTTATGGATTTGGCATACATGATCAGCCGTCTTCTGCCTTTTGAGTGTATGGATGCCGCGTTTATGCAGCGCGCTCTGCTGGCATTGCTGCTGCTGGCACCATTGGCGGCGGTGTCCGGGATCCAGGTGGTCAATGCGCGGATGGCGTTCTTTTCCGATGCCATCAGCCATTCTGCTTTTGCCGGAGTTGCCATCGGTGTTCTGGCGGGGATCGGGGTGGGGATCTCCATGCCGCTGACTGCGGTGCTGGTGGGGTTGTCGGTCATGTTTCTGAAACGGATCAGCCGTCTTTCATCGGATACGGTGATCGGGGTGATTTTTTCGGCGGTGGCGGCTTTCGGGCTTGCGGTCGTGGCGCGTGACCGGGCGGCGGCTGACAATATGCGCATGTTTCTGTTCGGCGACATCCTGACCATTGATCCGGGACAGCTTCTGATGCTGGCGGGGCTGCTGATCGCATTTTTTGTGTATCAGCTTTTCGCGTTCAACCGTCTGCTTCTGATCAGTATCAATCCCATGCTTGCGGCGGTCCATAAAGTCCGGGTGGAATTGTATCAGTATATTTTTGCGGCACTGCTTTCGCTGGTGGTCATCTGTGCAGTCCGGACAGCCGGTGTGATCCTGGTGACGGCGCTTCTGGTGGTCCCTGCTGCTGCAGCAAGAAATTTTGCAAAAAATACTGCCGGTATGTTCCGGATCACCATGCTGATCAGTTATGTTTGTTCCGTGGCGGGCTTGATCCTTTCGGCACAGCCGGAGATCGATGTGCCTGCGGGAACTGCGGTGGTGCTGTGTACCGTGGTCTGCTTTGCGGTCAGTCTGATCGTGGCGGGTCTGCGGGCAAAACGGGCGGGCGACAGCAGTTTGTAAGGCTTACTTCAGCAGGTCGCGGACCGCGTGCAGACTGCGGAGAAGGTCCGCCGCACGCCGGATCGCATGATCGCTGGTCGCCGGTTTCTTCCCGATCTCCGCAAAGGGGATCTGAGGGAACGGTTCAAACACGATCAGCGGCGTATGAGGTTCCGGCAGGATCTTTTTCCATTCCTCTTTACCGATCACCGGTACGCTCCAGAGGGTGTCGTGGAACCGGATCTCTTTGAGGGGGAACGGGTTGCCAGCGGTGGTCGCACCCATGGTCATGCCGTGCCGGTTCTGTTCCAGCAGAAGAGCCAGCAATTCCGGTGCGCCGGATGTTTTTCCGCTGCAGAGAACTGCCAGCGGCACACGGAACTGGAAGGTTTTTCCGTCGCCGGACCGAAAAAGTTTCAGGAACGGTTCCACAAATTCCCATTTGCTCTGTTCCGCGGTGGCATTCCGCAGATCAAGGATCACGCCCAGCGGCTGATTCGGCAGACGGGCAGACTGGATCAGATCTTCTTTCAGCTGATACAGTGAACTTGCCCCCAGATATTCGAGACGGGCATAAAATACCGTGTTGGACGCAATGAGTTTTGCCGGATAAGGTGCGGGCAGATCGCTGTTCGTGTCCGGCTCCGGGGGTTTTCCCTTTGCCGGAACGATCCCCGTATCAAGTGCGCGGAACAGGATCTGCAACAGTTCGGTGCGGGGTATTTCCTCCAGACGCGCCGACAGCAGCGGTGATTCCTTTGCAATGAGTTCAAAGATCTCCGCCGTTTCCTGAGCCAGTGTACGGGGGGCTTTTTCCGGTTCAGCACCGGACAGGAAAAACGGGAAAAAACAAATGGAACACAGGAGCAGGATACGGATCATTTTTTACTGTCTCCGACTTTGACCTGCTTGATCTGCTTCGCCGCCGGAGCAACCTTTTGTTTCACATCCTGTTTGACCTGCCTGTTTGCGGTCGGCGGGGCGGCGGGCGGCTGTTTTTGTGCTGCCGCATTGACGGTTACCGTGAGATCGGGCGGAGCATCGGCGCTTTTTCCCGGTTGATCCGGGATGACAACGGATGCTTTTTTCAGGAAACTGACAGAATATCGTTCCACGATTTTTTTGCAATCCACTTTTTCAGCGGCGGCATCCACATTTTTTTTCCATTCCGGATCGCCCGGTCTGACCATAAACGCATAATTGCCGTTGATCGCCGGTTCGTAGGCGACCACGGGTGCCATATTCAGGGCGGCGATGGCATCGGTATGGAATGTTCCTGCGGCAATATCGCCTCTGCCGTTCCGCAACGCGGCGGAGAGCGCAGCGGCGGGGACTTCCACAAACTGTACTTTCATCTTCAGTTGTGCGGCAATGGCGCGGATGATCTCCGGCTCGATGCCGGTCCATTCATTTTTTTCCGGATCGAATACCGCATGGACTTTGTCAACGGGTGCGATCAGGCAGACAAATGTTTTGCTTTTTGTGCGGACTTTGTGACGCCGTGCGGATATGGGATCCGTCTCCTCCGGAACGATATTTTTTCCGGGATCGGCAACAGGTGTTTCCGTTGTGCCGAACCAACTGCACCCGGACGCCGTCAGGAGAACGGCACAGGCGCAGCCGAGAAGGCAGAAACACTTAATCCCTGCAGGTAAAAACGATAGCGCGTTCACTGCGTCTGCCCTTTCCTTTTTCGGTGGGGATGAGGAAGAAATTACCCTGGGAATCCAGTGCTGCCATCCCCTTCACGGCAGGAACAAGGCAAAAACCGGCAATGACGCCGTTGTTATCCAGTCCGGGATCGGCGCGATTGGTATCGATCCTGTGGCGTTCTGCGCCGGATGCGGCATCCAGCACGCTGATCATATTTTTTTCCCGGAGGACATTGATCACGGTTCCGGTTCCAGCATCCACGGCACCGAATCCGGACGCCCAGCCGTCCAATGTTCTGCATACACCCGCCTGTACCATAACGGAGCTGGTCCCCGCACCTTCCGGCGTACCGGTGAGAAAGAAATCTCTGATCCCGTTTTTCAGGAAAAAGATCTGTTTCAGGCGGACGGGTTCCGCAAGTTTCACTGTATCCAGCGGCTGCCAGTCTGACGTTTTGAAAATGCGGATGACATTGGCGCCGTTGACGGCTGCGCTTGCCAGATATCTGCCGTCCGGGGAAATGGCGGCGGCGGCATCGGGTGCTTCTGTTGGGATGGAACGCTGTTTTTCTGCGGACAGATCATCAGCCGGAATGAGCATCAACTCCGCTTTTTCCGGGTGACTGAGAATGAGATTGCCTTTTTTATCCGCCAGAAATGCCGTTCTACCGGTTCCGGGCGGAACCGGGATGAAACCGGTCTCTTTTCCTTTGCGCAGATCGATCACGGCAAGACCTTCTTCCTGCCGCATACTTTTCTGGGCGGAACACAGGGCACCGACGGATACGGTGCCGGGGATCCATGTGATCTGCTGAATATTTCTGCCGGGCACTTCCACAATACGGATCACGGACCACGTATGGGTGTTCATCAGGACCAGACGGGAGCCGAAGGGACCTTCTGATTTTCCGGTGGTTTCCACAAAAGCAATGACAGACGAATCGTGGCTGATCTTCATATCCGGCAGGCGGACAGGTGACATGGCGACCGGTGCTTTCATGGGCGTCCAGACGATCACTTTGCCGTCTTTGGCTGTCCGGGTGAGCCGTGCCGCCAGAGAATCGGCGGGTGTTTCCGTGCGGAGCTGCCAGGTGGATTTTCTGCCGACGGTGATCTTTGCGGCAACGGCGGCATCTGCGGGCGTCATATAATGAATATGACTTGTCTGCACATCCACGGCGGGCGTATTATTTCCGGTTTCCACCTCGATTTTTCCGTCAGAGCCGGAGGACCCGAACCGCAGATCACTGAATTTGGAATCGGGCGCGGGAGCGGAAGGGGTCTGTGATACGGCGGCGGGCGTATCGGAAAATCCATCGCCTGATATTGCCGGTTTAGGCTGGGGTGCGGATTTTTTTCCGTCATCGCAGCCGGAGAACAACAGCGCGGCAGCGGCTGTCAGCAGGCAGATCCTGATCGTTTTATGCATGGTTGAAACATCTCCATCGGTTGTTTTTCTGTTTTCTCACATAAATATATACACTTTTTTTAAATAAGTAAAGCGGGAGTATTGATTTTTTTTCAGATTGCTGTATTTTATCTTCAGAAACATCTGTAAAACAGGACAAAACTCAACATCAGAAGGGATCGTATCAACATGGCAACTCTCGGAACTGCACTGACAAATTCCGCCGTCAAAGTAATGCTGCTCGGCAGTGGTGAACTGGGCAAGGAAGTAATCATCGAACTTCAGCGTTTCGGCTGCGAAGTGATCGCAGTGGACCGCTACGACAATGCACCCGGTATGCAGGTGGCACACCGCCAGTACGCGATCAATATGCTGGACGGCGCCGCACTCCGCGCGGTGATCGAAAAGGAAAAACCGGATTATATCGTACCGGAAGTGGAAGCCATTGCCACGCCCGAACTGGTGAAACTGGAAGAAGAAGGTTACTGCGTGATCCCCACCGCCCGCGCTGCACTGCTGACCATGAACCGGGAAGGGATCCGCCGTCTTGCCGCGGAAGAACTCGGTCTGCCCACCAGCCCCTACCGTTTTGCGGCGGATTATGAAGAATTCCGCGAAGCTGTGAATGTGATCGGTATTCCCTGTGTTGTGAAACCGATCATGAGTTCCTCCGGACACGGACAGAGCGTGATCAAGACGGAAGCCGACATCGAAACGTCCTGGAAGATGGCGCAGGAAGGCGGCAGAGCCGGAGCGGGCAAAGTCATTGTGGAAGGTTTTGTGAACTTTGATTACGAAATCACGCTTCTGACAGTGCGTCATGCGGGCGGGACCAGTTTTCTGGAACCCATCGGTCATCATCAGGTGGATGGCGATTATCAGGAAAGCTGGCAGCCTCAGGTGATGTCTGCCGTGGCGAAAGCGAAAGCGCAGGATATTGCCGGAAAGATCACCGGCGCACTCGGCGGCAGAGGGATCTTCGGCGTGGAACTGTTCATTTGCGGCGACAATGTGATTTTCAGTGAAGTCAGCCCCCGCCCCCACGATACGGGGATGGTGACGCTCATTTCCCAGGATCTTTCTGAAATGGCGCTTCACGCCCGTGCGATCCTCGGTCTGCCCATTCCCAACATTGCGTTCCACGGTCCGGCGGCATCCAAAGCCATTGTGGTCAACGGTGAATCCGATCAGGTTTCTTTCGGCAATCTGGAAGAAGTTCTTGCTGAACCGGATACCGCCATGCGTATTTTCGGAAAAGGCAAAGTGAACGGCCACCGCCGTCTGGGCGTGATGCTCGCCCGCGGTAAAGATACGGATGAAGCGTTGGCAAAAGTTTTCCGTATGCGTGAAAAACTTGAAGTGAAATTGTGAGATCCGATCATGACATCCTCATTTTTTGAGGAGATGAAGGGGCGGAAACAGGCGATGCTGCTTTTTCTGCCCCTGACGCTCTTCTATGCCGCCAGTTATTTTCAGCGGACGGCGATCCCCGGAACCACGTTCAATCATTTTCAGACCACATTCGGCTTCAATGCTGCGGAAATTGCAGGGTTGGCAACGGCGTTTGTCTTTATCTACGCATTCTGTCAGCTGGTCGTCGGGATGCTTGCGGATAAATTCGGCGGCATCCGGATCGTGACGGTCGCCGGAGCCATTTTCTGTGCGGGCGTTATGGGATTTCCCTTTTGCGGCGGAAATCTTACGCTGATGTATATCTGCCGTTTTCTCACCGGATTGGGAGCAAGTTCCATTTATCTGAGTCAGGTAAAAGAGATCGACAGACTGTTCGGACGGAAAAATTATTCCATCATTCTGGGGATCGTGTATTTTGTCGGGTACGGCGGCGGCTTTTTCGGTACGCTGCCTTTTCAGGCGTTGTGCGGAAAATTCTACTGGATCGATCTGCTGATCATCATAGGTATCGTTTCCACGGTGCTGTATATCCTGTTTCTGTTTGCGCGGCGTCTGGTTCCCGATGCGCCGATCCGGGATGTTCCCCTTTCTCTGCGTCCTCTGTGGAAGATCATGAAAAATCCATTGAGCTGGATGGTGGTGTTCAGCTCCACGGTGATCTTCACATCCAACAGTGTGATCCAGATGGTCTTCGGCAAAAAATTTCTTCAGGATGTTGCGGGGATGAGTGAGATCGGTGCAAGTGCCGTGATCTCCGCGCAGATCCTGGTGTGCATGTTTGCCCTGCTTACCGGGGGGATCCAGACCCGGCTCACCGGAAACCGCAGAAAACCGCTGATGATCTTTTCCTCCATTCTTGCTCTGCTGAATACGGTACTGATGTTCTGCGCTATTTTATTCCATCTGCCTGCAGCAGTTTATGCAATTTCCCTGCTGCTTTATGCACTGGCGGCGGGACTTTCCATCAGTTACCCCATGGCGTGTCAGGAAGTGAATTCCCGCGACTGTCTCACGCTGGCAGCCGGATTCAACAACACCTGCAACTATCTTGGGCTTGCCATTGTATCGCCGCTTGCCGGATTGCTGCTGAATCAGTTTGCAGAACACAGCAGCGGTGTCGGGAAGGCGGTCATTTACCCCACGGAAGCATACTGCTGGCTGTTTGCCCTGATGCTGATCCCGATGATCCTGGGGGTGATCGTGGCGTGTCTGATCCCTGAAACAAAAGGTCATTTTCTCCGGTTGCATATTGAAAAATCATCCTGAACAGAGGAGTACAGCTCATGCATCAAGTCCGGTACGGTTTATTTTTCGACAATCACACACAAATGGAAAATCCGGATGTGGGTAGAGATTTTGATCCTGAATATTTTACAGACAGGATCAAAGAGTGCGGCGTGGATTATCTGGCGTTTCACGCCCGCTGCAATGTGGGAATGGCGTATTACGATACCCGGATCGGCATCAAACACCCGGCATTGAAACGGGATCTGTTCGGTGAACTGGCGGCCTGCTGCAAAAAGAAAAATATTGCTCTGGTTGCCTATTTCAACGGCGGGATCAGCACCATGGAAGGCGTACAGCACCGGGAGTGGCGTACCCAATATCTGGAGAACGACAGTTTCGGCAAGATCACCCCGAAATCCATTACCATGTGCTTCAATTCGCCTTACCGGGATCACCTGATCGCCATGATCCGGGAGGTTGCGCAGAATTATCCTGTGGACGGATTTTTTATTGATTGTTTGAGCCGGTTCCCCTGTGTCTGTCCCACATGTGTGAGGATGATGCAGGAGCAGGGGATCGACTTCACGGATATTTATGCGGTCACTGAATTTGCGCGTCAGAGCGTCCTGCGGCTTTGTCACGATATTTCAGATGCCGTGCGGGAACAGATCCCGGATCCCATGCTCTATTTCAACGGACCCGTTTTCGGTTCGGTGTCGGATATCGAAACATTTTTTGACTGTGAGTGTCTGCCCACTGCAGGCTGGGGATATGAATTTCTGCCGACTTTGGCGCATTTTGTCCGCAACATCGTTCCCGGCAGACAGGTCCTCAATATGACCGGCAGGTTTTATGACTGGGGCGATTTCGGCGGATTGCGCACTGCTGAAAGTCTGAAATTCGATCTGTTTTACGGCGCGGCACATGGTATGCGCCCCAATATCGGCGGTCACTTCCACCCCAGAGGCGATAAGGATGATGCCGTGTTTGACCGGATCCGGGAAGTTTATCAGGATTTGCAGAAGTATGACGGATGGACCATTGATGCCGCGCCGCTGACGGATATTGCCATTGTCTATCCCTTTGATGAAGCGGAACTGCGTTACCGTCCCGGCATCCGCAGCGCTGTCCGTATGCTGGAAGAATTGAAAATGCAGTTCGATCTTGTACTGGCAGACAGTCCGGAAAGCTGGGACCGGTACAAGTTGCTGATCCTGCCCGAAGATGTGCCGGTGAATGAATGTCTGGCGGAACGGATCCGGCGCTTTATCGCAAATGGCGGCGCATTTTTTGCGTGCGGAAAAACTGCGGCGGAAACCTTCGGCGCTGAACTCGGTATCGAGTGTCAGGGCGACAGCGGAATGGACCCCGTTTATTTCCGGATGAACGGCGATTACAGCAAAGATCTGGACGATATGGATCTCTCCCTGTACGCACCCGCGTGCAGCGCGCGCGTAAAGGATGCGTCCGGCGCATCCCGTCTGGTCAAGCCCTATTACAACAGATCCTGGGCGGGGACTCATGCCATTTTTTATACGCCGCCGCAGGAAGAAACCGAACTGCCGTTCATCACAAAAAAAGACCGCTGCATCTGGTGCGCGGGCGATCTTTTCACCGGCTATGCAAACCGGGGCGCGATCCATTTCAGGAATATCGTCCGGAACATTCTGGACGATCTGCTGGAAACACCGCTGGTGAAAGTGGAAAAACTGCCGTCATTTGCCCGTCTGGTGCTGACAGAACAGCCGGGAAGACTCAATGTTCACGTGATCAGTTATGTGCCTGAAAAACGGAACAATGCTTTTGTGGTGGAAGATCCGGCAGCCATACTCAACGGCAAGTTCAGTGTGTTCGTTGGCGACAGAGATGTCGCGTCCGTTATGCTCGTACCGGAACAGACGCCTGTGGCATTCTCCCGGTCCGGCGGATATGTTCATATCACGCTGCCGCCCATGGAAGGATACGCGCTCGTTTCCATCACATTCTGATCTTCACGCACGCGGGTGCGCAGCGTTGTAGATTTTTTTCATCCGTTCCGTTGTGATGTGGGTGTAGATCTGTGTGGTGCTGAGGTTTTCGTGTCCCAGCAATTCCTGTACGCTGCGCAGATCGGCGCCGGCGTCCAGCAGATGTGTTGCGAAGGAGTGGCGCAATTTGTGGGGCGTCATATCCAGCGGCAGTTCCGCATAGATGAGATATTCCTTGAAATTCCGCTGAAAACTCCGTGCTGTCAGGCGGGTCCCGAAACGGTTGACGAATACGGGTGCGGATTGTGACATATCGGCGGTATAGTTCCGCCGTACTCTCAAGTAGGAGCGGAGCGCGCGGACAGCGGGACCGCCCAGTGCGGCGTACCGTTCCTTTTTGCCTTTTCCCCGGATCATCATCACATCGGAAAAAGTATCGATGTCGCCCAGATTCAGCCCCATCGCTTCATTGATACGCAATCCGCCGGAATAAATGACTTCCAGAATGGCGCGATCCCGTTCCAGTCCCAGTTCGGCACTTTCATCTGTTTTCGCCAAACCGTTTGCGAGTCTGTCCTGCCAACATACAGCGGGTGCATCCAGAAGGCGTCCCACTTCATTCACGGTCATGAATTTCGGCAGCCGTTTTTCCCGTTTGGGCGCTTTGAGTCCGGCGAAGGGATTGTTGTTTGCGATCCCCTCCCGTTCCAGAAAACGGTAGAAGGAGCGCAGGGCGGACATCTTCCGCATGGTGGAGACTTTCGATACGGAACCTTCCCGGAGTTTCACCACAAAATTCCGGGCATCGTGAACGGTGGCGGAGGTCCACGGCACAGGGGGGCGGTTTACGCCGGTATCCTGCCATTCCAGTGCCAGTACGGCAAACTGGAGGATGTCGATCCGGTAGGAATTGATGGTGTGGTCCGACATATTTCTTTCCCCGGAGAGATACGTCAGAAAACTGTCCAGTGTGCTGTCGCCGCTTTCGCGGATCGGCTGCGGTGCTGCCGGTGCGGATCGTTTTCTCATGCTGTGAACTCCGTAAGATGTAAAAAATTGCAAAAAAAGGTGCGGACTCTTTACAATACGCTCTTGATATTAAGATTCAAGGGACTATATTTATAAAAAAAGAAAAAAAACACAATTTGCGATTCAAAAATTTACGGAAGGACACAGATCATGATACACCCGACAGCAGTAGTCTCCCCCAAAGCGGAAATCGGTCAGAACGTTGAGATCGGCCCCTATGCGGTCATTGAAGACGATGTGAAGATCGGCGATAATACCTACATTGACGCCCATGTGAAGATCTGCCAGTACACCACAGTCGGTCCCCGCTGCCGGATCTATTTCGGTGCGCTGGTGGGTGCTGAACCTCAGGACCACCGATTCTACAAAGGCATCCAGTCCTATTGCGAAATCGGTTCCGATACCGTGATCCGCGAATACGTGACGATCCACCGTCCCCCCTTTGAATTTCTCAAAACGAAAATCGGCAGTCACACGCTGCTGATGGCGTTTGTGCATGTGGCGCACGATGTGATCATCGGCGACCGCGTGACCATTGCAAACCATACGGCGATCACGGGTCATGTTCAGATCGGCGATGGTGCCGTGTTGAGCGGTTATGCCAAGATCCATCAGTTCTGCCGTATCGGCGCCCTTGCCATGATCGGGGCGGGCTGTATGATCTCTCAGGATGTGCCGCCCTTCTGTATGCTCCGTGAATTCAATTTCATTACCGGCCCCAACACCATCGGTCTGCGCCGGGCGGGTCTGACAAACGAACAGAGATTTGCCATCCGCAAAGCCATCAAAGCCTACTTCTTTGCAGGTCTGAACAGCAAAAATGCGATCGAAGAGATCGAAAAGAGTGATTTCTATACGCCGGAAGTGCGTCTTTTTGCCGACTTCATCAAGGAAACAAAGCGCGGTATCATGCCGGGCAACCCCAAATATGCCGGGTTGACCGATGAACAGCGCGACGCGCTGGAACAGAGTGCAACACCGATCTGATGAGGTGGCTCATGACCGGTACCGCACGTTTCCTTTTTGCGTTTTCCGCGCTGCTTCTGCCGGCGCTGGTATCCTGTTCCGGATGCAGCAGTCAGCCGGAAGATCATTCCATTGTCCACCGGGAGATCCCGGAAGGTCTTCATGATCCGGATACGCCGCGTTTTGCAAAGATCGACACACAGCTTGTGCTTCAGCGCGGGATCAAGCGTATTCTTTACTACGCCGGGAAAAAAGGTCAGAAGATGACATTTTTCCTGAGTAATCCGGGGCTGAAATCCATTATGCTTTACGAATGGCAGAAAGCGGAGCCGGACAATATCCGTGTTTCCGTTTCACCGGTCGGAAAAGAACAGTGGCGTCAGGTATGGCCGGAGAAAAAAGCAAGTACGGAATCCGGACAGCTTGTGCCGCGTCAACCGGTTCTGCTGGCTCCGGGAAACAGACTCAATGTTGCTGTCCCCCTCACATTTCTGGAAACATATCCTCTCAAAGCCGGTCTGGAAGAACGGCTGAAAGTCAAAGCGGAACTGAATCTTCATTCCGTTCAGGCACAGCCCCTTGTCTATGAGATCGTCATCCGCTCCGGTCAGCGGACACGGATCCGTGAAATCATTATTGCAGACTGACCGGATACACCATAAAGAGGAAATTTTATGCTGAAGATCAGGCAGTTTCCGGAAACGGGGCGGCATCTGCTCCGTTATGCCGGAGATACCATTGAATTTCGTGTCCAGTGTTCCGGTACACCTGTCCCGGGAAAAGCATTTCTCTGTACCAATATCGGCAGTGCGGCGGCGCGTCGTGCGGAGATCATCGAGGAAGTGGAGGAACGCATCACCGCCGGCGGCAGAGACTGGACCGATATCCCCATGGAGCGGATCGATGATTTTACTTTTGCCATCCGCCTTGCGCTGACAGAACCGGGACATTTCGAGGCAAAATGTTCCTTTGTGCCGGACGACGGTTCGGAACCGGTCTGGGCGGAGGGACACAACATCCATCTGAATGTGGAACCTGCGGCATACTGCTGCGCCGACAGCGTTTACTGTGCATTTGTCCGTCAGTTCGGCGCCAATAAAAACAAACCTGTCTCCACTCTGCCCCATGATGTGACGGAGGAGGAACAGAAAAAATTTGATGATCACGGTTACGCTCTGATCCCGGCGTCCGGTACATTCCGGGACCTGATCGGCGAACTGGATCATATTGTCAACCGCCTGAAATGCCGTATCATCCATCTGCTGCCGGTGAACCCGACGCCCACTGTTTACGGCAGAATGGGGCGTTTCGGCAGTCCTTATGCGTCTCTGGATTTTTCCGGGATCGATCCGGCTCTGGCGGAATTTGACCGGAAAGCCACGCCGCTGGATCAGTTTATTGAGTTGGCGGATGCCATTCACGAGCGGGACGCCAAACTGTTTATCGATATTGCCATCAACCACACCGGCTGGGCGGCGAAACTCCACGAAACGAATCCGGACTGGCTGGTCCGTGAGCCGGACGGGACCATTCATTCTCCCGGCGCGTGGGGCGTCACCTGGGGCGACCTGACCGAACTTGACCACAGCAAACTGGAACTCTGGAAGTATCTGGCGGATATGTTTCTGCTCTGGTGCAGACGCGGCGTAGATGGTTTCCGCTGTGATGCCGGTTATATGATCCCCGCTCCGGCGTGGGAATACATCACTGCCCGGGTCCGCAATGAATATCCGGAAACCATCTTTCTGCTGGAGGGTTTGGGCGGTGATCCGGCAGTTACAAGAAATCTTCTCGATCAGGCGAATCTGAACTGGGCATATTCGGAACTGTTCCAGAATTACAGTCGCGATCAGGTGGAAGGTTATCTGCGTTACGCATGGAGCGAAAGTTCCGCCCACGGCGTTATGATCCATTATGCGGAAACGCACGACAACAACCGGCTTGCCGCAACTTCTCCCGCTTATGCGTCCATGCGTACCGCTCTGGCGGCACTCAGTTCTGTATCCGGCGCGTTCGGTTTCGCCAACGGGGTGGAGTGGTACGCCACGGAAAAAATCGATGTGCATGAAGCGTCTGCATTGAACTGGGGCGCTGCACAGAACCAGAACGCATTGATCACGCGGCTGAATCTGCTGCTGGCGATCCATCCCGCGTTCCGCAACGGTGCCATACCGGAGATCATTGACTGCGGCGGCGTGAATGCGGTATTGTTTTCGCGTACCAATGCCGGACACGATCTGCTGGTCGCTGTCAATCTGGAATGCGGCAAACCTGCGGTTATGGAGTGGAGTTCATCCTACACGCCGGCACTGGCGCAGCTGACGGAAGCGCTTGACCTCATTTCCGGCAAAAGTATCACACTGACGCACACGGGCGGCGGAAAGATCCGCATGGTGGTCCCGGCTGCAAAAGCGTTCTGCCTTGTCACACCCGCAGAACGGTACTGGCTCGACCGTCTTGCCGGAGCATCGGAAGTGCCCGCCCTCGCCACGGATATTCTGGCAAAACAGGAAGCACAGCTGATGGCGCTGCGTATGATCGCAGCCGTCACAAAAACCCATATCCTTCCCGCCGATGTGGATCCGGACCGGGCGGCTGACCTGCTGTTGAGATCGCCCACGGATTTTCTGTTCAAACTCGGCGCCAAACGCAGCACGGTCTGCTGGAACTGGCAGGAAGATCTGTACCGGGATGTGATGCTGCCGCCGGGACATTCCCTGCTGGTAACTGCGCCGCACCGTTTCCGCTGCCGTATCTCCGACGGGGAAAAGATCATTGCCAGAGCCTTGTCTCTGCAATGTGCGGACGGCACTTTCTTTGCGCTGATCCCGCCCCTGCCGCCGGTACAGCAGGAAGCAGTTCGCCTGAAATTTGAGATCCAGGTCTATACGCCTGACAAATCCTGCAAAGGTTATTCCGCCTCCACGCTGCTTCAGCTGCCGCCGGACATCACAAAGGCGGCGATCCGTTTCAACCGGGCGGCGATTTACGGGCGAAACCGGAGTTTTCTGCAGGGCAACGGCAGAGGCGCCATCATCCATCAGCGGATGGAACTGGAAAAACTGGACAGCCGCTACGATGCCATTCTCCTGGCAAATCTGAGCCCGGATTATCCGGAAGACAGACACATCATGTGGCGCAGGATCAGAATATGGATCATCTGGCACGCCCGCAGACAGGAAGTGAAACACGAACATCTCCACAGTTTCCATCTGGCGGCTGACGGCGGCGGCGTCTGGGAATATCTGGTCCCTGTCGGTACCGGTCTCTTTGTGGAGATCTGTGTCAAAATGCAGATCGTTCCCGGCGATAATACGGTGGTGGTGACGGTGTTCCGGCATCCCTGCGATGCACCGAAGCGTCTGCCGGACAATACCCCGATCCAGCTGCTTGTCCGCCCCGATATCGAGGACAGAAATTTCCATTACAATACCAAAGCCGCGCAGGGACCGGAATATTACTGGCCCGGTCAGATCCGGACGCAGCCCTGCGGATTTGAATTTCATGCCGCGCCGGACCGGATCCTTTCCATTCAGGCGTCCGGCGGTACATTCAGACGCAAAGATGAATGGCTTTACATGAACTGGATGGAAAACGAAGCTGCGCGGGGACTTGATCCGGACAGCGACCTGTTCAGTCCCGGCGCGTTCCGCATCTCCCTGACCGGGAACGAGGCACTTCATCTGACAGGTCAGATCCTGCGGGACAAAGATCAGATCCGTTATCTGCCCGGCGCAAAATCCGCATACGATCCCTTCCGTTGTGCCGATCCCGATATCGAACAGACCATGCTCCATTCCCTGTCGCAGTTTGTCGTCAAGCGGGATGAACTCAAAACCGTTATTGCCGGTTATCCGTGGTTTCTGGACTGGGGACGGGATACGCTCATTGCCGCGCGCGGACTCATTGCCGCCCGGGAGTTCCGGGATGATGTGAAAAAGATCCTCCTTCAGTTCGCACGTTTTGAACTGAACGGGACCATTCCCAATATGATCTCCGGAAACAATGCCGACAACCGCGATACCAGCGATGCCCCCCTGTGGCTCTTCACCGCCGCCGCCGATCTGTGCAAAGCGGAAGGTTCATACGACTTTATGGAAACACCCGTCCGGGACGGTCAGACCTTCCGGGAAGTGCTGGAACAACTTGCCAAAGGCATCATCAAAGGCACGCCCAACGGGATCAAATGCGATCCGGAAAGTCTGCTGGTATTCAGTCCGCCCCACTTTACATGGATGGATACCAATTATCCCGCCGGAACGCCCAGAGAGGGTTATCCCATTGAAATCCAGGCACTCTGGTACGCCGCTCTGCATTTCCTTGCCGGGATCTCTGACCGGGAAGACTGGTACGGAATGGCGCAGCAGGTCCGCAGTTCCATCCTGAAATATTTCCGTCTGCCCGGAAAAACATATCTTTCGGATTGTCTCCACTGTACTGCCGGAACACCTGCATCCGGCGCGGTGGCGGACGATCATCTGCGCCCCAATCAGCTCTTTGCCATCACCCTCGGCGCAGTTACGGATTTTGAAACGCGCGGCGGGATCCTGGATGCCACAGCATCGCTGCTGATCCCCGGTGCGATCCGGTCTCTCGCCGACAGAAAAACGGATTTTGCCCTGCCGGTCCGCGGTGCATCCGGACAGCTTCTCAACGATCCGCATCATCCTTATGCCGGATATTACGAGGGCGATGAAGATACCCGGCGGAAACCGGCATATCACAACGGTACTGCATGGACCTGGCCATTCCCGTCGTTCCCGGAAGCGTATTTTATGACATTCGGTGAACCGGGCCGCGCAACAGCCACTTCCTATCTGGCGTCCATGGTCATTCAGATGAATGCGGGCTGTATTGCACAGCTGCCGGAGATCCTTGACGGCAATGCACCCCACAAACCCCGGGGCTGTGATGCTCAGGCGTGGGGGATGAGTGAATTGTACCGCGTATGGAAACTTCTGCATGGAGAAACGATATGAGCCAAACCATCCGTCTGGATTTTGACAGAGTCCGGCGCAGGGGCTTCGGGGAAACTGTATTCTGTGCCGGAAAAACACCGGAACAGACGGCAGAGATCTTCCGCTCCTTCCGGGAACACGGTCAGGAACATGTCCTCGGCACAAGAGCCGGTCAGGCACACGCGGACGCCGTCCTTGCCTGTCTGCCGGATGCGGTTTACGATCCGGTATCGCGTCTGATCCGGCTTGGCGGGATGGCGGAAGATCAGCGCATCGGCGGTTGTGCGGTCTGTACCGGCGGCACAGCAGATGTGCCTGTGGCGGAAGAAGCGGCGCAGACGGCTGAATTTTTCGGCTGCCGTGTCAAACGGATCTACGATGTGGGCGTTGCCGGACTGCACCGGTTATTGGATCAGCAGGAAATATTGCAGCAGGTCAATGTGGTCATTGCCGCTGCCGGTATGGAAGGCGCACTGGGCAGTGTGGTGGCGGGTCTGGTGAATGTGCCGGTGATCGCCCTGCCGACTTCGGTGGGATACGGCGCATCTTTTGAAGGGATCGCACCTCTGCTGGCAATGCTCAATTCCTGCGCAGAGGGTATGTCCGTGGTCAATATCGATAACGGGTTCGGGGCGGGGTATCTTGCCGCCCAGATCAACAGACTGATCGTGAATGGAGGAAATGTCCGGTGAGTGCAAAAAAAATCCTGTATCTGGAATGTGCCGCAGGGATCAGCGGCGATATGTTCGTTGCCGCCATGGCGGATCTGGGCGCAGATCGGAACGGTATGCTGGAAATGCTGAAAAGTCTCCGGCTGGATGGCGTGGAATATCAGCTGCAGAGCGTGGTCCGCAGCGGTTTCGCCGCAAAAGATTTTTCCGTGATCCTTCCCGGTGAACATCACCATCATCACCACGACCATCACGACCATGATCACGACCATCACCATCATCATGAACACCGGAATCTGGCAGATGCACTGGAGATCATCCGCCGCAGCACATTGACGCCCCGTGCGTATGCCATTGCGGAAAAGATCTTTACCATTGTGGCGGAAGCGGAGGCATCTGTTCACGGCAAGCCGGTGGAAGAAGTACATTTTCACGAAGTCGGCGCGCTGGATTCCATTGCAGATATTGCCGCCGCCGCTTATTGCATCGATGCGCTTGACATCGGGGAAACGGTCATTCCCGCCCTGTCTGAAGGGACCGGAACGGTCCAATGCGCACACGGCGAACTGCAGGTCCCCGTACCGGCTGTTCTCAAGATCGCAGAACGCTTTTCCATTCCCCTGCGTATCACGGATGAGATCGGGGAAATGACCACGCCCACAGGTATCGCCATCGCCGCCGCCCTGCGGACGTCCGGCAGGCTGCCGGAGGTCTGCACCATCTGCAAAACAGGTCTGGGCAGCGGGAAAAAGACCACATTCAAACGCCCGAATCTGCTTCGTGCAGTTCTCCTTGAAGATCAATCAGATACAACAGATCAGTCCGACCGGATCGCGCTGCTTGAGACCAATGTGGATGACTGCACCGGCGAAGAACTGGGACTGGCTTTCCAGCAGCTGATGGATGCCGGAGCAAAAGATGTCCACACCATCCCCGTGTATATGAAAAAGAACCGTCCCGGCTGGTTGCTGCGGGTGATTTGTGATCCCGCCGATGTGCCGCAGATGGAACAGATCATCTTTGCCGTTACCGGCACCATCGGACTCCGGAAACAACTGCTGGAACGGACATGTCTGACCCGGCGTACTGCCGATGTGACTCTCCCTGCCGGAACGGTGGCTGTCAAGCGGTCCCGCTGGCAGAACGGAGTGATCTGTGCGCCCGAATACGAAAGTGTGCGCCGTCTTTCAGAAGAAACCGGGATCCCTTTCCGGGAACTGTATCAGGCGGCAAAAACAGCGGCGGAAAAAGAAGAAAATACCTCATGCTGACCCCGGAAGCCAGACTGCGCGCGGCCCTCGCACCGTATCTGAAACAAGGCGTATGTCTGGCATTTTCAGGAGGTTGCGACAGTGCATTGCTTCTTGCGGTTCTGGCAGAAGAAAAAAAGAAACAGGATTTTCCACTGTCCGCCGCCATGATCGCCGGACCTTTTCAGACGGAACCGGAAAAAGCGGAAGCGCGTCAGACGGCGGAACAATGGGGCGTGGATCTTGTGTTTCCGGATGTGCCGGATCTGTTGTCACTGCCGCAGATCCTGAACAACGAGCGGGACCGGTGTTATCACTGCAAAAAAATGATGTTCCAAACGCTTTGCAATTTTGCAGAACGCGCTCAACTTCAAACGGTTATGGATGGAACAAATGCAGATGATCTGAAGGTTTACCGTCCGGGCAGACAGGCTTTGCTGGAACTGGGCGTTATCAGCCCGTTGGCAGAGGCGGGTCTGAGCAAGACGGAAGTCCGTTCCCTTGCCGCGGAAATGGGGCTTTCCACTGCCACGAAACCGGCATCGGCTTGTCTGGCGACCCGTTTTCCCTACGGAACGCGGCTTCTGCCGGAGCGTTTGCAATCAGTCGGCAGAGCGGAACAGCGGCTCCGTGAAATGGGATTCGGTCAACTGCGGGTGCG
Organism: Victivallales bacterium; assembly: GCA_045589595.1. GTDB lineage: Bacteria > Verrucomicrobiota > Lentisphaeria > Victivallales > UBA1829 > SIG77. The sequence goes on from JAZNPK010000008.1 coordinate 24,335, forward strand.
GTGTCACGGTACGGCGGCGCGGCTGGAACTGGAGTTGGATCAGCCGGGCGTGTCCGACCTGTTTCAGCGTCGGGAGCAGGCGATCCGTGAAGCGCTTGCGGCGGAAGGATTCGATACCGTGCTCCTTGATCCTGCCGGGTTCAGGTCCGGGTCTTTCGATACGGATGTGACGACGCGCGGGTTACAAAAAGATAAATAACAGTATTTTCAGGAATAAAAACTTGAAAAGTGAAATATTCTGTAGTAGATTACACGGAATCTGAAAAATCAACTCAAGGAGGTTTATGATGCGTTTTCTTCTTGCTGCTGCGGCAGTTCTGTCCATTCTGCTTACGACCGGTTGCGTGGATGTGAGATATGTGGGTGATGTTTATCCCCCGACGACCCATGTCCGGATCTTTATGAACGAAAAGAACATTCCCGCCGATACCTATGTCGAAATGGGAACAGCCACCGTCTCGATCGATGATGAAGACGCCGCGTTCCGGTCCAGTAACGTTCTCTCCGATGCTTTGCGTGAAAAAGCCATGGAAGTGGGCGCGGATGCCATTCTGATCGTCTCCAATGAGCGTTACAAAGTCGGAACCCGTTACAATTCCAGCACCAGTTCATCTTATACAGAACGGGAAAGAGGAAAATCCCATACCCGCCACGGATATCACGGCAGCAGGACCAAATACAAAAGCACCACCCACGGACATGAAGAAACATTCACATCCGCCGGTGAATATGATGTTCACCGTGACGAAGTCCGGGCAACTTTTCTGAAACTGAAAAAATACGCCTATTGACGCCGTTTTTCCGGAGCTCTGCCGCCTGCGGCTGACCGGATCTTTTCAGCAGCCGGTACGGTTCTGAACTCCGCGCAGCCCGGGAGAATCAGCTGATGCGGCAGAACGCAGCACTTTCCCCGGGCGCGAGGGTGATCCCGCACAATTCCCCGCCGGAATAAGTTTTTCCATCCGCATCTTTCCAATTACCGGTCGGGAAAGAAAATTTCACAGCCGTATCCTGTCGGGCGGTAAATACGAATTTCCTGCCGTCAAAGGAAAAACGGACGCCGCCGGGAGCTGCGATATTTTTGCAGGCGCATGGGATGCCATCCGCAAAACCGCCCAGCAGATGCAGTACGCCGTTCTGTTCGTACAGGAAACAATCGAGAATGGCGGCGACCACGCCCATTCCGGCATCCATCTGCATGATACGGTCGCTGCCGCAGAGACCGTTGGAGAAGCCTCTGAATCCTGCATCGTGCAGAGTCCGTCCGCCCTTGTTGGTGTAAATCCCGGGCCATATCTGAAGGAGTAATTGTGCCATTTCCGGATTGCCGAAACGGGTATGGAGCATGACCGCCCAGGGGAAACTCCAGCCTGCCCATTCGCCCATACCGCGGGAGACCCAGTTGTGGAGACTGTTCTGCAGTATTTCATCCGGGATCGATTCCGCCACATCAAAGGGGCAGACCGCCGCCAGATGCGAATGGTGACGATGGCTCATATCCAGTGTAACGCCTTCCCACAGGGCGATCTCCCGGCCGGATTCCGTGTAAACCGGCAGTTTTTCCCGGATATCGCGCCAACTTTGCGGGACAGTTTCGCCCAGCATTTCAGCGGCGGCAGAAATATCTTTCAGCAAACGGTGTATCGCCGCCAGATGAAAAGAGGGATTCCGTCCGCAGGCATCGATCGCAGTGGCGCGGTATTCCGGCGAAGTCAGCCACGGCAGGGCATATTTTTCGCCGTCAAATTCCAGCATCGCCTCATAAACGCGCATGACGCCGCACATGAAATCGAATCCGAACCGGCGCAGAAAATCCGTATCGCCGGAATAGCGGACATATTCAAACATCATAATTGCCATCCAACCCGCACAAGTATGATCCACTGTCCCCGCCCAGAATCCGGAAAGGTTCACGCAGCGGTCGTCGATGGAATGGGGGATCAGATAGCCGTTTTCGACTCCGGTAAAACAGCGTGCGTTGTGGCGCATCCGTTCCTTCCAGCTTTCCATCATTGCCCACAGCGGCTTCAAATTATCGAAAAGTCCGGTACGGCAGGCGGGCCAGTAACACATCTGAACATTGATATTGAAATGATAATCGGAACTCCACGGGGGCAGGCGGTCGTCTTCGATCCACGGTCCCTGCAGACCGGCGGGGATGCCGTCTGCGGCAGTCATGCCCTGAAAATTGAAGATCCCGCGGTAATAGAAGGAATCCGTAACTGCATTTCCTGTATGGATCTCCGGCGTTTTCTCCCAGAATTCCTGCCAGAAACGGGCGTTTTCCGTTTTCAGATTTTCAAAATTTCCAACGGGCGCGGCGGGACGCTCCCCGCGGTAAAAACGGAAAAATATACCATCGTCCTGTCCGGCGGCAACGATCCCGTACGCAGGATCATGGGGCATTTCCTGATGAAAGCCGTCCGCGTATTTCTGCGGCGACACAAACCCGCGCGTTTCCAGAACGGGCGCCAGATCAAAGCCGGGGATGATTTTGTAATCGGCAGTGCCGCGGATCGCAAAAATATCCTTTTCGGTCTGGGAAAGACTGATCTCAACGGCTGTATTACCGCCGGATACCAGCAGCAAACCCTCTTTCAGCGAAAGTGTGACATTCCGTGCATCCGGCAGTGTCAGCACCACCCGCGCGAGGGGGATCGTACTGGGTTGGACTTTTGCCCGGGGAAACAATTCCCGGACGCGGTCGATGTCCTGTTTCTCCAGTGCTTCGCAGAAATTTTTGTAAGTCTGGTCTTCCCGCCAGATCTCACCGCCCTGATGATCCCAGAGCCCGGTAGAGCCGACCGTGATATTTACAATGCCATTTTCTCCCCACACGGAGAGACCCAGTGAACCGTTTCCGAGAGGCAGCCCCGTCTGGGTATGCTCCAGGGGAAAATCAACAGAAAACCTTTCATATTCAACAGGCAACATGATTCACTCCAATCGTTGGTGATGGATTTTTGAGTTTAACGGAGTCCCGAACGATGTGATACAATAGTATATATTCTCAACTTTTCAACTTCATCCCGGCGTCCCGTTTTGAAAAAAACGCAAAAATCCCGCGGAAACAACTTTTTTAATGCAAAAAGAAAATAACGACAGTTGAATACGAAGTAAAAATGCAAAAACTTAGTGCCCAAAATTCGGGCAAAAAAATGGGGTGCAAGTTTTTGTTCCAACTCCACGTCCTGACCAGAGAGAGTACAAATCTTTTTTATGCAGATAAGATTAACTGCAAAACTTCTCCCAGCCGCCTCTTTCCCTCAAAATGTGTGCAGTTGATTTAAGCTATACTCTATGCGGCAATTACTGCGGTATTATGGCTTATTTGCACAATTTTAAAATTATCTGCATAAAATGCTCTTGAAATTGTGCAGTATAGCATTATATTATGAGCAGATAAAATAAAATCGTGGAGATGGGTTTATGAGAAAATTTGATTATTCGGCATTTCCCGGAGCATTGCTTACTCCGGAAATCAGCAACCTTTTATCCGCCATTCACGAATATCGCGGGAAACAGGATTTGTATATTACTGCCAAGAAGGATATCTTGAAAACGCTGCTTGAAGTTGCAATCATTCAAAGCACCGATGCTTCAAACCGTATTGAAGGTATTTTTACTTCTGATGCCCGGTTAAAAGAGCTGGTTATGAAAAGATCACAACCGGTCAACCGCAATGAAGAAGAGATTGCCGGATATCGGGATGTTCTTGCCACGATCCACCAAAGTTATGAGTATATTCCGCTGACACCGAACTCTATTTTGCAGCTGCATCGTGATTTGTATTCCTTTCAAGCTCCCGGCATTGGAGGACATTGGAAAAACAGCGATAATCTGATTGCAGAAACGGATTCCAAAGGCAATCAGCATATCCGTTTTACTCCGGTAACTGCGTTTGAAACACCACAGGCAATGGAAGAACTCTGCACGGCTTACAGGAACGCTCTTGCCATTGGTGTTTGCGATCCATTGATGCTTGCAATATTGTTTGTTTTTGATTTTCTCTGCATTCATCCGTTCAATGACGGCAATGGACGCATGAGCCGTTTGCTTACTTTGCTGCTGCTTTATCAGAATGGTTATATTGTCGGGAAATATATCAGTTTGGAAAAACTCATTGAACAATCCAAAGAAACCTATTATGAAACATTGCAGCAGAGCAGTGCAAATTGGAACGGCGGTACGAATGATTATATGCCCTTTATGCGTTATATGCTGGGCATCATTCTCAAATCATATCGTGAATTTGAAAACAGAGTTGAACATATTGTTACCGGCAAACTCAACAAAACCGATCGCATCCGATTGATATTTGAACAGAAACTGGGAAAAATCAGCAAGTCGGATATTGCCAACACCTGTCCTGATATAAGCATTTCCATGATCGAACGGACTTTGAAAGAGATGCTTGACAAAGGTGAAATCATTAAAGTCGGCTCCGGAAGAACAACATCGTATGTAAAAAAGTAATATTTCACATACGCCGATTTGAACATCAGATTTATGGATGTACATTACAGTAACACAGTTGTAACTTTGAGGTTTCAATGAAAAAATATAATATCCGGAGAATCAAGCATCTGATTGCGATGCTCAAAGAAAACCGTTATCCTAATTTCTCTCGCTTTGTCGCGGAAATGAAAAAGATGGATATCGCCGGAGTTTGTAAACTTTCCAGCCGGACTTTTCTGCGTGATATTGCGTTCCTGAAATCCGAATACAATGCACCTATTGAATATGATTACAGCAATAAAGGTTACTATTTGACCATTCCGGATTGGAGTATTGATATTCCGTTCCTTGAAGATGATGAAATGCAATCGGCAGTCCTTGGCGCAAGAATTGCTGAAAATATAATGCCGCCTCCGGTAAAAGAAAAAATGCGTTCCGCTGTGGATTCGCTTCTTGCCGTAAATGAGAAAGGGTTGGATGAATATACCCAACTTCTTTCTTTGGTGGCACTGGGATCAAATACCGTCATAGCTCCTGAAGTTTTCGACACCGTTTTTCATGCATGGCAAAAACAGCAATGTCTGAATATTACCTATGAACAGATCATGGGGAATATTTCAGAACGGGTCATTGAACCTCATGCCCTTGTCTTCTATGAGGGGAACTGGTATTTGAAAGCTGTTACCCGCAGTAAAAACGGTTCTTCTATCCCGCAAAAAGCAAGAAAACCGGGAACATTCGCAGTACACCGTATACAAAAAACTGTAATGTGTCAGGAAAAATACACTCCTGACCGCAAAATCATAGATGCCGTCAACCGCCGGGAGATTTTTGATTTTCCGATGGTAAAGGATATTGAATTGCGTTTGGGGATAGAAGCATATAAATTTATCGGTGAGCAGTTTGATGTAATAGCACAACAGAAAGACGGCGATCATTTTATCGTAAAAATTGCTGCCGCACCTGAATATAAGATCGTTAATTACATCCTTGCCGAAGGCGGTAATGCTGAACTGCTCAATCATCCCGAACTCGCCGCAGAGGTCATAAAACGGGCAAAACAAACCATAAAAGTTCACGATGGCACAAAAAAATAACAAATTTTCTTCTTTTCTGTTTCACTGTGACAACTTTTGTCGCAGTCGGTCTGCTATAATATCCCCAAAGCAGCAATGTCCGCTGGCAATGCAAAGTAATTTTGATGTTGAAAATATTTAACAGGAAATGAGGTGACTGTATGAGCAATCCTGATTTTGACAAAAAAGTATGGGAATTTATCGAAAATTTTTATAAGGAATCTTGCGGTTGGCTTGACGGGAAACGGAAAGAAAATCAACTTGAAGCATACTGGTGCCGTCCTGCCGGGGATGGTCAAAAGTTGTTTACAGATCCCAAAAAAAGAGTTTTTGCCCGCTTTCTGAGAAGCTATCTCAATACGACTTGGCATAAAATCGGCAAAGGGAACGGAAGTATCATTGACTGGTTCGATTTCGATGATATAATTAAAAATGCGAATGCGGCAGTTAAAGATAACCTTTTAGAAAATAAGCCATTAAAAAGTTTTTGTGAAAGTATCTTGCTTTTTATAGAAAAACTCGAATTGAATGATTACTGTTTCGAGCAGGAGCAAACAGAAAATTTCAAAATCTTTTCTGACTCAGTAGGGGAATTTTTTAACGAATTGCAAAAAACGCAAAAAGACCGTTCAAAAAGCCAAAAGGTCTCCGTTTATTCTGACTCAGTCGGGGAAATTTTTAACGAATTGCAAAAAACGCAAAAAGACCGTTCAAAAAGCCAAAAGGTCTCCGTTTATGAGGAAATTATCTACGAAAACACTTGTGAGCCATACCAGACAATCATGAAAATGCAGAAACTGTTCCCGGGATTCGGTATTGCCCTGTCGTGTGATTTTCTGAAAGAATCCCATCTCTGCAACATAGCCAAGCCGGATATTCATCTGTGTCACGTATTTTCCCTGATTGACGGGATTCCGTATTCGATGGATCTGGCATTGGTAAAGAGAGTTGCCGAGTTTGCAGCAAATGTCTGCCCCGCAGACAAAAACAACTTTTGCGGCAGCGGAGCCTACAATGTGGATAAGATAATCTGGCAGATCTGCAGCGATTACGATGTCGATAGCGACAAGACGAAAAAACACTCAAAAAAGATTTTTCTCAAAGAATTGGCAAATTGCTGAAAAAATACCATAATAAAAATAGAAAGGAAGATAGATTTATGATGTTGCACGCTGTATGTTTTTGTGTTAAAATCGTTCCGGAATCAGTAAAACATGAAACCAATGTGGTAACTTTGCCGACAGACGAATTTGACAACTGCGATGACGCTTGGAATTTTGCCAAAGAAGCCCTTGCCGATTTCTTGCCTGAAAGCATTGAAGTTGAAGATAAATTGACGCTTCTGGATGACGATAATACTGAACACGGATTTTTCTTTTCCTGTTCAGATGCCCAATCGGATAACCACTATCATGCCATTGTGAAATATCTGTTTTTCTGATTTTTCCTATAATTAAACACTACTGTCCGGTAAATTTACCGGAGTTAATTGAAATTGTCGGGACTTTTTATATATTAAAAACGCTCAAATCTTTAATATTTAACACGAAAGTCCCGAACGATGTATTACAATAGTATATATTCTCAACTTTTCAACTTCATACCCCGATATCGTTTTGAAAAAATCGTGGAGCATATTTATGCGAATCAAAACTTATTCTCTTTTTTTGTAACTCTTTGATTACCAAACATTCGCATGTGACGCATAAATTATAAATGGTCACGCATTGTATTTGAGAAGTCCATTCTCTGTTTCTACGGTGACACGCTATGGGGCTGATTGCGTATCAGCACTATTTTCGGAATAATATCAAAGCAATTTGACATTGTACCGCATTTTAGCTTGACAT